>NZ_CP013630.1:3115000-3725000 GCF_001664485.1 Rhizobium sp. N324 | reverse complement strand
AAGAAATAAAAGTTTGCATCGGCTAAGGCCTGATGCCTGTTCTGCATACATTGTGAAGAGAAGATTGATCTGGAGGCTTCCAGGTGTTGTGGGTTTTGGCCCATGGCGTCCGAGCCCAGTTCTGCTGATCCTATGGATGGCCTAGCCGGCCGGAGATAGGGGAAGGACTGGAGGTAGGAAGGAAGCTTGTCGCTCTGGGTCGTCAGCGTAAACCGCGTAGCGGTTTATCGCGTGTTGTTTGGTCATCTTTAGGGATGGGCATCTGACGGACGACTTGATTGCCGTTGCCTGACCGCGCGGTATCGGATCCAATCTCGAGAAGCTGGTCTTAAGACAGGCTGCAAGTGGGCTGCTCGGCGTAGCTCCAATAAAGCAGACCTGTCGAACACGTTAATGGCATTGTTGGATTGACTGGGTTGTAAAAGGTAACCCGGTCTGTTGTCGTTTCTTCGAAACGGACAACGAGATGATGAGCATTGGCAATGAGAACGATTAAGTGTCGTAAGGGCATTTGGTGGATGCCTTGGCATGCACAGGCGATGAAGGACGTGATACGCTGCGAAAAGCCGTGGGGAGCTGCGAATGAGCTTTGATCCATGGATCTCCGAATGGGGCAACCCACCTTAAATGCTTGGGAAATCGAGCGTGCCGAAGGCACGCGAGGCAGTAGGAAGAAGGCAATAGGCAGTAGTGAAAACTATTGGCTGCTGCCTAATGGCTATTGCCTGACGCGTCTCTGACGCGCTCGGTTTCCAAGCATTGTGATAAGGTATCTACACCTGAATACATAGGGTGTAAGAAGCGAACGCAGGGAACTGAAACATCTAAGTACCTGCAGGAAAGGACATCAACCGAGACTCCGCAAGTAGTGGCGAGCGAACGCGGACCAGGCCAGTGGCAATTGTGATTAAAGTGGAACGCTCTGGAAAGTGCGGCCGTAGTGGGTGACAGCCCCGTACGCGTAGATATCATGATTGTCCTAGAGTAGGGCGGGACACGAGAAATCCTGTCTGAACATGGGGAGACCACTCTCCAAGCCTAAGTACTCGTGCATGACCGATAGCGAACAAGTACCGTGAGGGAAAGGTGAAAAGCACCCCGACAAGGGGAGTGAAATAGAACCTGAAACCGGATGCCTACAAACAGTCGGAGCCCGCAAGGGTGACGGCGTACCTTTTGTATAATGGGTCAACGACTTAGTGTAACAAGCAAGCTTAAGCCGGTAGGTGTAGGCGAAGCGAAAGCGAGTCTGAATAGGGCGATATAGTTTGTTGCATTAGACCCGAAACCGAGTGATCTAGCCATGAGCAGGTTGAAGGTTGGGTAACACCAACTGGAGGACCGAACCCGCATCTGTTGCAATAGATTGGGATGACTTGTGGCTAGGGGTGAAAGGCCAATCAAACTCGGAAATAGCTGGTTCTCCGCGAAATCTATTTAGGTAGAGCGTCGAGCGAATACCCCCGGGGGTAGAGCACTGGATGGGCTATGGGGACTCACCGTCTTACTGATCCTAACCAAACTCCGAATACCGGGGAGTACTACTCGGCAGACACACGGCGGGTGCTAACGTCCGTCGTGAAAAGGGCAACAACCCTAACCTCCAGCTAAGGTCCCCAAGTCATGGCTAAGTGGGAAAGGATGTGAGGATCCCAAAACAACCAGGATGTTGGCTTAGAAGCAGCCATCATTTAAAGAAAGCGTAACAGCTCACTGGTCTAAATAAGGGTCTTTGCGCCGAAAATGTAACGGGGCTGAAGCCATGCACCGAAGCTGAGGATGTGTAGCAATACACGTGGTAGCGGAGCGTTCCGTAAGCTGATGAAGGGAGACCTGTGAGGGCTCCTGGAGGTATCGGAAGTGCGAATGTTGACATGAGTAACGATAAAGAGGGTGAGAGACCCTCTCGCCGAAAGACCAAGGGTTCCTGCTTAAAGTTAATCTGAGCAGGGTTAGCCGGCCCCTAAGGCGAGGCAGAAATGCGTAGTCGATGGGAACCACGTTAATATTCGTGGGCCTGGTGGTAGTGACGGATTGCACAAGTTGTTCTGGTTTATTGGATTATCAGGGCAGCGGAGCGGTTCCAGGAAATAGCTCCACCGTATAGACCGTACCCGAAACCGACACAGGTGGTCAGGTAGAGTATACCAAGGCGCTTGAGAGAACTATGTTGAAGGAACTCGGCAAATTGCACGCGTAACTTCGGAAGAAGCGTGACCCCATATGAGGCAACTCTTGTGGGGTGGCACAGACCAGGGGGTAGCGACTGTTTATCAAAAACACAGGGCTCTGCGAAGTCGCAAGACGACGTATAGGGTCTGACGCCTGCCCGGTGCTGGAAGGTTAAGAGGAGAGGTGCAAGCTTTGAATCGAAGCCCCAGTAAACGGCGGCCGTAACTATAACGGTCCTAAGGTAGCGAAATTCCTTGTCGGGTAAGTTCCGACCTGCACGAATGGCGTAACGACTTCCCCGCTGTCTCCAACATAGACTCAGTGAAATTGAATTCCCCGTGAAGATGCGGGGTTCCTGCGGTCAGACGGAAAGACCCCGTGCACCTTTACTATAGCTTTACACTGGCATTCGTGTCGGCATGTGTAGGATAGGTGGTAGGCTTTGAAGCGGGGACGCCAGTTTCCGTGGAGCCATCCTTGAAATACCACCCTTATCGTCATGGATGTCTAACCGCGGCCCGTCATCCGGGTCCGGGACAGTGTATGGTGGGTAGTTTGACTGGGGCGGTCGCCTCCGAAAGAGTAACGGAGGCGCGCGATGGTGGGCTCAGACCGGTCGGAAATCGGTCGTCGAGTGCAATGGCATAAGCCCGCCTGACTGCGAGACTGACAAGTCGAGCAGAGACGAAAGTCGGTCATAGTGATCCGGTGGTCCCGCGTGGAAGGGCCATCGCTCAACGGATAAAAGGTACGCCGGGGATAACAGGCTGATGACCCCCAAGAGTCCATATCGACGGGGTTGTTTGGCACCTCGATGTCGGCTCATCGCATCCTGGGGCTGGAGCAGGTCCCAAGGGTTTGGCTGTTCGCCAATTAAAGCGGTACGTGAGCTGGGTTCAGAACGTCGTGAGACAGTTCGGTCCCTATCTGCCGTGGGTGTAGGAATATTGACAGGATCTGTCCCTAGTACGAGAGGACCGGGATGGACATATCTCTGGTGGACCTGTTGTCCTGCCAAGGGCATAGCAGGGTAGCTATATATGGACGGGATAACCGCTGAAGGCATCTAAGCGGGAAACCCACCTGAAAACGAGTATTCCCTATCAGAGCCGTGGAAGACGACCACGTTGATAGGCCGGGTGTGGAAGTGCGGCAACGCATGAAGCTTACCGGTACTAATAGCTCGATCGGCTTGATCGTTCTCATTGACTGTGCTCATCGAACAAAGTTCGATGATGCTTGAAGACGTGTTCAAATAAACGATGTGAAAACATCACCAGCTTCTCAAACATAAGTTGCGCTTTGCCGACCTGGTGGTTATGGCGGGGTGGCTGCACCCGTTCCCTTTCCGAACACGGCCGTGAAACGCCCCTGCGCCCATGGTACTTCGTCTTAAGACGCGGGAGAGTAGGTCGCTGCCAGGTCTGCAAAACGCAACTTCATGATATAAAATCTTCTCATCACAGACCAACGGCCCAAAGCCGATCAAAGGGCCGCTCACAAAGCGGCCTTTCGTGTTAATATATACCGCGGGGTGGAGCAGCCCCCGCCGAACCGCAGAAGGCAAAGCCTTCGAGGACCGGCAAACAAAAAGTCCGGGCATGCCCAGACAGCTCATCATGGCGCGGGGTGGAGCAGCCCGGTAGCTCGTCAGGCTCATAACCTGAAGGCCGCAGGTTCAAATCCTGCCCCCGCAACCAAATTCCCTTGTCTTATCCAAGCTACCCAGACCAGTTATCGCTGGCGGAAAAGCTTCGCTTTCCCTGGCGATGGTAGCTCCTCGTTCGCAAAGCTCACCATAACCTGAAGGGTGAGCGGTCGGTCGGGCAAAGCCCGATAAAACAGTCCAGTGGACTGTTTTAAGATCCGAACGGTTCAAATCCTGCCCCCGCAACCAAACAAATAGCCCGCCTCAGCGCGGGCTTTTTGTTTGGTAACGGGTCGAGGAGTTAACGCCTCGTCAGGGGCCCGCAACGAGGCGAAGCCGACGAAGCGGGACAGAAAAACAGCAAAGCCTGAACCCGCAACCAAATTCTCGACTGCCAATACGCAAAAACCCGCCTCTCGGCGGGCTTTTGCGTTTCTGAGGCAGAGATCGCGTTCTCGCCTGCCGCATTGAGCTGCGGAAGCTGACGTTCCCGGTTCTGGCGAAGGGGCGGATCCTGATCCGCCGCATTGACGCGGAGTGCAAATTTGGGGCTGTCACGGGTTTCGCTGAAATGGGAGCGGCAGGCTTGCTCTCCGCCAGGGAGGCGGGCCGAGCCCGATGCCGGGTGAATAACGGCGGCATTGCCGTTGCGATCTGCGCGTGGCATCTTCCCGGCGGGGATGCCACGTCTCGCCTCGAGGTCGTTGGATGGCGGTTTTTCCATTTTCGCTATCTAAATCTATCTTCCCAACGGAGGCTTGAATGAGTGTTGGCTTGATCGCCCTTCTTGACGATATCGCCGCATTGGCCAAGGTGGCTGCAGCCTCGCTTGACGATATTGCCGGCCAAGCAGCCAAGGCGGGCGCGAAAGCGGCAGGCGTCGTCATCGATGATGCGGCAGTCACACCCCGCTACGTCACCGGATTTTCGGCAGCACGCGAAGTGCCGATCATCGGCAAGATCGCAATCGGTTCGCTGAAGAACAAGCTTCTGATCCTGCTTCCTGCAGCGCTTATCCTGAGCCTTGTCGCACCACAGGCGATCACACCGTTGCTTATGATCGGCGGACTTTTTCTCTGCTACGAGGGCGTGGAAAAAATCTACGCACAGGTGCTGCCGCATGCGGCTCATGCCCATGAATCGGCACTGGAGACGACAAGCCTTGATGCGCAATCCCTCGAAGACGAGAAGGTCGCCGGTGCGATCAAGACCGATTTCATTCTGTCGGCTGAAATCATGGCGATTACGCTCGCCGCGGTGCCGTCCGGCAGCCTATTCACGCAGGCCTTCATCCTAGCCGTCGTGGGGCTGGGCATAACGGCCTTGGTCTATGGCGGCGTGGCGCTGATCGTGAAGGCCGATGATCTGGGCCTGATGATGGCGCGGGTGCAGACGGCGTCCCCGATGGGGGCATTCCTGCGCGTGGTCGGACGCGGGCTGGTCACAGGCATGCCTTATTTTCTGAAAGCGCTCGGTATTATCGGAACGGCGGCGATGATCTGGGTCGGCGGCGGCATCATCGTGCACGGCCTCGAAGCCTATGGAGTGGGCGGCCTCGCGCATCTCATCCATGATGCCGGGGAGGCTGTCTCCCATGCCATTCCCGTTCTGGCGTCCGTGCTGCGATGGATCGTCGAGGCCACCGGAGCGGGCATCGTCGGTATTGTCGCCGGCTTGATCACGATTCCGGTCGCAGGCTACGTCATCTCGCCGATGTGGCGGTACCTCAAATCACTCCTGCCGCGTCGCCGGCGGAAAGAGGCACTGGCGGACGGGAAAAAATGAAACCCGGCCATCGATAGACTGCGATGATCGATGGGCTCGACGGCAATTCAGCGTGACAGCGGGCCTTGCGCGGATAAATTGCGCTTGCCGGCGCTATGATCCTGTGGGAGGCGTGATCCGAGAAATTTCGGGCCTGGACTGCCCGGGAGATGATCTGCCCGCTCATCTGTCCGAGCCGCAGTTTCTGTCAGCGCTGACCGACATCCGCGACGATCAGTCCCGCCTTGCGCAGCCCTTCGACGCGGCGGTTAAAGTCCTCTGGGTTTCGGAAAGGGAGGACGCGGCGGCGGCGTTCGATGGAGAAATCCGGATTGATCCGGAGCGCCTTCTCCCACGCCTGCCGGGCATCCTCCGGCCGGCCGAGATGGCCGTAGCATGAGGCGAGCAGCGCATAGGCGGTTTCCGATTGCGCGTTTTGTTCGAGCCGTTGCTCGATCGCGGTGATCGCCTGCTCATATTCACCGAGAGAAAAGTGCGCATCGGCGAGAAATTGCAAAAGAATTTCCGGATGATGCGGGTCAAGCCGCATCGATGCATCGAGCGTTTCCAAGGCGCCTGCAGGATCGCCTGAGAAGATCTGGATATGGGCCATCAGTATCAGCAGTTCGGCGGAGTTGGGCGACAGGGCGAGGCCGCGCAGCACTTCCGCCCGCGCCCGGTCCAGTTCGCGGCTCCACATGCAGGCCATGCCCAGGGCGAAGTGGCTATTGGGCTGTTCTTCGGCCATATCCACTGTCTGCTGCGCCAGATCCAGCCCGGTCCGCAGCGAACCCTCCGGATCCTCGCTCCAGGCGTTGACGTAGTCGAGGACATGCGTGAAGGAGATCAGAGCCCGGGCCGCCGCATAGTCCGGATCGATGGCGACAGCCTCCGCCGCCAGGCCGCGGGCGGCTCTGTTTCCGCTTCGGCTATGGGTCGACGCCTGCTCGCGCCCGCGCAACAACAATTCGTAAGCGCTGACATCGACGGCGCGCCCTTGGGCCAAACGATCATGGTCGCCATGCGTGAGGTTCAGTTTGAGCGCCGCCACGATCTCCTGGGTCAGTTCATCCTGAACCGCAAAAATGTCGGTGAGATCGCGGTCGAAGCGGCTGGCCCAGATGTGTCCGCCATTGCTCGCGTCGATCAGTTGAGCCGTGACACGCACGCGGTTGCCGGCCTTGCGCACGCTGCCCTCCAGAACATAGCGGACGCCGAGCGCCCTGGCCATCTCAGGCACCGAGGCTGTGACATTCTTGTAGACGAAGGATGAGTTGCGGGCGATCACGTGCAATTCAGACAGCTTCGAGAGGTCGGTGATGATGTCTTCGCTGATACCGTCGGAGAAATATTCCTGTTCGGCGTCGCCGCTCATGTTGTTGAAGGCCAGCACGGCGATGGAGGGTTTGTCGGCAACGGCCGCAGCCGAAGGCGATCTCGTTGCGGGCGGCGCTCCCGGCGGCCGTGCCGGGACCGGCTGCGAAGCGGGCCACACCTGCAGCAAATAGACCCGCATCGGCTCGGCGATATTCTTGAGTTGGATTTGGCCGAGATCGGTCACGGCGAGATCAAGCCGCGCTCTCACCTGGCGGTAGGCATCTTCGGAGAGACAAATGGCGCCGGGCCTGGCAACTCCCTCCAAGCGGGCGGCGATGTTGACGCCGTCGCCCATCAAGTCGCCGTCGCTCTCCTCGACCACATCGCCCAGATGGATCCCGACCCGGAACTCGATGCGATGCTCGGGAGGCACGCCGATATTGCGCTCGACCATGGCAGTCTGCACCTCGATTGCACAGCGCACGGCGTCGACGACACTGCGAAACTCGATGAGGCTTCCATCGCCGGTGCGCTTGACGACGCGGCCATTGTGCACGGCGATGGTCGGATCGACCAGATCGCTGCGCAATGTTCGCAGCCGCGCCAGGATGCGGTCCTCGTCCGCACCGGCGAGACGGCTGTAGCCGACCACATCCGCGACCAGGATTGCCGCCAGTTTTCGCGTCACGCTCGTAGCCCAGGTTCCTTGTCGGACCCAAAATAACACAGTGTGAGCGGCAGCGGCGCTATTCTTCGTCTTTCAGAGAAAAGGCGAGCACATAATCGCCGGCGTCCTTCGAATATGGCGCTCCGCCAACCGAGATCACGACATATTGCTTGCCGGTTTTCGGCGAGACGTAGGTCATCGGCGTGGCGCTCGAGCCGACCGGCAGAGGATATTTCCAGAGCTCATTGCCGTTCTCAGCATCGTAAGCGCGGATATAATAGTCCTGGAAGCCGGCGAAGAAGACGATACCGCCGGCAGTCGCCGACGAGCCGGCATAACTCGGCAGGCCCATCGGCATCGGCAGGTTGCTTTTGATTTTAAACGGCCCGAGTTGTTCGGCGGTTCCGGCCGGGACCTGCCATGCGATCTTGCGTGTATTCAGATCCACGGCCGTGACGGTGCCGAAGGGCGGCTGCGTGCAGGGAACGCGGAGCCTCGAGGTCCACATTTCGGTGGCCATGCCGTATGGTGTGCCGCGCTGCGGGGCGGAGGGGCCGTGGGCGGTGGTGGTGAGGGCGAAATCGACATATTCCCCGCGTGGAATGAGGGCGAAGAGGCTGGGCACGCGGATATCGTTCAGGAAGACCCTGTTGTTGGGCAGATCGACCGACACGCTCCCCCAGTTGAGGCCGCCGAGGTTCCCCGGCTGCTGAATCGCATATTGCGGGCCGATCGGGGTGAAATCGCCGTCGTAGCGCATCTTTCGAAAGGCGATGCGGCATGCCAGCTGATCGAACATCGTCAGGCCCCAGGCGGTCTGCTCCGTCACCCGTTCTGCACCGATTGTCGGCATGCCGACGGAGTAGGGCTGCGTCGGAGACAATTTCTCTTCCGGCGCGCCGCCTTGCTGCGGCACCGGCTTCTCCTGAACCTCGGCAAGCGGTGCACCGGTCTGACGGTTGAGCAGGAAAAGCTGGCCGCGTTTGGTGGTCTGCAGGAGAGCAGGGACCCTGGCGCCGTTGCCGTCGGGAAGGTCGATCAGAACCGGTTGAGCCGGCAGGTCATAGTCCCAGATATCGTGATGCACGGTCTGGAACTTCCATTTTTCCCGTCCCGTCGTGACGTCGAGCGCTACCAAGGTGGCATTATATTGATCGGCGAAGGCCGGGCGATTGACGCCGTAATAATCCGGCGTGGTATTGCCGAGCGGTGCATAGATGAGGCCGAGCTTGTCGTCGAATGCGGCCGTCGTCCACATGTTGGGCGTGGCCCGTGTATAGGTCTGCCCCTCCGGCGGGAGTTTGGTAGTCTCGGGATTGCCGAGATCCCATGCCCATTCGAGTTCACCGGTGACGACATTGAAGGCGCGGATGACGCCCGAGGGTTCGCCAACCTCCTGATTGTCTATGACCCAGCCTCCGATGACGATCAGATTGCGGGCAATCAGCGGCGCCGATGTCTGGAAATAATAACCTGACTTTACTTCACCCATGCCCTGGGAAAGCTGCACGGTGCCATTGTCTCCGAAGCCCTTGCAGGGTGCGCCGGTCTTGCTGTCGATCTCCAGGAGACGGGCATCGATCGTCGTCTGCACCAGACGCTCATTGCAAAGACCGTCGGCGGATCGGGCCTCCTGCGGCATCTTGTAGTAGCCGAGGCCGCGGCAGCGTTGCCAGTAAGGCGCTGTCGCCTTGGGATCGAAGGTCCAGCGGGGTTTGCCCGTATCGGCATCCAGCGCTGCGATGACATTTGTCGGCGTGCAGGTGTAGACGGTGTCGCCGATCTGCAGAGGCGTGTTCTGGTCGGCGCCATCGCTTTTCCCGGTGC
This sequence comes from Rhizobium sp. N324, assembly GCF_001664485.1. NCBI lineage: Bacteria > Pseudomonadati > Pseudomonadota > Alphaproteobacteria > Hyphomicrobiales > Rhizobiaceae > Rhizobium > Rhizobium sp. N324. The sequence continues at coordinate 3,715,605 of NZ_CP013630.1, read as the reverse complement.
GATATGTCCAGGCAAGATCGAGCTTGGCGACATTGCCGCGGTTGATCTGATCGAACGGGGAGTAGCGATCTCCGGCCGTGCTGCGGCCATAGGATGTCCAGTCGGAGGGCGAGTTGTCGCCCTTGGCAGTTTTGTAGGCGGGGATGCCGGCGGCGGGGCGAATCAGGTTATGCGGCGTGAAAGCAAGGCCGAAACCGACAGTGAACAGGATGGCCGCAAGCAAGGTGCCGCCATAGAAGAGTCTGCGGTTGGCAGTCGGCGAAAGCGACGGCGCAAAGAGGAGTGCAAAGCCCGCCAGCGCGATGGGCGACATCAAACGCGCAAAAAGCGCCCAGAAATTGAAACCCGACTCCCATAGCGCCCAGGGAAGGGTCAAAACGGCGACAAGCACGACGATGAGGGCGCCCGATGTCTGCCGGCGCCACAGCAGACGCGCGGCAGCCAGATAGGCAAGTCCGATGATCGCGTAATAGGGCGAGCCGCCGAGGCTGAGCAGCAAGGCGCCGCCTCCCATCAGCCCCAATCCGATAAAGGCGAGCACAACAAAAAACAGGGTGGCCAGAAATTTCATGGTTTCCTCATCCAATCCGCCGCCCGATCGCCTGGTCCAACGCCGACCGTCGCATGGCGCCTCGGGAAGCGCAGGGCCATTGGGTTGATGGTCAGCGGTCTCGTCTTCGGGAGAGGGGCGCTCTCTCGTTCAATTTCTTCCTGATGTACCTCTGGTCACTGACACGTGGCCCCGACCCGGCAATGATGCCGCCGCCGCTTCGCGGCAACAGTTTGCAGTTCCAAATCGAGCCAATACTTCTGAAAGGGCCACAGATGTTTCTCGGCGAAAAGCTTGATCTAGCAAAAGGGCGACCGACAGGATTCGATTACATGCGATTGCTGTTAGCCTTCTCCGTGCTCTGGATACATACGGCCCGCGTCACGTACGGCGATGACCTGTTTCTTTGGGAGTCCCCCTTCCGTCCCGTCATCAAATCAGTACTGCCCATGTTCTTCGTCCTGAGCGGATTCCTGGTGGCCGGCAGTCTTGAACGGTCGAAGACATTGATCTCCTTTCTCGGTAACCGATTTATCCGGATCTACCCCGCTCTTGCGGTGGAGGTATTGCTGGCTGCCTTTATACTCGGAGCGATCTATACAGAGTATGACCTGCGTGACTATTTCACCGATCCTCAGTTCTTTACCTATCTGCTGAACGTCACGGGCCACATCCACTTCAATCTGCCCGGCGTATTCCTGGATAATCCCGACGCCGCGATGGTGAACGGGCAACTCTGGACAGTGCCCTTCGAGCTCGAGTGCTATGCCGCGATTGCCGCCCTGTTTCTGCTCGGCGTGGTCAGGCGGCGGGTGATCGCCCTCGTCGCAACGCCGGCTTTGATCATCAGCTTCGGTATCGCAAGGTATTGGAAACATGAGAGCGATTGGGCAGCGATGCCGACGACCGCGTCAGGCAATCTGCTCATCTGTGCGTTTCTGGTGGGGGTGACCTTCTATCTCTACAAGGACAAGGTTCTGTGGGATGTAAGAATTTTCCTTGCCTCGGTGGCAATCATATTATGGGCCTACTGGTTTTCTTCCCTTGGGGATTTCATTGCCATTCCGGCAATGGGATATGTGACGGTCTTTCTCGGCCTGACCTCGCCCCGCAAGCTCGGCATTCTCAATGGTGCTGACTATTCCTACGGCGTCTTCCTCTATGGCTATCCCATTCAACAGGCGTTCGTGGCGCTCGGGCCTTTGGCGCATAACTGGTGGTTGAATGGTATTGTCTGCAGCATCGTTGCCACCTGCTTTGCCGCCTTCTCGTGGAGATTCATCGAAAAGCCGGCGTTGAAATTGAGGAAACAGGTCACCTGGCTTGAAAACCTCAGCCTCCAGCGTGGTGCAAAACGGCAATTGGCCGCCGCAGTCTCGAAATAGGCTCATCGACACCGGCCTCGATGCCGGCAATTCCATCGTGCCCAATCGCCACGGACACCAGCAAGGCTCGCCGATCACCGGCGAGCCTTGTGTCGTTGAACCGAGGCGACTGCCGAAGAGGAACACCTGTCTGTCGCGAAGGCTGGGCGTGGAGCAGCCTTGCCGCACATCACGGATGTCGTCGCCATCTCGTGCTTGGCCGGCAAGCGCTATTGGATCATCGCGCGTGCATAGGCGCTATACGCTGCACACCTCCTGATGAGACGCACTAGATCTTCCGACGTGCTTCAAGCATCTCTTGGTTTTGGACGATAGAACGACCATACCGGATGAATAGCCGAATATTCTGCGCTTGGGTCTGTCGGCTTACTGGGCGGGTCTTAGCAATATTTTAACAATAATCGATAAAATACTTTGATCGGACTTCGTTTCGACTTTGGGTTTTGTCATGTCATTGAGGGCAGACGGCGGCTTGAAGGAGGCGTGGAGAGAGGGGCAGACTTATGCTGAAGAGTGCTCTTATCGTGGTTGCCGTCTCGATCGCCGCCGGAGCGACCATACGCGCCTCGGCCTTTGCAATTTTTACATTTCTGCTCATCCTTGCCTGGGGTGCGATGATCCTGCTGAAAGGCTCTTCCTTTTCGGAAGCGATCGTCTACTGCCTCGAAGCGCTCGTCCTGATGGAAGTAAGCTATCTGGCAGGTCTATTTGCCTATTCGTTGTGGGGGCATATCCAAAGGCGCCGGAGAAAGAACTCGATCACGGAGCGCTCTCATGTGACCGGCAAGCGTCCCCACGGATAAGGCCGGGGCGGACAGGGCAGGATGCGGCCGCTGCGCGTATCGAGAAAACCGAAACGACCCTATGCGTCCATTTTGGGCAATAAGGCATGCCGGGAAAGCAAGGCTGCCAGCGCCTTTGCCATGATCACGAAATCCAAGGCGAGCGTCCATTTACACAGATACTCGACGTCGAGTGAAACTCTGTTCTGATAATTGACGCCTTCGCTGATCTGCCAATGGCCGGTGAGGCCAGGACGGACCGCGATGTAGGCATAGGCATATTCGCCGTAACGTGGCAGCTCTTCTTTGGGAATGGCGCAGGGCCCGACGAGGCTCATTTGCCCAAGCAGCACGTTGATCAATTGCGGAAGCTTCTCAAGGTTCGACCGCGTCACGATGTCGCCGACGACAGTCACAGGCGGGTTGGCCGTTGCGTCGGCTCCCGTCGTCCGAAACTTCAGGCAACCGAACTCCTTTCCTCCATAGCCGATCCGCCGATCGGCAGTGAAAATGGCACCCCGATCGCTGAGCATTATAATGAAGGCGACCGATAGAAAGAGCGGCAACAGAAGGAATAGGAGAGACGCCGCAATGATGATGTCCAGTGCACGCTTCAGAATTCTGCTGATCTTATGGAATTTTGACGAATAGAAGGGACGCCCTTGTTTTTGCGCCCGGGTGCAATCCCGCCGAGGTTCAGTTGGGTTGATGCCCCGATTTTTTCCCGTCATCCGCGTCTCCGTTGGGCGAATCCCAGAAACAACAGCCAAAGCTTGTTTTAATATAAGTCTGATGTCTGTGACCAAGGTCATAATGGTGAATAAATTATTTATTATCTGTAGTTTTTATTTCATTTTTCTAAGATGTTGTTCGCATATTGTAGCACGCAAACGAAATGTTACAAATATTAATATGGGCTTTCCAGGATAATCTTCTTTCCTGGGTGTTTATTCTGCAATTAGACAATTGTCACAAATCGTATAAAAATCCAATTGTGGCTTTAACTGCCTGTATCTTTTAGAATTCAATATGGATTTCGTTATATATAAATATGAGCAGTCGTCATAATTTATGTATAATTTAGAAAATGATTTTTATGTTATTACTATTTGACTTTCTAATTTAACGGATTACGAATGTCGCTGGCGATAATAAATGAATTAGCCTGCGTGGAGTTGCGCGTATGGACGGGGCGGTTAGCATCAGAGATAACAAGACTGGAGGAAGCGCGGCGCGAATAGGCGAAGCGGTTACTTGCGGGACGGTAGGTATTCTATACGGCGGCCGGGGGGATTTGGATCACGAGTTCCCGTTTTGCCGTTCGAGTGTTCGGAAGTTTCGCCGCGGCGAGGTCATTGCCGGCGCCGGTGACGCCATCGACATGTTCGCCCGCGTCCAGCGCGGAATGGTGAGCGCAAGCACGCCGCTTGCAGATGGACGAGAGTTCATCGTGGAAATCATTCCGAAAGGCGGCTTGATCGGCGAATTGGAGGTGCTGCGCAAGCAGTCCCTCAGCCTGGAATATCGGGCCTCATCGGACTGCGAGCTGCATTACTTCGATGGTCGGTTGCTGCGGGACCTGTGTGCAAACGATCCGCAATTTCAGGTGAAGATCCTGTCGAAGGCGCTGGCGCGTGTCTCCGAACTCGAGCTGCGGATCATTTCCAACGCCGGATCGAGCCTAAGGCAGAGATTGGCCCGGACGCTGCTGCGCCTTTCCGCCTTGTACAAAGTGGATGCGCAACACAGCGGCGATGAGCTGCTCATCTCCCAACATGACCTGGCGGCGACGCTGCCGGCGTCGCGCGAAAAGGTCAATCAGTGCCTGCGGCGTTTGCGCGAGAGCAAAGTGGTGGACGGCACGCAGGGCAAAATCCGCATTCTCAATCGGAAGGCGCTGGAAGCTTATGCCGATGGTGTGGAGGCTCTTGCTTAAGGGCCGCCTCGACGAAAGAATGCGGCAGCGAAAGCCTCAACAAAACCCGCCGCCAGCGGGTTTGTGCGACGCGCTTTAGACGTCGGTTTCGGACGCATTCCTCCAGTATTTCCAGCCCTCGCCCTGGATGAGCCCGTGATCGGAGAGATCCTTCCAGCTTCTGTAGGTGCCGGTATCGTCGTAGACGAAGTCATCCAAATCCCTGCTCGAGGAATATACGGCATATTCTTCCGTATGTTGGGACCGGTGCGCCGCATCGGCAACCTTGTGCACGAAGCTCGACAGGAACTTGAAATGCAGAAGCGCGCCGGATACGCCGAGCGCCCCGCGCATATCGCCCAAATTCAGCGAGAGCGGCCAGACCTGATGCGATGATTTGAGAAAAAGACGTTCACCCTCGATATAGACCAGAGGTATCTTGTTGAGCGCCGGGCCGTCCCAGAGCCGGTCGTGGAAATAGACCCGCCCGCGAACGCCACCCTTGATCCATATCGTCCCGTTGCGTTCGTCGAAATGCGCGACGTAGCCGGATCGGTCGAAGAGATTGCAGACCTCGAGCGGATTGCGGCCGGGTTCGCATATGTTTTCGAGAACGGGATGCGGGCTGTACATGTCGATCATCACCGAGCGCAGCGAACGACCGCCGGTGGAACCGATATAGGCGGTCAGTTGGTCGATCGGCCGTGTGTCGCAATGCGGATAGACCAGGAACTCGTCGGCGTCGACATAGAGAACCCATTTCTCCTGGCAGTGCCGGTTGATGACTTCGTTGATCCAATCATTCCCGAATCTCGCCGCCTTGTAGGATCCGTGGGCAGAGAGAAGGGAGACATCGTCGAAGCCGGACAGCAATTCGGCCGTGCCATCGGTGGAGCCGTTGTCGATGCAGATGAAGTGCTCGAAGCCGAGATCGCGATAATACTGCAGGAAGAATGCCAGCCGGTGGCCCTCGTCGCGGATGACGCAGATGACGACATGACGCGCCTGCTTGAGCCCGCTGCGCAGCAGGTCGTAGCGAACCTGCCGGGCCTTGAGCGAGCGGCGCAGGCGGGCTTTTGTGTAGTGCGAGATGCTGGCGGCGGAAGCCTTATAACTCATAGTCTGTCCTGAACATTCGTTGCGCTTCCGCCTGCAAATAAAAGGTCGACTGCCATGCCGAGATCAGTCACGCCGATACTCACCCCAGGCGCACCACGCGTCACACGGCGTAATCGCCAACCAGCAGGCTCTGGACCCGCGGACCGGATCCATCCTTCTCGATTGCGTGTTCGATGCGCGCCCGCATCGACCGATACTTATAGAGGAGCTTACGATCGAAGCTTATTCCGCGATACAGCGAGTGGTAAATCGGATGTGCTTTGCGCAGATCGACATAGACCTGGCTTTCCCTATCGGTCCAGGGAAAGAAGGTGCCATGCCACGGCTTCGGATGCGCCATATAATGGACGATCGACAGGGAGGACATGTTGACGAGATGAAGGAACTGTTTGGGGAAGTTCCAGCGGTTCGATACGAGGATGAGTGATGAACCGCAGACATAGTTTAATGCGCCCTGATCATGCTTTCCCTCGCAGGCCTCGGGATTTCTAGCAAAAAGCTCAAGCGCCTCCTGTCCGATCCAGCCGTTGCGGTGGAATTTCAAGACCCCCGCGTTGAAATAGTGGCTGCTCTTTCCGGTGTCGAGGAAGTCGTGGATCGCCGTGTAGTCACGCGCCGCGAAAAACTTGCCCTCGGGCACAACGGCATTTTCGAGCCTGCCGAGATCGCTGACGATCTGCGTGTCCCCATCAAGGTAGATGATCTGGGTATAGTTGGCAGGCAGGATCTCGCAAAGGACGAGCTTGGCCATGGTGCTGACGCTGATGCGTCCCTGGAAATGTGATCCGTCGAGCTTGCCGAGCGAATCCTGCAGCGCTTCGGTCGCATCGATCAAGTCGACCCCGCTCGCTGCGAGCAGGGCTTTCAGCTCTTCGAAATTATCGAGATGTTCCGACATCAGGACACAGACATCGGTCGCGGGGCTTGCGAATTTCCGAGCCTGTAGCGCCGAGAGAATAGTCGGAAATGAATATTCGACATCCGTGACGTAGACGACGCACTGATTGTTCATGTCCTCACCCTTCCGATCGTTCGCAGCAGGCATGAATCGCTGTCGCCTTCCAAGTCGAGGGAACTGTTGTTGATTGAGCCGAAGGGCCTGTCGTTTGAAGGCCCAGTCCGGTATATATTGCCGAGATGCAGTCTCGGCCGTTGACTTGTCGGCGTCCGGCTGCCGGCGGTTTTCGTGTGTTTCATTGTTGAGATATTCACCATGAAGAATGCCCTGCCTGCGATGAGGCTCCGTTTCGATATCTTCTTCCCTGGCAGGACAATGGGGGCCGGGGCGCAGACAGAAGAGGTGTTTGTATGCTGATCACCGCGCTGATCGCCGCCGTGATTTCGATAGCTGCCGGTGTTTGCATTCGCGCCTGGGCTTTCGCAGTCTTTGCATTCCTTGTGGCCATCGGCTTCGGCGGCGTGGTTTTCGTGGACGGGTCCTCCGCGGTTGCGGCGATCGGATCCGCTATCGCTATCCTCGTGCTGATGGAGATCGGCTATCTGACGAGCGTCTTCCTGTCCGGGCTGCTGCGGCGCAATGCCAGACTGCGGGAGAGCCATTCTGTAGACAATGTCTCTGCCGCCAGCGAGCGCCAGCAAGGCTGACATTGAGACTGCGCCAGGCTGCCATCCATGACGAAAGTCCGGAGCGGGCGTCATCGTGTTGAAAACATCGGCGCTCTCATACGAGATGCCGATGCCTCCAGGCGCTGGTTCGCAGGCGATGAGACTGCCCGATACCGCGGTACATAAGGTCCGGCCAGGCAGCCCGCGGCCAGCCCAGCCGAGGTGCTGAACAGCAAGCCAAGATCCGTGCCGCTGCCTGATATCGCCGCGGAGCCGATCTGTGCAATGGATGCCATCACGGCGGCGATTCCGATCGCATGGGTCTCGCGGTCGCCAAATTTATACCGGCCGGCTGCCCTCGCCAGGCTGCAGACGAAGACGGCGAACAGGGCGGTGCCGGTCAATCCGACATTGGAAAGCAATGCGGCGATGAAACTGGAGGCTCGAACCGTGCCCAGGCCGGCGCCGAAAGTGGCGGTGTCGACGAATGCGATCAATGCCAGTGTATTCCAGGCGGTGCGCTCTTCGCCGGACTGCGATTGGAGCTTGTCCGATACGGTGGTGGTCAGGAGGCCGGCGATGGAATTCCATGCATCGGGGACAAGGCTGAGCGCGGTGATGGCGCAGGGAATGAAGAACAGCGTGATCGCAAGGAAAGCCACGTGCGGGGTCGTGGCGGGACCGCCGATCAGGCGTTTCAGGCAGAACAGCACGAACATGCAGACAATAAAGGCGCCCGCGACATAGGCGGTTGTCGAGGTGCAGAGCACGATGGTGGGGCCGATCAGAAGCGTTGCCAACCCAGCCATACGGCCTTGGACTCGCTCCAGCCAAAGCATGAGCGTGAAGGCGAAATAAGCCAGTGCGACGGCGCCGTACATGCTCGCTTCGGGAAAGGGGCCGACGATGCGCTTGAAGCCGTGGATGGTCTCGGCCGTATGCATCGTATAATTCGCATTTCTGATGAGATCGAGCACATGGGCCTGACCGATCTGGAACGTCGCGAGGTCGATCAGCGCGAAGGCAAAACACGCCATCGATGCCACGATCAGCTGCTGGGCGATGAAGCGGCCATAGCCGAGCCGGGCAAGGCCGGCGACGACGGCGAAGCAGGCGAGGTCGCCGAGCAGGTAGACTGACTGGCTGAGATTGGACGAACCCGGGGCCAATGGAGCCGCTACCGTCGACATCATCGCTGAGGGATCTCTGGCGGAGGAGTAAACGAGGGTCGCGCCGGCAAAGATACGGGGCAGGAAGAAGGACGACACCACGGAGAACAGGATGTAGCAGGCAAACCAGAAGCCAGGCCCCGGATAGGCGATGCTGGCGAGCATCGCCTGCGTCTGAACCGGGCGCAGCAGGGCCGTCATGACGAGAAAGAGCACCAGAAGATGGCTCGGCTGGATGCTGCTGCCGCCGAGCGCCGGCAGTTGCAGAGCCGCCGCGGCTCCCAGCAGCGTCGAAAGGCAAAGGACGGTGATGGCAAAGCGCGCGCCGTTGAGCATGCTGAGCACGCCAAGCAGCAAAACCATGAAACCGATCGGTTCTATCGACATGCTTCAGATCCCAAGCCGGAGGGCGAGCAGCGGAAGCATCGCGTTTGCCGAAGAGCGGCATCCACCTTCCGGTGGGATGGGCAAGGCCTTGATGATCACAATCGTCTCCTAATTCGATCCCGCCTGGGAGACCCAGCCGGGAGCCGGGCGATTGTCCCCGGCCACATCGGAGGACGGGACCGTCGAGCTCTGTTTCTGCGGTGCGGCCTGCGGCGGCGAAGCTGGCGTCTGAAGGTTCGTGTCCAAACCGACCTCGACGAGATCGTGCGGCAGCAATGCGGTTTGCTCGTCCGCCACGATGCTGCGGGAGGTCCCGTCGTCGTTGCGGCGCACGATCCTGTAATTCTTCTGCGTCCTGCCGAGACCCGGCGCGTCCGTGTTGATCTGGGCGAGTTGGGCATCGTAGCCGGCCTGTTCGCCCAGAAGCTGGGCCACCTGGATGTCGATCGCCGCCCTGCCGATCGCGAGATTGACCTGGTTCAGCAGGTCCTGGTTTTCGCTGTTCTGCCGGTTGACGATGTTGATCTTGGAACGGTCGGCCTCGCTGAGGCCCTGGCGGGCCGTGGTCAGGGCGACTTCGAGATCGATCAGGGTGCCTTGCGCATCCGCAACCCAGCGGTCGACCGAGACCTGGCGCGAATTGCTGACCAGGCCTTTGCTCACCAGGCTGTTGACATTGTCCAGTTCTTTCTGGGCAAGTTCAATCTGCCGTTTTTGCGAACTGATCTTGGCCTCCAGCGACTCGGCCTGCTGGCCATAGAGGCGCGTGAGGTCGTTCGCCGCTTCGATCTGGCTGGCGATGTCGACGCGCCGCAGCCGCATCAGGTTCAGTTCCTGGGCCTTCAGCTTGTCCACGTCGGGTGTTCCCAGGAGTTCGGCGGGGATTTCGAAACTCTGCTCGCCGGCGATCTCGGCACGCAGCCGCGCCTGCCGCATCAGCAGGTCGCGCCGGTTGAGAACGGCCGTTCGATAGGCGCCGGCGGCCTGGATCCGGTCGCGCTCGAAATAGGTATTGTCTTCGCGTTCCCGCAGGAAGCCGCCGGCGATGCTGACAGCCTTCATCACCGTCATGTTGGGCTCGAAAGGATAGCGGCCGGGCGTCTGCACGGTGCCGGTGACGAAAATCGGTGCATGCTCGGCAATCTCCAGGGCGATATACGGCTTGCCCGGAAGTGCGGACTTTTCGGCCAGCGCGGCGGCAATGCCATCGGCAAGCTGCTCGGTCGTCTTTCCATTCGCCTGCAGGTGGCCGGCGATCGGGATCGACAGATTGCCGGCATCATCAATGGTATAGACGCCGTCGAGAGCCTCCCAGCTGGCATAGCGGGAATCCGACGACCGCCATTCGACGACGCGCAGCCTGACCTTGTCTTCCGGCACGAGAGTGAATGTTTGCGCCTGGGCGACGCTCCAGCCGGTCAGGCAGCAGAATGCCAGCAAGGCGAGTGCCGCGGAGACGAGGCGATCGAACAAGGATGTAGGCTGCATTGGTCTATCTCCGTTTCGTTGCGATCGACGGGGAAGGCATCTCGCGCGGCGACGGAGTGCCGAATTCGAGAATGCGGGACGGAGAGGCACGGCCGACAAGAAGGTCGGATAGCGCCAGCAAATTGCCGTTCAAACGGCCCCACCGGTCGATCAGGCGGTCCTTCAACAAGGTGCCCGACATATTTGCCAGGATGTTGCGGCCGATCTGCGCAATTGCACGACCTTTCGACATCGTGCCTTTGCGGATCAGGTAGACCGGATTGGCGACCTGTGAATAGCCGAGCCTTCGGCCGGGCTGGCGTCCGGATCTGACGCCGAGATGCACGCCGCGGGCGCCTTCGACGTGCACGGACCGGCCGTGGCGGGCGATGGACCTGCTGAAATCGACATCCTCGAGCCAGCCGTAAAGCGGCAGCTGCTCGTCGAAGGCCAGGGCGTGCGCGATAACGGGCGCAAGGCGAACCGCCATATTGCATCCATAGGCGTTGTAAATATCCGCCACATGCTCGGCGGTTTCGCCTGCCGTATCGAGAACCTCCAGGGCCTGCTGCATGCTGAGGCCCCCGTCGAGGACGCCGTCGGCCAGCACCTCCCCGGTGGCGATTGCTACCTCCGGCCTTGCTGCAAAGACGGCTGCCATCCGCGGCAGGAAGGTCGCGGCGGGAATGAAGTCGTCATCCAGGAAGATCAGAACGTCCGTATCAGCCGCTGCGGCCCGGATAATCCTGTTGCGCTGGGCGGTCAGGCCGCGGCTGCCGACGAAGACTTCCACATTGCGGCGGCCGGCGAGCCCGGCGGCATCCTCAATAACAGGCACGCAGACGATGAGCCGTTCCGCCTGGTGCGGCAGGCCTGTGAGATAGTCGATCGTCTCCCGCAGTATCGAAGGGCGCCCCGCCGAGGCGATCCCCAAGGCGATCCGCAATGGACGGTCCTGTCTTGTTGTTCCAGCCGAAGGTGAGATCATGACTCTATTCTCTTCGGTGCATGGTTGATGATCGCGCCGACGATCTCGGCGCCGACATTGCGCATGGTGTCGATGACGCGCACGGTATCGTCGATCGAGGTGTGCCCATGCGAGGTGACCACGAGGACGCCATCCAGCTCCGGCGCGATCGCATTGGCGTCAGGGGAAGTCGAGAATGCGGAAATATCGACGAATATGGCGTCGAACTCCTTTTTCAGGTCGGCGAAGCTCAACTGCGTGCGGCGGGAACTGAGGCGAACGGCCGGCGTCACTGCTTCCACCTTGCCGAGCGGAAGGAATTTCAGGGTCGGGGTGAGGGGCAGCGCCGCCGTCTGGATCAGTTCGCCATTGTCGAGAACATCGACGAGACCTGTGGACGTATGGGGCGCGATCGATTTGCTGAGCGAGGATTTCTGCGCAGCCGCATCGATCAGCAGCGTGTGCGCGCCTGACATGGACGACAGCACCGCCAGTTCGCATGCAATGGTCGATGCCCCGCTGCCGGGATCGACGGCGACTATCCCGATGGCGACGCGGCGTTTGCGCCGAAGGCCGACGATGGTTGCGCTCAATTCCGCCATGCCGGGAAGGGCAGGATAGGCGGTGGTCTCACCGCTGCCCGTGCCGGCAGCGAGGAAGCGGGCAGTATGCCCGTTCCGATCCTGATTCGATCTTGCCAGCAAGGTGACGATGGACACTCCGCCGGCATCCGTGATCTGCTGAGGACGGACGATCCGGCGGTCGCTGGCGTGCCTTATCATGGCGAGCGCCAGGCCGACGCCGAGGCCAACCGCCCCGGCAAAGATGATGATGAGAGTGCTGCGCGGCCTCGCCTTCGAAAGAGGCAGCGTGGCCCGCGAGACGATCGTGGCGTCGGAGACGGGGTAGGTTATGCGCTGTTTGGCTTCGGTAAGCTGGGTCAGCGTGCTTTCATAAAGGGTGCGGCGGGCATCCGTCGCGCTCTGCAGCTCCGCAAGCTTGAACTGGTCGCGCGGATTGCTGTTGAATGTGTTCAAGGCGCTAGAGGCATCGGCCAGCCCGCGCTGCTGCTCCCTGATGAATTTTTCCAGCCAGTCGCTGTATTGTCGGGAAGCATCGGCCTTCATCGCGATATTCTTCTGGATATATTGCCTGGCGAGCGTATCGGCGATGGCGACGGCTTTCTGAGGAGTCGACGCTGCAGCTGATATCTCGATGATCGTCGAACTCCCGATCCGGCGGATGTCCATCATGCTCTGCAGCGTGGCGATTGCCAGGTCATGGAGCCGTTCCTCCTCCGTGCGGGGTCTGGGCGGCGTTTCACTCGTTCGCATGCCTGCCGCGTCCTGCCCCGTATCCACTTGAGCAGAAATTCCCAGAAGCCAGTCCTTCGCCCTGTCGAGCAGCGAAGGCTTCCAATCGACAAAGTCGGGATCGCTATCAAGATCAAGCGCTCTTACCGTCCCGCCGATGACATCGCTCGATCGGGCAATCTCCAGCTGCCCTTCTATGAATGCGTCTTCCGCGAAGGCTCTTTGAGCTTCGGAGCTGTTCACCTGGGGGAAGATCACAAGTTGTGTGCTGGCAACGTAAGTCGGCTCGGCGGTGAGAAGATAGCTGCCGGCGATTGCAAGAAAGGCAAAGGTCGTGGCCACGATCCATAGCCAGCGCATTCTGAGAAAAAACAGCATGTCCCGCAGGGTCAGCGGCGAGTTCCCGCCAGCGGCTGCGGCGGCGGGCAGGGATATCGGGGAAACACCGCTGAAAATCGTGCTTGAGGTCATGTCGTCCTAGTCCAAAAATGACGGGATTGCGGATTAACGAGCTACTGGCAGCTTGGAAGGGACGAGGGGAGCAGGCTATCTTCGGCTTCGGGCACGATCGGCAGCTCTCCCATTTTAATGCTCAGTACGAGCCACGCTGCGAAAACAGAGCGGGGATGGTTTTGGCGATGATGATCAAGTCCCGGCCGAGCGACCAGTTGTTGAGGTAGTGAACGTCGAGCGAAACCCGGTGCTCGTAGCTGACATCGTTGCGCCCGCTGGTCTGCCAGTGACCGGTCAGTCCAGGACGGACGGCCATGTAGGCCCAGATATGCTCGCCGTAACGCGGCAATTCCTCGGCGGTGACCGGCCGGGGGCCGACTAGGCTCATTTCACCACGCAGGACATTGAACAGCTGGGGGAGCTCGTCGAGGCTCGACCGCCTGAGGATGTCGCCGACAGCCGTGATCCTCGGATCATCTTTCAGCTTGTGCGTCGCTTCCCATTCGCTGCGCGCAGCCGGGCTGTTCTGCAGCAATTCGGCAAGCTGAGCGCTCGCATCGGTCTTCATCGTGCGAAATTTGAGACATCCGAACGGCGCTCCGCCGAAGCCGATGCGCGTATGGGAATAGAAGACCGGGCCGCGATCGGAGCACTTCACGATCATTGCGACGAAGAGCAGAAGCGGGGAAAGCAGGATCAGGGCGGTGACCGCCATCAGAAGGTCGAGCGCGCGCTTGGATGATCGGGCTGCTGCACGCGGCTGGGACGCATGGATGTCGCCGCCTTCCGCAGGCCGTCCGACACGCGACCATGCCTCGAAACTATGTGCTTCCCATGCCATCGGGGGTCTCCAAAACTTTCCGATTAAGAACCGTTCAAACTTTGCTGCGCCGCACTCTGGTTGTCTGTTACCAAGGTCATAATCCTTAATAAATTCTTCATGCTACTAAACAGGCAGAACATAATTCCGATTGTGTCATTCGGTATTTTATTTTCATTCTAAATAAGAATGTAATCTACAAAATGGTGATTAATCCACGAAGGCAAATTTATATTTTGTGATATCACAATTTGGTTAATTGCTAATTTTGATTAGAAAGACTTTTTTATAAGCACATATTTATGGAGATATGAGAATTATTTGAGCATATCTAGGTTTTAATTGCGATATGTGATGTATTTGTGACTCTTACCAACTGAAGTTTCAATATTTATTCTGTATATTTGTGATGTCGTTTGACTTGCGTGCTAAGCTATTTTAGATGATGCAGTGCAGCATCCTTATCGTTATTCGAGTATTGGAGTTATGCGCATGGACGGGGTGACACACGCATCAGATCGCCGGACGGGCATCGGCAGGGCGGCGATATCGGCCGGCGGCGGCATTCATCTCGGCGGCCGCATAGTGCTCGACGATGAATTTCTTTCCTGCCGGTCGAGCGTCCGACGTTTCCGGCGCGGCGAGGTCATTGCCGGGGCAGGCGTCCTGATCGACATGTTCGCGCGCGTGCATTCAGGGGTGGTCAGTGCCAGCACGATGCTGCCCGATGGCAGGGAATTCATTGTCGAGATCATTCCGAAATCAGGCCTGATCGGCGAGCTCGAGGTGCTGCGCAGGCAGACACTGAGCCTCGAATATCGAGCCGGTTCCAACTGCGAACTGCATTTCTTCGAGGGTCGCCTGCTGCGCGATATGTATGCCAGCGATCCCGCCTTCCGCGAAAAGGTCTTTTCCAGGGCGCTGGCGCGTATTTCGGAGCTCGAGCTCCGGATCATTGCGAATGCGGCGTCAAGCCTGCAGTCGAGGCTGGCCAGCACGCTGCTGCGGCTTTCGGCTGTTTACGGAAAAGACGCGGCAAACAGCGGGGACGAACTGATCATCTCGCAAAATGACCTGGCCGCGACGCTGCCGGCGTCGCGCGAGAAGGTCAATCAATGCCTGCGGCGCCTGCGGGAAGGCAAGATCATCGACGGTGGCCAGGGCAAGATCCGCATTCTCAACCGCAAGGCGCTGGAGGCCTGTGCCAACGGCGCGGTTTCGGTGAAGTAATGCACCCGCCGCTTTCCGAGGGCATCCGATCCACCGCTGGCGCCGGCCGCCGTTTTTCCGGCCCCCGCGCTGCAAAGATCGACCGCGTGGTCGTCATCGACGACTATTCGGTGGCCAGAGGCGGCGCGACAGGCCTGGCGGTGATGTCCGCCAAGCTTTTCCGCGGGCTCGGCATCCCCGTGACCTATATTTGCGGGGATGACGCCGCCAATGCGGAGCTTGCCGCACTCGGGGTCTCGATGGTCGGGCTGAACAGCCGCGACCTGCTCAGCGCCGAGCGTACGAAGGCGTTCGTCACGGGTATTCACAACGGCGCCGCCGTCCGCATGGTGGCGAACTGGATTGCCGAAAAGGATACCGCCAACACCGTCTACCATGTGCATGGCTGGCACCAGATCCTGTCTCCCGCGATTTTCAGAGCGCTGGCGCCGGTCGCCGGACGATGCATGGTTCACGCACATGATTTCTTTACGGCCTGCCCCAACGGTGCCTTCTTCGACTATCAGGCGCAGGAAATCTGCCGGCGACGCCCGCTTGGCGGAGGCTGCATTGCGACGGCGTGCGACAAGAGAAGTTATGCGCACAAATTGTGGCGGGTCGCCCGTGGCTCGAATATCCTCCGGCTCTTGAAGGGACAGGCCGATTTCGGCCGGATCATCCTGCTGCACGAAAAGATGGCGAGCTTTCTCGTCGGTGCCGGTTATCGGCCCGATCGGCTGACGACGATCCGCAATCCCGTCGCTCCCCTCTCCATCAAACGCATCGAGGCTGAGGCCAACGACGAGTTCGTGTTCATCGGGCGGCTGGACGAGGAGAAAGGTGTCGAGGATGCCGTCGCCGCCACGCGCAAAGCCGGCGTCAGGCTCTGCGTGATCGGGGACGGGCCGCTAATGCCGCGGGTCGCAGCGTCAGGAGATCATGTCAGGGCCGTCGGCTGGCAGTCGCATGAAGAGATCGGCCCGACCATCCGCAAGGCGCGTGCGCTGCTGATGCCCTCGCGCTATCCCGAGCCGTTCGGTCTCGTCGCGATCGAGGCGGCCAGGAGCGGTCTGCCGGTCATCATGTCGCGCAGCGCCTTTCTCGCCGAAGAAATGGAAAGAGCCGGCATGGCGGTTGCCTGCGATACGGCAGATGAAAGCGCCTTCGCCGAAAGTTTGACGCGGTTCAGTCAAATGCCGAGACAAGAGGTTCGCGCCATGAGCGAGCGGGCTTTCCGGCTGTCGCCGGATCTCGCCTCGACACATGAGGAATGGCGCGACGCGCTGCTTGCCGAATACCACAGCCTGATTTCGACGAATGCGGTTTTTGAGCCCGCAGACGGTGCGGTGATACAAGGAGTATTCAGTTGACCCTTAAAGCAACGACCTCTCTTCCCGACGCGAGGGCATTTCTGACCGATGCGCCCGTTATGGCGAAAAGACGCGCTGCGGAGGCGGGAAGCACGAAAGAGACCGGGAAACTTCGGGTCGCGATCGTGCATTACTGGCTCGTTTCGATGCGCGGCGGCGAGAAGGTTCTGGAAGAGCTGTGCCGCATGTTTCCGCAGGCCGACATCTTCACCCTCGTCTGCAACCGGGACCGCATCAGCGATTTTCTGAAGACGCGCAACATCCGCACGTCCTTCCTGCAGAAAATCCCCGGCGCCCAGCGGCACTATACCAAGATGCTGCCGCTGATGCCGTTTGCGCTCGAGCAGTTCGATCTGCAGGATTACGACCTGGTGCTGTCGAGCGAATCCGGGCCTGCCAAAGGCATCATCACCCGCGCCGACGCTCTCCATGTCTGCTACTGCCATTCGCCGATGCGCTACATCTGGGATCAGTTCCATGTCTATCGCCATGGCTTGCCCTGGGTGGGACGCGCCTTGATGTCGATTACCGCGCCCATGCTGCGCGCCTGGGACGTGACGACGTCTTCGCGCGTCGATGTGTTCGTCGCCAACTCCGATTATGTCGCAAGCCGCATTCGCCGCTTCTACGACCGGGACTCCGTCGTGATCCATCCGCCCGTTGCGGTCGACGATTTTGCCGTGGGCAAAGGGAAAGGCGAATTCTACCTCTATGCAGGACAGCTGACCACCTACAAGCGGCCGGATATTGCGGTGCGCGCCTGCACCGAGGCCGGCCGGAAACTGGTGGTGATCGGCGAGGGCGAACAACTCCCTTATCTGAAGTCGATCGCCGGACCGACCGTTGAGTTTCTCGGCCATCAGCCCTTCAAGGTGCTGCGCGACCACCTGTCGCGATGCCGGGCGCTGTTGTTTCCGGGAACGGAGGATTTCGGCATCCTGCCGGTGGAAGCGATGGCGTCAGGACGGCCGGTTTTGGCCTTCGACGCCGGCGGCGCCCGGGAAACCGTGTCCGCGCCGCAGGTGGGCTTTCGCTTCGCCGAGCAGACGACGGAAGCTCTTTTGGAAACGATGGCGGCATTCGAAGAGGTCGAGGACGATATCGATCCGCATGCAATCCGCGCGCACTCGCTGAAATTCTCCGCCACCGTATTCCGCGATCGTCTGTCCGGCCTCATCGAGCAACAGCTGTCCAGCCATGGAGACGGATCTACTGGCCTCTTCGGAAGACGGCCGGGTTGAGGCGAAGGAACGGAACAGCCCGCTTTGCAGCGCACCGCCTGAAATCGTCTCAAACCCCTCGACGAGGAATAGATTAACAGATCATGGCAAGCGTATCCCAGAGGACGGCAACGGCGAGCATTTGGACCATCAGTGGAAAATTCCTCGCGCGCATGCTCGATTTCGTCAGCCTTCTTGTCCTGGCAAGGCTGTTGAGCCCTGCGGATTTCGGCCTGGTCGCCATTGCGACGTCGGTCCTGGTCATCGTCGAAGCGATCCTGGATCTGCCGTTGACGCAGGCGCTGATGCGTCAAGCGGCGCCTTCGGACGAGATGTTCGCCACGGCCTTCACCCTCAGCCTGCTGAGGGGGCTCGCCATCAGCCTGCTGATGATGACCATCTCCTGGCCGATGGCGCTGATCTATGACGATTCCCGGCTTTTCGCCCTTGTCGCCGTTCTGTCGATCGCGCCTGCCATGCGCAGCATGGTCAGTCCGCGCATGGTTCTTTTCATGCAGCGGTTCGATTTCAAACGCGAGTTCGTGCTCGATCTCATCGCCAAGGGATCGACATTGCTGTTCGGGGTGGGTGTAGCTGTGGCGACAGGCAGCTACTGGGGGCTGGCGATCGGAGCGGTGGCCGGCCCGACAGCGGCGATGATCACTTCCTATGTCTTTGCGCCGATGCGGCCGACCTTCAGCCTTTCCGAATGGAAGCATTTTCAGGACATGATCAGCTGGAATACCGTGTCGCAGGTGCTGAATTCGATCAATTGGCAACTGGACCGGCTGCTTCTGCCGCGTTTTACCGGCCTGTCGACGTTCGGCGCCTTCAGCGTCGCCGACAATATCGCGGGCATTCCGTATCAGACCTTCGTCGGGCCGTTGCTGCGTCCGCTGATGGCGGCCTTCTCCACGGTCGAAGACCGCCGCAACCTGGTTGCCGCCTATCTGAAGGCGACGACTGCGATCACCTTCGTCGCGGCCCCCGTTCTCATCGCGCTTGCCCTTCTCGCCGAGCCGACCGTGCGGATCCTCGTCGGCGAGAAATGGGCATCGTCCGCGCCGATCCTGCAATGGCTGTGCCTTGTCAGCCTGCTCGGTCTTCCCACGAACATGATGCCGCCATTGGCCATGGTCATGAACCATACCCGTTATGTCGCTCTCAGGATGTTCGTCGAGTTCGCCGTCAGGGTGCCGGTCACCATTCTGGGCATCGCCTATTTTCAGGTGGCCGGGGCGCTCGGCGCGCGGATCGTGGCAGTCCTCGTCGCCTATGGCGCGTCGCTCGTCATCACGCGGCGGCTGATCGGCGCAACTTTTGCCGCGCAATTGAATTCCTTTTGCCGGCCGCTGGCCGCAAGCCTGCCGATGATCGCTTTCCTGCTCTGGCTGGAGCCGATGCTCGTCGCCATGCCTGTCGGTCTCAATCTTATCGTCAGCGTCGCGCTTTGCGGCGGGGCGGCAGCGGCAATTTTCTGGGCTTTCGCCTTGCTGCTGTGGCAGATCGTGGGAAGGCCCGATGGCATCGAGACCATAGTCGTTCAAAGGCTGATGCCGCGACGAAACGGGGTGCTCACCTCATGATCGAGACAAGTGCAGTCGAGTGATTGGTTTGGCGTTTTTCGGAGAGCAGAATGCGTTACGGGATATTTTCTAAGGGTTTGGGTCTGCTTGTCGTTCTTGGTCTGGGTGCGTTGCCCGGCCAGCCGAGCGTCGCCCAGGAACCGCTCAACATCAATGCGTATCAGCTGACGTTCGAGGAGAGTTTCGACAGCCTCGACGTTTCTGCCTGGGGAGAGAAAAGCTCCCGCTGGATCGCCCATACGCCTTGGAACGGCGATTTCGGAGATGCCCGTTTCACCGATCCTGCTCCCGGCTTTCCGTTTACCACCGATCAGGGAATTTTGAAGATCGAAGCGCGCAAGGAGGCCGACGGGACCTGGCGCTCGGGCTTGCTGTCGTCGGTGAACCCGAAGGGCGAAGGTTTCTCGCAGCAGTTCGGCTATTTCGAAGCACGCATGAAGCTGCCGCCGGGCAAGGGCGTCTGGCCGGCCTTCTGGCTGATCGGGCTCGACCGGTCGAAATACACCGCCGAGATCGACGTGCTGGAATATTACGGACGGGCGCCCTACGAATTCAGCATGGGTTTTCATATCTGGCGTCAGAGCCAGGGCGGCCAGAACTCGACCGGCGGCTATTGGAAAACGGTTGAGGACGGAATTTTAAACAGCGAGTATCATACCTACGGCGTCGATATCCAAGCCGACAAGACGACATTCTATCTGGATCGCCAGTACCTCTGGAGCTTCGACACCCCGGAGGAGTTCCACATGCCGTTCTATCCGCTGGTCAATCTGGCGCTCGGCTCGGGATGGCCGATCGATGAAACGCCGAACCCTTCCATTCTGCTCGTCGACTATATCCATGTCTACAAGCGAAAGCCTGCCGACGCCGCCAATTGAACGAGAAGTGCATGGCGCCCTGGCCGGCCTATTGCGCAGGGAGGCAGCTGAGGCCGGTTTCCGGATCGAAAAGATGCATTGCCTCCTCGTCGAAGAAGAGGGTCAGTTTTTCGTTGTCGCGGATCGGCGTGCGCGGCGGCAGGCAGGCCATCAGCCGCTGATTTGCGGCAACGGCTGTGATGACGAGTTCCGGGCCGGTCAGTTCGGCGACCTCCGCGGTTGCCTCGATCGACAGGCCGGTGCCGGCGGTGCGAAGCGCCTCGGGGCGGAGGCCGAGGACGAGATCGCGGCCATCGCCGGCCGCATCGCGGAAACGGGCGGGCAGAGGCAGGCCGGCATCGGAGCCTGAAAGCGCCAAGCGACCGTTACGCACCGTCGCTTTCAGCAGGTTCATCGGCGGCGCGCCGACGAAGGTGGCGACATAGAGCGTTGCCGGATGGTTGTAGATTTCCTCAGGCGTGCCGAGCTGCTCGATGCGGCCGTCGCGCATGACGGCGATGCGGCTTGCCAGCGTCATCGCCTCGATCTGGTCATGGGTCACATAGACGACGGTGGTCTTCAGCATCTGGTGAAGCCGCTTGATTTCGGTGCGCATTTCCATGCGCAGCTTGGCGTCGAGATTGGAAAGTGGCTCGTCGAACAGGAAAACCTCCGGCTTGCGCACCAGCGCGCGGCCGATCGCGACGCGCTGGCGCTGGCCGCCGGAAAGCTGGCTCGGCTTGCGCTCGAGGAGGTTTTCGATCTGCAGGAGTTTTGCGGCATCGCGTACCGCTCTGTCGCGCTCGGGCGCCGGTACCTTGCGCATTTCCAGGCCGAAACCGATGTTCCGATGCACCGTCAGATTGGGGTAGAGCGCATAGGATTGAAAGACCATGGCGATGTCGCGGTCCTTCGGGTGCACGCCGAGCACCGAGCGCCTGCCGATCCTGACGTCGCCGCTCGTCGCCTCTGCAAGACCGGCAATGATGTTCAGGAGCGTGGACTTGCCGCAGCCCGACGAGCCGAGCAGCACGAGGAACTCGCCGCTTTCCAGCGAGATGTCGATGCCTTTCAGCGTCTCGACTTCGCCGTAGGTCTTGCGGATGTTCTGGATGTCGAGCGCGCTCATGATGGATCACCGTAGTTACGGGGCAGGGTGGAAATGGCGCGCGAGGCGACCTCGGTCCCCGCCTTCAGGCAGGAGACCAAAGGCTCGTCCTTTGCCAGCGCGGCGAGGAAGGCGGCGTTGAAGACATCGCCGGCGCCGATCGTGTCGACCACCGTGACGAGGGGCGCCTCCGCCGACACCAGCAGGCCGTCCGGCCCGATCGCGATCGCGCCGTCCGGGCCGCGCTTGACGACGACGATCGCGCCTTCCGGCATGTGCGACCGGATTTCGCGGGCCGCCTCAATCGCATCGGCGATGCCGGCAAGCGTCGTCGTCTCGACCTCGTTCAAGAGCGCGATGCGGCTCCGGGAAAGCCAGGCTCTTGTCGCCGCGCAATTCTCTTCCGTCCAGCCGTCGAGCGGCCAGCCGGTGTCGAGCGCGACGGCGATGTCATGGCGCTCGGCCCAGTCGAAGACGGCGCCATATTCTCTGGTCAGATCGTCGGTGAGAAAGGCGCCGCAGAGAAGCGCATAACCGCCCCGGAGCTTTGCGCCGTCGACGACGGCGAAGACGTCGGCGAGGCTGAAGCGCGGCAGGTGGCCCGTCGTCGTGAAGAAGGTGCGCTCGCCATCCGGATGGGTAATGCCGACGGAGAGCGTAGTCTTCTCAGGGCGGACCGGCCACTTCTCGGCACGATGGCCGAAGGCTTCGGCAAGCCAACGGCCGAATTGGTCGCTGCCGATATTGGCGGCGATCTCGAATTCGACGCCGAGCGCCTGCCAGGCGAGCGCGCTGTTGCCGGCTGCTCCGCCGACCCTGAGCTCGTCATGATCGACGATGATTTCCGTCCCGGCCTTCGGCCACGGCGCGGCTGGTCCAAGGATGAGGTCGACATTGACGTTGCCGATGACTGCAAGCGGCCGCATTCATTCACTCCGGGTAATTTTGGTAGAACGGACAGGTGTTCCGGCATTGTCCACGCGGGTTTCGGCAAAGGCGATCATCAGCCGCTGGGCGACCGGCAGCATGGCGAAGATCGCGGCAAGGCCTGTTGCCGGGGCAAAGCGGATCGTCACCGTCCCGGTGACGGGGGCTTCGCTCGATGCGTCGAACAGGATGACAGGCGCGCCGGTCTCGACGGCGGACACAGCCATTGCGGTGACGAGGCCTGCCGTTTCGTCGAGGCCGCGAAACAGCACGACGCCGATCTCCGGCCCCAGCATTTCCATCGGGCCATGGCGCAACTGGCCGCCTTCGAGCGAAAAGCAGGGGCGGCGCGAAAGCTCCGTCAGCCCGAGCGCCAGCGCTTCGGCGACGCCTTGCAAGCGGCGGCCCGAGGTGACGACAGTCGTGACGGTTTCGAGCGCGGCCAGCGCCGCGGCGATGTCACGGTCTTCGGGTGCTTTGATGACGGCAAGGGCCGCCGCGGGATCTTCGCCGAGGGCGGAAAGGATTGCCAGATGCAGGGCGAAGGTCACCGTTAGGCTGCGGGTGGCGGCGAAGGCAAGCTCGGTGCCGCCGCTGCCGACCAGCGACGGGGCGGTTCTGGCGAGGAAGGAGCTGGCTTCCAGTGTCAGGCCGAAGGTTTCTGCCGTGCCGCCGGTCTCTTCGAACCAGCGCAGGACCTCGGCGCTCTCGCCGGATTGCGAGGTAACGAAGATCGTCCTGTCGGTGATCGGCAGCGGCTGGCCGAGCTGTTCGGACAGCGGCAAGGCGACGGCATCGATGCCGAGGGCCCGGTAGAGCGGTTCGACGGCGCGGTTGACCGCATGCGAGCCGCCCATGCCGAGCAGGAGCAGCCGGCCAGTCTTCTTCAGCGAGGCGGCGGCTCTTGCCGCCGTCGGTGCGGCGGCTTCATAGGAGGTTAGCGCATCGGCATGCTGGCGCGCCATTTCGCGATCGATCGCGGCAAGTCCGGCCGGCCGGATTCTTTCTGTTGTCATAATTATCCCTTGACGCCGCCGCTGGTGAGCCCTGAAATCAGGGCGCGTTGCATGACGAGACCGATCAGCACCGGGGGCAGGGCGGCGAGCACGCCTGCCGTGGCGATCAGTCCATAATCGGAAACGCGGCCGCCGGCGAGATCGGCAATGGCGACGGTCAGCGTCTTGGCGCGCTGGTCCGAGGTGAAGAGCAGCGCATAGAAGAATTCATCCCAGGCGAGCAGGAAGGCAAACAGGCTCGAGGTCGCGACCACGGGGGCAGCGAGCGGCAGCGTGATGATCCGGAGCGTCTGGAACAGGCCGGCGCCGTCGATCATCGCGGCGGATTCGATCTCGCGCGGAATGGAATCGAAGCCGGATTTCATCAGCCAGGTGGTGAACGGCGCCAGGATTGTCAGATAGACCAAGGCAAGGCCGAAGACGTTGTTCAGCATGCCGAGATAGGAAAGACCCATATAGAGCGGCACGGCGAGCGCCACCGGCGGCAGCATATAGGTGGCGATCACCATCGACAGCGACCACCCCACCGAAGGTGTGCGCGACACCGCCCAGCCGGCTGGGATGGCGAGCACGATGGCGGCGATCGTCGCCATGCCGGCCACCTCGATGCTGTTGCGGAGCGATGAGGTGAAGGCCGCGCCGGCGCTGTTTTCCAGCGTCGACAGCAGCACCTGGTATCGCGAGAAATCCGCTGTCTGCGGCCACCAGCGCAGCGGCTTTGCCGCAAGATCGGCGGCCGGCGAGATGCTCATGATGAACAGCCACAGGATCGGTGCCAGGATGACGGCGGCAAGCAGCAGCGCGCAGATGTAGATGAAGGCTGAGAAGAGCGGATTTTGGCGTTCCATCAGGCCGCACTCCCGGCGGTCTTGCGCACCAGGGCGGCATAGCCGGCGGCAAGCAGCGTCACCAGCAGCGTGACGATCAGGGCCAGCGATGCGCCTGAGCCCGCCCGCTGAAAGGAGAAGGCCTCCTGATAGACGAGGATCGACAGCGTGCGGGTGCTGTTGGCCGGACCGCCGCGGGTCATGACCCAGATGATGTCGAACACCTTGAAGGCCTCGATCGTGCGCAGCACCAGCGCCACCATCAGCGGGCCGGCGAGATAGGGCAGGATGACGAAGCGGAAGCGGGCGAAGGGGCCGGCGCCGTCGACCAGCGAGGCGGCGGTGATGTCGCGCGGCACGGCCTGGAGCGCGGCCAGCGCGATCAGCGCCACCAGCGGGAAGTTCTTCCAGCAGTCGGCGACGATGAGAGCGGCCAGCGCCGTGCCCGGCTCGCCGAGCCAGGAGCGATAGGCATCGAGCAGACCAAGCTGCGTCAGCGCAGCGTTGAGCGCGCCATATTCCGGATTGTAGATCAGCCGCCACAGCGTGGCGTTGACGACAGTCGGCAGCGCCCAGGGCAGGATCATCAGGGCGCGCAACGTCGTGCGGCCGCGGAATTGCTGGTTCAGCAGCAGGGCGGCCAGTACGCCGATCACCATTTCGGCGGCGACCGAGACGATCGCAAACCATGCGGTGGTGATCAGCGTGCGCTGGAAATTCGAGCCGGAGAGCATCCTGGCGTAATTGTCGAGGCCGACGAAGCTGCCTTCAGTGCCGACGAGCTTGGCATCGGTGAAGGAAAGGCCGACGGTATCGATCAGAGGCCAGCCGATGACCGAGATCATGACCACGAGAAGCGGCAGCATCAAAAGCCACGCGCGCGTTGTCAGCCATGTGCCGGACATCGAGGTGACCCTTCTTCATTCATCGTTTTGGAGACCGGGCGGCGCGGCGCCGCCCGGGGTTTTGGGGGCTGCTCAGAGACCGCTATTGTCGGCGGCCGACTTCAGCGCGTCCTCCGGCGTGGACTGGCCGAGCAGCGATTCCTGGATCGCCTGCTGCAGCGCAGTCGAAAGCTCCTGATATTTCGGCGTCGTCGGGCGCGGATACATGGCGGCAAGGCCGACCTTGGCGGCGGAGATCAGTTCTTCCTGGCCTTTGGTGACACCAGGATCCTCGTAGGAGGAGGCCCAGATCGGCAGGCTGAGCTTGGCATAGGCATTTTGTGTGGCCTGCGAGGTCATGAAGGTGATGTATTTCCAGGCCTCGTCGGGATGCTGGCTGGCAGAGGTGATGCCGAGGCCCATCGAGCCGTTGACGGCAGACGCCTGGCTTTTACCGGCGACACCCGGCGCCGGCACGACACCAACCTTGCCCGCGACCTTGCTGTCCTTCGGGTCGTTGGCCATGTTGTACATGTAGGTCCAGTTCAGCGCGAAGGCGGCATCGCCGTTTTCGAAGACCTTGCGGACGTCCTCTTCCAGGAACTCCTTGGAGTTGGGATTGGTCAGGCCGGAGGAATAGCTGGAGACCATGTATTTCAGCGCATCGAGGCCGCCACCGGTCTGGAAGGCCGGCTTGCCGTCCTTGAGGAAATCGCCGCCATAGGCGCTGACGAGCGTGGTGTAGTCGCAGATCGCGGCTTCGGCCTGCGACCAGCTCCAGGCGATCGGGGTGGCGAGCAAGCCCTTGTCCTTGATCGCCTTCGCCTGCTCGGTCAGCTCGTCCCAGGTCTTCGGCGGCGCCTTGATGCCGGCCTTTTCGAGGATTTCCTTGTTGTAGAACAGGTATTTGGTGTCGAGGATCCAGGGCATGCCGTAATATTTGCCGTCATACTGCACGGTGGTCCAGGCGCCCGGCAGCACGCCCTTCTTCATCTCCTCGGTGATACGGGAGGAGACGTCGACCAGCACCTTGTTGGTGGCGTATTCGGCCGGCCAGATGACGTCGAAGAGCACGACGTCGTAACCGCCGCCGGAACCCTGCGCCAGCACCGTCTTATCGTGCAGGCCCTCATAGGGAACGAATTCGAGATTGACCTTGATGTCGGGGTTCGCCTTGGCGAAGGCGTCGGTCATGGCGCGCACATCGGCCTCGCTGTAAGCGGCCTGCGCCATGAAAAGCGCGTTCAGCGTCGTCTCGGCGAAAGCATGCGGTGCAAGCGATGCGCCGATCAAGGCCGCACCCAGAAGCGTCTTGGTAAGGGATTTCAGCATTGCAGCCTCCAGTTTTTGACATTTACGCATTGCCGAGGGCGGCCCTCCGCCATCGGTATCGAGAAATCGTCTCGGAGCGTCGTCGGAGCCGCTGTCGGCATCCTGCGTTCCCTGGAACTCTCCGGTCCCTTATTAAGTCAATTGTCTTGACTTATTACTTCTTGAACATTCTACTGGAGTCAAGAGGCAATTGCACATGAATGACGTCAGGCCGATCCGGGCCAAGAGCGGCACCAACCACGAAGGCACCAGCGCGCATAACCGGCGCGTGATGATCGACGCCTTGAGGATCAATGGTCAGCTTTCACGGGCCGATCTGGCGCGGGCGACGTGGCTCACCAAGCAGACGGTGTCCAATATCATCGAGGAACTCGAGCGCGATGGGCTCGTCCGTTCGCAGGAGCCGGTGCGCAAGGGCAGGGGGCAGCCCTCGACGCCCTATCGGCTGGTGCCCGAAGGCGCCTTCGCGATCGGCCTGCAGATCGACCGGCATGTGACGCGGGCGGTTGCCGTCGATCTCATCGGCAGCGTTCTCGTGCGCGCAGAAGCCGGCCTCCCGCCAGGAGGCCCGTCGACGGGAACAGAGGTCATCCTCGATCTTGTCGCCGATGTGCGTTCCAGGCTGGCCGGCATCGTCCAGCAGTCTGAAAAGCGGCTGGTCGGCCTCGGTGCCGCCATGCCGGGACCCTTCGGGGTGGCAGGCAGCGGCGACGATCCGTGGATGATGGAGGCCTGGCAGAAGTTTCCGCTGCTGGACACGCTGACGGCCGGCACCGGGCTCGATGTCGGCCTGCAGAACGATGCGGCGGCGGCGGCGACCGCCGAGCGCATGGTCGGAGCCGCCCATGGTCTCGACCATGCCGTCTGCCTCTTCGTCGGCTACGGCATCGGCGCCGGCCTTATCCTGAACGGCGAGCTCTACTGTGGCGCTAACGGCAATGCCGGCGAGATCGGCATGGCGCTGCTGTTTGCCGACGGCAAATCGACGCCGCTCGAACATCGCGCTTCGCTCGCATCGCTCTATCAGCATCTCTCGGCCGATCCCGCCGATCCCGGCCTGCCTGCACGCATCAACTATCTTGCATCAAGGGGCGATCAAAGCATCGAAACCTGGGTCGAGGCGGCGGCGGCAGACCTGCGCTGGAGCATCCATCTCATCGAAACGGTCTTCGATCCGCAGACCGTGATCCTCTGCGGCAGTGCGCCGGAAGCGCTGGTGAACAGGTTGATAGCGGCCATCGGCCCGTTGCGGCCCTCAATCGCTGAACGACCCGGCCGAATGCTGCCGCGCCTGCAGCCCGGCATGGCCGATCCCTGGTCGGTGGCAATCGGCGCTGCCGCCGGACCGATCAGCCGTGCATTCGATCCCCGGTTTGCCGCAATTTTAAAGGATTTCCTCTAATTTCAGCGCTGAAACCAGGCGTTGCACATGAGTGCAATGGCTTAGAGATAGCCGAATTTGCAAGTTTTCATGCGCGAGTATTCGCCAATAGCGATGCTGCATCGCAATATAGGCAAATATTGAAAACCCTTGAAAATCCTGATTATTCGCATACAAATATAATTGTTCGGCAGTGCGCTGGGGAGGCTGGCGGGGCTTCTCTAAATATAGCCTCGGCTGCGGCAAATAACATCCGAATGAAGGTTTTGTGACGGCACGATTTCGATCGTTTCATGTCATGTAATATTCATTGGCCGCGGCAATATGGACCAGCTAATAGGGCGTGCGCCGAAAGTGCGCGTCCCTTTTACGTTCGAGGTTCTCATGCAATCCAAGCTTCTCGGCGCCGTTGGCGCCCTTCTCGCTACAGCGTTTCTTGCCGGTCCCGCTGCCGCCGCCGATAAGACCAAGATTGACTTCTGGTTCGGCAACTCCGGCGACATCGCAAAGCGCGTCCAGGAACAGTGCGATCGGTTCAACCAGTCGCAGGCCGATTACGAAGTCGTCTGCACCAGCCAGGGCAGCTACGACGCCTCCCTGCAGAACACGATCGCAGCCTTCCGCGCCGGCAAGCAGCCGACCATCGCTCAGGTCTCCGACGCCGGCACGCTCGACATCATGCTTTCCGGCGCCTACTACCCGGCCAACCAGCTGATGACCGACATGGGCTACACCGTCGACTGGAAGGATTATTTCTCCGGCATCGCAAACTATTATGCGACGTCGAAGGGCGAGATGTATTCCTTCCCCTTCAACTCCTCGACCGCGCTGCTCTACTGGAACAAGGACGCCTTCGCCAAGATCGGCAAGGACCATGCTCCGGCCACCTGGCAGGAAGCCGGCGAAGATTTCAAGGCTCTGAAGGATGCCGGTTATGCCTGCCCGCTCGCCTTCGACATCTCCAGCAACGAAGTCTGGCAGTACGTCGAGCAGTTCGAAGCCGTGAACGGCGAAGCGATCGCGACGAAGAAGAACGGCTTTGAAGGCCTCGACGCCGAGCTGACCTACAACAAGAACCCGCTGCTCGTCAGCTACATCAAGGACCTCAAGTCCTGGTACGACAACAAGCTTGCCTTCATCAAGAACAAGGCCGTCGGCCAGACCTTCGTCGAAGCCTTCGCCGCCGGCGATTGCCAGGTCATCCTGACCTCGGTCGGCGACCACGGCAATATCGGCCGCACCGCCAAGCAGGGCATGAACTGGGACGTTGCGATGCTGCCGACCTACGGCAATGCAACCCGCCACAGCTCCTATGTCGGCGGCGCTTCGCTCTGGGTTCTGAAGGGTCATACCGACGCCGAATACAAGGCTGCCGCTGCCTTCTTCAACTT
The DNA here is from genome assembly GCF_001664485.1 of Rhizobium sp. N324. NCBI lineage: Bacteria > Pseudomonadati > Pseudomonadota > Alphaproteobacteria > Hyphomicrobiales > Rhizobiaceae > Rhizobium > Rhizobium sp. N324. The sequence continues at coordinate 3,686,604 of NZ_CP013630.1, read as the reverse complement.
CATCGCCAAGCCGGAAGAAGCCCTCACCTGGTCGACCGTGACCGGCTATATCCCGGTTCGTAATTCCGGCTTCGAGTACCTGAAGAAGCAGGGCTTCTACGATAAGGCACCATATGCCGGCCGCGAACTCGCCATTCAGAGCCTGACCGCATCGCCTGCCGACGACACTGCGCCGCACGGCATCCGCCTCGGCGGCCTGCTGCAGGTCCGCACCGAGCTCGCCAACGGCCTGCAGGCTATCTTCGTCAACAATGCCGACGTCCAGGCTTCGCTCGACGGTGCTGCCGAACGCGGCAACCAGTTGCTGCGCCGCTTCCAGCAGACCTACAAGAACGTTCAGCTCCCTTGATCGACTGATATCAGCCGCACCCGGCCCGCTTTGCGCGTGCCGGGTGCGTCTTCGCAAGTTCTTTTTATCGGTCGCGGATGCATGGCTGCTGCCCGCGCGAAACCAAATCACGGCGAAAACGACCACTCATGGAAAAGCGCGTCACTTTCTCCTCGACGACGATCGGACTGCTCTTCGCCTTTCCGATGCTGCTGCTGATCTTCGTCTTCTTCTATTGGCCGAGTGCGCAGGCGCTCTATTGGGCGTTCACGCTCGAGCAGCCATGGGGCGGCGGCAATGCATGGGTCGGTTTCGACAATTTCAAGCAGCTGCTCAGCGATCCGATCTATTGGGAGTCGATCACCCGCAGCATGATCTTCGGCTTCAGCTCGACGGCGATCGCCATGGGGATGGCGCTCATCCTGGCGCTGTTGACGGATCGTGAACTGCGCGGCCACAAAATCTACCGGTCGGTCTTCATCTGGCCTTACGCGATTGCCGCGCCGGCTCTCGGTCTCGCCTTCCGCTTCATCCTGGCGCCGGAGGCCGGCCTCCTGTCGGTCATCAACCATGTCTGGCCCGGCCTCTGGAACCCGGCGCTCGACGGCAAGGACGCGATGATCGCCGTCATCATTGCCTTTTCCTGGAAATATATCGGCTATAATTTCATCTTCTTCCTTTCAGCGCTTCAGGGGATTCCGCGTTCGCTGATCGAGGCGGCGGCCATGGACGGTTCGGGGCCGCTGCGCCGCATGTGGGATCTCCAGCTGCCGCTGCTGACGCCGACATTGTTTTTCCTGCTCGTCATCAACATCACCGAAAGCTTCCAGGATTCCTTCGGCATCGTCGACGTCATGACCCAGGGCGGACCGGCGCGCGCGACCGAACTCATGGTCTACAAGATCTATTTCGACGGTTTCAGGGGGCTCGATTATTCGGGCGCTGCCGCCCAGTCGATCATCCTGATGGCGCTCGTCGTTCTGCTCACCATTTTCCAGTTCCGCTTCATCGAGCGGCGCGTGCACTACAAGTGAGGTCGCGGACATGATCGAACGCACGCCGATATTCAACTTCATCTGCTATACCATTCTCGCGCTCGGTATGGTGATCGCGCTTCTGCCTTTCGTCATCGTCATCATCGCATCGACGCTCGATCTGGAGACGGTCAATCGCGTGCCGCTGCCGCTGACCCCGGGTTCGCATTTCTGGGAAAATGCGCAGGCTGCCTGGACCCGCGCCGATCTCGGCAACAAGCTGATCCACAGCATCATCTTCGCGACTGCGGTCGGTGCCGGCAAGGTCATCCTTTCGGCCATGGCCGCCTTCTCGATCGTCTACTTCCGCTTCCGCGGCCGGCACCTGATCTTCTGGATCATCTTCATCACGCTGATGCTGCCGCTGGAAGTGCGCATCGTGCCGACCTATTCGATTGCCGCCAACGCGCTGCAGCCTTTTCAGACGATCCTCGATATCACCGGAATCACCGCGCTGGTCGCCTGGGTGTCCGGCATCCAGATCAAGCTCGAATGGGGCCTTTTGAATTCCTATACCGGCCTGGTGGCGCCGCTCGTCGCCACCGCGACCGGCACCTTCCTTTACCGCCAGTTTTACCTGACCGTTCCCGACGAGCTTGCCGAGGCCTCGAAGATGGACGGATCGGGTCCGGTCCGGTTTTTCTGGGACATTCTGGTGCCGCTGTCGCGGCCAAACATGATCGCGCTGTTCACCATCATGTTCGTCTGGGCCTGGAACCAGTATCTCTGGCCGTTGCTGATCACCACCGATCCGAATTTCGGCATTGCGGTGACGCAGCTCAAGACCCTCATCCCGTCCGAATTCGGCCTGCCCGACTGGAACGTCGCCATGGCAGGTACACTTATCATCATGTCGCCGCCGCTGGTGCTCGTCATCCTGATGCAGCGCTGGTTCGTGCGTGGCCTTATCTCTACCGAGAAGTGAAGGAGCAGTCCTGTGGCACCGATCTCAATCCGTGATGTGAAGAAGAGCTACGGCAAGCAACCCGTCGTTCACGGCGTCGACCTGGAGATCCAGACCGGCGAATTTATCGTCATCCTCGGTCCGTCCGGCTGCGGCAAATCCACGCTGCTGCGCATGATCGCCGGCCTCGAGGAAATCAGCGGCGGCGACATCGCCATCGACGGACGCGTCGTCAACCAGCTGGAGCCGCGCGAGCGCGGCTGCGCCATGGTGTTCCAGAACTATGCGCTCTATCCGCACATGACGGTCGCCGAGAATATCGGTTATGCCTTGAAGGTGGCGGGTGTGGCGAAGGCCGAGCGCAGCCGCCGCGTCGCCGAGGTTGCCAAGGCGCTCAGCCTCGAACCCTTCCTCGACCGCAGGCCCGCCGCCCTTTCCGGCGGCCAGCGCCAGCGCGTCGCCATGGGGCGCGCGATGATCCGCGAACCGAAGGTGTTCCTCTTCGACGAGCCGCTGTCGAACCTCGACGCCAAGCTGCGCATCGCCATGCGCGCCGAAATCCGCCGCTTGCACCGCCGCCTTGGCGCCACCTCGATCTTCGTCACGCATGACCAGACCGAGGCGATGACGCTGGCCGACCGGCTGGTGGTGATGAACGGCGGCAGGGTCGAGCAGGTCGGCACTCCGGAGGAGGTCTATCATCATCCGGTCTCGCGTTTCGTCGCCGGCTTCGTCGGCACGCCGGCGATGAACCTGCTCGAAGGCACGATCAACGACGAGGGCGTCTTCGTCTACGACCAGAGCCGCAAGATCGCGCTGCCGCGCGAGCGCGCCGCATCGCTGAAGGGCAAACGCGTCGTGCTCGGCATGCGCGCCGAGGCCGCCCGGCTGGTGGCCCCGGATGCGCCCGGCGCTCTGGTGGCGACGGCCGACTTCATCGAGGAGCTCGGCGCGAGCCGCGTCGTCCACGCCGATTTCGACGGGCTGCCCTTTGCCGTGGCACTGACCGAGGCCGTGACCGTGAAGTCGGGCGACCCGATCGGCATCGCGATCGACCACGATGCGATCCATCTTTATGCCGCCGATACCGGCCGGGTCATCGAGAAGCCGGCCCTGAGCGGTGCGGACGCGGTTCACGCCTGACGGACGTTGGCGTCAGCGATGGATCGGGTCGATCCAGGGCACGTCTTCCGGCTTTTCCACCGGCTCGATGTCGAGATTGACGACGACGGGTTCCTGGCCTGAGCGGACGAGCACGCATTCCAGCGTCTGGTCGCGGCTGGCGTTGATCTCTTGATGCGGCACATAAGGCGGGACATAGATGAAGTCGCCGGGGCCGGCCTCGGCGGTATATTCCAGGTGCTCGCCCCAGCGCATGCGGGCCTTTCCCTTGACCACGTAGATGATGCTTTCGAGATCCCCATGATGATGGGCGCCGGTCTTGGCATTGGCGTGGATCGTCACCGTGCCAGCCCAGATCTTCTCGGCGCCGGCGCGGGCATTGTTGATGGCCGTCGCACGGTTCATCCCCGGCGTCTGCGCGGTGTTCGGATCGAGCGAATTGCCGGGAATGACCTTGACGCCATGTTCCCGCCAGTCGATGGGGTGATGCTCGTGGTCGTCGCTCATGCCTTGCCTCCATCTCGGATTTGGCCAGTCTAGGCGGGCGCGGCGCAGCGGCCAAGCGGATTTGCCGCTAGGCGCCCGATAGCCGCCGTAGCGAAAGGAAAGCGACCCCGATGAGCCATCTGCCGCAGATCGACTACGACACCGCTTCCGAAGAGGTTCGTGCGGCGCATGACGAGGAAGTCAGGCTGCGCGGGCGCATGACCAATATGAAGCGGACGCTGTTACATTCGCCCGCCGCCCATCGCATCTACGCTGAATGGTTCACCCTGCGGGCTGAGCTCAACCCAGTCATCAGCGACCGGGCGATCTGGATTTTTTCGCATGTGATTTCGAAGGCGGCGAAATCGAAGATCGCCATCACTTTCTTTCGCCGGGCGCTGATCAATAACGGCTTCGATCCCGACGCGCTGGAACTTTCCGAGGAGGAAGCGCTGCTCGACGCCTTCGGCAAGGCGATCGTTGCCGATTCCAATGCCGTGCCCACCGAACTCTGGGCAAAGCTGAAAGCACGCTACCAAACCAAGGTGCTGATCGATCTCGTCGCCTTTGCCGGCATCATGCTGGCCACCGCGGTCTTCAACAATGTCGTCGAGGTCGATTTCGACCCCGAGCTTGAGGCCTTTGCCGAAGGCGCAAACCCGACCTAGCCCTCCAGCGAGGCGATCGCGGCCTTGACCGCGTCGGCGCCGGGTCTGGTCGGCCGGTATTCCAGGCCGACGGCGCCGTCATAGCCGTTGGCGAAGATCCAGCCGAGGCGGTGGGCCAGGTCGATGCCGCCGGAGCCCGGTTCGTTGCGGCCGGGGTGATCGGCGACATGGACGTGGAAAATACGGTCGAGACGGCCGTCCAGCACCTCTTCCGTGCGCTCGTCCATCACGGCGGAATGGTAGATGTCGTAGACGATGCCGATCTCGGGGCGGGCGACGTCATCGATGATGTCGAGACCTTCGCGGGTCGAATCGAGGAAATAGCCGACATGGTCGATGCGGATGTTCAGCGGCTCGACGCCGAGGCGCACACCACTGCCTGCAAGAATATCGGCGCCTGCTTTCAGCGTTTCAGTGAGTGCCCGACGCTGCTCCTTGCGGCTCACGCCCGGAAGATCGTCGCCGGCCTGAGCAATCAGCACCGGCGCGCCGAGACGCTTTGCCGCGGCGACGGATTGGGCCAAGCCGTTCAGCCAGGCTTGCCGGTTGCCGGCGTCGGTCAGCGCGATCATCGGCTCGGCGACGAGGCTGGTGACAGCAAGACCGGTTTCATCAAGCGCTGCCTCGATCGCGTCCAGATCCTTGTCGGTCCAGCGCCAGAATTCGACCGCCGTCAGGCCGCCCGCATGGGCGCGGCGGATGCGATCGGGAAAACTGTCGCCGTCTTCGGCAAACAGCCATTCTATGCAGCCTGAATAACGTCGCATGAAAACTCCTCGCATATGTGGACACAGGCTGTGACAGATCGGCGCCGGCCGCAAGAGGCGTTTGGGTGCTTGACGCCCGATTGCATTGACGGAACACTCGCCACATCAGGCCGGCACCGCCGGCCGCTTACGCGGAGGAAAATATGGATCTGGGACTGAGGGGAAAGACCGCCGTCATAACAGGCGCCTCTGTCGGCATTGGCTTGGCGATCGCCGAGGGGCTGGCGGCCGAGGGTTCCAATCTTGTGCTCGCGGCCCGCGGCGGCGAACGGCTCGAGGCGGAAGCCGCCCGGATCGCCGAGACGTACGGCGTCAGCGCCGCCGCTATTGCCGCGGATGTGGCGACGGTTGCCGGAACCGAGGCGATCATTGCGGCGGCGGCCGAAAAAGGCGGCGCCGATATCCTCATCAACAATGCCGGCACCGGCTCGAACGAGACGGTGATGGAGGCGCCCGACGAGAAGTGGCAGAGCTATTGGGACCTGCATGTGATGGCCGCCGTGCGGCTGGCGCGCGGCATCGCCCCGCAGATGAAGGAACGCGGCGGCGGCGTGATCCTGCACAATGCCTCGATCTGCGCCGTCCAGCCGCTCTGGTACGAGCCGATCTACAATGTCAGCAAATCGGCGCTGATGATGTTTTCGAAGACGCTTTCGACCGAACTCATCAAGGACAATATCCGCGTCAACTGCGTCAATGCCGGCCTGATCCTGACGCCCGACTGGATCAAGACCGCCAAGCAGTTGACCGCCGAAACCGGCGGGGACTGGGAGGGCTACCTGCAGAGCGTCGCCAACGAGCACGCCGCCTCCAAGCGGTTCGGGACGCCGGAAGAGCTGGCCAACGTCTTCGTCTTCCTGAGTTCGAAGCGCGCGAGTTATTGCGTCGGCTCCACCTATTTTGTCGATGGCGGTATGCTGAAGACGATCTGATGGGCGGCCGGGCAAGGCGTGCGGCGGACCGATCCTTTTCGAGATCGACAATGGGTCTGTGGATGTTGCCGATATAAGCTATAAATAATAGCTATTTTGTTGTATGTTCATGCTTTTGACGCTATTTGCCTGCTATTGGCAGGATAAATACTGCGTTTTCTACAGGGCAACGACGATGCTGACGAAAAAGGGAAAATATGGGCTGAAGGCGCTGGTGGATCTGGCGCGTCTGGCGCCGGGTGAGACCGCCTTCATCAATGACATCGCTGCCCGCAACAATATCCCGAAGAAGTTTCTCGATACGATCCTGCTGGAACTGCGCAATGTCGGCATCCTGCGCTCGAAGAAGGGGCCGGGCGGCGGGTATTCGCTGTCGCGGCCGGCCGCCGAAATCCGCATCGGCCATGTCATCCGCACGCTCGACGGACCCTTGGCACCGATCCGCTGTGCCAGCCGCACGGCTTACGAGGCCTGCGACGACTGCGCCGATCCGGAAACCTGTCAGGTGCGGCGCTCGATGACCGATGTTCGTGACGCGATCGCCGCCATTCTCGACAATATGAGCCTCGAACAATTCGTTGCCGCCGGTGGCCGCATCGACGACGCCAAGGAAGACGTGCCGATCTCCGCCGCCAGCTGAATTAGGCGCCGGACGGAAAACCGCTGCGCACTTTTCCTGGAGTTGCCCCGTATTCGCCCGCGGCATGCATCAGCTTCTGGCGCGGCAGCGACAGCGCATGAATGCGGGCATTGCGCCAATGCCGATCGAGATTGAGCCCGATGCCGGCGGATGTTTCCCCTGCCAGTTCGAACAGCGCGTTTGCGGTGTCGAGTGCCGTTTCCCCGGCAAGGATTGCGGCGGCCGAGACGGAGAAATGTGCATCCGCCATCGCCGCCTCTACCGGATTGACCTGGGCAATGTCGAGTTTGCGGCCGGCCCGTTCCAAGGCCGCCGCCGTCGCTTCGATGCGGATGGCACATTCGCCGATCCGGGCAAGGAGCGTCGTGCCGCGATCGCCGACGGCCGTTATCACGTCGCTCCATGCGGCCCGGGCGATACCCAGGCTGACGGCTGCCTTGAGCAGCAGGCCGAGCGAGGTGCCGGTCGAAGTGTCGGAGGAGGGGGCAGGCGCAATCGCATCGGCATTGACGTGAAGCGAGCCGCCGATCGCCGTTGCCGCGCCATTGGTGCGCTGTCCGAAGCCGTCCCAATCGTCGACCACCTGCAGGTCTTCGTCGTTGCATGCGAGGTAGAGCGTCAAAAGGCGGTTGGGTGGAGCGGTGGCGGCAGCCGCGATCCAGTCGGCAAAGAGAATGCCCGGCGCTTGCCGCGTTCGCCCACGCAAGCGGTAGCCCGGGCCTTCGGGCGTAAGCTCGGCGCCCTCGGCGAAGGTGGCGCCGGCAAAGCGGTCGCCGAGCAGCACACGGGCAAACAGCGATGCCTGCAGATCCTCAGTCGCCTGGGTGCGCAGCGTTTCCAGCACGCAGAAATGGTTTTCCAGCGTCTCGCCGATCGAGGCGTCGCCCTCGGCAATGATTGCGACGATTTCGGCCAGCAGTGCGTTCGACACGTCGAGCCCTCGATAGTCGGGCGGAACGGTGATCGCCGTCAATCCCGAAACCGACAGCGTGTCGAGTTCGGCAAAGGGCAGCACGCGGTTGATATCGCGTTCGCTCGCCTGATGCCGGAAGGCGGCGGCGAGGCTGCGGGCGGTTGATATCGCCTCTTCTTCACTTTCGATGCGATGCGCAGGAGGCCTCGCCTTATCCTGAAACTGCGATACCGTTCCCATCGGTCACTCTTTCCGACAGCGCCATGAGTCCTTTCAGACGCGTAAACAATGCTGCAACAGGCCTCCGCGGCTCGTGCCTTCCGAAAATCGCCCCGATTGTCGGGCCGATGCTAAAGCACGTCGCGATCTTTCAGATACGCCGCTTGCGCTTTAGCTCTTTGTTTTGCGCATGTCGTTGCCGCAAAAGCGCTTCGCGCTTTGCCTGGGAAAACCGCTCCACACTTTTGCGCGACATGCTTTCGGAATACAGGAGTGAGGGATCGGCCCGCGAATGATAAGGCCGGTTTTTCTACAAAACCCGAGCGCTTTGAATTTTCTTACCAGCTTGATTGCCTTGTGCTCCACTCTACTTACCGTCAAGTGGGCTTTCTTGATCGAGAAACATGATGAGCGGTACTCTTGCTCGCAACGGCGAGGTTTCGAAAATGGCACGCCAGTCGAGACCGCGTCTGACGCTGGATATTGCCGCGATCCCGACCTATGCGATCGGCGACATCCATGGGCGCTATGATCTGCTCGCGAAAGCCGAGGAGGCGATCCGACGCGATGCCGCGCGGCTGCCGGGGCGTAAGCTGATCGTCACGCTTGGCGACTATATCGACCGCGGGCCGGAATCGGCTCAGGTCATCGCGCATCTGATGGAGCCGCCGCCGGAAGATTTCGATCGCATCTGTCTCGCCGGCAATCACGAAATCGCCATGCTCGACTATATCGATGGCTGGATTTCCTATGACGAGTGGATGCGGATGGGTTCGGCGGAGTCGCTGAAATCCTATGGGCTGGATCCCGAGCATTTGCCGCTCGTCTTTCCCTCCGGCGCGAAGCTCGATTCCTTCCTCCGCCAGTCGCTGCCGCGCACGCATATCGATTTCATGCGGGCGATGCCTGTCATGCTGGAGACGCCAAGCGTGATTTTCGTGCATGCCGGCATCAATCCGAAGCTGCCGCTCGGCGAGCAGACCGACGAGGATCTGGTCATGATCCGCCAGCGGTTTCTCGAAAGCCGGGTTCCGTTGCCGAAGCTCGTCGTTCACGGTCATACGCCGAACGACGAGCCCGACATACGCTTGAGGCGGCTCAATCTCGATACGCGCGCCTATCGCAGCGGCAAGCTGACCGTCGCCCGGCTGTGGCAGGGTAAGGTGCATCTGTTTTCCACCTGACGCGCCTTATCGGCCGCCTGTCGAAGCGGATCAGACCGTCTCGCTTTCCACCGGGACGGTCTCGACCGGTTTTTCCGCCGGCCGGCCGCGGCGCCAGCCGCGCAGCACGACGTAGAAGACCGGCGTCAGGAACAGACCGAAGATCGTCACGCCAAGCATGCCCGAAAAGACGGCGGTGCCGAGCGACTGCCGCATCTCGGCGCCGGGGCCGGTGGCGATGGCAAGCGGCAGAACGCCGAAGATGAAGGCGAATGCCGTCATCAGGATCGGGCGCAGGCGAAGATGGCTGGCCTCGATGGCTGCTTCCACCGGCGACTTGCCCTCGTCTTCCGCCTGCCTGGCAAATTCGACGATCAGAATGGCGTTCTTGGCCGCAAGGCCGATCAGCACGATCAGGCCGATCTGCGTCAGCACATTGTTGTCCATTCCCCGCAGCGAGACCCCGATCAGCGCGGCGAGCACCGCAAGCGGCACGATGAGAATGATCGCCAGCGGCAGAACCCAGCTTTCATATTGTGCCGCCAGCGCCAGGAAGACGAAGACGACGGACAGGGCGAAGATGTAGACGGCGGTGTTGCCGGTGTGGGTCTCCTGGTAGGCGAGTTCGGTCCATTCGAATGTGGTTCCTTGCGGCAGGATCTTTGCCGCCAGCGCTTCCATCTTCGCGATGGCATCGCCTGTCGATGTGCCTGGCGTCGGATTGCCTTGAAGCGGCACCGAGACATACATGTTGTAGCGTTGGACAAGCGCCGGGCCGCTGGCATCCTGGATATCCATCAATGTTCCAAGCGGAACCAGGGCGCCGGTCGCCGATCGAACTTTCAAAGCGAGGATGTCTTCTCTGTCCATGCGATACTGCCGGTCGGCCTGCGCGCGGACCTGGTAGACACGGCCGAACGCATTGAAGTCGTTGACGTAGGCGACGCCGAGATTGATGGAAAGCGCGTTGAAGATGTTGGGGATCGGCACATTCAGGAAGCGCGCCTTGTCACGGTCGATCGACAGGAAATATTGCGGGCTTGCATCCGAGAATGTCGTAAAGACCCCGGTCAGCCCTTCCGTCGTGGCCGCCGCACCCATCATCTGGCGGGCGAGGCCGAGCACACGCGTCATGTCGGCGTTTTCAAGATCGGAAATCTGCATCTTGAAGCCGCCGGAATTGCCGACGCCACGCACGGATGGCGGCGGGATGGCGATGATGAAGGCTTCCTGGATGCTCTGCAGCTTGCCGTAAAGCTCGCCGATGATCTTGTTGGCGTTCTCACCGCCTTCCTCGCGTTCGGCAAAGGATTTGAACGGCACGAAGACGACGCCCGCATTCGAGGCATTGGTGAAGGTTGCGCCGCTGAAGCCAGCAAATTGCACGGCATTGCCGACCCCGGGCACGGTGCGGGCGATATCGCCCACCTGTTTGACGACGGCGTCGGTGCGCGCGAGCGAGGCGCCATCGGGAAGCTGGATGACGACGATCGCGTAACCCTGGTCCATGGTCGGGATGAAGCCCGCGGGAACGCGCGTGCTCATGTACCAGGTTGCTCCGAGCAGGCAGACGAAGGCAACCATCGCCGCTGTCAATCCGACCCAACTGCTGACCAGATGCCGCACAGTCCATGAATAGCCGGAGCTCATCCTGTCGAAGCCGCGATTGAAACCGCTGGCGAGACCTCTTCCAAACCGTGTGGCGATATTCGCGCGCCTGGTTTCATGGTCGTGGGTCTTCAGCAATATGCCTGCAAGGGCGGGCGACAGGGTCAGCGAATTCAAGGCCGATATCGCAGTGGTGACGGAGATCGTCACGGCGAACTGCCTGTAGAACTGGCCCGATATGCCGGGGATGAAAGCTGTCGGCACGAACACGGCGATCAGCACCAGCGAGATGGCGACAACGGCGGTTCCGACTTCGTCCATCGTCACATGGGACGCCTGCTTCGGCGTCATCCCGCGCGCCAGATTGCGCTCGACGTTTTCCACCACGACGATCGCGTCGTCGACGACGATGCCGATGGCGAGCACAAGCCCGAACAGGGTGAGCATGTTGAGCGAAAAGCCGAAGGCCAGCAGAATGGCGAAGGTGCCGATCAGCGAGACCGGAATGGCGACGATCGGTATGATCGCGGTTCGCCAGGATTGCAGGAAGACCAGAACGACGATCGCCACCAGGATGGCCGCCTCGGCGATGGTTCTATAGACCTCGCTGATCGAATCCGCGATGAATTCCGTGGTGTCGTAGACGATGCGATATTCCAGGCCCTCCGGGAAATTCTGGGAGACTTCCTTCATCAGGGTCTGGACCTGATGGGCCGTGTCCAGTGCGTTGGTTCCCGGCCGGGCGAAAACGCCAAGGGCGACCGCCGGATCGTTGTTGAGATAGCTGTTGGTGACGTAGTCCTGGGCGCCGAGTTCGATGCGGGCGACATCCTGCAACTGCACGAGCCGGCCGGCGCCCGTCGATTTGACGATGACGTAGCGGAATTCGCGCACGTCGGAGAAACGTCCATCCGTTCGCACCGTATATTCGAAGGCGTTCTTGCCGGTCACCGGCGGCGCGCCGATCTTGCCGCCGGAGACCTGGACGTTCTGGTCCCGCAGGGCGGAGACGACGTCGTCGGAGGTCATGCCGTAGGCCGAGAGCTTTTCCGGATCGAGCCAGATGCGCATCGAATACTGGCGTTCGCCGAAGATCTGCACGTCGCCGACGCCGTCGAGGCGGACGAGAACGTCGCGGATGCGGTTGCGGGCATAATTCGAAACGTAAAGCTGGTCATAGCGATGCGAGGGCGACAGGAGATGCACCACCATCATCAGGTCGGGCGAACTCTTGTCGGTGGTGACGCCGAGCCGCTGGACCTCTTCCGGAAGTCGCGGCAGCGCGATCGAAACGCGGTTCTGAACAAGCACCTGCACCTTGTCGAGATCGGTGCCGAGCTTGAAGGTGATCGTCAGCGACATGGCGCCGTCGGCGCTGGAATAGGACGACATGTAAAGCATGTCTTCGACGCCGTTGATCTGCTGTTCGAGCGGAGTCGAAACGGTATCGGCGATCGTCTGCGGGTCGGCGCCGGGATAGGAGGTGCGCACGACGATGGTCGGTGGCGCGATCTCCGGATATTGGGAGACCGGCAGTTGCGTGTAGGCGATGCCGCCGACGACGAGAAAGAGAATCGAGATGACGGCCGCAAAGATCGGCCGGTCGACGAAGAAGTGCGCGAATCTCATTGTCCGCTCTCCGCATTGGCGGCTTCAGGCGGGGTGTCCTGCCGCTCCTGCGGCAGTTCGCTCATCTGCGGCGTGATCGTCGAACCCGGCCTGGCGCGCATCAGGCCGTTGACGATGATCGTCTCGGTGCCGTCGAGGCCTTCGCGGATCACCCGATAGCCGTAGAGCCGCGGGCCGGGTCGCACGGGCTTGGTCGAAACCTTTCCTTGCGGGTCAACCACATAGACGACGCGCTCGTTCTGATCCGAGCCGATTGCCTCGTCCGGGACGAGAATGGCCTTATAGGTATTGGAGGCTGCGACCTGGACGCGGCCGAAGAGGCCCGGCTGAAGGATAAGATCGGGATTTGGCAGGCGTGCACGGATGCGGATGGTGCCGCTTTCGTTGTCGACCCGGTTTTCGGCGAAATCGAGTTTTCCCGTGAAGGGTTTGGCCGTCGGATCCGAGATCGCAACGGACACGTCGACGCCGCCGCCACCCAATTGAAGATCCTTGCCCTGCTTGCGCGCGGTATCGGCAAAATTTAGCAGGCGACGTTCGTCGACGTCGAAATAGAAATCGATCGGATCGAGCGAAACGATGGTGGTGAGCACCGTCTGGTCGGCCTGCACGAGATTGCCGGTCGAGATCAGGCGGCGGTCGATGCGGCCGCTGAGCGGCGCCTTGATCTCGGTATATTCCATGTCGAGAGCAGCGCGATCGGCTGCGGCCTGGGCGCCGCGGACATTGGCCTCGGCGGAATCGAATTCGCGGCGGCGATCGTCCAGTGTCTGTGCCGACTGGCTGCCGCTCGATGCGAGTGACTGGGCGCGTTTGTACTGCGCGTCGGCAAAGACGAGCGCGGATTGCGAGGCTTCGAGCGCCGCCTTTGCCTGGTTGAGCGCTGTTATGAACGGCCGCTGGTCGATGACGAAGAGTAGGTCGCCCTGCTTCACCAGAGCGCCATCCTCGAAATGGACTTCCTGCAGATAGCCGCCGACGCGCGAGCGGATGGAGACTTCGTCGACCGGCTGGAAGCGGCCGATGAACTCGTCATTGTCGATGACATCGCGCACCACCGGCTTTGCGACGGTGACGGGAGGAGGGGCGGACGGAGCGCCTTGCGCCATCGCAGCCAGCGGCATGAACGTGGCGATGCAGCCAAGCACCAACATCTGTCGAAGTGCGTAAGTCATACCGGTCCCTCCAATCTCGACAGCCGATCGACTGCCGCCGAAGCTAAGATGAAGTGATGCTATTCGTATCTTGCTGCTGTGAACGAAGGCCTCGGCCCCCGCGATTTCCTCCGGCGTCCAATCTTGGAAAGGAAGGCCGGCACGCAATGCACATCGGAAAAATCGTAACGCTATGGAACCGGATATAAACGGCAGCGGCGAAAAATAGCAAACGCCAATTGGCTGCGGTTGCAAAATCCATCAAACGTCAGGGATGGCGTCAGCTCTCGACGATCTCGTCGCGGCCGGGCGGCAGGACGGCGAGTTCGGCCCAATCGAGCTCCTGTTCCAGCGTGTGAAAGACATCGTCGTCGATTTCGTCGGCACGGCGCATCGCTGCCAGTTTGCGGCGTTTGGCGGCAATGACGCTGCGGCGCTGCTTGTCGAGCCTGCTGACCTCGCGCGGGTGTTTGCCATCGGCGGCGATCTCGCGCTCGGAGGTGTAGACGTCCCGCAGGATGCGGGTGGCTTTGTCCTCGCCGCCTGCAAGTTCGGCCAGTGCCGCATCGATCAACGCGACCCGGGCTCTGGTGAGGTCGCGATCCAAAGAGGTGTCCGGCTCGAATTTCAGGAAGCGGATCAGCGGTCCGAGCGTCAGGCCCTGGACGATCAGCGTGCCGAGAACGACGGCGAGCGCGCTGAGCAGGATAATGTCGCGATCGGGGAAATCGATCGGCAGGGCGAGCGCGGTCGCCAGCGTGACGAGGCCGCGCATGCCGCACCAGCCGGCCAGCAGGCTGGTCGCAAAGGTGGGAACGGTTTGTCTGGTGTAACCGCGCTTGGCGAGGAAGGTGATCGCGCGGTTGTAGAAGAGCACCCAGGCCAGACGCACGAGGATGACGGTGACGAAGACCGCGGCGGCCAGGATGATCGCGAAATTCAGCCGGCCGGGATCGAGATCGAGGACGATCTGACGGACCTGCAAGCCCATCAGCAGGAAGGCCAGCACGTTGAGCAGGAAGACCGCTGCTTCCCAGACCGAATAGGAATGAATGCGGTGGCGGGCCGTCTGGCGCTCGGGCATGTAGCGGGCGATCACCATCGCATAGACGACGATGGCGAGGATCGCCGAAAGGTGCAGCCGCTCGGCGATGATCCAGGTGCCGAAGGTGGCGACGAATTCGAGCAGGGTGCCGCCGAGCGTGCCGGCGAGCTTCAACCCGACAATCATGTAGAGACGGCCGAGGAGATAACCGAGAATGAGGCCGCCCGGCACCGCCAGCGCCAGTTCCGCCAGGGCGCCGGTGAAGAGGGCGGGGCTGGCGGCGGCGGCCACCGCGGCGCTGAAGATCAGGAGCGCCACGGCATCGTTGAGAAGGCTTTCGCCCTTCAGGATCACATAGGTCTGACGCGGCAGGTCGAAGCGGTCGAGCATGGCGGTCGCCGCCGCCGCATCCGGCGGCGCGACGATAGCGCCGAGTGCGATGGCCGCGGCAAGCGGCAGGCCGGCCATCGTCACGCCAACGGCGGCAACGGCTGCGGCCGTCACGATCACGGCGATGGCGGCGAGCGAAAAGAGCGGCAGCCAGTTGCGTCGCAATGTTCGCGGCGGCAGATCATAGGCGGCATCGAAAAGCAGCGGTGCGATCAGCAGCGCCAGTGCCAGTTCGGGATCGATCGCAACCTCGGGCGCCCAGGGCACGGCCGCGACGATGATGCCGGCGATCGCCAGCATGGTGGGATAAGGGATGCGGAATTTCCTGGAGAATTGCAGGAAGACGATTGCTACCAGCAGCAGCGTCAGCATGCTTTCGAAGAATGCCATCGCGCTCCCCAATGCGTGCCTCCGACGGAGGCTGTTCCTACCGCGGAAAATTAGGGCGGCGCTGCGCCATGGCTACTGTCTCATGCCTCGAAAGGACCGCAGGAGGGAAGCGCGGACGGGCTCGACCGGCCTGCGGCATTTTCGTCGAGGTGGCGATTCTGCCGTCCATGCCCTTGTGCATTGCACAAGCTCAATATATCTACCGATATTATAAGTATGCTTATAAATTAACGATCGCAGGTTTTCATGAGCGCCACGCCCACACTCGGCTTCCTTCTCCACGACGTCGCACGGCTGCTGCGCAAGCGGTTCGAGCAGCGCGCGAAGTGCCTTGGGCTGACCCGGTCGCAGTGGCAGACGCTGGCCTACCTCTCGAACAACGAAGGCATCCATCAGAGCGGCCTTGCCGAAATCCTCGAGGTCGAACCGATCACCCTGGTGCGCATTCTCGACAAGCTCGCCGAACGCGGGCTGATCGAGCGGCGCCAGCACCCGACCGACCGGCGGATCTGGCTGCTCTACATGCGCGACGAGGCGCATCCGCTGCTCGCCGAAATGCGCGAGCTTGGCGACACCACCCGCGCAGAAGCGTTGCAAAGCATTACGCCCGAGCAGCGCGAGCAGCTTTTCCACATCCTATCCGTAATGAAGACGAACCTGGTTCAGGCATGCCGGAGCCCGGTCGACGAGAATGAGACGAACGATGGCTGATCAATCCCCCCTCCGCGTCGTTGCCGACGCCAATGCCAAGACACCTTTCGAAGAAAATCAAGCCAAACAGCAGGAAACGGTAGCCGAAGCGCCTTCATCCAATTCAGCGCCGGCTGTCGCCGTGGCTGCGCCTGGCGGCAACAAGGTCCGCCGCCGGCGCAGTCTCACGCGGCCGATCCTGTTCGCCCTGCTGCCGGTGGCCCTCGTCGTTGGCGGTTATTATTACGTCAATGGCGGCCAGGTGATGTCGACCGACAATGCCTACCTCCAGGCCGATATGGTCGGGCTCACCACCGATGTCTCGGGTATCGTCGAGCAGATCGACGTGCGTGAGAACGAGGCTGTTAAAGCTGGGCAGGTGCTCTTCAGCCTGAGAGCCGATTCCTTCAAGATCGCGCTCGATGGCGCCAAGGCGCAGCTCGGCGTGCAGCGCAACCAGATCATGAACCTCAAGGCCAGCTATCAGCAGTCGCTGGCCGAGATCACCCAGGCGCAAGCCGATCTGCCTTATTACCAGGATCAGTTCGACCGGCAGCAGAATCTCGTCAACAACGGCAGCGCCACACAATCGGCTTATGACGAGGCCAAGCACAATCTCGAAGCCGCCCGGCAGAAGGTGACTGTCGCCAAGGCCGAAGCCGCAACCACTCTTGCCCAGCTCGGTGGTTCTGCCGACCAGCCGATCGAGGAAAATCCGCTCTACCTGCAGGCCAAGTCGAATGTCGACAATGCCCAGCGCGAACTCGATCACAGCGTCGTCAAGGCGCCGTTCGACGGCATCGTCACCAATGTCAACGCGCTGCAGGTCGGCTCCTACCTGCAGGCCTCGCAGCAAGCATTCTCGCTCGTTGCCACCGATCACCTGTGGATCGCCGCCAGCCCGAAGGAAACCGAGCTCACCTATGTCAAACCCGGCCAGACAGCCGAGATCTATGTCGACACCTATCCCGGTGTGATGTGGAAGGGCAAGGTCGAGAGCATCAGCCCGGCCTCCGGCTCCAGCTTCTCGCTGCTGCCGGCGCAGAACACCACCGGCAACTGGGTAAAGGTCGTCCAGCGCATTCCGATGCGCGTCAGCATCGAAGACACCGAGGGCAAGCCGCCGCTTCGCGTCGGCATGAGCACGGTCGTCGATGTCGAGACCGGCCATGCCCGCGGCCTGCCCGATTTCGTCAACAAGCTTCTGGGCCGGACCCAGGGCGGGGATCATGAGTAACGTTTCCGCTTCCCCGGCGACCCCGGTTGCCAATCGCGGCGCGATCACGGCCTGCGTCATTCTCGCCGTCATCATGCAGGCGCTGGACACGACGATCGCCAATGTGGCGCTGCCCTATATTCAGGGCAGCGTGTCGGCTTCCGCCGACCAGATCAACTGGGTCTTGACCTCCTATATCGTCGCGGCGGCGATCATGACGCCGCCGTCCGGATTCCTTGCCACCAAGTTCGGCCGGAAGCGCGTGCTGCTCGTGGCCATCGCCGGCTTCGTGGCTGCCTCGGTTCTTTGCGGCCTGGCGCAATCGCTGAACCAGATCGTCGCCTTCCGTCTGCTGCAGGGCCTGTTCGGCGCATCATTGGTGCCGCTTTCCCAGGGCATTCTCCTCGACATCTATACTGTGGAGGAACGCGGCTCGGCCATGGCCCTTTTCGGCGTCTCGGTCATGGTCGGACCGGTGCTCGGACCGGTCATCGGCGGCTGGCTGACCGACAATATCAGCTGGCGCTGGGTGTTCTACATCAACGTGCCGATCGGCGCGCTTGCCTTTGCCGGCATCGTCGTCTTCGTTTCGGAAACGAGGCGGGATGCGCTCGCCAAGCTGGACTGGTTCGGCTTCGGGATGATGAGCCTGTTCATCGCCTCGCTGCAGCTCTTCCTCGATCGGGGCGAGCAGCTCGACTGGTTCTCCTCCGGCGAGATCATGCTCGAAGCGATCATCTGCGCCGCCGCCTTCTATCTGCTTCTGGTGCATACGCTGACGGCGGAGAAATCCTTCGTCAATCCGAAGCTGTTCCTCGACCAGAATTTTTCGATCAGCATGATCTTCATCTTCGTGATCGGCATCACCTATCTCGCCTCACTGGCGCTGATGACGCCCTATCTGCAGACGCTGATGGGCTATCCCGTCATCACCGCCGGCATCGTCATGGGGCCGCGCGGGCTCGGCACCATGCTGTGCATGTTCATCGTCGGGCGGCTGGTCGGCAAAGTCGATACGCGCGCGTTGCTGGCGCTGGGCCTCGGGCTGACCGCATGGGCGATGTACGACATGACCGGCTGGACACCCGACGTCTCGCAATGGACGATCGTCTCGGTCGGCTTCATCCAGGGCGCCGGCCTCGGCTTCCTGTTCGTGCCGCTGACGACGATCGCGTTTTCCACGCTGCCCGCCCATATGCGTGGCGACGGCACCGGTCTCTACAACCTGTCGCGCAACATCGGCTCGGCGGTGGGCATCTCGATCGTCTCGGCGCTGATCGTCGAGAACACGCAGAGCAATCATGAGTCGATCGCATCCTATGTGACGCCGTTCAATCATGCCTTCAACGCGGTGGCGGCGCAGGGGCTCAGCCCGGTGACGGCGGCCGGGCGCGCCTCGCTCAACGAAATCATCACCCTGCAATCGACGATCATCGCCTATATGGACGATTTCAAGCTCCTGATGCTGATGTCACTCGCGGTCATTCCGCTGGTGCTCTTGCTGCGCAAGCCGAAGGCGGCGCCCGCCGTCGATCATAGCGCCGTCATGGAATAGGCTCTAGACTTTCACGCAATTTGGGACGCAAACCGCTGCACAGTTTTGCTGGAATTGCTTAACGGAACGGCTTGCTGAGATAACGCGACCCCTGAATGCCGAAGCGCCATGGTGCCTCGGCATTTTTGGTGATGCCGATACGTTTTCCCGAGACGACAGGCACCGCAGCGGAGGGCGTCAGCGCATAGGGTTGGCGGTCGAGCAGCCTGTCGTTGATCTCAATATCGATGCCGAGCGCCTGGCAGAGTTTGCCGGGGCCGCTGCAGAGCGCGGTCAGCCTGTCGGTGCCGCGCTGCTCCATCATTAGAGGGATTCCCGTTTCCGGCTCAAGGGCGCGGATGAGCACGGCCGAGCCCGGATGGCAGACGAAGTTCAGGCACCAATACATGCCGTAAATGCGGTAGATGTAGACATTGCCGGGCCGGCCATACATGGCGCCGTTGCGCTTGGTCGGGCCGCGGAAGCTGTGCGAGGCCTCATCATCGGGAAAATAGGCTTCCGTCTCGGTGATCCGGCCGCCGGCGCCATCGACCGTGAGATGGCAGCCGAGCAGATCACGGGCAACGGCGATCGCGTCGCGCTCGAAAAACGCCCTGAGGCTTTCGCCGGTGAGCGCGCCGGCGCCGATCGCGCCCGATATCATTCCACTCTCGGTCATGGCCGATGCAGATAACATCCGGCGTACTCGCCGTCATCCCGAAACCGCTTCATGCGTTGGGCCCACCCGCCTCAGCGGCCGGCATTCGGATCGCGCATCGGGATCGAGGATGATGTGACCGAGACCGGGTCGCTCGCCGGGAAGGAATCCTCCAGACCTTCCTCCAGCTCTTCTTCGAGCAAAGCGGGATCCTTGCCGCGCGCGCCGTCGCCATGGACAGGTTCGATGGCCGCCGCAAGCAGGGTTTTGGCCCGCGAGACGGCGTTATCCGAGTTCAGTTCAGGCGTGCTTCGCAGCGTCACGGCAATGCTGTCTTCGCCTTCGCCGCCGAATTCGACAACGAAGCCGTCTTCCGTCTGGTAGACGGTGATATCGTTGAGTGCCATGGCCGCTCCCCCAAACGCTCATATTAGCAAAGCGCGTTTTCCGCGTTTTGTCGAGCGAAGACCTTCACCAGCCAGTCGATGAAAACGCGTACGCGCGGCGAAAGCTGGCGGTTGCGGGGGTAGAGCAGGGAGACCGGTGTCGGGGTCGGCGGAAAATCCTTGAGCACATGGATCAGCGTTCCCTCGGCAATATCTTTTTCGGCGTGATAACGCGGGATCTGGATCAGGCCGAGGCCCATCCTCGCCGCCGAAACATAACTTTCGGCGGCGTTGACGGTGATGGTGGCGGGAACGGTGATTTCGTGCACGGCGCCGTCGACGGTGAATTCGAGCGGCAACTGGCTGCCGGTGGCGCTGGAGCGGAAGCCGACCATGCGGTGGCCGGTTAGCCGGTCGGGATGCTGCGGCAGGCCATGGGCGGCGATGTAATCAGGCGAGGCGAGGGTGATTTCGTCGAGCATGGCGACACGCCTGATGATCATGTCGCTATCGCCGGGCGTGCCGGCGCGCAGCACGCAGTCGATACCTTCGCGAACCAGATCGACCAGCCGGTCGCCCTCGCTCATGTAGAATTCGATCTCGGGGTAAGTGTCGAGAAAGGACGGCAGGCTCGGCAGCACGAAGTGGCGCGCGAGCGTGCCGTGCACATCGACGCGCAGCAGGCCCTTCGGCCTAGCGCCGGCAAAAGCCCCTTCGGCATCCTCGATGTCGGCGAGGATCGACAGGCAGCGCTGGTAATAGGCCTCGCCGTCCAGCGTCGGGCTGACATGGCGTGTCGTGCGCT
This sequence comes from Rhizobium sp. N324, assembly GCF_001664485.1. Classification (NCBI taxonomy): domain Bacteria; kingdom Pseudomonadati; phylum Pseudomonadota; class Alphaproteobacteria; order Hyphomicrobiales; family Rhizobiaceae; genus Rhizobium; species Rhizobium sp. N324. The sequence goes on along the minus strand of NZ_CP013630.1, from coordinate 3,665,923 downwards.
GGAGCAGGCGCACGCCGAGACGCGCCTCGAGCTGCTTCACCGCATCGGTGACGGTCGAGCGCGGCAGGCCGGTGTCTTCGGCGGCAAGGGTGAAGCTGCGACGCTCCACGACGCGGCAAAACACCCGCATGGCATCGAATTTGTCCATCTATTTGTTCGTTGTTCCCGGATAGTGATGTCGAATAATGCCTGATTATCCGTGATAGGAAAAGGAGCATCTTTTCCTCATCGAAACGCGATGAAGGAGAAAGACAATGGCTTCCAACGAAAACGGCAAGGTCGCACTGGTCACCGGCGCTTCCCGCGGCATCGGCGCGGCGGTCGCCAAACGCCTCGCCAAGGACGGTTTCACCGTTGTCATCAATTACTCCGGCAATGCGGCTCCGGCAGAGGAACTCGCCCGGGAGATCGAGCAGGCCGGCGGCAAGGCGCTGACCGAGAAAGCCGATGTCAGCGATGCGCAAGCCGTCCGCCGCATGTTCGATGCCGGTGAAACCGCCTTCGGCGGTATCGACGTGCTCGTCAACAATGCCGGCATCATGATGCTCTCCTCGATCGCCGAGACTGACGATGCCAATTTCGACCGCCAGATCGCCGTCAATCTCAAGGGCACCTTCAATACAATGAGGGAAGCGGCCAAGCGTCTGCGCGACGGCGGCCGGGTCATCAACCTCTCGACCTCCGTTGTCGGGCTGAAGCTTGAAACCTACGGCGTCTATGCCGCCACCAAGGCTGCCGTGGAAATGTTGACGGCGATCATGGCCAAGGAGATGCGCGGCCGCAACATCACCGTCAACGCCATCGCGCCCGGTCCTGTCGCCACCGATCTTTTCCTCAACGGCAAATCGGAGGAACTCGTTGCCCGCATGGCGAAGATGAACCCGCTGGAGCGCCTGGGCACAGCTGAAGACATCGCCGCCGCGGTGGCCTTCCTCGCCGGCCCGGACGGCGGCTGGATCAATGGTCAGACGCTGCGCGCTAATGGCGGCATGATCTAACGGGCTCCGTGCTCGCAATTATGTGAACGGGCTTGCGGAATTTTCCCTTACAATCCTGCGGGGAGTGCGTATATCTATTTTATCGCGAAAGAGTGGAATTCCCTGCCGCTCTTTTCCGAACCTCCACAGCCTGCCGCGCCCTTCCTGCGGTGCGACAGGCTTGATGTTCAAAGTTGCACATTGCGGTCCGTTGAAGGTTTCCCCGCCTTCCGGGCCGTATTCTTTTGGCGCTCAGAAGTCGTTCAGTCTCGCCTCCACCAGAAGCTTTACCAGCCAGTCGACAAAGACACGGACCTTGTTGCTGAGGTGGCGGTTCGGAGGGTAGACGACGTAGAGCGGCAGCGGATCGCGGCGCCAGTCCGGGAGCACGCGGACGAGGTCACCCTTTGCAATTGGCTCGCGCGCCATGAAGATCGGCACCTGCGCGATGCCGAGACCGGTCAGTGCAGCCGTCAGATAGGTGCGGCTATCGTTGACCGAGGCGATGTAACGCGGATTGGTCTCGATCACCTCGTTGTGCCGTCGAAATTCGAAGGGCAGCGTTCGGTTGTTTTGGGCGCGGAAATAGTTGACGGAATAATGATCGGCCTCCAGATCCTCCGGCCGCTCGGGCATGCCGAATTTCTCGATATAACCAGGCGAAGCACAGGTGATCATCTCGACTTCGGAAACACGTCGCGCGATTAGCGACTGATCGGCCGGGGTGCCGCCCCGCAACGCGCAGTCGACATTTTCCGCAAGGTAATCGACCGTGCGGTCGCCGACACCGAGGTCGATGCGGATATCGGGATACCGCTGATAAAAATCGCAGAGCGCGGGAACGACGATCCAGTCGGCGAAAGCGCCGGCCATTTCGACGCGCAGCCGCCCGCTCGGCAGGCTCTGCGAATTGGAGAGGCTGCCGTCGAGTTCCTCCAATTCAGAAATGATCTGGGCGGCCCGCTCGTAATAGAGAGCGCCGTCCGTGGTCACCATAACCCGGCGCGTCGTACGATTCAAAAGCTTGGTGCGCAGATGCGCCTCAAGGCCCTGGATGAGATTGGTTACCGTCGCCTTGGGCATGGCGAGCATGTCGGCGGCGCGGGTGAAATTGCCCGTCTCCACCACGCGGATGAAGACGCGCATTGCCGAGAGCTGATCCATCGGTTTGAAGTCCGCAGTTTGCGTTGCACCATTATTCGAGATATGGAACAGTGTAATCGCGATATCGCTTCTTATTCCCTGGATGGAATAACAATATCTTTTTTGTGCAAAATGCAAGCGGCAGGCGTTGTCTGCTTGTCGCTGACGCAAAAGAGACCGAAGCATGACGGTGGAATGGAAAGATATGATGCTGGATAAGGTGGCCGTCGGCCCCGTTTCCGCACGCATCTACCAGGGCGCCGATTACGGCAAGGGTCCGCCGATCGTGCTTTACCTGCATGGCGGCGCGTTTCTTGACAGCGAGACGAATGTCGACAGGCCGGTGGCGATGAGCCTCGCCAAATCAGGCGCCATCGTCGCCGCCGTCGATTACAGCACCCTGTCCGGCAACCTGTTTCCGCAGGCGCTGGAAGTTTCCTTCTCCGTTTTCACATATCTCGCCAACAAGCGCGCTGCCGGTCTCGGCGACCGCAAGTTGCTGCTCTTCGTCGCCGGCGAAGAGGCGGGCGGCAATGTCGCCGCCGGCGTGGCTCTGAAGGCCCGCGATCAGATGCCGGATGCCCTCGATGGCCAGGTCTTGATTTCGCCGCTGCTCGATCCTTTCATGGGCACGTCCTCGATCCGCAAGGCCGAAGCGATCGGCATGCGTCAGCGCTGGACGGAGGGCTGGAGCCATTACTTAAGCGGCGGCGGCTGCCACCCTTATGCGGCGCCTTGTCTCTGTTCGCGTCTTTCCGGCGTCGCGCCGGCGCTGATCTTCACCGCCGAGGACGATCCTCTGCACGACGAAACACTCGGTTACGGTGCCCGCCTGAAAAAGGCCGGCGTCGGTGTGCGCCAGCATGTTCTTCCCGCCGGGACGGGCTGGCCCTCGATTTATGGTGGGAAATCCGCAGGAGTGCCCGACTGGCAGGAGCATGTCAGCCGCCATTTCGGAAGCTTCCTTCGGGATGTAAGCGTCCAACCGCAATTGCATTGAAGATGATCTGATATTTCGGCGGCTTGGGGCCGCAAGGAGAGTACTGATGACGTCCAGAAGTAAGCGCTGGGCCCTTGTGGGCGCCGGCATGGGCCTTATTGCGTCGGTTTCAGGCGCCGCATTATTTTTCGAACTGCCGATGAGCACGACCGCCACGGCCGCGTCCGCCCCGGCGCAGCCGCCTGCCGTGCCGGTGACGGTTGCCGTCGTCGCGGCGCGTGACGTGACAGCCTGGGAGAGTTTCTCCGGCCGGCTCGAAGCTGTCGACCGTGTGCAGGTTCGCTCCCGCGTCGCCGGCGCCATCCTGTCGGTGGCCTTCCGCGAAGGGGCGCTGGTCAAGCAGGGCGACCTGCTCTTCACCATCGACCCGGCTCCCTACCAGGCGAGCGTGGCGCAGGCGCAGGGCCAGGTCGCTTCGGCCGAAGCCAAGGTCAGCCTGGCGCAGACCGAGCTCGATCGCGGCCGCAGGCTTTCCGACAACCGCACCATCTCCCAGAGCGATCTCGATCAGCGCCAGAGCGCGCTGGCCGAGGCGCAGGCAGGGCTGCGTTCGGCGCAGGCCGCACTGCAGTCGGCCCAGCTCGATCTCGATTACACCCAGGTGCGTGCGCCGGTTTCCGGCCGCATCGGCAAGATCGAGGTGACCGCCGGCAACCTGGTTGCGGCCGGCTCGGCTTCGCCTGAACTGACGACGCTCGTTTCGGTCGATCCGATCTATGCGAGCTTCAACGCCAGCGAAGAGATGGTGACGCGCGCGCTTGCCGAGCTTCCGCAGACCGACAGCGCCCTGCCGCCGGTCGAGCAGATCCCGGTCGAGGTCGGTACGCTTGCCGACAGCGGCACGCCGATCAAGGGCAAGCTGCAGTTGATCGACAACGAGGTCGATGCCTCCAGCGGCACCATCGGCGTGCGCGCTGTCTTCGACAATCCGGGTGGTCGTCTCATCCCCGGCCAGTTCGTACGGGTGCGCATGGGCCAGCCGAAGGCCGAGAACAAGATCGTCATCAGCGACCGCGCCGTCGGCACAGACCAGGACAAGAAGTTCGTCTTCGTCGTCGATGCCGAAAACAAGGTCGCCTATCGGCAGATCCAGCTCGGCACGCTGTCCGACGGTCAGCGTGTGGTCGAAAGCGGTCTGGACGCCGGCGAAAAGATCGTCGTCAACGGTCTGCAGCGCATCCGTCCGGGTGCCGTCGTCGTACCGCAGATGGAAGAGAAGGTCGCGACCGCGCAGTAAGACTTCGCCTTTCCCTCCCGGGCGAAGGCGATGCCTTCGCCCCAGGGGAATGCCAATACCCGAATTGATATGACCCGCCGGCGGCTCCCAAACCGCCGGAGAGGGACGTTGCATCCATGTTCACCCCGGAGAGGGCTTTGAAATGAACATCTCCAGATTCTTTGTCGACCGCCCGGTCTTTGCCGGCGTTCTCTCAGTCCTCATCGTGGTTGCCGGCTTGATCGGCCTGCGCGCGCTGCCGATTTCCGAATATCCCGAGGTCGTGCCGCCGTCGATCGTCGTGCGCGCCACCTATCCCGGCGCCAACCCGTCGGTCATCGCCGAAACGGTGGCCACACCGCTCGAAGAGCAGATCAACGGTGTCGAGGGCATGCTATACATGTCCAGCCAGGCGACGTCGGACGGCGTGCTCAACGTGACCGTCACCTTCAAACTCGGCACCGACCCCGACAAGGCGCAGCAGCTGGTGCAGAACCGCGTTTCGCAGGCCGAACCACGGCTGCCGGCGGAAGTCCGCTCGCTGGGGATCACGACGGTCAAGAGTTCGCCCAACTTCATCATGGTCGTCAACCTTGTCTCCGATGGCGACAATCACGACATTACCTATCTCCGCAACTATGCGACGCTGAATATCAAGGATCGGCTTGCCCGCATCGCAGGCGTCGGTCAGGTGCAGGTCTTTGGCGCCGGCGATTATTCGATGCGTGTCTGGATCGATCCCCAGAAGGCTGCCGAGCATGATCTCGCCGCCAGCGATATCAGCAACGCCATCAGCTCCCAGAACGTCCAGGCCGCGGCCGGCATCATCGGTGCATCGCCGAGCCAGCCGGGTGTGGACCTGCAGCTCAACGTCAATGCCCAGGGCCGCCTGCGCACACCCGAGGAGTTCGGCAATATCATCGTCAAGACGGGCGCCAGTGGCGAGATCACCCGCCTTCGCGACGTTGCCCGCATCGAGCTCGGCGCCGCAGACTATACGTTGCGCTCGCTGCTCGACGGCAAGCCGGCCGTCGCCGTTGCCGTGCTTCAGGCGCCCGGTTCGAATGCGATCGAAATCGCCGATAATGTGCACGCCACCATGGATCAGCTGCAGCTCGCCATGCCGGAGGGGGTTAAATACGAGATCGTCTACGATACGACGAAATTCGTGCGCGCCTCGATCGAGAAGGTCATCGACACGCTGCTCGAAGCCATCGCGCTTGTTGTTCTCGTCGTCATCCTGTTCCTGCAGACATGGCGCGCCTCGATCATTCCGCTGATCGCGGTTCCGGTATCGATCATCGGCACCTTCGCGGTCATGTATGTCTTCGGCTTCTCGATCAACGCGCTCAGCCTGTTCGGGCTGGTGCTGGCGATCGGTATCGTCGTCGACGACGCGATCGTGGTGGTCGAAAACGTCGAGCGCAATATCGAACAGGGGCTGTCGCCGCGGGCCGCCACCTACAAGGCGATGAAGGAAGTCTCCGGTCCGATCATCGCGATCGCGCTGGTCCTCGTCGCGGTCTTCGTGCCGCTCGCCTTCATCTCCGGCCTGTCCGGTCAGTTCTATCGCCAGTTCGCGCTGACGATCGCGATCTCGACCGTCATCTCGGCATTCAACTCGCTCACCCTCTCTCCGGCGCTAGCAGCCCTTCTCTTGAAGGGGCATCACGCGCCGAAGGACTGGCTGACACGATTCATGGATGCCATCTTCGGCTGGTTCTTCCGCGGCTTCAACCGGGTCTTTGGCGCCGGCTCGAATGCCTACGGCAAGGGTGTGGGCGGATTGCTGTCGCGCAAGAGCATAGTCATGGTGGTCTACCTGGCGCTGGTCGGTGCGACCTACAGTCTGTTCAGCACGGTCCCCGGCGGCTTCGTGCCGTCGCAGGACAAGCAGTATCTGATCGGTTTTGCCCAGCTGCCGGATGCCGCAAGCCTTGACCGCACGGAAGACGTAATCAAGCGCATGACCGATATCGCGCTGGCGCAGCCGGGCGTTGCCAATGCGATCGCCTTCCCGGGCCTTTCGATCAACGGCTTCACCAACTCCTCGAATGCCGGCATCGTCTTCGTGACGCTGAAGGATTTCGAGGAGCGCAAGACACCGGATCTTTCGGGTGGTGCCATCGCCATGGCGCTGAACCAGAAATTCGGCGCCATCCAGGATGCCTTCATCGCCATGTTCCCGCCGCCGCCGGTCAACGGTCTCGGCACGACGGGCGGTTTCAAGCTGCAGATCGAGGATCGTGCCGGCCTCGGTAACCAGGCGCTCGACGAAGCGACCAAGGCCGTGCTTGCCAAGGCCTATCAGACGCCTGAGCTTGCCGGGCTGTTCTCCAGCTTCCAGATCAACGTGCCGCAGCTCTATGCCGATCTCGACCGCGCCAAGGCCGAGCAGCTCGGGGTTTCCGTCACCGACGTCTTCCAGACGCTGCAGATCTATCTCGGTTCGCTCTATGTGAACGACTTCAACGCCTTCGGCCGCACCTACAGCGTCCGGGTGCAGGCCGATGCGAAATTCCGCGCCCAGCCGGAAGATATCGGCCAGTTGAAGGTCCGTTCCGCATCGGGTGAGATGATCCCGCTTTCGGCCCTGCTGAAGGTGCAGCCGAGCACCGGTCCGGAGCGCGCGAACCGCTACAACGGCTTCCTCGCCGCCGATATCAACGGCGGTCCGGCGCCGGGCTTTTCGTCCGGCCAGGCGCAGGCGGCTATCGAGAAGATCCTGCATGAGACCCTGCCGGCAGGCATCGACTTCGAATGGACGGATCTGACCTATCAGCAGATCCTTGCCGGCAATTCGAGCGTCGTCGTTTTCCCGCTGGCGCTGCTGCTCGTCTTCCTGGTGCTTGCCGCCCAGTATGAAAGCCTGACGCTGCCGCTTGCGATCATCATGATCGTGCCGATGGGTGTGTTGGCCGCGCTGACAGGCGTCTGGCTCACCGGTGGAGACAACAACATCTTCACCCAGATCGGTCTGGTGGTGCTGGTCGGACTATCGGCGAAGAACGCGATCCTTATCGTCGAATTCGCCCGCGAACTGGAGTTCGAAGGCCGGACGCCACGGGAGGCCGCGGTGGAAGCCAGCCGTCTCCGTCTTCGCCCGATCCTGATGACCTCGCTGGCCTTCATCATGGGTGTCGTGCCGCTCGTCGTCTCCACCGGCGCCGGCGCGGAGATGCGCGCGGCCATGGGTGTCGCGGTCTTCTCGGGCATGATCGGCGTGACCTTCTTCGGCATCTTCATGACGCCTGTCTTCTACGTGCTGCTGCGGCGGCTGGCGGGCAACCGCCCGCTCGTCCAGCACAAGCCGGACGAACACAAGGAAGAAGAGGCTGAGGTCATCCGGCTCGCGGCGGAATAAACGGAATTCAACCTTCCTTTGTCGAGTAAATCGGGCGGGAACTTCGGTTCTCGCCCGTATCGTTTTCGGGCCGATGCGGCATCAAAACGGTTGCAACGATGGGTGAGGGGGTTATCAAAGACGAACAACAGTTGGGAGGACTGAATGACAGGTTCGAGCAGAGGTCATGGTGGCAGGCGGATCGCCTTTCTCGGTACCGGGCTGATGGGCGCGCCTATGGCTCGCCGGCTGCTCGGAGCGGGCTTTGCCGTCACCGTCTGGAATCGCGATCCCGGCAAGGCTAAGGCGCTGGCAGCGGACGGTGCGGTCCTTGCGGAAACGCCCGGGGATGCCGTTTCGGGGGCTGATGTCGTCATCACCATGCTGACCAACGCCGAAGCCGTCGGAAACGTTTTGTTCGACCGCGGCGCGGCCGATGCGGTGGCGTCCGGCGCTATCGTTATCGACATGAGTTCAATCGCCCCACATTTTGCCCGTGATCATGCGGCGCGGCTTGCTGAGCGCGGCATCGCTCATGTCGATGCGCCGGTTTCCGGCGGCGTCGTCGGAGCGGAGGCCGGTACGCTGGCGATCATGGCGGGCGGCGAGAAGGATGTGATCGAAAAGCTTCAGGACGTCTTTGCGCCGATGGGGCGTGTCACCCGCGTCGGCCCAAGCGGATCGGGTCAGCTTGCCAAGCTTGCCAACCAGCAGATTGTCGCAGTGACGATCGGCGCCGTTGCCGAAGCGATGATGCTGATTGCCGCCGGAGGCGGCTCGCCCGCCGCCTTTCGCGACGCCATTCGCGGCGGCTTCGCCGAGAGCCGTATCCTTGAACTCCACGGCAAACGCATGGTCGAGCGGCAGTTTACTCCAGGCGGTTCGTCCAGCAATCAGCTGAAGGACCTGAACGCGGCCATGGAGACCGCCGCCGCGCTGTCGCTGACGCTGCCCCTGACTGCTGCGGTCCATGCCGAATTCAGCGAATTCGTCGCAAACGGCAATGGTGAGAAAGATCATAGCGGCCTGCTCCTGCATCTCGAAGAGAAGAACGACCTGCCGGGAGGCAAGAGGTGACCGACAGCCATTCTCCGAAGCGGCGCCTGCGTTCGCAGGATTGGTTCGACAATCCCGACCATATCGACATGGCAGCGCTCTATCTCGAGCGTTTCATGAATTACGGCATCACGCCGGAAGAGCTGCGTTCCGGCAAGCCGATCATCGGGATTGCCCAGAGCGGCAGCGATCTCACACCTTGCAACAGGGTGCATATCGAGCTTGCCAAGCGCGTACGCGACGGCATTCGCGATGCCGGCGGTATTCCGATCGAATTTCCCACGCATCCGATCTTCGAGAACTGCAAACGCCCGACGGCGGCACTCGACCGCAATCTTGCCTATCTCGGCCTCGTTGAAATCCTCTACGGCTATCCGCTCGACGGCGTCGTGCTGACGACCGGCTGCGACAAGACCACGCCTTCGGCGATCATGGCGGCGTCGACGGTCGATATTCCGGCGATCGTGCTCTCCGGCGGGCCGATGCTCGACGGCTGGCATGAGGGGGAACTGGCGGGCTCCGGCACGGTGATCTGGCGGATGCGGCGAAAATATGCAGCAGGCGAGATCGATCGGGAAGAATTCCTGCAGGCTGCGCTCGATTCGGCTCCATCCGTCGGCCATTGCAATACGATGGGCACGGCTTCGACGATGAACGCCCTTGCCGAGGCACTCGGCCTGTCGCTGACCGGTTGCGGCGCCATTCCGGCCGCCTACCGCGAACGGGGCCAGATGGCCTACCGTACCGGGCGGCGCGCTGTCGAGATCGTCTTCGAGGACCTGAAGCCGTCGGATATTCTGACCCGCGAGGCTTTCCTCAACGCCATCCGCACCAATTCGGCGATCGGCGGTTCCACCAACGCACAGCCGCATCTGGCCGCGATGGCCAAGCACGCCGGCGTCGAGCTTCATCCCGACGACTGGCAGGTGCACGGCTTCGATATCCCGCTGCTGGCCAATGTCCAGCCGGCGGGGACCTATCTCGGCGAGCGTTTTCATCGCGCCGGCGGCACGCCGGCGATCATGTGGGAATTGCTGCAGGCCGGAAAGCTCGATGGCGGCTGTCGTACGGTGACGGGCGGGACGATGGCCGAGAACCTGCAGGGCAGGGAAGCCCGGGACCGCGAGGTTATCCGGCCATTCGGCGAGCCGCTGAAGGAGCGGGCCGGCTTCCTCGTTCTGAAGGGCAATCTCTTCGATTTCGCGATCATGAAGATGAGCGTCGTCTCGGAGGGTTTTCGTCGGCGCTACCTTCAGGAGCCGGGCCGCGAAGGCGTCTTCGAGGGCAGGGCGGTGGTTTTCGACGGGTCCGAAGACTATCACCGGCGCATCAACGATCCTGACCTCGGCATCGACGAAAATACCATCCTCGTCATCCGCGGCGCCGGGCCGCTCGGCTGGCCGGGTTCGGCTGAGGTTGTCAACATGCAGCCGCCGGATCACTTGCTGAAACGCGGCATCAGCAGCCTGCCGACGATCGGCGATGGCCGCCAATCGGGCACGGCGGACAGCCCCTCGATCCTCAACGCCTCGCCCGAAAGCGCTGCCGGCGGCGGTCTCGCCTGGCTTCGCACCGGCGACATCATCCGCATCGACTTCAACCACGGGCGTTGCGACATGCTGGTCGACGAGGCCGAGATCGAACGGCGCAAGGGCGACGGTATTCCGCCGGTGCCGGCGGATGCGACGCCATGGCAGCAGATCTATCGCCGCTCGGTGACGCAATTGTCGGACGGCGCGGTTCTGGAGGGGGCGGCGGAATTCCGCCGGATCGCCAAAAATCCGCCGCGGCACAACCACTGATCCTTCAGGGCGCCGTGGGCTGCAAGTTCTTTGATCCAAAAGGGGAAAATCGTAACGGACGGTTCACCTAGTGACTAGTTCGAGCATCGGGACAAGGCTTCATTAATGCCGGCTTGAGACCATATTGCAGTTATGGAAGCTTCTAAGGCTGAGACCGCGTTGCCAGAAAATAGACCCACCCGATCCGAACAAGAGTTTCAGGATCTGCTGCGCCGGCTCGAACTCGCTCTCGATGCATCCCGGATCGGTGTCTGGGAGCACAGCATCGCCAGGGACGGGATCTTATGGGATGCGCAGATGCACCGCCTCTACGAGACCGGCGAGACATGCCGGGAGGTGCCCGCATGGTTATGGTCCAATGCGATTCATCCCGACGATCGCGAACAGGCCGAACGCGACTTCGACCTGGCGATCGCCACCCGGGGCGCCTATAATTCGCAATTCCGGATCGTGCTGCCGAGCGGCGAAATCCGCCATCTGCGCTCACGCGCACATTTCTACGTGGATGCCGAGGGCCTGCCCTCCTTCATCGGCGCCGAATGGGATGTCACCGCCGACGTTCTGCTCAACGCCGAACTCGCCGGCCAGAAGATGGTGGCCGAGGCGAGAGCGCTGGCGCTCGAGGAAAGCAACGCCCGCATCGAGCATGTCGCCGATCACGATTATCTCACCGGCCTGCCGAACCGACGCCTGCTCGACAAGCGGCTCGCCGAGCTGCCGGCCGACAGGAGCATCACAACGCTTGCCGTGCTGCATCTCGACCTCGACCAGTTCAAGCAGATCAACGACAGCCACGGTCATGCGGCAGGCGACGCTGTGCTCAGGGCCGCGGCTCTTCGCATTACTGCCGCCATTCCCGCTAATGGTATGGTTGCCCGTGTCGGCGGCGACGAATTCGTTATCGTGCTCGTCAATTTCAGCGATCTCACCGAGTTGAAGCTGATTACCGACGACCTCCAGCGCCGGCTGCGCAAGAAGATCCGCTTCGGCCAGGAGATGCTGCAATCCGGCGCCTCGATCGGCGTTTCCTGGAGCGGCGATCGGCGGGCGCGCAATCTGTTTGCCGAATCCGACCTGGCGCTCTACCAGGCCAAGAAACTCGGGCGCAACCGCGTCGAATTCTTCACGCGGCAACTGCAGGAGGATCTGCGCGCCAAGCGTCGCCTTGCCGAGGAGCTGAAGCTCGGGCTGGAGCGCGGCGAGATCGTTCCCTATTATCAGGTGCAGCTCGACCCCCGGACGCGGGAAGTCATCGGCTTCGAGGCCCTGGCGCGCTGGAAACATCCGGAGAAGGGCGTGCTCGCGCCGGGGGTCTTCCTGAAGATCGCCGACGAGAACGGGCTTGCGGCCGAGATCGATGCGGCGATCCTCAAAAATGTTCTCGAAGACCGGTTGTTCTGGCTGTTGCAGGGCCTTGCGGTTCCGCGCATCGCCGTCAACATCTCGGCATCACGCCTTGCCGATCCGGCGTTGCTCGGCAAGCTGAGGAAACTCGACATTCCGCCCGGTGTGATCGTCTTCGAACTGGTCGAGACGATCTTCCTCGACGACAGCGACGAAAAACTGCTCGATCACATCGGCGATATCAAACAGATGGGTATCGACATCGAGATCGATGATTTCGGATCCGGCCATGCCTCGCTCATCGGTCTCGTCAAGCTGCGGCCGAAGCGGCTGAAGATCGACCGGCAGCTCATCGCCGATGTCGTCACTTCAGCCGAGCAGCGGCACGTGGTGGGTTCGATCGTGGAAATTGCCAAGGCGCTCGATGTCGAAGTGATCGCCGAGGGCATCGAGACCGAGGCGCATGCCGTCGTGCTGGCGCAGCTCGGCTGCGATGGCCTGCAGGGTTACGCGTTTGGTTACCCCGCACCGGCGGCCGAGACGGCTCGTCTTTTCTCACCCATGGCGAGCGGGATCGAAAAGCATAAGACGGCGATGGGCGGAACGGCCCGGTGATCTGTCGGTCGGGACCGCCGGCAGGCTTTCGCGGTCGCGGAGAGATAATTGGCGCTCAAGTAATTTTCTTGAGGTTGCATCGGCATTGTTTCATGCTAATGCGGAAATCAAGCTTTCTGCATTGCACCGAAAAACGATTGTACGCGTGGTCAAGATCATGAGCGCGGCTTTCCATCATTCGCAGCTGCAATCGGGGAGCCGGGGACCTGACAATTGCTTTGCGGTTGCCGGGATGGACTTGCGGGACATTCAATCTGGGAAAGTCGCATGAATTCGGAATTTGCCGTTCGTTCGATGCGGCCCGGCGAACTGGAACTCGTGCTCGAATGGGCGCGTCAGGAGGGCTGGAACCCCGGTCTCGACGATTCGCTTGCATTCCTCGAGGCCGATCCCTCGGGATTTTTCGTCGGCGCTATCGGTGAAGTCCCCGTCGGATCGATCTCCGTCGTCAAATACGGCGAGAGTTTCGCCTTCCTGGGCCTCTACATCGTCCATCCCGATTTCCGCGGCAAGGGTTACGGCAAGGCGATCTGGGAGACGGGCATATCAAGCGCGGGGCACCGCACGATCGGCCTCGACGGCGTCGCCGCACAGCAGGACAACTACCGCAAGGCTGGCTTCGAACCCGCCTATTCCACCATTCGCTACGGCGGCGTCGCCACCACCCTGCCGGTCTCGGCGCTTGCCGCGCACCCGGTCATGGATTCGCGCCTCGAAGGCCTGCAGCGTTTTGATTCAGCGATCTTTCCGCAGCCGCGGGATGGCTTCCTTGCCGCCTGGTGCACCGCTCGCAAGGGCCGCCGCTCGGCGGTGGTGCGCAAGAGCGGCAAGATCCGCGGTTACGGCACGATCCGCCGCTGCTACGAGGGTTACAAGATCGGGCCGCTCTTTGCCAATGATGCCGACAGCGCCGCAGCACTGCTTGCCGAATTGATCCCCGAGGCGAAAGGGGCTGGCCTCTTCATCGATGTGCCCGCGGAGAACCATGAGGCGGTGGCACTTGCCGAAGGCCTCGGGCTTCAACCGGTGTTCGAGACAACACGCATGTATCGCGGGCCGGCGCCGGCCACTCCGCTGAAGCACGTCTTCGGCGTCACGACCCTGGAGCTTGGTTAGCACAATGCGTTAATCCGCAGGTGAGGCCGGAACGGTCGGAGCCGAAGCTTTCGGCCGGCCTTTTTCGGCGATGGCGATACCGCCCAAGGTCAGTGCCAGTGCGATCATGTGGAAGAACTGCAGCTGCTCGCCGATCAGGGCGACGGAGAGCAGGGTTCCAAACACCGGCACGAGATTGATGAACAGGCCGGCCCGGTTGGCGCCGATCGCCTCGACACCCTTGATATAGAGGATCTGCGCCAGCAGCGACGGGAAGGTCGCCGTGTAGAAAGTGATGACCCAGCCGGCCTGATCCGGCCATTGCGCCGCACCGCGGCCAGCCTCCCAAAGCAGCAACGGCACCGAGGTCAGCATGGCGCCGAGTGCGGGGAAGGCCATCAGCGTGCGCCAGTCGACGGGCGGCTTCCAGCGCAGGAAGATCGTATAGACCGAATAGGCGGCAATGGCGATCAGCATCAGCCCGTCGCCGCGGTTCAGGCTCAATTGCAGCAGTGTTGTCAGGTCGCCGTGAGCGGCGGTCAGCGCGACGCCGATCAGCGTCAAGCCGAAGCCCAGACATTGCGCCAGCGAAATGCCGGTGCGGAAGAACATGAAATTCAACAGGAAGATCAGCATCGGTATGCCGGCCTGCTCGATGGCGACATTGATCGCCGTCGTATATTGCACGGCCGAATAAAGCATGGCGTTGAAAAGCGTGTAGCCGATGACGCCATAGAAGAAGAGCAGCGGCAGGTTCTTCCGGGCCACCGGCCAGTCTCTTTTGAGCTGCGGCACCGAGATCAGCGCGATCAGCGCCACGGCGATGAACCAGCGCAGGAAGGTCAGCATCATCGGGCTGATATGGCCGACTGCGAGCTTGCCGGCGACGGAGTTGCCGCCCCAGCAGAGGGTGGCGATAACGAGGCAGATGTAGGCCGTGGCTTGCAAGAGCGCTTTTCCCGTCTTTCCGCGACCGCCGAACGGCGTTTTGTGACGGGCAATAGCCTGCCGACTGCTGATTTGTCACGTAAAAAGCCCAATCACCTGTGACAACAGGGTCGCTTTCCCAAAAACAAAGCTTTATAGATGCGCGGGTTTGAGCAGGTGCGCGGTTTTCCGCCGGTAACAGGAAGAGTTGGATGACGAACGTAGTCGTGGTCGGTTCGCAATGGGGTGACGAAGGCAAGGGCAAGATTGTCGACTGGCTTTCGGAGCGCGCGGATATCGTTGTGCGCTATCAGGGCGGACATAATGCCGGCCATACGCTCGTCATCGACGGTACGAGCTACAAGCTGTCGCTGCTGCCGTCCGGCGTCGTGCGCCCGGGCAAAATGGCGGTGATCGGCAACGGCGTCGTCGTCGATCCGCATGCGCTGATCGCCGAGATCGGCCGGCTGGAGGCCCAGGGCGTGACGGTGACGCCTGAGAATCTGCGTATCGCCGACAATGCGACGCTCATTCTGTCGCTGCACCGCGAACTCGACGCGATGCGCGAGGATGCGGCGTCGAACAGCGGCACCAAGATCGGCACGACACGCCGCGGCATTGGTCCGGCCTATGAAGACAAGGTCGGCCGCCGCGCCATCCGGGTGATGGATCTTGCCGATCTCGACAGCCTTGCCGGCAAGGTCGACCGTATTCTGACGCATCACAATGCGCTTCGCCGCGGCCTCGGTGTCGCCGAAGTCAGCCACCAGACGATCATGGACGAACTGACCTCGATCGCCGATCGGGTGCTGCCGTTCCGTGACACCGTCTGGCTCTTCCTCGACAAGGAGCGCCGCAAGGGCTCCCGCATCCTTTTCGAAGGCGCGCAGGGCAGCCTGCTCGACATCGACCACGGCACCTATCCTTTCGTGACATCGTCGAACACCGTGGCCGGTCAGGCCGCGGCCGGTTCCGGCATGGGGCCGGGCTCGCTCGGTTATATTCTCGGCATCACCAAGGCCTATACGACACGCGTCGGCGAAGGCCCGTTCCCGACCGAGCTGAAGGACGCGATCGGCGAGTTCCTTGGCGAAAAAGGCCATGAATTCGGCGTGGTGACGGGGCGCAAGCGGCGCTGCGGCTGGTTCGATGCCGCTCTCGTGCGCCAGTCGATCGCCACCAACGGCATCACGGGCATCGCGCTCACCAAGCTCGACGTGCTCGACGGCCTCGAGGAATTGAAGATCTGCGTCGGCTATATGCTCGACGGCGAACAGATTGATCATCTTCCCGCAAGCCAGGGAGCGCAAGCTAGAGTCGAACCGGTCTATATCACGCTGGAAGGCTGGAAGGAATCGACCGTCGGCGCGCGCAGTTGGGCTGACCTGCCGGCGCAGGCAATCAAATATGTTCGCCAGGTCGAGGAACTGATCGGGGCGCCTGTCGCGCTCCTTTCCACCAGCCCGGAGCGGGATGACACGATACTTGTGACCGATCCGTTTGAGGATTAAGCTCGCGGGTCACTGTAGAGGATAGTTCGGTCGGGTACCGGACTTCTTGAGAAAGTACTGATGGCGGATTTTATTGCAGTTATTCGGCGAGCCGTTGACGGCCTGGCTGAAAATACCCCCGAGATGCGGGTGAAAGTCTACGAACGTGCTCGCGGCGCGGTGCAGCGGCAGCTCGAGAACATGAAGCCGCGTCCGCCGGAAACCATGCTGCAACGCCAGCTCGAGAAGCTCGAAGCCGCCATCCGCGAAGTGGAAGGTGAACACTCCGAGGCGCTGCCGCTCGATGAGCCGGTTGCCGAAGTCGCCGCGCCGGAATTCGCCGAAGAACAACGGGTTCACGAGGAAGGCGAACCGGCGCCTGCAACGGAGACGGTCGTCGAAGAGCCGGTTGACGAAGCCTCTGCGGAGCCGCAGGCGGTTGAGGCCGCCGGCGAGCCGGATCACGTAGAAGCTGTCGCGCCGCACGAGCCCCGGGAAGAGCCCGCGGACGAGGAGCCTCTCTCCGAGGAAGCACCCAGCCTCCCCACGTCCGTTGCGGCCGAAGTCACCGCTCCCGCGCCGGCAGAGACACCGGCTCCTGCCGAAACATACTGGCATCCCTCGCATGAAGAGGAAGGGCCGGCCGAGGAATGGCATTCCGGCGCGCGAGGCGACATCGCTGCCGAGGCTTGGCCTGCAGATAATGAGCGCTGGCAGCAGCCTGCCGGGCATCGCAACGACGAAGCCGACGAATATCATGCTGACCAGCATCCCGCGGAAGAGACCGCGGCCGAGCCGCCGGTGGTGGAAAGCGAGGAACCGGAGGCCGAGGAGGTTTACGAACCTGTCGCGCCGCTGCAGCCCGTCGCCCGTGGCATAGAGCATGCTTCCAACCGGCTGGTGGAGCCGGTCGCAAATTTCGATCGTCCGCAGGAATTCGTCGAGCACAGCCGCGAGGAGCCGCTGCAGGCTGATGCGGCGGCCCATTTCGATCCCGTCTGGGCCGAACCCGCCGCCGAAACGCCGGCTCCGGCGCCGAAGGATGCGGAGACCGAATGGGCCGAAGAGGAGCTCCGGCAGTATTCGCAGGCGGCGCCGACCACTCCGGATACTTCGGCGCGGGCCTTCGAGGAGGTTATCTCGAGCCTCGAAAAAGCGGCACCCGCGGCCGTCATGCCGACGGCCAAGGAAAGCTTCTCCTGGGAGACCGCGGTCTTCGACGATCTGCCGCCGATCGAGGCCGGCAACAACAAGAAGACGCCGGTCGCCTCGCATTTCGACGATGTCGATATTTTCGCGGAAGTGCATAACGGCAAGCCGGCGGCTGCCGGCGGCGCGCCGAGCGAGGACTGGCGCGAGGCGAAGGCGCTGCGCGGCTACGACCGCCGCGGCTCGGTCGCGGCTGACGACGATGACGCCAATCCGGCGATGGATATCGATCAGATGGTCGCTTCCAAGCTGCACGGCAAGAATTTCCGGATGGAGCCGAAGCGCCGCCGCTTCGGCATCGGCACCGTGATCACACTCATCTTCGCGCTCATCTTGATCGGTGGCGGCGCCTATGCCGGCTGGATGAATAGAGAAGCGCTGGTGGCGATGGTCGACGGTCTCGTCAGTTCGGCACCGTCGCAGGCGACCAGGAACGAGGCGGCGACGCCGCCTGCCGGTCCCGTGACGCCCGCCGAGCCGGACGCGGCGACCCCGGCCCAGCCGACCACGCCGGGAGCACAGAATACGCCCGCGGCACCGGCGCAGCCGAACCCGAACCCGCAGGTCGCGTCCATGAACAATGACGGCGCCGCGGCCAATTCGAAATTCACCCAGCGGCTGCTGACGGATGGGACCGAGGTCGACAGCGGCCCGGCGACGGCGCCGGGAACGCTGACTGCGGAAGGAAAATCGGTCGCCGAACAGAATGTCGCGGCAGCGGATACGCCGCCTGCGACCGCGCAGGGCGATGTTGCCCCGACCGAAACGCCGACGCCGAACGGCCCGGTGGCTTCGCCTCAGCAGACCGCCCCCGTCGGCTCGTCGCAGAAGATGTTCCTCTATGAAGAGCGTATCGGCCAAAGCTCGCCGACGGCGATCGAGGGATCGGTCGTCTGGAGCGTGCAGCACGAGGCCGGTCAGGGTGGCCGGCAGGAGGCGACGGTGCAGGGCAACATCACCGTGCCGGAGCGCAATCTCTCGGCACTCGTTACCTTCAAGCGCAATTCCGATCCGTCGCTGCCGGCAAGCCATCTCGTCGAGATCGTCTTCTCGCTGCCGCCGAATTTCGAAGGCGGCAGCATCGACAGCGTCCAGCGCATTTCGATGAAGCGCACCGAGCAGGACCGCGGCGACGCGCTGATCGCGGTTCCGGCCAAGATCACCGACGATTTCCACATGATCGCGCTCAACGACTATCCCGATGCGCGCAAGGCCAATCTCGACCTGATGTCGACCCGCAGCTGGATCGATATCCCCGTCACCTACCGCAACGGCCGTCGCGCGCTGCTGACGATGGAAAAGGGCAATACGGGAACGGATGCCTTCAATGCCGCGATCAAGGAATGGACCGCGCTCGGGGATGTGTCGACGAGCCAGTGAGGTGTTTCGCGGGCGGTGAGGGGTATTTCATTGCCCTTTGCTTGTGCTCCTCTACCTGCCGCCACCCTTTGCCGGTTGGGAGAAAAATATGCGGCGGCATCCGATTCCTCCGGGCAAGCGGCTTGGCTCCCTCTTCTCCCCGCGGGGGTCGGATGAGGGGGCCGCACGGCACGCCGTTCATATTGCCCTTCGCTTGCGCTCAGCGCATTCGCGGCGTTGCTGCTCACCCCCTCATCTGCCTGCCGGCATCCGCCGGGGTCGAGCCACGCGTCTCGACCCGTCCTTCGCACCCCCGCCGGGGAGAAGGGGAATCGTGGCAACGTCTCGCTTCCTCCCTATGCATCCACTTAGACACAAAAACGCCACCTCCCTTGTAGGGAGATGGCGTTCAAATTCTTAAAGTTCAGTCCTATCAGGCCGTGGCTTCGACGACGCGGACGGCCTTCGCGCGTTCCTGGGCTTCCTTGCGGACAGCGTCCTGCACTTTTTCGAAAGCGCGGACCTCGATCTGGCGGACGCGTTCGCGGCTGATGTCGAATTCCGTCGACAGGTCTTCCAAGGTCACCGGATCCTCGGCGAGGCGGCGAGCCTCGAAGATACGGCGCTCGCGCTCGTTCAGCACGCTCATCGCTTTCGCCAGCATGCGCCGACGGGTGTCGAGCTCGTCCTGCTCGATCAGCACGTCTTCCTGGCTGTCATGGTCGTCCACCAGCCAATCCTGCCATTGGCCGCTGTCGCCTTCGGCCGCCTTGATCGGCGCGTTCAGCGAGGCGTCGCCGGAGAGGCGGCGGTTCATCGAAATGACCTCCTCCTCCGAAACGTTCAGCTTGGTGGCGATTTCGGAGACGTGCTCCGGCTTCAGGTCGCCGTCATCGATCGCCTGGATGCGGCCTTTCAGTCGGCGCAGGTTGAAGAACAGGCGCTTCTGATTGGCGGTCGTGCCCATTTTCACCAGCGACCAAGAGCGCAGGATATATTCCTGGATCGAGGCCTTGATCCACCACATGGCATAGGTGGCAAGGCGGAAGCCGCGCTCGGCATCGAACTTCTTGACAGCCTGCATCAGGCCGACATTGCCCTCGGAGACGACTTCGCCGATGGGCAGGCCGTAGCCGCGATACCCCATGGCGATCTTTGCAACGAGGCGAAGATGGCTGGTGACGAGCTTATGGGCGGCGTCGCGATCGCCATGCTCGGCATAACGCTTGGCAAGCATGTATTCTTGTTGCGGCTCGAGCATCGGAAACTTGCGGATTTCGTCGAGGTAACGATTGAGACCGGCTTCGCCGGCGGTAATGGACGGCAAGGTATTTCGGGCCATAGTGCACCCTCCTAAAGTGAATTCCGGTTCCCGTTGGCAACGCGTCCTCGCGTTAAAAATGGCAAACCGGGACGTGCGGCTCTACTGCGAGCCCGCACTAAGTCAATATACAGATAAGTGTGGCGAAACGGCGGTTCAAGGTGCTGCTCACGCAGCTGTGAGAGGGGCGGAGACGGCGCCTCTACCCCCGCAACGCCTCGACCAGTTCCACCATATCTTCGGGTAGCGGCACCTCGAAATGCATGATTTCGCCCGTGCGGGGATGCTCGAACTGCAGCATGAAGGCGTGCAGCGCCTGGCGGTTGAAACCGTTGACGACCTTGCGGATTTCTTCGGGCAGGCGATTGGCCTTGGTCTTGAAGCCGGCGCCGTAGACCGTGTCGCCGAGCAGCGGATGGCCGATATGGGCCATATGCACACGGATCTGATGGGTGCGGCCGGTTTCGAGGTGGCACTCGACCAGCGAGGCAAGTGCGGTTGCGTCGGGGTTCTCCTGGAAGCGCTCGATCACCTCGTAATGGGTGATCGCCTCGTCGGCGTCATGGCTGTCGGGCCGCTTGACGGCGCGACGCGTGCGATCGCCGGTGGCGCGGCCGAGCGGCGCGTCGACCGTGCCGGTCAGCGACCGCGGCCGCCCCCAGACAACCGCCTGATAGGCCCGCTCCAGCGGCATGGTGCGGCCATGATCGGCAAATTGGAGCGAGAGGTGGCGGTGGGCAATGTCGTTCTTGGCGACGACCATGACGCCTGTGGTGTCCTTGTCGAGACGATGGACGATGCCGGGGCGGCGCACGCCGCCGATGCCGGAGAGCGTATCGCCGCAATGATGGATCAGCGCGTTGACCAGCGTTCCTGTCCAATTACCGGATCCGGGATGGACGACGAGACCGCAAGGCTTGGAGATGACGATGAGGTCTTCGTCCTCATGGAGGATATCGAGCGGGATGTCCTCGCCCAGCGGCGTCGGGTCTTCCGGCTCGGGCAGGGTGATCTCGAAACTGTCGCCGTTGCGCACCTTGCGCTGCGGATCGGTGACGGGTTCGCCGCGTAGAAAAACCTGGCCGTCCTTGATCAGCGCCTTGATGCGGCTGCGCGAAAATTCCTCGCCGACCTGCGCCGTCAGCCAGGCGTCGAGCCGGCCTTCGGCAGTTTCATCGGCGGTCAGGACTTTTCTATTGCCGGCTGCTTGTTTAAAGGGGTCGCTCAAGACGCTTCTTCTCCGACGTATTTTTTAAGAACGGGACGCACAGATGACAGCAATCGAGCCAGACGACCATGAAGAGAAGCCCCTTGATCCGGCGATGGAAAGTGTCCGGCGCAAGATGGTCCGCCTGCAGATCGTTTCCGGCGCCATCATGTTCGTGAGCCTTATGGCGGTCTTCGGCGCGGTTGTCTATAAGACGATGCGCAGCGAACCGAAGCAGACGGCGGCGAGTGTTTCCGCCACCGGCGTGCCCTCGGATGCGCCGCTTGGGGGGACGGTTTCCCTGCCGCTCGGCTTCAAGGTGCAGTCCACCTCGTTTTCGGCAGGGCAGATCCTGTTTTACGGCGAAACGGCCGAAGGCAAGAGCAAGGCGCTGGTCTTCGACCTCAGCACCGGCCGGACCGTCGCCGATATCAGCGTCTCGGGCAATTGAGGCCGGCATGGCCGCCGTCCCGATCGCCATCGACAGCGCCGACGATCCGCGCATCGCCGAATTCCGTAGTATCCGCGAGCGCGATCTGACGGGCCGGGAAAACCGCTTCATCGCCGAAGGCACCGTCGTGCTGCGCATGCTCGCCGAGGCGCATGCGGCAGGCCGCGGCTTCTTTGCCGAGAAGATCCTGCTGCTGCGCAATCGCGTCGACGGCGTGCTGGCGATCCTCGAGCGGTTGCCGGCCGATGTGCCGGTCTATGTCGCCGAGGCCGGTGTGCTGGATGGTGTCGTCGGCTTTCACATGCATCGCGGCGTTCTGGCGCTCGGCCGGCGGGAGGATCGCGCGGAGGCTGCCCTTCTCGACGCGCTGCCGGAACGGGCGCTGGTGCTCGTCGGCTGCGGCATTTCCAATCATGACAATGCCGGCTCGATGTTCCGCAATGCGGCCGCCTTCCGGGCGGATGCGGTGCTCTTCGACGAAACCTGCTGTGACCCGCTCTATCGCAAGGCGCTGCGTGTCTCGGTCGGTTCGGTGCTGAGCGTTCCGCACCGGCGTGGCGGCAAGGCACTGGATGTCCTGCTTTCGCTGGCCGAACGCGGCTTTGCCATCTGGACGCTTTCGCCGCACGGCACGACCGATATCCGCGCCATTCCGGCCTCGCCACGTATGGCGCTTGTCGTCGGCACGGAAGGGGAGGGATTGCCGGAGGAGCTGCTGGCGCGCTTTCAGAGTGCGCGCATCCCGCAGTCGGAGGAACTCGACAGTCTCAATGCCGCGACGGCAACGGGGATCGGGCTGTTTTCCATGGCGTCGGCGATGGGGCGGATCTAGGGTCCGGGAACTGCCGCACACTTCCCGGCGACATGCGCTAAATGGCACACGTCAATGACGGAGCGCCGTGTCTTTTCAGACACGCGGCGGATCGGCGATAATCGCTGCTGCTCTGTCGGCAAGGCTCACGCGATCGTTCTGGTTCTTTTCCACACCATCGAGAAGCGTGCGGATCGGCGAGGAGGGACCCTCGTTGAGTGCGGTCAGCGCCACCATGTTGGCGGCGATCGAGGCGATCTCCTCGCGGATCGCGTCATCGCGGCCGGTTGCCGCCTTTGCCTTCTGGAGGCGCTCGGCAAGGGCGGCGCTGCGCTGGCGGACATCCTCGCCGATCCCAGACATGACAATGGCGGGGTCGAGCGTGGATGTCGTCGTGTCTTCGGCCGACGGTTCCGCCGACAAGTCCGCGACTGTCCCGGCAAGGCCTGCGTCGCGGAGCACGCGGTTAACCTTGCGGATCTCGGCATTGGCGGCCTTCAACTGCTCCTTCAACTTGGCAATCTCCTGCTGGCGGCGAGCGACCAGGGTTTCCTTTTCGGCGGCGGAAGCGCTGTCGCGGGCGGCCTTGTCCTCCAGGCGGATGACCATGTGCTGCTGCTGCGTCAGTTTCTGTTCGGCATCCTTGGCGCGCTTCTGCAGCAGGTTGACGTCCTGGCGCAACGTGTCTCGTTCGTCGCGCAGCGCGTTGGCGCGGAATTTCAGGCTCTCCGCCTCGGTTTCGCGTGCGGCCAGATCGATCCGCAGCCCGTCGGTCTGTTCACCGAGCTTGCTCAGCCGCGTCCGCATCGTCGCCAGTTCGCTCTCTTTGTTGGCGGCGGATTGCTCGGCAATATGCAGATTGGTCTTCAACTGGCTGATATAATTCTCGTCCTTGCGCAGATGCGAGCGCTGCTCGGCGGCCTCGACATGCATTTCGCCGATCTGAGCCTGCAATTCGCCGATCTCGGCGGCAAGTCTGCCGGCATCGACGGCCAGCGCGTCGTGGCGAAGCTGGAGCGACAGGGATTTTTCGCGCTCCCGCAGCAGGTCCTGGGTGGTCCGGGCATTCTCGGCGGCATAGAGGGCGCGCACCATATCCTTCTGGGCGCGAACCTCCTGCGGGCTCAGCGGCATGGTCGCCTTCAGGCGGTTCTCGGTATACCAGACGATACGGCGGTGAACGGCGGGCGAGACCAGAAAGACGAGGAAGGCCGCGGTCAGGAAGCCCAATCCGAACAAGAGAGCATATTCGATCACGGCGCGGCCATCGATAAGAAGGTTGATAAGAGGTCAGCCGCGATGATTAAGCACGCATGACGCATATGGGCAAGGCCGCCGATGCGGACGGCGGCTCTTTCCAGCGGCTTTGCGGCCTCAGAAAGGGTTCCAGGTCGGCGCCTGGGTAATCTTGAGATAGCCGACATTGACACCCAGTCGGGCGCCGACGCCGGTGCGGATCGGCACGACCAGCACGTCATTGTTCTTGAGCAGCGTCATACCGAAGCCGGCGATCACATAGGCCGAGCCGCTGACGCCGCCGAAGCGGGCATAGATGCCGTTGACGGAGGGCAGGTCGTAGACCAGCATCATCACGCGTGAGCCCTGGCCGCCATAGTCGAGGCCGAGCGAAGGGCCCTGCCAATAGAGATTATGTTCGCCGGCGTTCTTGGTGTTCAGCTGGCCTTCGCCGTAGGTCAGGCCGGCGATGAAGGCGCCGCCGCCTTCCTGTCCGAGGATGTAGCCGTTCGGGAGGCCGTATTTCTGGAAGGCACTCTCGACGACTTTGGCAAGTCCGCCGCTGGCGGAGCCGAAGAAGGAGTGGCCGGCATCGACGATTTCCTGCATCGTGTACTGGCCGTTGTCCTGGGCGGAGACAGGTCCGGCGACCATCAGCGAGGAAAAGACGAGGGCCGAAAGCAACCTGCAGAAGCCGATCAATCGGTGCGGAAATCGAGGGCGCATGGTGTCATCCGTTCGTCGTTTGGCTGGAGCGGGCAACCGCTCGCGGCGATTGGTGCATTTTGCGCCGATGATCTTAACAATCGGTTTACCAAATATGGTGTCATTATGGCACCGAGTACGATCGCAAACTTCGCGCAATTTTGATGAAGCATATTCGCGGGCGCGATGAACTTGCCGCCCCTCAGGAGACGATGATGTCCAAGAACCTTAATCTCACCCTGGCCGGCCCGGATCTGGCCGCGCTTCTTTGCAGCCGCGTTTGCCACGATGTCATCTCACCGGTCGGTGCGATCAATAACGGCCTGGAACTCCTGGATGAGGGTGGTGCCGACGCCGATGCGATGGATCTGATCCGCACCAGCGCGCTCAATGCTTCGGTTCGCCTGAAATTCGCACGCCTCGCCTTTGGGGCTTCGGGTTCTGTCGGCGCCTCGATCGACACCGGCGAGGCCGAGCGCGCAGCCAAGGATTTCGCCATCGCCGAGAAGAAGACCGAAGTGATCTGGAACGGGCCGCGCGCTATCGTCGCCAAGAATCGCGTCAAGTTGCTGCTCAACCTCTTCCTCGTTGCCTATTCGGCAATTCCGCGCGGCGGCGTGCTCGAGGTAACGCTTGAGAATCCCGAGTTCGATGCCAGGTTCAAGCTGACGGCCAAAGGCAAGCTGATGCGCCTGCCGCCGAAATTCGTCGAGATATCGACCGGCGCAATCGAGGAAGCGATCGACGCGCATTCGATCCAGCCCTATTACACCGTCCTTCTGGCGCAGGAGTGCGGAATGACGCTTGATCACAGCGCCAGCGCCGAAGAACTGGTGTTCACGGCGGTGGCCGCAGCGGCCTGATTTCGCACGGGGACGGGTGTCCGTGCCCGTCCGGTAACGATTCCTTAGCCTGATGGACCTATTCTCCAGGGTTGTAAGAGGCCTCTCGCTGCGACGAATGCGAGGGGCAAAGGAGCGCCCATGCAAAGGTTCATGATCACCGATAATTCGGATATCGTCCGCAAGGTCGGCAAGCGCATTCTCTCCGAACTCGATTTTCTCGTCAGCGAGGCCTCCAACGCCGGCGAGGCGCTACAGCGCTGCCAGACGGAGCTGCCGGAATATCTGATCGTCGATTCCGGCATGGAAGGCGCCCTCGACCTCATCGCCGCCATCCGCGCCATGGACGGTGGCAAGGAAGTCAAGATCTATTACTGCGTCGTCGAGGCAGATCTGAAGAAGCTGATGGCGGGCAAACGGGCCGGCGCCACCGACTTCCTGCTGAAGCCGTTCGACCGCAAGATTCTGACCGCCGTCTTTGGAAACCGCGCGATCGCCGCCTGACGGCAAGTCTCTTCCTCTGCAGCGTGATGCCGAACGTGCAAGCACGTTCGGCCGCCGACACTCCGTTTCCCTGATCGAGACGTTATAGTGCTGATCCAGCCTCAGACCCTCGTTATCGGGCGGCTTTTCATTGGCAGGCAGAAACGAAAAATCCCGCCGGAAGGGCGGGATCTTCGTTATCCGATAAGGGGGATCGGAAAATCAGGCGGTTTCGGCGTATTCGGCACCATCCGGCTCGCGCAGAACGTAGCCGCGGCCCCAGACGGTTTCAATGTAGTTGGCGCCGCCGGCAGCGTTGGCAAGCTTCTTGCGGAGCTTGCAGATGAAGACGTCGATGATCTTCAGTTCCGGCTCGTCCATGCCGCCGTAAAGGTGGTTCAGGAACATTTCCTTGGTGAGCGTGGTGCCCTTGCGGAGCGAAAGCAGCTCCAGCATCTGGTATTCCTTGCCCGTCAGGTGGACCCGCTGGCCGCCGACTTCGACAGTCTTGGCATCGAGGTTGACGATCAGTTCGCCGGTCATGATGACCGACTGGGCGTGGCCCTTGGAGCGGCGGACGATGGCGTGGATGCGGGCGACGAGCTCGTCCTTGTGGAAGGGCTTGGTCATGTAGTCGTCGGCGCCGAAGCCGAGGCCACGAACCTTGTCTTCGATGCCGGCCATGCCCGACAGAATGAGAATCGGTGTCTTGACCTTGGACAGCCGGAGCGTGCGAAGCACTTCATATCCGGACATGTCGGGCAGGTTCAGATCGAGAAGGATGATATCATAATCATACAGCTTGCCCAGATCGACGCCTTCTTCACCGAGATCGGTGGTATAAACATTAAAACTTTCTGATTTCAGCATCAACTCGATGCTCTGCGCCGTAGCGCTATCATCCTCGATGAGAAGTACCCGCATAATTATCCCCTTTACCGCCGCCGAAAGGTGGTCTGGCCCCCTACACGATACCGAACACGCTACGTGATTTGGAAGCTGCCACGAAATGGTTAACAAATTCTAATTCACTCTGGCAAGGAGTATCGAATTTATTAAATATTTTTTCCATTTCTCTGTTTTCCAATAGGAATCTCAAATGGCACTTCTCATCTCCTACATTAGGAAAAAGCGCTAAGTGATTCATCCGACTCGCCAATGAAAAGGTTCGAATTTCATGCCTCGGCATTTACCGACCCTTAAATCATCGGGCCTATCATTAACGATGCCCGTAAACGAAAGGTTACCAGCGGTAGGTATTTGTTAATATCGCAGGAAATTTTTTAGCAAACCGTGTCAAAGCGGCGCGCAGGGCGGTTTCAAGTTGAGCCGGGGTCTCGCATCACGGGAGTAATGCGTATGAAGTCGCGAGAGAGTCTCGTTCGCCTGAAAGAGTTCCAGGTGAACGAAAAACGACGTCAATTGCAGCAATTGCAGATGATGATGTCCGAATTCGAACGGATGACGAAGGATCTGGAGAGCCAGATCGTCGTCGAGGAAAAGAAGTCCGGTATCTCAGATCCGAATCACTTTGCGTATCCGACCTTCGCCAAGGCCGCGCGTCAGCGGGCCGACAACCTGCAGGTTTCGATCAAGGAACTGAAGATGCAGGAAGAGTCGCTGGAAATGGCGCTCGAGGAAATGCAGGCGGAATATGCAAGGGCGACGGCGCTGGAAGAACGGGACACCAGCGCCCGAGCAAGGGCGTAAACAACGGCGGGCGCCGGCTGCGGCGCCCTGGGATCGCCACTGAGAAGCCATGTATGACGGGCGCGCTGTCCGTCATACATGGCTTTTGGTGTTTTCGCCGTCTGGCGTGCCGTCTGCCTAGAGCCGCCGCATCAGGCCGGAATCAATTCACCACATCCCGCCATTCCGGATGGCGCTGTGCCTGCGCCTTGAAGAAGGGGCACAGCGGGATGATTTTCCAGCCGCCGGCGCGGGCCGCTTCCACTGCATAGAGCGCCAATGCCTGGCCGACGCCCTTGCCGCGCAGCGCATCGGGAACGGCCGTGTGGTCGATGATGACGAGTGTCGACGATGTGCGCGAATAAGTCATCTCGGCTTCGTGTCCTTCGACCGCGGCCGCATAACGGCCGCCGGAGGGGCCTTCCTCGTTTCGAATGTCCATTGTCTTTCCTCGTAGCCAGATGGAGATATTGTCGCAGTCGACGGTGACACGGCGACGCGATCGTGCCAAGCCGGCGAGGCCATTGCTGGAGGAGACGGAGTGTTCATGAAAACTGTCGGGTCGGCGCGAGGTTCGGGTCTATGAGCGCGCTTTCGATGATCCGCCCCGTTCTGCTCGTTGCCGCGCCATTCCTGCTGGCGCTCGGCCTCATCCTGCCGCTGGTGCGATTCGAGACGCTGTATTTCTTCGATCAGACCCCGTCGCTCATCGAAATCGTCGTCTCGCTCTGGCAGGGCGGGGATGGGCTGCTGGCGGCGATCGTCGCATTGGTCTCGATCGTGCTTCCGTTTCTGAAGATGGTTGGGATCTCCGCGGAAGCGGCGGGTGCCGGCGGCGGGGCCGGCAGCCTATTTTATCGTCGCGTCGTGCCGCATCTGTCCAAGTGGTCAATGATGGACGTGCTGCTGGTCGCGATCGTCATTGCGGCGGCGAAGACAACGGGGCTGGCGGATGCCTTCACGCAGCCGGGTCTCTGGTGCTACGCGGCCTCGTCAATGATTTCGGGCCTTCTTCATTCCCTTACGGGAGATGCGTCCGGCCCGAAATAAATCTCGATTATGGCGTGCGATCAGTGACGATATTGCTGGATGCGCGTCGTGCGCAGGCCGGCGAGACCGTGGCTGTTGATCGACGATTGCCAGGAGAGGAACTCTTCGACCGTGAGCGTGTAACGCTCGCAGGCCTCTTCCAAGCTCAACAGGCCACCGCGGACAGCCGCGACAACCTCTGCCTTCCGCCGGATCACCCAACGCCGCGTATTGGGCGGCGGAAGATCCGCGATCGTCAGGGGGCTGCCATCGGGGCCGATGACATATTTCACTCGGGGACGTATCATTTCGGTCATTGGACTCTCTACACAACGCAAGACCACGGACGCCACTCTAGCCTGCCACATTTAAAAATTGCCTAAGCTCATCGTAAGACTTTGATAACAAATTTAGATGCCCCACGGGACCGGCGCTCTGAGACGGCCATCTGATACCCCGTCAACTTGCGGCCCTCTGCAATGAGGCTCCTCGCGGAGTATATATGGCTGATTTCCCAGGATGAGCTTTGTGGTGCTTGGCATAGAGATGAGCGCCAGACATCTCCGTTCTTCCCGCTGGATCAGAGCCGGCTCGTGCTTTTGATGCTTGGTGTCCCTGGGATGTGGGGCAAAAGCCACGTCTGCCGATGCTTCGGCATGGAGCCTCTCGCTGCCGGCAGCGAGGTCCTCAGGAAGCGGACTATACGTCGCATGAGGATGAAAAAATCCGAACATGCGCGCGGCGATTGCATTGATGATACTGGATTTTTTGCCTTCGCGGCCCCATCGCTCCGGGATCGCGTCGAAGGCGGCAAGGAACGGCCCGGCGAGAGCGCAAAGTTTGCCGGCTTCGATTTTATTTGCTCCCGGCTTCCCTTGAAGGCGGTTCATCGGCAGCTTGCCGGAAAGCCTCGGCTTTTCCGGGGCCGCCGATTTAATGTTGTTCCAGCCGATTGATGACCGTGAGGAAGCGGACGATCGGGCGGGTCTTCAGTGAGGCATCTTTGCGGGCGGCAGCGGCAAAATAAACCGCCGCTTTACCCGGCTTTTCAGGTGCATGCGCTGAAGAATTTTTCGTCAGCGCGCTCCCACGACGCTGATCTGAAACAATACACCTTCGTCTTCTCCGACGGGTGTTTGTGCCCGCAGGGACGCAGGCGATGGCGCACGGCGTGAAATCGCATGCGGCGCGCAAGGCGGTAATGAGATCGCGATTATTCTCGGTCTCGTCGCATATGGGTTGGGAATTGTCCAAAGCGCGCGATGCGCTGGCTCGATGCGCTGAGCCGCAGGAGGCGGCCGGCAGAGCACTCGGGTACCGGTTGCCCTGAGGCATCCGGTCCCTTCTCACAAATCTTAGAAGCCTTTTCCGCGGGTCAGTTCCGACACGACGGTACCGGCGATGATGCGGATATCCATCACGATCGAGAAGTTGGCGACGTAATAGAGATCGCTGACGATGCGGGCACGCGCCTTGGCCGGACGATCGGTCGGGCCGCGCAGGCCGCGCATCTGAGCAAGACCCGTCATGCCGGGGCGCATGGCGTGGCGCTGATGGTATTCCGGGACGAGCTCTTCGTAGAGCATGCCGCCGGCGCGCATGCCGATCGCATGGCAGCGGGGGCCGACGACCGACATGTGACCCATCAGTACGTTCAGCAGCTGCGGCAGCTCGTCGACGTTCGTGCGGCGCAGGATGGCGCCGACCCGAGTGATGCGCGGATCGTTCTTCACCGTCTGGGCAACACCGGAGACATCGCAGAGATCGGTGCGCATCGAGCGGAACTTATAGACCTTGATGGCCTTGCAGTTCTTGCCCCAGCGGGTCTGCTTGAAGAGCACCGGTCCCGGGCTGTCGAGCTTGATCAGCAAGGCGACGAACAGAAGGAAAGGGGCAAGGACGAGGAGGGCGCTCAACGACGAAACGATGTCGAACGCCCGCTTCAGGACAAGATCCATCCACGGCGCCTGCGGCGCATCGCTATGGATCACAGGGGTCTGGATCTTCAGGCTCGGCTGCTGGCGGCGGCTCGGCCGGAAGGACTCAGTCGAAATGCTGTTGTTTAGTTCCGTGATGCTCAAGGATCGTACTCTGTTGTCTTCGAGGGGCGCGGCGGCAATAGGCGATCAATGGTTTTACCCTGTCACCAGGGCTGCACTCAGGTCTTGGTAACCCTACTAAAACGGAAAAATGCGACAATTGTGTAATGGTGTCCAGAGAAATATCGCATCGCAATAAATCTTTCGCATCTGCGTTAAGTTGAGGCAAGCTCATGATATTTCGTTAATAATTGGAATTTCGTCAAGGTTTCTAGGCCTTTGGCGAGGGCTTTCGGGGGTCGTTCGGCGTGTTGTTTCGGCACGCGACTGTCGGTCGTCGAGGCGTATTTTTAACCAATCGCGCCGCGAAATTTTTTTTGCCGGGATGCGCGGTCGTTCCCAAACTGTGTCAGAATATGACAAAATCAAGGCGGGAAGCGGCACCGGAAAAGTGAAAAACGGGTTTCAGGCGGAGAATCAGCCAATCGGGCCGGCCGTTTGCGAATCACTCTCGGGCTGCCTGCCCGGACCTAGTCGCGCATAGCTGTAAGTTCAGGGATTGGTGCGGGTGGTTACGCCGGTTCGAGGACGCGTCTCGTGCCGCCCCAGGAGATGAAGTTCGGGTTGGCGAAGTCAAAATCGGCTGCGGCGCCCGTCTTGCCGTAGGTCAGCGGCGCTCCGTCGAGCGTCACCGTCGAACCGCCGGCGGCGCGCAGCACCGCATCGCCGGCCGCCGTGTCCCATTCCATCGTGCGGGTGAAGCGCGGATAGACGTCGGCCTTGCCTTCGGCCAGCAGACAGAATTTCAGCGAGGAGCCGATATTGGTGCATTTGGAGATGGCGTGGTGGGCGAGGAAGCTTCCGGTCTCCGGGCTGTTGTGACGAAGGCTGGCGAGTGCCAGCCTGTCGTCCGGCTGTTCGCGCACGGTGATCGCACTGCGCGCACCGACGGTGAAGTCATCGGTGACGACGAGCCTTTCGGCGCGGCCGCGTTCGCCCGAGAAGGCAAGCCCGAGTGCGGGGGCGTAGACGATGCCGGCCACCGGGGCGCCGTTCTCTATATATGCGATGTTGACGGTGAATTCCTGCCGTCCATCGACGAATTCTCGCGTGCCGTCGAGAGGATCGACCAGGAAGAAGCCGCGGCCGGCGATGTCGGGCACTTTTCCGGCGGCGACCGATTCTTCGGCCACGACGGGTATTTCGGGATAATCTCCGGCGAGATGAGCGAGGATGATGCGTTCGGCCTCCTCGTCCGCGACCGTGACCGGACTTGCATCCGCTTTCATGGCGACCGGGAAACCTTGGCGCAGGACCGTGATAATGGCCTTGCCGGCTTCGAGCGCCGCCCGTTCAAATGTCCTCAGCATTGTCCTTTTGCCGTTCGCCACGCGGGCCGAGCACCCCACTGTTGCTCGTCCGCAAACCATCCCTGTCACCACACACTCGATATGGTGTTTTCCATCGCGCTCTGCAGCCCCTAATGCAGTTCCACGAAGCTACCATAAGTTTTCAGAGTTGTCAGACGAAGACGGGGCATGTGCTCGTGAAATGCTATTCGCAAAAATCGCAGGCTTGGGGTCTGAATTTGCGCCATCTTCCAATCCTATGGAATAGCTTGCGCCACAAGCGACATAGGGAAATCGCCGACGACATCTCCGAACCGTTAACTCGGTGGCAGTTTCTGACTAAAAACAGGCGGTTCTTTGCCGATTTTCTGTGGATTTTGGTTCAAAATGCGCCACATAGGCCTGTTCTGACAAGAATTTGTCGGAGTAAATCCTTTTTGTCTTCACATTTCCACCGAAACCGGTATGCATTCGGCCTATGAGGTTCTCTGAAACGGGGAACCGAAGAACCAAAAAGAGATGCAGCCTGTTCGGTTCGCATCCAGGGGAAAACGACATATGGAGTATTTCGTCCAGCAGCTCTTCAATGGGCTGACGCTCGGATCCATCTATGGCCTTGTGGCTATTGGCTATACGATGGTTTACGGCATTATCGGCATGATCAATTTCGCCCATGGCGATATCTTCATGCTCGGCGGTTTCGCCGCTCTTATCGTCTTTCTCGTTCTCACATCCATCTTCGCAGGTCTCCCGGTGGCAATTCTGCTGCTGGCGATGCTTGTCGTTGCGATGCTGATGACGAGTTTGTGGAATTGGACGATCGAGCGCGTCGCATATCGTCCGCTGCGCGGTTCCTTCCGCCTGGCGCCGCTGATCACGGCGATCGGCATGTCGATCACGCTGTCCAACTTCATCCAGGTAACGCAGGGTCCGCGCAACAAGCCGATCCCGCCGATGGTGAGCACGGTCTATCAGTTCGGCAACATCTCGGTGTCGCTGAAGCAGATCATCATCATCGTGATCACGGCGGTGCTGTTGACGATCTTCTGGTACATCGTCAATCATACCGCACTTGGCCGCGCCCAGCGCGCCACGGAGCAGGACCGCAAGATGGCGGCGCTGCTCGGCGTCAATGTCGATCAGACGATTTCCATCACCTTCGTCATGGGTGCGGCGCTGGCTGCCGTCGCCGGCACGATGTATCTGATGTATTATGGCGTCGCTTCGTTCGCCGACGGCTTCACGCCGGGCGTGAAGGCCTTTACCGCAGCCGTTCTCGGCGGCATCGGCTCATTGCCGGGCGCCGTTCTCGGCGGATTGATGATCGGCCTGATCGAATCGCTGTGGTCGGCCTATTTCACCATCGCGTACAAGGATGTCGCGACCTTCGCCATCCTCGCTTTCGTGCTGATCTTCAAGCCGACGGGTATCCTCGGACGGCCGGAAGTCGAGAAGGTATAACGTCATGGCAAACATTGAACATTCTGCAGGCAAGCCCGATGCCGGACTTGTCCGCAAAGGCCTTACCGAAGCCCTTTTCGCCGCTGTCCTTTCGTTCGGCATGTTCGTTCTCTATGTCGGCCTCAAGACCGACCAGAACATCAACAACGAGCTGATCATCGTCCAACGCTGGGGGCTGCTTGCGATTTTCGTCGCGGTCGCCGCGATCGGCCGCTTTGTGATGGTCGTTTTCGTCAAGCCGAATATCGACCGCCGCAAGCTCAACAAGGCGCGCCAGGGCGATCTCGATATTTCGACGGACAAGAGCTTCTTCCATCGGCATTTCCTGAAAATTGCGCTGATTGCACTGCTGCTCTATCCTATAGTGATCGTGGCGCTTGTCGGTGCTCAGGGCTCACTGAAATGGGTCGACAATTTTGGCATCCAGATCCTGATCTACGTGATGCTCGCCTGGGGGCTGAACATCGTCGTCGGCCTCGCCGGCCTGCTCGATCTCGGTTATGTCGCCTTCTACGCGGTCGGCGCCTATTCCTACGCGCTGCTTTCGAGCTATTTCGGCCTGTCCTTCTGGGTGCTGCTGCCGCTTTCCGGCATCTTCGCCGCACTCTGGGGCGTCATCCTCGGCTTCCCGGTGCTGCGCCTGCGCGGCGACTACCTCGCCATCGTGACGCTTGCCTTCGGTGAAATCATCCGTCTCGTCCTCATCAACTGGACAGATGTCACCAAGGGGACGTTCGGTATCTCGAGCATTCCGAAGGCGACGCTCTTCGGCATCCCCTTCGATGCGACGGCCGGCGGCTTTGCCAAGCTCTTCCATCTGCCGATGTCTTCAGCCTATTACAAGATCTTCCTCTTCTATCTCATCCTGATGCTCTGCATGCTGACGGCCTACGTCACCATCCGGCTGCGCCGCATGCCGATCGGGCGAGCCTGGGAAGCGCTGCGCGAAGACGAGATCGCCTGCCGTTCGCTGGGGATCAACACGGTGACGACCAAGCTTACCGCTTTTGCGACGGGCGCCATGTTCGGCGGCTTCGCAGGCTCGTTCTTCGCGGCGCGCCAGGGCTTTGTTTCGCCGGAATCCTTCATCTTCCTGGAATCGGCAGTGGTTCTTGCCATCGTCGTTCTCGGTGGCATGGGCTCGCTGACCGGCATTGCGATCGCTGCGATCGTCATGGTCGGCGGTACCGAAGCGTTGCGCGAAATGGATTTCCTGAAAGCGGTCTTCGGGCCCGATTTCACGCCGGAACTCTACCGTATGCTGCTCTTCGGCCTCGCCATGGTCGTCGTCATGCTGTTCAAGCCGCGCGGTTTCGTGGGCTCACGTCAGCCGACCGCCTTTCTTAAAGAAAGCAAGGCAATATCCGGAAGCTTTACCAAGGAGGGCCACGGTTGATGAGCCCCGTTACCAACACGATGTCCAGCGATACGCTGCTCAAGGTCGAGCACCTGTCGATGAAGTTCGGCGGCCTGATGGCCATCAACGACTTCTCTTTCGAAGCCAAGCGCGGCGACATCACCGCGCTGATCGGGCCGAACGGCGCCGGCAAGACCACCGTCTTCAACTGCATCACCGGCTTCTACAAGCCGACGATGGGGATGATCACGCTCAACCAGAAGAGCGGCAAGCAGTATATGCTGGAGCGTCTGCCGGATTTCCGCATCACCAAGGAAGCCAAGGTGGCGCGCACCTTCCAGAATATCCGGCTGTTCTCCGGCCTGACGGTTCTCGAAAACCTGCTCGTCGCCCAGCACAACAAGCTGATGAAGGCGTCGGGTTATACGATCCTCGGCCTTATCGGTATCGGTCCCTACAAACGGGAGGCGGCCGCATCGATCGAGCTTGCCCGCCATTGGCTCGAGAAGGCCGATCTGATCGACCGCGCCGACGATCCGGCCGGCGACCTGCCCTACGGCGCCCAGCGGCGTCTCGAGATCGCCCGCGCCATGTGCACCGGTCCCGAGCTGCTTTGCCTGGACGAACCGGCCGCCGGCCTGAACCCGCGGGAATCGGCAACTCTCAATGCGCTGCTGCAGAGCATCCGTGCCGAAACCGGAACATCTATCCTGCTCATCGAACATGACATGTCGGTGGTCATGGAAATCTCCGACCACGTCGTCGTGCTCGAATACGGCCAGAAAATTTCCGATGGCACGCCGGATCACGTCAAAAACGATCCGAAGGTCATCGCGGCCTATCTCGGTGTCGAGGATGAAGAAGTGGAAGAGGTGATCGCAACCGTCGAGCAGCTCGAAGGAGGCGCAAACTGATGGGCGATGAAGTAATGACGGGTCAACCGCTCCTTCAGGTGAATGGCGTCGAAACCTATTATGGCAATATCCGTGCGCTGGCCGGCATCGACGTCCATGTCAGCAAGGGCGAGATCGTCAGCCTGATTGGCGCCAACGGCGCCGGCAAGTCGACGCTGATGATGACGATCTGCGGCAGCCCGCAGGCCCGGACCGGCTCGGTCATCTTCGAGGGCCGCGACATCACGCGCATGCCGACCCACGAAATCGCTCGCTTGCGCATCGCGCAGTCGCCCGAGGGACGCCGAATATTCCCGCGCATGACGGTTCTGGAAAACCTCCAGATGGGCGCCGGCCTCGACAATCTCAAATATTTCGCCGAGGACGTCGAGAAGATCTTCGCGCTCTTCCCGCGCCTGAAGGAACGCCACGCCCAGCGCGGCGGCACGCTTTCGGGTGGCGAACAACAGATGCTGTCGATCGGCCGCGCGCTGATGGCGCGACCGAAGCTGCTGTTGCTCGACGAACCCTCGCTCGGCCTTGCGCCGCTGATCGTCAAGGGCATCTTCGAGGCGATCCGCAAGCTCAACGAACAGGAAGGTCTCACCGTGTTCCTCGTCGAGCAGAACGCATTCGCTGCGCTGAGGCTTTCGCACCGCGCTTACGTGATGGTGAACGGCAAGGTGACGATGAGCGGCTCCGGCAAGGAACTGCTCGCCAATCCTGAAGTCCGCGCCGCCTATCTCGAAGGCGGAAGACACTAGCTCGAAGGGAGAGTTTGATATGCAGGGACTTTTCTTCGAAAGCGATGTCGGTGTTCGACTTGTCATCCGCGCGATCGTCGTGCTGATCGGCTTCTGGACGGCCTGGCGCGCCGGCAAGGCCGTGGCGGAAGGCTGGAACAACTATCCGCTAGCCGTCGTTTACACCTTCCTGCTCGCCTGGGCCATGCAGTTCCTGCATCACGCCCTGTTCAATGGGCCGATGCTCAGCGCGCTCTACTACAGCATCGATTTCGTGACGCTGCTGGTCTTCTCGACCGCCGGCTTCCGCTTTCGCCGCACCAATCAGATGGTCAACAACTATTACTGGCTGTACGAAAAAACTTCCGCGTTTTCGTGGAAGGACAAACATTGACAGTCCGTTGAAACTAGGCATGAATTGCCTTCAGAGTGGAACAGCTTTCCTGGCGCAGTCAATGGTGGGTAGTGCGCTGGGCCTTGGACCGGAACCCGCCCAAAAATTGGGAGTAACAATATGAAGAAGTCTCTTCTGTCGGCAGTGGCTCTGACGGCGATGGTCGCCTTCAGCGGCAACGCATGGGCCGACGTTCTCATCGCTGTCGCTGGTCCGCTGACTGGCCCGAACGCCGCGTTCGGCGCTCAGCTCCAGAAGGGCGCCGAGCAGGCGGCCGCCGACATCAACGCTGCTGGCGGCATCAACGGCGAGCAGATCAAGCTCGAGCTCGGCGACGACGTCTCCGACCCGAAGCAAGGCATCTCGGTTGCCAACAAATTCGTTGCCGACGGCGTCAAGTTCGTCATCGGCCACTTCAACTCGGGCGTTTCGATCCCGGCTTCGGAAGTTTATGCCGAAAACGGCATTCTCGAAATCACCCCGGCTGCTACGAACCCGAAGTTCACGGAACGGGGTCTCTGGAACACGTTCCGTACCTGCGGCCGTGACGACCAGCAGGGCGCCATCGCCGGCAAGTATCTTGCCGATCACTTCAAGGACGCCAAGATCGCCGTCGTTCACGACAAGACCCCCTACGGTCAGGGTCTTGCCGACGAAACCAAGAAGGCGATGAATGCCGCCGGTCTGACGGAAGTCATGTACGAAGGCATCAACGTCGGCGACAAGGACTTCTCGGCTCTCATCGCGAAGATGAAGGAAGCCGGCGTCTCGATCATCTATTGGGGCGGTCTGCACACCGAAGCCGGTCTCATCATCCGCCAGGCGGCCGACCAGGGCCTGAAGGCAACGCTGGTTTCGGGCGACGGTATCGTTTCGAACGAACTGGCCTCGATCGCTGGCGACGCCGTTGCCGGTACGCTCAACACCTTCGGTCCTGACCCGACGCTGAACCCGGCCAACAAGGAACTCGTCGAAAAGTTCAAGGCCGCCGGTTTCAACCCGGAAGCCTACACGCTCTATTCCTACGCTGCGATGCAGGCGATTGCCGGTGCTGCCAAGGCTGCCGGTTCGGTGGATCCTGAAGCCGTTGCCACGGCCATGAAGGAAAAGGGTCCGTTCCCGACGGTTCTCGGCGACATTTCGTTCGACGAAAAGGGCGACCCGAAGATTCCTGGCTACATCATGTACGAATGGAAGAAGGGCGCGGACGGCAAGTACACCTACGTTCCACAGGGCTCCTAAGCTTAGCTTCCCCATTTGACAGATGAGATTGAAGCCCGGTTCCGACCGGGCTTCTTTGCTTCGCGGACGTTTTAAATTCCGTCCGCCGCGGCGCCGCCAATCTGCTGCCGACGGTTTCCGCCCGATATTACCTACATCTCGTGCAGCACATGCGTCGCCTTCACGGCGGCCGAGGCCCGGTTCTCGACGCCGAGCTTCACGTAGATCTGTTCGAGGTGCTTGTTCACGGTGCGCGCCGACAGTCCGAGTATTTCGCCGATGTCGCGGTTGGCCTTGCCCTTGGCGATCCAGAGCAGCACCTCGGATTCGCGCTGGGTCAGCGAAAAGCGCTGGCGCAGCATCTCGTCGTCGCTGCGCTGATTGGCGGCCGTGAGACGGAAGAGATATTCGTCGGGGCCGATCGCGCCGAGAAAGGCGAGCTGCAGTGCCGCCTGGCCAGCATGGGCGATCGAAATGATGCCGTCGCGCACGGCGGCTGCGCGGTCGCGCATCCAGGTCGCGATATGGCGGACGACGATTTCCATGCCGTCATCGCTGCCCATGGCGGCATTGACCAGTCGCGTCGCCTGCGGCGTCGACCAGTGGATGGCGCCATCGCCTTTCACTGCCAGCAGATGGCGGCCGGCGGCGTCGAGTGCGACCCGGGCGCTCTGCGCCGAGCGGGCGTTGCGCAGGTGCACACGGATGCGGGCGCGCAATTCGTCGATATTAATTGGCTTGGCGAGATAGTCCACTCCGCCGGATTCCAGCGCGTGCACGACATGCTCGGTTTCGGTCAGGCCGGTCATGAAGATGACAGGCACCTGCGCCACCGCCGCATTCGCCTTCAGCCTGCGGCAGGTCTCGAAACCATCCATGGCGGGCATGACGGCGTCGAGCAGGATCAGATCGGGCGTGATGCGCTCGACGATGCCAAGGGCCGCAGTGCCCGATGTGGCGATCAGCACGGAGAAGCCGGATTGTTCGAGCGCGTCGGTCAGGAAGCCCAGCGCTTCGGGCGAGTCGTCGACGAGCAGAACGATGTCGCGGGGGAGGGCCGGCTCAGCCAATGGATTCCACCTTTTCGTCGAAGTCGTGCAGGAAGGTCATGAAGCCGGCGAGATCGAAGGCGGCGACATAGGCGCGAAGTTCATCGGTGAATGGCTGATTTGCCTCCACCTTGGCAAGGTCCGAAAGCTTGGCTTCGATGCCTCTGATATAACCGATCTCGCCGAGCCGCAGCAATTCCTGCACATGGGCAGCACCCGGGCTCAGCGTCGGCGCTTCGGTCTTCACTGGAGTAGCCGGCGCGGCGTCGGCATAGACCCATTTCAGGCCAAGATGCAAAGCCAGCTTGTCGCGCAGCTGGCGGATGTCGACCGGCTTGCCGATCGCATCATTGTGGCTGTCGTCGCTGTCGCCCAGAACGGCGGCATCGCCGATATTGGCCGAAAGCATCAGCATCGGCGCCGTCTGGCCGGCCTCGCGCAGGCGCGAGACCAGCTGCCAGCCGCTCATGCCGGGCATCAGGATATCGACAAGGAAAAGATCCGGCATGATGCCCTCGATCAGCGTCAGGCATTCGCCGCCGCCTGCTGCCGTCAGAACGATGAAATCGAGAGGCGCCAGGATTTCGCGCATCATCTCGCGATGGTCTTCGTTATCGTCGACGACGACCACCGTGCGGCGCGGGCCGTCGTATCCGACGATGCGCTTTTCCTGCGGCGCTGCGGCCACGGCGCGCATGACGGCGGACAGCATGAGGCGGACGCGGAAGGTCGATCCCTCGTCCTTGACGCTCGAAACCGCAATCTCGCCGCCAAGCGTGTTGGTCAGAAGCCGGGTGATGGTGAGGCCGAGGCCGAGGCCCGGCATTGGCCGCACGCTTTCGGCCTCGCCGCGCTGGAAGGGTTCGTAGATACGCGTCAGATCCTTTTCAGCGATGCCGCGGCCGGTATCGGTGACGGTGAAGGTCGCAACCTGGCTGCGATAGGCGACATCGAAGGTGACGCTGCCCTCGTCGGTGAACTTGATGGCATTGGAGAGCAGGTTGACGAGGATCTGGCGTAGCCGCTTTTCGTCGGTGCGGACGAATTGCGGCAAGGCCGGCGCGCGCTGGTGCAGGAAAGCAACGCCCTTCGCCTGCGCCTGCGGGCGGAACATGTCGACGATCTGGTCGAGGAAATCCTGGATGTTGATCTCATTGGAATAGACCTGCAGGCGGCCGGCCTCGATCTTGGAAATATCGAGTAGGCCGTCGATCAGCCCGGAGAGGTGCTCGGCGCTGCGGCGGATGACCTTGATCGAGGATTGGCGCGGCGCCGGGATGGTGTCGTCGCGCTCGAGGATCTGGGCGTAGCCGAGCACGGCATTCAATGGCGTGCGCAACTCGTGGCTGAGGCCGACGACGTAGCGGCTTTTGGCGCGGTTGGCTGCCTCGGCCGTTTCCTTGGCATTCTGCAAGGCGGTGTCGGTCTTCTTGTGGGCGGCGATCTCCTTGAGCAGCAGAGTGTTCTGGCGCGAGGATTCCTCCTCGGCGACGACGCGGCTGTCATGAGCGAGCACATAGAACCAGCAGACGACGCCTGAAATCACCGAGAAGACGAAGAAGACGATGAGGATGGTGCGGTTGACGACCTCGGCCGTTTCGGGTGAGGCGGCGGCGACCTGATGGGCGATCATCGCCAGGATCGCGCCGATCGCGGTTAAGGCCAACGCGACGGCGATGCCGTAGCGGCCGAGGCGCGTCGTCAGCTTGCCCAGAACGGTTTCCGGCAACAGCACCTTGGCGACGGTGCCGACCTGCGCGTTGAAACGGGCGGCCGGCTTGCACATGTCGTGGCAGCGGCTGTCGAGCGAGCAGCAGAGCGAGCAGATCGGTGCGGCATAGGCCGGGCACCAGGCCATATCCTCCGGCTCGAAGGGATGCTCGCAGATGGAGCAGGTGATGCTCGTCAGGTTCTTCCAGCTGTGGCGCGGCTTGCGGGCGAGGTAGAACTTGCCCTTCGTCGCCCAGGCAAGTGCCGGCGAGGCGATCAGCGCGATGACGAGGGTGATATAGGGCGCCAGCGAGGCGGCGGTTGCGCCAAAGGCGCCGAAATGGGCAATCAGCGATACCGTCGCCGACAGCGTCATGGCGCCGAGGCCGACCGGATTGATGTCGTAGAGATGGGCGCGTTTGAACTCGATGCCGGGCGGAGCGAGGCCAAGCGGCTTGTTGATGAAGAGATCGGCGGAGATCGTGCAGAGCCAGGCCATGGCGATGATCGAGAAGATGCCGAGCGTCTCCTCCAGCAGCCGGTAGATGCCGAGTTCCATCAAAAGCAGGGCGATCGCGACGTTGAAGACCAGCCAGATCACGCGGCCGGGATGGCTGTGGGTCAGCCGCGAGAAAAAGTTCGACCAGGCGAGTGAGCCGGCATAGGCATTCATCACGTTGATCTTCAGCTGCGAGACGACGACGAAGGCGGCCATCAACAGTAGTGCGGCATTCTGCCAGGGCACCATATAGCCGAAAGCGGTCAGATACATCTGCGCCGGATCGGCGGCCCGATCGAGTGGCACGCCCGAGGCGAGGGTCAGCACGACGAGGAAGGAACCGGCCAGCAGTTTCGGCGCGCCGATAATGACCCAGCCGGGCCCGGCGAGAAAGACGGCGAGGCGATGGCGCCATTTGCGCTGCGGGTCGGGCGGCAGGAAGCGCAGGAAGTCTGCCTGCTCGCCGATCTGCGACATCAGCGCCAGGATAACGGCGGAGGCGGCGCCGAACTGCACCAGATCGAATTCGGCGATGGTGCCGGGCGGGCCCGAGGCATGGCGAATGCCGGCAAAGGCGCGCCAGAGATCGAACTTTTCCCAATCCATGAAGGCGATGAAAATGAAGGGCAGGATGTTCAGCACGATCCAGAAGGGTTGGGTCATCAGCTGGAATTTGCTGATCAGCCGCACGCCGTGCGTCACCAGCGGGATCACCATGACGGCGCTGAGGATGTAGCCGATCCAGAGCGGAATACCGAGGGTAAGCTCCAGCGCCCCGGACATGATCGAGGCCTCGATCGCAAACAGCATGAAGGTGAAGCTCGCATAGATCAGCGAGGTGATGGTCGAGCCGATATAGCCGAAGCCGGCGCCGCGGGTCAGAAGATCGATGTCGACGCCGTGGCGGATGGCGTAGCGGCTGATCGGCAGGCCGATCGCCAGCATAGCGATCGAAGCGACGATAATAGCATAAAAGGCATTGGTGGTGCCGTAGGAGAGGGTGATGGCGCCGCCGATCGCCTCGAGCGCCAGGAAGGAGATGGCGCCGATCGCTGTCTGGGCGATGCGCTGCGAGGAGAAATGGCGGGCGCTCTTTGCGGTAAAGCGCAGCGCATAATCTTCCAGCGTCTGGTTGGCGACCCAGCGATTATATTCGCGTCTCACCGGAATGATGCGTTGGCGCGCTGCCATGTCTTCCTTCCGGCATTCCGGTTGGCCTATCGTCTCGAAACAGTTTTGGCGGGATGGATGAGAAAGGCAAGGGCGGAGCACTGGCAGATTCACGGAACCGCCATATTTTTGAAGCCGGTCTGTCACACGGGCCGTCTAACTCTCCCGCCGTTCCTTCAACCATTTCAGGTATCACCCATGTCTGTTTCACGCCTTTTCCGCCTGAGCACCGCCCTCGTCTGCCTCGTTTCGATCGTGCCGTCGCTGGCGGGCGCCGAGCAGGCCACAGCGGCGAAAGCGCCCTATGCCGAGACCGGAAACACCAACAAGCGCGGTGACGCCTGCTTCTCGACGGTGGACACCAATGCCGCCGTTCATCTGCTCTCCGGCTTTCTCGAAATCTGGACCCCGCGCACGCCCTTCGTCGATGCGGGCGTGGAAGCCCCGGCCAAGGACAATTGTCCGGCCGTCGCCAAGACGGATTGGGACGGCATTCCCGCCAGCAAGACCGACGGTCAGGTCGTCAACAAGCTCGTCCATGA
The DNA here is from genome assembly GCF_001664485.1 of Rhizobium sp. N324. NCBI lineage: Bacteria > Pseudomonadati > Pseudomonadota > Alphaproteobacteria > Hyphomicrobiales > Rhizobiaceae > Rhizobium > Rhizobium sp. N324. Next base: position 3,623,146 of record NZ_CP013630.1, on the reverse strand, counting down.
TGCGAACATCGCCTATGTGGTCAAGGCGACGCGGGCGCGGACGGCCGAGCAGGCGGTCGCCGCCTATCTCGACGACCGGCGCGGCAAGAATGCCAGCATCGTCGATGGCCTCGGCCCGCTGACGGCTGCCTGGAAGGCCGGCTCCAAGCAGACGACCACGATCACCGAGGTGGCCGCCGATGCGACGACGGTCAAATATGACGATAAGGGTAACAATCGGGGCGCCGGCAGCAAGCCGGACAAGGAAAATAAGACCGATGCCAATCCGGACATGGGCCTGGCAATCGACTTCATCAACGCCGCAAGCGGTGACGGCTCGACGGAGCCTGCCAAGCGCTATTTCAAATATGGCCGTCCGTATCGCTGGAGCCAGGACGTTTCGGTCGTCCCGACGCTCGAGCCCGCCAAGAGCGGCAAGCCGGTCGAGGATGGCGGCTTCCCAAGCGGGCATACGGCGGAAGCCTGGCGGGATGCGCTCGCCATGGCCTATCTCGTGCCGCAGCGCTTTCAGGAAATGATCACGCGCGCCAGCGAGCTGGGCGAGGATCGCATCCTTGCCGGCATGCATTCTCCGCTAGATGTGATGGGCGGCCGGATGCTCGGCACCGCGACGGTCGTCTACAATCTGAACAAGGCCGACAATACAGCGCTGAAGAACGATGCTTATGCCCAGGCGCAGTCCTGGCTCATTGCCAAATCCGGCGTTGCCGATGCCGGCGCGCTCGAAGTTGCCGCCCATGCGGCGCCGATCGCCGCGGACCGTTTCGCCGATCATGACGCCAATCGTGCTTACGTGCTGCAGCGCCTGAGCTACGGCCTGCCGACGATCCATCCGACCGATCAGCCGGCCCGCGTGCCGCAGGGCGCTGAAGCGCTGCTCGAAACGCGTCTGCCCTATCTCGACGGCGAGCAGCGCCGCGAGGTGCTGAAGACGACGGAGATCGCCTCCGGCTATCCGCTCATCGACGACGCGGAAGGTTATGGCCGCCTCAACCTGTTTGCCGCCGCCGACGGTTACGGCGCCTTCGATCAGGACGTGAGCGTCACGATGGACGCGGCAAAGGGCGGCTTCCATGCGATCGACAGCTGGCGCAACGACATCGGCGGCAAGGGCAAGTTTGTGAAACGCGGCAGCGGCATCCTCGGACTATCAGGCGCCAACAGCTATGCCGGCGGCACCGTACTTGAAGAGGGCGCTCTGGTGGCCGGATCGTCGTCGGCTTTCGGCTCCGGCGGACTGACGGTCGATGGCGGTTCGCTCGTCGTGGCGGCTGACAAGCCTCTGACGGTCGGCGGCGACTACCAGCAATCCGCCAATGCGACGGCGAAACTGGCGCTCGGTGCAAACGGTGCCGGCACGCTGGCGGTCGAGGGCAAAGCAGCGTTGGCCGGCGATCTCGACGTGACGCTTGCCGATGGTTTTGTCCCGGCGGCCGGAACGAAGATCGAGATCCTGAAGGCAGGCAGCCTTTCTGGCACCTTCGGTAAGCTCACCATCTCCGGCCACAAGGCGAGCCTCTCTTACGGCCCGACATCGGTCACCCTGACGATCGACGGATAATTTTCTTCTCGAACCAAGAGGGCATTCCCAACGGTGGGGATGCCCGTTGCTTTCCGTATGTCCGTTTGCCCCCTGCGCCTACGTCATTTTGCGTATGTGTTTTTGCGATGCAGCACCCGATAGTCCCCTCGGCAACAGTTAAATTCCGTTTCCGGCCTGTTGCGGAACAAGAAGAGGGGCTCAACCAGATGAATCTCAGATCCACGATCACCGGCGCTGCGCTCGGTGCCGTCATGGCGGCATCGGCCGCCTTCCAGGGCGCGGTTGCCGCCGACGACACGATCAAAGTCGGCGTATTGCATTCGCTTTCCGGCACGATGGCGATTTCCGAAACCACGCTGAAAGACGCCATGCTGATGCTCATCGACGAGCAGAACAAGAAGGGCGGCCTTCTCGGCAAGAAGCTCGAGGCCGTCGTCGTCGATCCGGCCTCCGACTGGCCGCTGTTTGCGGAAAAGGCCCGCGAGCTGATCCAGAAGGACAAGGTTGCTGCGGTCTTCGGCTGCTGGACGTCCTCGTCGCGCAAGTCCGTTCTGCCGGTTTTCGAAGAGCTGAATTCGCTGCTCTTCTACCCCGTGCAGTATGAGGGCGAAGAATCCTCGCGCAACATCTTCTACACCGGGGCTGCGCCGAACCAGCAGGCCATTCCGGCGGTCGACTACCTGATGGAAAAGGAAGGCGTCAAGCGCTTCGTGCTCGAAGGGACCGACTACGTCTATCCGCGCACGACCAACAAGATTCTCGAGGCATACCTGATTTCGAAGGGTATTCCGAAAGAAGACATCATGACCAACTACACGCCGTTCGGCTTCTCCGACTGGCAGACCGAAGTTGCCAAGATCAAGGAATTTGGTTCGGCCGGCAAGAAGACCGCCGTCGTCTCGACGATCAACGGCGACGCCAACGTTCCGTTCTACAAGGAACTGGGCAACAAGGGCATCAAGGCAACCGACATTCCCGTCGTCGCCTTCTCGGTCGGTGAAGAAGAACTTGCCGGTCTCGACACCAAGCCGCTCGTCGGCCATCTCGCTGCCTGGAACTATTTCGAGTCCGTGGAAAGCCCGGCCAACAAGAAGTTCATCAAGGACTGGCATGCTTACACCAAGAACGACAAGCGCGTGACGAACGACCCGATGGAAGCTGCATATATCGGCTTCAACGCATGGGTTAAGGCCGTCCAGGCCGCCGGCACGACCGATACCGACAAGGTTCTCGACTCCATCATCGGCGTCAGCGTTCCAAATCTCTCCGGCGGCTATGCGACCGTCATGCCGAACCACCACATCACCAAGCCCGTGCTGATCGGTGAAATCCAGGCCAACGGCCAGTTCGAAATCGTCCAGCAGACGCCCGCCGTCGTCGGCGACGAATGGTCCGATTACCTGCCTGATTCCAAGGACCTGATCTCCGATTGGCGTAAGCCGATGTCCTGCGGCAACTTCAACGTTGCCACTGGCAAGTGCGGCGGCAAGGGTTCCTGAGTACGACGCCGATCAGATGATTGCTTGAAGACTTCCGTCCGGGTTCGATCCCGGGCGGAAGCTCCGTCCCAGCGATTACGCCGCGACGCCAACACTATCCAGGGCGAGAAAGCCGATGTATCGCGCCATCAAGATTTTCCTTCTCACGCTTTGCCTGACGTTCTCGGGCCTGACATTTTCCGGCCTCGCATTTCCGGGCTCGGCAATATCGAGCGAAGTTCGGGCAGAGGGCGATATCCACCTGCTCATCGATGCGCTCGGCGTCGGCGACTTCCCGGAACGCGAGGCGGCCATCAAGGCGCTGGTCGCCTCCAAGGATCCGCATGTCAGCCAGATCCTGCAGCAGTTGAGCGACGGCCTTCTCTACGTCAATTCCGATGGCGGCCCGGTGCTCCTCCAGGGCGGCACCGATGACGAACCGACCTATTCCGATCCGATCAGCGGTGAAGCGGCCGCCGATGTCGATCCTGACATGATGAGCAAGGTCAAGATCAACAATTCACTTCGCGGCGTCATCAGCGCCGCCACCAGCCAGCTGACGCTGATGAGCCCGGATCGTTCGGCGCGGCTTGCCGCGGCACAAGGCCTGCTGAAGGATGCCGATCCCGCCAATCTCGACCTGCTGAACGCGGCGCTTGCGGCTGAAAAGGACGCCGAGATCAAAAATACGATGGAAGCGGCGCGCGCCGTGCTGCTGCTGAAGACGGATGCGAGCGTCGAAGACAAGAAGGCTGCGATCGATACGATTGCGGCTCGCGGCAATCGTGATGCGCTGACCATTCTGACGACCACACTCGAAACCGCGCCTGATGACCTGAAGCCGGCGATCCAGGCAGGTATCAGCACCATCAATCGCAGCCTGGCGCTGTGGGATATCGTCCAGAACGTCTGGTACGGATTGTCGCTCGGCTCGGTGCTGCTGCTGGCGGCGATCGGCCTTGCTATCACCTTCGGCGTCATGGGCGTCATCAACATGGCGCATGGCGAAATGGTGATGATCGGCGCCTATACGACCTATGTGGTGCAGGAAACGATTACCTCGTCCTATCCCGCGCTTGCCGATTATTCGCTGGCCTTTGCGGTGCCGGCCGCCTTCGTCTTCACCGGCTTTGTCGGCCTCGTCATCGAGCGCGCCGTCATCCGCTATCTCTACGGCCGGCCGCTCGAAACGCTGCTCGCCACCTGGGGCGTGTCGCTGGTCCTGCAGCAGGCCGTGCGCAGCATCTTCGGGCCGACCAACCGCGAGGTCCGCAATCCGACCTGGATGTCCGGCGTCTTCGATCTCGGCGGGCTCTCCATCACCTGGAACCGGCTATGGATCATCGTCTTTTCGATGGTTGTGTTCGTGACGCTGCTCCTGCTGCTCAAGCGCTCAGCCTTCGGCCTGCAGATGCGCGCCGTCACGCAGAACCGCCGCATGGCATCGTCGATGGGCATCCGCACCGGCTGGGTCGACGCCTTCACCTTCGCGCTCGGTTCGGGCATTGCCGGTATTGCCGGCGTGGCGCTCAGCCAGATCGACAATGTTTCGCCGAATCTCGGTCAATCCTACATCATCGACAGCTTCATGGTCGTCGTCTTCGGCGGTGTCGGCAACCTCTGGGGCACGCTGGTCGGCGCGCTCTCGCTCGGCGTCGTCAACAAGTTCCTCGAGCCCTTCGCCGGCGCCGTGCTCGGCAAGATCCTGGTGCTGGTCCTCATCATTCTCTTCATCCAGAAGCGTCCGCGCGGGCTCTTCGCGCTCAAAGGAAGGGCAGTGGAAGCATGATAACGGCCTTCCTTCTCCGATCAGTAGATCGCAAGATCGTCATTGCCATCGCCCTGCTGCTTCTGGTCGCCGTTCTCGTACCGGTGCTGAACCTGATGACCGGGCCGACCAATCCGCTGCACGTGCCGACCTATGTCATGTCACTGTTCGGCAAGTATCTGACCTATGCGCTGCTGGCGCTGGCGCTCGATCTCGTCTGGGGCTTCTGCGGCATTCTCTCGCTCGGCCACGGCGCCTTCTTTGCGCTGGGCGGGTATGCGATGGGCATGTATCTGATGCGCCAGATCGGCACCCGCGGCAGCTACGGCGACCCAATCCTGCCCGATTTCATGGTGTTCCTGAACTGGAAGGATCTGCCCTGGTTCTGGTACGGCTTCAACCACTTCTGGTTTGCGGCGCTAATGGTGCTCGTCGTGCCCGGCCTACTCGCCTTTGTCTTCGGCTGGTTCGCCTTCCGCTCACGCGTCAACGGCGTCTATCTCTCGATCATCACCCAGGCGATGACCTACGCGCTGCTGCTCGCCTTCTTCCGTAACGATATGGGCTTCGGCGGCAATAACGGCCTGACCGATTTCAAGGACATTATCGGCTTCAACGTTCAGGCTGACGGCACGCGTGCAGCCCTATTTGCCGCAACCGCGGTCATGCTGGCGCTGTCGCTGCTGCTGGCCTCGGGGATCGTTCGTTCGAAATTCGGCAAGGTGCTGGTCGGCGTGCGCGATGCGGAAAGCCGCACGCGCTTCCTCGGTTACCGCGTCGAACATTTCAAGCTCTTCACCTTCGTCGTCTCGGCGATGATGGCGGGCATTGCGGGTGCGCTCTACGTTCCGCAGGTCGGCATCATCAACCCCGGCGAATTCGCTCCTGCCAACTCGATCGAAGTCGTCATCTGGACGGCGGTCGGCGGGCGGGCGACGCTGATCGGGCCGATCATCGGCGCGATCCTCGTCAATGGCGGCAAGACGATCTTCACCGGTCTCTTCCCGGAGTTCTGGCTGTTTGCGCTCGGCGGTCTCTTCGTCGCCGTCACGCTATTTCTGCCGAAGGGCGTGGTCGGCACGATCGCCCCCTATCTCGGCAAACGGAAAACCGCTTCCCCTGTGATGCCGCCGGCGGCGCAGGAAGACGGCATCGAGCCGAAAATCCAGGCAGCGGAGTGAGCACAGTGATTCCCGACGTCAAACCCAACAGCGTGCTTTATCTCAACGGCGTTTCGGTTTCCTTCGATGGCTTCAAGGCATTGAATTCGCTGTCGATCGTCATCGAACCCGGGGAGCTTCGCGCCATTATCGGCCCGAACGGCGCCGGCAAGACGACGATGATGGATATCATCACCGGCAAGACCAGGCCCGATGAGGGCGAAGTGTTCTTCAACGGCACTGTCGATCTCACCAAGAAGGACGAGGCCGATATCGCCCAGCTCGGGATCGGCCGCAAATTCCAGAAGCCGACGGTCTTCGAAAGCCATACGGTGTGGGACAATCTGGAACTGGCGCTGAACCGCCGTCGCGGCGTGTTCTCGACGCTGTTCTATCGGCTGTCAGGTGAGGACAAGGCACGCATCGATGAGATCCTCGATACGGTGCGGCTGACGCACCGCCGTGACGAATTTGCCGCCAACCTGTCGCATGGGCAGAAACAATGGCTGGAAATCGGCATGCTGCTGGCGCAGGAGCCGAAGCTGCTGCTGGTCGACGAACCGGTGGCCGGGATGACCGATGCGGAAACCGCGGAAACCGCGATCCTGCTCAAGGACATCGCCAGGACCCGCTCCGTGGTCGTCGTCGAGCACGACATGGGCTTCATCCGCGACCTCGGCGTCAAGGTGACATGCCTTGCAGAAGGCTCGGTGCTGGCTGAGGGATCGATCGATTTCGTCAGTTCCGATCCGAAGGTGATCGAGAACTATCTGGGGCGGTGATCCATGCAACTTACAGGCTTGAACCTGACAATAGAACACGCTTTAAAACGGGCGGGTTTTATTGTGGGGTTTCATCATGGCTTTTCTCGGTATTCTGGTCGCGGCTATCAGCGGCGCGGTCATCTGGTATTGGCGTTTTAAAATGGTGCGTGAGGCCGGAAGCGAGATCATCGATTCCGTCGAGAGGATGCGGGGCGTCTATAGGCGCGGAAAGTTGCGCAAGCAGGCGGAGGCAGCGCCGCTGGCCGCAATCGCCGATCCGGCGATTGCGGCAGTGGCCTTCTTCTTCTGCCTTGCCAAGGAAAAGCCGATCCATTTCGACGCCGCGAAGGATGTCGTCCGCAACCGTATGAAAGGCATCATCCGGCCGGGCGATATGGAAGAGGTGCTGGTTTTTGCCGATTGGGCGTCCAAAAACGTCACCAGTCCCGAAGATCCGATCCGCCGGTTCCGGGATCTCTGGATGAAGGCGCTCGACATGCAGGAGCGTCAGCAATTGATCGGCATTGCCGAGGACGTGGCCGTCGCCGGCGGCGAGAGAACGAAAGAACAGGAGCACGCCCTGCAGATGCTGAGGCGTACGCTGATGAACTGATGGGGAATGGGTGAACGGATGCTGACAGTCGAAAACGCAAATCTGCATTATGGCGCGGCGCAGGCGCTGCGCGGCATCTCCATCAGGGCGGAGATGGGCAAGATCACCTGCGTGCTGGGGCGCAACGGCGTCGGCAAGAGTTCGCTCCTGCGCGCCGTGACCGGCCAGCATCCGCTGTCGGCCGGCACCGTCACGTTCAACGACACAAGGCTGAACGGCCTGCCGCCGTTTGCCCGCGCCAAGCAGGGCATCGGTTATGTGCCACAGGGGCGGGAAATTTTCCCGCTGCTGACGGTCAAGGAAAATCTCGAAACCGGCTTTGCTCCGCTCGGCCGCCGCGACCGCAACATACCCGACGATATCTTCAGCCTCTTCCCGGTGCTGAAGTCGATGCTGTCGCGCCGCGGCGGCGATCTTTCCGGCGGCCAGCAGCAACAGCTGGCGATCGGCCGCGCCATGGTGACGCGGCCGAGGATTCTCGTGCTCGACGAGCCGACCGAAGGCATTCAGCCATCGATCATCAAGGATATCGGCCGGGCGATCCGTTATCTCCGCGATTCCACCGGCATGGCGATCCTGCTCGTCGAACAATATCTCGATTTCTGCCGGGAGCTTGCCGATTACGTCTACATCATGGATCGCGGCGAAATCGTCCATGAAGGCCTTGCCGAGACGCTGGATACGCCCGAGGCCCGCCGTCATCTGACCGTATGACCGGCAAATGCCGTAATTTTCGGCAGACGGCGGAGCGTTTTTCAAATCTGCCTGCTCCCCCTGCGGCTATCCTCGGACGGCATGGGAATTGCTTGCTTTCGTTACCCGCACGATTGAATGGAAAACCGGTGGCGCGACCGAAAGGCACGATATGGTGATTGCCGCGGCAGGCACGAGACCGCAAAGAGCGGAAGGACGCGGGCATCTGGCGGCAAAGCTGCTCGATGGCCGCACGCGTCTGCGTGAGCTCTATCAGGAGGGAGCGGCGAAGATCCGTCTGCCCGATACGTTCGATGCCTCGATGGAAGCCGTCATCATCAACACGGCAGGCGGGCTGACCGGCGGCGATCGAATGGACTGGAGCATCGCGGCCGGCGCCGGCACCAAGATCGACGTCACCACCCAGGCCTGCGAGAAGATCTACAAGGCATCGGCCGGCACCGCCGAGGTGACGACCAGCATCAAGGTCGGAGGGCAAGCCCGCGTCGACTGGTTGCCGCAGGAAACGATCCTCTTCGATCGAGCCGCGCTTTTTCGCCGGCTGGATGTCGATCTTGACGAGAGCGCCGAATTCCTGGCCGTCGAAGCCATACTGCTCGGCCGCAAGGCGATGGGCGAGACGGTTGAGACCGGGCTTTTCCGCGACCGCTGGCGCATCCGCCGCTCGGGCCAACTGATCCATGCCGAAGAGCTGAGGCTTTCCGAAGGGGTGGCGGCGCTCGCAGCACGTCAGGCGGTGCTCGGCGGGCAGGTGGCTTTTGCGACGCTGCTTTATGCCGGGCTGCTGTCGGAAGCCTATCTCGGCAAGGTGCGGCCGCTCGTCGAGGGCGCGATGGGCGGTGCGAGCGCCTGGGACGGCAAGCTCGTCGTCCGCCTCGCGGCAGCCGACGGCTTCTCGCTCAGAAAAATCCTGATCCCGGTCATTTCCGCCTTGCGCAATGGTGCGCCTGTGCCGAAAGTCTGGAATCTATGAGTTCAATAAGCAGGTAGATAATGAACCTCACTCCGAGAGAAAAAGACAAGCTGCTGATATCGATGGCGGCGATGGTGGCGCGGCGGCGGCTGGAGCGCGGCGTCAAGCTCAACTATCCCGAGGCGATCGCGCTGATCAGCGACTTCGTCGTCGAAGGCGCCCGCGACGGCCGTCCGGTCGCCGAGCTGATGGAGGCCGGCGCCCATGTCATCGGCCGCGACCAGGTGATGGAAGGCGTTGCCGAGATGATCCACGACGTGCAGGTGGAGGCGACGTTCCCGGATGGAACCAAGCTCGTCACCGTGCACGAACCGATCCGGTAAGGAGACCGATATGCTTGAGCTCAGGCCGAATTGCGAATGCTGCGACAAGGATTTGCCGCCGGAGAGCGCGGCGGCACGGATCTGCACCTATGAATGCACCTTCTGCGCCGATTGCGTCGATGGCGTGCTCAAGGGCGTCTGCCCGAATTGCGGCGGCAATCTTGTTGCCAGACCCATCCGGCCGGCGGCGATGCTTGCCAAACATCCGGCGTCGACGAAGCGTGTGCTGAAGGCCGAGGGCTGCGCGCCCAGGGCGGCTTAAGGAGATAAGATGATTCCGGGTGAGATCATTGCCGCAAGCGGCGACATCGAACTGAATGCCGGCGCGCCGACGGTGACGCTGGAGGTTTCCAATACCGGCGACCGGCCGGTGCAGGTCGGCAGCCACTATCATTTCGCCGAGACCAATGCCGGGCTGTCCTTCGATCGGGCGGCGGCGCATGGCAAACGACTGGATATTCCGGCGGGAACGGCGGTGCGCTTCGAGCCGGGACAGACGCGCTCGGTGACGCTGATCCCGCTTTCCGGCAAGCGCGAGGTCTATGGCTTCCGTCAGCTGGTGATGGGCAAGCTCTAACGGGAGGGATGCATGCGTTTGAATATCTGCCTCATCGGGGCGGCGATGCTGCTGATGGCTGATAGCGCTTCCGCTGAGGCTATCGATTGCCAAAATCCCCAGACGCAATCGGATATGACCTCTTGCGAGGCGGCGCGCCACGAGACCGCCGACAAGGCTTTGAATGTGCAATATAAGAAGACCCGCGCCGCCTTGGCGGCGGTCGACAAGGATCTCGACGGCGACATGAAGGGTGCGGAGCAGGCGCTGGTCAAGGCGCAGCGCGCCTGGATCGATTATCGGGACGCCGAGTGCGACGCCTTCGGTTTCCAGGCCCGCGGCGGCACGATGGAGCCGATGCTGGTCGCCGGGTGCCTCGCCAACATCACCGACAAACGCACGAAAGAGCTGAAAGAGCTCGAAGACACGATGAGCAACTAAAGTGATCAGGAAAATCGTAATCGTCGGCAATGGCGAGGTCGCAGAGGCGGAAGCAGGCGTGATCGATGCCGCCGATTTCGTCATCCGCTTCAACGATTGCCGTTCCTTTGGGACCGGCGGCAGCCGGACGGATGCCGTCGCGGTCTGCAATACCGGCCGGCCGGCAAAGGCGATGCTTGGCTCGCGCGAGTGGCGGACCCATCCCGGCGTCGTTTCGGTCCGCGAAATCTGGAGCGTGCGCGACCCGGCCAAATTTGCCGCCATGCGGGCGCCGCTTGCCGTCTCGCACCCCGATCTCGACGATTTCTGCGACGACTATACGGAGGCATTTGGCGCCTTCTGCACGGAGACCGCCAAGACGCATGTGGTCATCGACAAATCGATCCACGAGGCGGTCGATGCGTCGCTCTCGGTCTTTGCGCCGGTGCTCTATGTCGTGCCGAGCAGCGGCATGATCGTCATTGCCGAAGTGCTGAGCAAATTTCCCGATGCCGAAGTGATGTTGGCCGGCTTCGGTCACGTCGGCTGGGAGTGGCACCCGTTTGCGGCCGAACGGCAGCTTGTCGATAGTTATATTGCCCTGGGCCGCCTCAAGCGGCTCGGCGGAAAAACGCTAGAACAGGATGATTTTAGGCCCGGTTGGCCTAAAATCTGAATCCTGTTCTAAAATAAAGAGTTAGAGCATGATGTCGTCCGAAAACCGCTCACACTTTTCGGCATCATGCTCTAGTCTCTTCCTCCTACGGAGCCTGATGGATGCCCTACAAGATCTCGCGCGCTGCCTATGCCGGCATGTTCGGACCGACCACCGGCGACAAAGTGCGCCTTGCCGACACGGAGCTCTTCATCGAGATCGAGAAGGATTTCACCACCTATGGCGAGGAGGTGAAGTTCGGCGGCGGCAAGGTGATCCGGGACGGCATGGGCCAGAGCCAGGTGACGCGGGCGGACGGCGCTGTCGACACCGTCATCACCAATGCGGTGATCGTCGATCACTCCGGCATCTACAAGGCCGATATTGGCCTTAAGGACGGCCGCATCGTCGCGATCGGCAAGGCGGGCAATCCCGATATGCAGCCCGGTGTGAATATCATCGTCGGGCCGGGCACGGAGGCGATCGCCGCCGAAGGCAAGATCGTCACTGCCGGCGGCATGGACAGCCATATCCACTTCATCGCGCCGCAGCAGATCGAGGAAGCGCTGATGTCGGGCATGACCTGCATGCTCGGCGGCGGCACCGGGCCGGCGCACGGCACGCTCGCCACGACCTGCACGCCGGGGCCCTGGCATCTCGCGCGCATGATCGAAGCGGCCGACGCCTTCCCGATGAACCTCGCCTTTGCCGGCAAGGGCAATGCCTCGCTGCCGGGGGCGCTGACCGAGATGGTGTTGGCCGGCGCCACTTCGCTGAAGCTGCACGAGGACTGGGGCACGACTCCAGGCGCCATCGACTGCTGCCTGTCGGTCGCCGACGAATATGACGTGCAGGTGATGATCCACACCGATACGCTGAATGAAAGCGGCTTCGTCGAGGATACGATCGGCGCCATCAAGGGCCGCACCATCCATGCCTTTCACACGGAAGGGGCGGGCGGCGGTCACGCGCCCGACATCATCAAGATTTGCGGCCAGCCGAACGTCATTCCGTCGTCCACCAATCCGACGCGACCCTATACGGTCAATACCATTGCCGAGCATCTCGACATGCTGATGGTCTGCCATCACCTGTCGCCGTCGATCCCTGAGGATATCGCCTTCGCCGAAAGCCGCATCCGCAAGGAGACGATCGCCGCCGAAGACATATTGCACGATATCGGCGCCTTCTCGATCATCTCGTCCGACAGCCAGGCCATGGGCCGCGTCGGCGAGGTGGCGATCCGCACCTGGCAGACGGCCGACAAGATGAAGCGCCAGCGCGGCCGGCTGAAGGAGGAAAAGGGTGACAACGACAATTTCCGCGTCCGCCGCTATATCGCCAAATATACGATCAACCCGGCGATCGCCCATGGGCTCAGCCACGAGATCGGCTCTGTCGAAGTCGGCAAGCGCGCCGACCTTGTGCTGTGGAATCCGGCCTTCTTCGGCGTGAAGCCCGACATGGTGCTGCTGGGCGGCTCGATCGCCGCCGCGCCGATGGGGGATCCGAACGCCTCGATCCCGACGCCGCAGCCGGTGCATTACCGGCCGATGTTTGCCTCCTACGGCCGAAGCCTCACCAATTCCTCCGTCACCTTCGTCAGCCAGGCCTCGCTCGATGCCGGCCTGAAGGGCCGGCTCGGGGTCGCCAAGCAATTGGTGGCGGTGAAGAATACCCGCGGCGGCATCTCCAAGGCGTCGATGATCCACAACGACCTGACACCGGAAATCGAAGTCGATCCGGAGACCTACGAGGTCAGGGCGAACGGCGAGTTGCTGACATGCGAGCCGGCGACGGTGCTGCCGATGGCGCAGCGCTATTTCCTGTTTTAGGCCAAAGGGCCCTCTGTGCGACGGATGTCTCCGATGAAAACAGGCATCCGCTGGCTGTTGCGGACCGTATTCCTGCTGGTGTTTCTGGCGGCCTGCGGGACGCTGGTTCCCCGGCCGCTGATTGCCCCGGTCAAGGCGTCGTCTGCGGCGGTGACGCATCGGATTCTCCTGCTGTCCGGACCGATCCATACCGATATCGCCATTCCACTGGACGAGGAGACGCGGGCTGCCTTTTCCTTTCTCGCCGAGACCGGTTTTCCGCTCGGCCATCCAGATGCGGAATGGCTCATTGTCGGCTGGGGCGGCCGTGCCTTCTATCTGGAAACCCCGAGCTGGTCGGAGCTGAAGCCGCTGCCGGTGCTGCGGGCGCTGACGATCGACCGTTCGGTGCTGCACGTCGACCTTGCCCGGGATATCACCGAGCCGCAGCCGAGCGTTGCGGCATTCGATGTCAGCGACGATCAACTGGCGCGCCTGCGCATTTTTATCTCGGACAGCTTCATTCGTGACGCCGGCCTTGTGGCGCCGATCCCTGATGCCGGTTACGGCGAGATCGACCGGTTCTTCGAGGCCAAGGGATATTTCAACGCCCTCTTCGGCTGCAACACCTGGACGGCTGCGGCGCTCCGCTCGGCGGGGCTGCGGACCGGCTTATGGAACCCGCTTCCACAATCATTGCGATTGTCTGCGAGTGTCTACAATTGAACCAATCGCCGGTCGCTCCGTTCATAAACTGAATCGTGATGGGCACTCTCCATTCGGTTGTAAAAATCGGTGGAAAAGCGATATTTTCCCCAGTTACACCATTCTGAAACAGCCCAGTGCTGTATCTCGATAAAGCTGTTTTAAACCAATGCCTTAAGTGGCTCTCCGCATTGTCCGATTCAGGGATCGGTGGGCTGCATCTCCTGCTAGAAAAAATCTGTCCACTGAAAGGTCCAAAACCGTTCGAATTTTAACGAGTGGATTAAGACACCCGCAGCAATTGGGCTCCTATCAATGCCTTGAAACGCCGGGCAGGAAGGTCGATTCTCATGAGAAACTGGATGTCGCTGCAGGCCGATTTCGGCAATTTTCAATATCGCGGGAATGTCTATCTCTTTGCGTTGAAGATGAGCTTTCTCACGATCATTCTCTCCGGCGTCATCATGGCGCTGACCATCCCGCCGCTCGGTTTTTTCGGACTGCTGCCGGTGACGCTCTCGCACGCGATCGGCTTTGGCGCCATTTTTTCCTGGCTCGTCGGCGGCACGGTTTCCGGCATGCTGTCGCTGGCAGCCGGCTTTGCCCTGCATGAGTTGACGCTGTCGCGGGCCGAGTTCGAAAAGCTCAGCCGCACGGACACGCTTTCGGGCCTGTTGAACCGCCGCGCCTTCACGGAAGCGTTGGAGAATAGCGAGGGCAACGCCTCGCTTGTGATTTTCGATGTCGACCGGTTCAAGGCGATCAACGATCGCTTCGGCCATGGCTGCGGCGATGCCGTTATCACCGCGGTCTCGGCCATGCTTACATCCGCCTTCGATGAAATGTCCGTCGTCGCAAGGCTGGGTGGAGAGGAGTTTGGCGTCATCGTCTCCGGCGAGCCGCTGGAGGCGCGGATGGAGCGCATCGAAAGGGTGCGAGCCCGGATCGCGAGCGGCGCCATCGCGGCCGAAGGGCACGATATCCGCATCACCGTTTCCGGCGGTGTTGCCGATCTCGCCGCCGGGAGCAGCAAGCAGGCGGTCTATGCTTCGGCAGACCGGGCGCTCTATCTCGCCAAGGCGCTCGGACGCAATCGCGTCGTACACGAGCGGGAAGGCCTGCATCATGCCTGGCACGGGCTCGCCGATAATGGCCTCGATGCCAAAGGCGGGGGAGCCGAGAGCGACAACGTGATGCAGGCTTACGGAATATAAAAGCCCGACGCGGGCACAAAGGCCATTGGTGCTTGCATCGGGAAAGGCTATTTTGCATGGTCGCCTCAGCAAAACGGACATATCATGCAGCGCGTTACCTCCTATCTTCCCGCCGGAACCCCGTCCTCCCATCCGATTGCCCAGGTCAAGCTGCCGCACGATCTGCGCCATCTGCGCCGCAAGCTGCTGCATCTGGAAAATGGCGAAATGGTCATGCTCGATCTCAAGGACCCGGTGCTTTTCGCCAATGGCGATCTGCTGGTGCGCGACGACGGCGAACTGATCGAGATCCTCGCGGCCGATGAGAAACTCTTCGAAATTCGCGGCCGCGACCGCACGCATCTGGTCGAGCTTGCCTGGCATCTCGGCAACCGCCATCTCGCGGCCCAGATCGAGGAAGACCGGATCGTCATCCTGCGCGACCACGTCATCCGCAGCATGCTGCAGGGGCTCGGCGCCACCGTCCTCGACATCGACGAACCCTTCCAGCCGGCGCGCGGTGCCTATCATTCCCACGGCGGGCATTCGCACGATCACGGTCATGCGGCTCATGACCACGGTCATGCCACGCATGACCATGGGCATGAGCACAAACATGATCACGGCCACGACCATGTGCATGGGCCGGGGTGTAATCATGACCATGACCATGACCATGATCACCACCACGGGCATCACGGCCACAAGCACGATTGAGGCTCGATGACCAGGGATTACGAGCTGCAAGCGTTGCTGCGCCTGACGGCATGGCTCTCGCCGGCCTTTCCGATCGGCAGCTTTGCCTATTCGGGCGGGCTGGAGCGGGCGGTGGCCGACGGGCTGGTCACTGATGCCGCCTCGCTCGCGGCCTGGATCGGGACGCTGATCGGCCATGGTTCGGTCTGGAACGATGCGGTGCTGCTGGCCGAAAGCCACAGGTGCCAGGAAGAGCCCGCCCGCCTTGCCGAGATCGCCACCCTTGCCGCCGCACTTGCCGGATCGCGCGAGCGCCATCAGGAAACCATGCTGCTCGGTGAGGCCTTCCTGGCGGCGGCCCGCGCCTGGCCGGATGGCGTGTTCGAAAGGCTGCCTGCCAAGGCGGCCTATCCCGTCGCCGTCGGGGCGGTGACCGGCGCGCACAGCATAGGGCCTAAGAAGGCGCTCGCCGCCTTCCTGCATGCCTATGCCTCGCAGGCAGTCTCTTCCGGCATCCGCCTTGGCGTCACGGGTCAGCGGGACGGTGTCGCCGTGCTTGCCGGTCTCGAAGAGCAGATCACCGAGGTCGCCCGGCGGGCGGCGGCCTCGACGCTCGACGATCTAGGTTCGGCGACGGTGCAGGCCGATATAGCCGGCCTGCGCCATGAGACACAGGCTACGCGGCTGTTCCGCTCGTGATGGCGCAAAATTATCCGAGCATCTGCGTCATTTGACGGTGGCGTGCACAGCGGCCACGGCTATCATCGGGTTCGATTGGAGTAAGGCATATGAAATCAAGAAACGGACCCCTGCGCGTCGGCATCGGCGGGCCGGTCGGCTCGGGCAAGACGGCGCTGACCGAAAAGCTTTGTAAGGCGATGCGCGACGACTATTCCGTCGCCGTCGTCACCAACGACATCTACACGACCGAGGATGCCGAGGCGCTGGTGCGTATGCAGGCATTGACTTCGGACCGCATCGTCGGCGTCGAGACCGGCGGCTGCCCGCACACCGCCATTCGCGAGGATGCGACGATCAATCTTCAGGCGATTGCCGGTCTCAACCAGCGGATCCCGGATCTCGACGTGGTCTTCATCGAATCCGGCGGCGACAATCTGGCGGCGACCTTCTCGCCCGATCTTGCCGATATCACCATCTATGTCATTTCCGTCTGCCAGGGCGAAGAAATCCCGCGCAAGGGCGGGCCGGGCATCACCCGGTCGGATCTTCTCGTCATCAACAAGAAGGATCTGGCGCCCTATGTCGGCGCCGATCTCGAGGTGATGGACCGGGATGCCACACGCATGCGCGCGAGCCGCCCCTTTGTCTTCTCCGACATGAAGCGCGGCGACGGCGTCAGCTCGATCGTCAGCTTCCTCAGGGAGCAGGGTGGGCTCTGAGGATCATACCTGCCGCAGTCAGCCGAAATCGCCGGCGGCGGCAGAACGACAAAAAGAAACGGGCCGGGAGATCACTCCCGGCCCGTTCGATTTTGTAAATCCTGCCTATTCCGCTGCGAAGGGGGGCAGGCGGAGCACGTTGGTGTCGTTGGCGCCCTTGCGCTTGCTTTCCGGCTTTTCGATCGCGGTCAGCCGCTCCTCCAGCGAGTCGATGTCGCCGCGGTTCTCGCGCGTAACACGGGTGAGATCCTCGCGCGACAGTGGCAGTTCCTCTTCGTCCTTCCGGCCGACCAGGCGTCCGAACATCCAGCCGAGCAGGCGGGACAGATCGTCCATGATCAGGAAGAAAGAGGGCACGACGACCAGCGACAGCACGGTCGAGACGATGATGCCGCCGATCACCGCGATCGCCATCGGCGCGCGGAACGAGCCGCCTTCGCCGACGCCGAGCGCGGAAGGCAGCATGCCCGCCGACATGGCGATCGAAGTCATGATGATCGGCCGAGCACGCTTGCGGCCGGCTTCGACCATGGCCTCGACGCGGGCCATGCCCTGATGGCGCATCTCAATCGCGAAATCGACGAGCAGGATAGCGTTCTTGGTGACGACACCCATCAGCATCAGAATGCCGATCATGACGGGCATGGACAGCGGATTGCTGGTGATGATCAAAGCCGCCGCGACGCCGCCGATGGCAAGCGGCAGCGAGAACAGGATGGTGAAGGGCTGGATCACGTCCTTGAAGAGCAGGATCAGCACCGTCAGCACCAGCAGCAGGCCCATCAGCATGGCGTTGACGAAGCTCTGCTGCATCTCGGTCTGTACCTTGGTGTCGCCGCTTTCGGCAAGGTGCACGGAGGCCGGGATATTGGCTGATTTGACGATCTCGCGGAAGCGGGCCGACGCCGTGTCGAGGGCTACACCCTGCGGCAGGTCGGAGCCGATCGCCACGACGCGGTAACGGTTGTTGCGCTTGATCGAGCTTACGCCTTCCGAGTAGTCGATATTGGCGACGCTTGCGAGCGGAACAGTGCCGCCGCTGGCGGTCTGGATCTTCAATGCGCGGATGGCCGAGAGATCGCGGCGCATGTCGACTGCCGCCTGCACCCGGATCGGGATCTGGCGATCGTCGAGCGAGATCTTGGCAAGGGCCGCATCGACATCGCCGATGGTGGCGACACGGATCGTCTCGGAGATCTGCTGCGGCGTAATGCCGAGGCGGGCGGCCTCATCCTTTCGTGGATAGACCTGCAGTTCTGGACGGGGCAGGGCGCCATCGGCGCTGACATTGGCAAGCAGCGGATCGGCGCGGAGCTTGGATTCCAGAATGCCGACGGCGTCGTTCAGGTCCTTCTCGTTCTTGGAGAGGAAGTTGAAGGCGAGGTCGCGTTCGCCGCGGTCGTTGAGCTTCAAAATATGGACGTCGGGAATGTCGCGCAGCTTGGCGAAGACTTCCTTTTCGATATCCCACTGCGGACGCTCACGGCCATGGACTTCCACCTTCGGCAGCATCGGTCCGATGACCGGGATGGCGCCGAAGACGTCGTTGACCATCTTCTTGATCAGCGACTGGTCGAGCTTGTGGAGTGCCAGCGTGATGGTAGCGCGGCGCAGTTCGAGTTCGCCCTTCGGCGATGCGCCGCCGAGGACGAAGACGCTTTCGACGCCGTTGATGTCCTTGACCCTGTCATAGATCGCATCGGTCGTCTTTTCGGTGTCATCAAGCCGTGCATTGGGCGGCAGTTCGACGGAGAGAACGATGCGCGAAGCATCTTCCGTCGGCAGGAAGCTGCCGGGCACGAACATGAACAGCGAGATGACCGAACCCACCGTGAAGATGAGGGCTACGATCAGGGTCGTATAACGCCAATACCACTTGCGGGTCGTGCCGGTGACAAGGCGCGTATAGCCCTTCATCAGCAGACCGTCATTGTCGTGATGATCGTCGACGCCGTCTTCGGCGCGCATGAGGTAGGCGGCCATCATCGGGGTGATGAGGCGCGCCACCATCAGCGAGAAGAAGACGGAAAAGGCGACGGTCAGGCCGAACTGGATGAAGTACTGGCCCGGAATGCCCGGCATGAAGGAAACCGGCACGAAGACCGCGATGATGGTAAAGGTGGTGGCGATGACGGCAAGGCCGATTTCATCCGCTGCCTCGATCGCCGCGCGATAGGGCGTCTTGCCCATCTTGATGTGGCGGGCGATGTTCTCGATTTCGACGATCGCATCGTCGACGAGGATGCCGGTCGCCAGCGTCAAGGCAAGAAAGCTGACGAGGTTCAGCGAGAAGCCCATCATGTCCATGACCCAGAAGGTCGGGATCGCCGATAGCGGCAGGGCGATCGCCGAGATCAGGGTCGCGCGCCAGTTTCTGAGGAAGAGGAGGACGACGATGACGGCGAGCAGCGCGCCTTCGAGCAGCGTATGGATGGCGGCTTCGTAGTTGCCGTAGGTGAAATAAACCGAATCGTCGATCAGTTCGATCTTCACATTCGGGTTTTCGCCCCTCACCTTGTCGAGGCTCTGGGCCACGGTTTCGGCGACGCTGACTTCGCTGGCGCCCTTCGAGCGGAAGACGCCGAAGGTGACAACAGGCGTATCGTTGAAGCGCGAGAAGGATTTCGGCTCCTCGTAGGTGTCCTTGATGACGCCGAGATCGGACAGCTTGACGAAACGGCCGTTCGGCAGCGCAATGGTCGTATCGGCAAGTTCGGCGACATTGCGGGCGTCGCCGAGAACGCGGATTGCCTGTTCGCTGCCGGCCACCTGGCCGCGGCCGGAGCCGAGATCGACGTTGGTGCCGCGCAGCTGCTGGTTGACGCTGGCGGCGGTGATGCCGTGGGCATCGAGCTTGCCGGGGATGAGTTCGATGCGCACTTCGCGCTCGGCGCCGCCGTAACGATCGACGCGGCCGATGCCGGCCTGGCCCTGCAGGGCACGCTTGACCGTATCGTCGACGAACCAGGATAGTTCTTCCAGCGACATATCGGGCGAGGACACGGCGAAGGTCTGGATCGCCTGGCCTTCGACATCGACTTTGGTGACGATCGGCGCTTCGGCCGTTGCCGGCAGATCGCTGCGGATGCGGTCGATCGCATCCTTGACGTCCTGCACCGCCTGTTCCGTCGGCACTTCCATGCGGAACATGACATTGGTCTGCGAGCTGCCGTCGGTCACCGTCGACTGGATTTCGTCGATGCCGGTGATGGAGGCGATCGCATCTTCGATCTCCTTCGTCACCTGCATTTCGAGTTCGGCTGGCGAAGCGCCGCTCTGCGTCACGCTGATCGACACGAGCGGCACGTCGATATTCGGGAAGCGGGTGATCGGCAGCTTGTTGAAGGACTGCATGCCGATGAATATCAGCAGGCAGAAAGCCAGCAGCGGCGCGATCGGATTTCGAATGGACCAGGCTGAAAAATTCATCGGATGGTCTCTTTAGTTGGAAGCCGAGGGCTGTTCACGCACCGGCGTGATGTGGTCGCCATCGCGGACATAGGCGCCCGCCTTGGCCACGACCTCGTCGCCGCTCTTCAAACCACTGACGATCTCGACATAGGGGCCGTCCTGGATGCCGGTCTCGATCTTGGCGAATTTTACCACGCCGTCCTCGACCTTGCGGGCCGACGAGCCTTCATTGCCGGTCAGCACCGCCGTCAGGGGAAGCGAGACGCCTTCGGTCTCGCGGACGATGATCTCGGAGCTGCCATACATGCCGGAACGCGCCTTGCTGTCATCGTCGATCGAGATATGAACGAGACCGAGGCGGGTGGCCGGATCGACGGTCGGAGACACCAGGCGCACGGCGCCGGAAAGCTTCTCGCGGCTGCCCGAAAGGGAAATGCTCGCCTTCTGGCCGGCCATGATCCTGACGATATCGCTTTCGGCGACCTCGGCGACAAGCTCGATATCGCCGTCGCGGATGAGGGTGAACAGCGGATCGCCGGCGCCGGCGGCAATCGCGCCGACCTTGGCGTTCTTTGCCGAGATCGTGCCCGCCACCGGCGTCTTCACATCCGTGCGGGCGAGCTTCAGATCCGCATCGGCGATCTGGCTGTCGAAGACCTTGAGATCGGCTTCGGCGACCTCGATCGCTTGTTCGGCGGAGACGACACGCGCATTGGCGGCGGCGGCGGTTGCATCAGCCTGTTCGACCTGGGCGGTTGAAACCGTGCCCTTCTTGCCCATTTCCTGGGAACGGGCTTGCTGCTGCCTTGCCTGTTCGGCATTGGCCTGCGCCTCAATGAGCTGGGCGCGCAACTGGGCAAGGCTAGCCTCGCCCTTGGCTTTCGTCGCCATCATCTGGCTCTTCGTCAGCACCAGCGCATCATCGTTGAGGGTTGCCAGCGTGCTTTCCGCTTGAACCTTGTCGCCGACGTCGGCTTTCAAGGCGCGGATCGAGAGGCCTTCGACCTGTGGTTGGATATAGACTTCCTCGACCGGCTTGACCGTCCCCGTGCCGATGACACGGTCGACGAGGGTGCGGTTCGCAGCCGTGGTGACGACGATCGCGGGCAGGTTCTGCTGCGGTTTTTCGACCGGCTTTTCCTGTGAAAATGCGGTGGATGCAGCCAGAACAGCTGCAAAAAGGGTGGATGCGCCTAAAGTTCCAATCGGCTTGCGTGCCATGCGTCTTCGTCCAATCTTGTAACAAGCTTAGCCGAACTCGCGCGTCTGTCCTTCAGCTCGCGACCAGGCCACTGCCTTTCCTGCATTCTCAAGGGTATCCACACATCATTTGCCGCCTTCATCCCTCGCCGGCAAATCGGCTTCTAATTGGTATCGATTTGCTCGATATGCAAGCCCGGCAGAAAACAATTCCCCATGAGCCGATAATAATTACCATCAGAACCTGAATCAATCACGGAAGGGTTATGCGAACATGACGATGATTGATCCTGCTTCTACCCCAATGACGTTTGACGCCGGACAAATGCGACAGTGGCAAAGGCATTTTTTCATGCAGGCCGTAAAAATACGAAACGCGCGGAAATCTCTCCCCGCGCGTTCGCCTCGAAATGGTGCCGCGATTACTTGGACGCGGCGTCGGTGATGTCGTGCGTCCAGGCGCCCGAGGGCTCCTTGCTGATGATCTTCTGGTCGAGCAGTGCCTTTGCCGTACGGGCATAGAGCGCTTCGTCCAGCTTGCCGGAACCGTCGCCCACCAGCTTGGCGACTTCGCCCATCATGCGCTTCTGGTGGTTCTCGTCCTGGCCGCCATTGTCCATGACGATCTCGGCGGCCTCATCAGGGTTCTCGGTCGCATATTTCCAGCCCTTCATCGAGGCCCGGACGAACTTGACCATCTTCTCCTTGAAGGCCGGATCCTTCAGCTTGTCTTCCATCGCATACAGGCCGTCTTCCAGGAGGTCGTTGCCCATCTCGGTATAGTTGAAGACCGTCAGTTCCTCCGGCTTGAAGCCGGCATCGATCGCCTGCCAGTATTCATTATAGGTCATGACGGAGATGCAGTCGGCCTGTTTCTGCACGAGCGGCTGCACGTCGAAGCTCTGTTTCAGCACGGTGACGCCGTTCGCGCCGCCTTCGGTGGAGAGGCCGAGTTTGTTCATCCAGGCGAAGAAGGGATATTCGTTGCCGAAGAACCAGACGCCGAGCGTGTGGCCCTTGAAGTCGGCTTCGGTCTTCACCGGGCCGTCCTTGCGGCAGATCATTTCCAGGCCGGACTTCTGGTAGGGCTGGGCGATGTTGACGAGGGGAACGCCCTTTTCGCGGGCAACGAGCGCGCCGCCCATCCAGTCGACGATGACATCGGCGCCGCCGCCGGCGATCACCTGTTCGGGGGCGATGTCGGGGCCGCCCGGCTTGATGTCGACGTCGAGGCCCTCTTCCTTATAGAAGCCCTTGTCCTTGGCAACGTAATAGCCGCCGAACTGGCCCTGCGTGACCCATTTCAACTGCAGAACCACCTTGTCGGCGGCCATCGCGTGCGCGGCGGCCAGCGTCATGGCGCTCGCCATCATTGCAACCATCAACTTTTTCATTTTCTTATCCTTACCCTCTGAAGTTATGCCCGGACCCCGTTTGCGAAGCCCGCGCGCGCCTAGCCACCACGGATAGACGGATGCCAGAATGTCACCGCCCGTTCGGTCAGGGCGATGACGCCATAAAAGATCGAGCCGGCCAGCGCCGCGACGGCGATTTCCGCCCAGACCATGTCGACATTCATGCGGCCGATCTCGGTGGAGATGCGGAAGCCCATGCCGACGATCGGCGTTCCGAAGAATTCGGCAACGATGGCACCAATCAGCGCCAGCGTCGAGTTGATCTTCAGCGCGTTGAAAATGAAGGGCATGGCAGCGGGAAGCTTGAGCTTCAGCAGCGTCTGCCAGTCGCTCGATGCATAGGTGCGCATCAGGTCGCGTTCCATGCTGCCGGAGGCGGCAAGGCCGGCGACGGTGTTCACCAGCATCGGAAAGAAGGTCATGATGATGACGACAGCGGCCTTCGACGGCCAGTCGAAGCCAAACCACATGACCATGACGGGAGCGATGCCGATAATCGGCAGGGCTGAGACCATGTTGCCGATCGGCAGCAGGCCGCGCCGCAGGAAGGCGACGCGATCGGCCAGCACGGCGACGATGAAGCCGCTGAGGCAGCCGATAATATAACCGATCAATACCGCCTTGAAGATCGTCTGTCTGACGTCGTCGCCGAGGATCGGCAGCGAGGCCATGATACGGGTGCCGATGGCGCTTGGTGGCGGCAGGATGATGAAGGGAATGCCGGCGCCGCGCGTTGCCGCCTCCCAGAGGATGAGGATCCAGGCGCCGAAGATGGCCGGGATCAGCAGCTGGAGCGCCGATTTGCCGAAAGCAGTGACGGGCTGCAGTTTCGACAGCTCCGTGACGCATCGCCAAGCCAGCAGCCAGCAGGAAAAGAGCAGCAGGAAGAAAGCCCGCGTTGCCGTGCCCTCGTTGCCGGAGAGCGCGGAAAGCAGCATCCAGGCGGCGCCGTGGGCGCCGATGAACAGCACGGTCGCACGGTAGGCCGGCGGTTGCGGCGCAAAGGACAGCAGCGCGGCGGCGATGACGATGATGAAGACGAGGCTTGCCGTGCCGTCGCTGAAGGGCCGCGCTGCGCCGTCGGCCAGAAGCGGCAGGGTCATCAGCGCTGCGAGGCAGAGGAGGAGGGCGGTTACGCCCTGCCAGGAGAAGGTCAGATGTCTCATGCCGGCCTCCCGCCCATGGCGCGGTCGACGATTTTCGCGGCAAGCCCGACGATCGCGACCAGGATGCCGGCCAGCAGCGATCCGGCGACCAGGGCCGCCCAGATATCGATCGTCTGACTGTAATAGGAGCCGGCAAGCAGCTTGGAGCCGATGCCGGCGACAGCGCCGGTCGGCAGTTCGCCGACGATGGCGCCGACGAGGCTGGCGGCGATCGCCACCTTCATCGAGGTGAAGAGGAAGGGGATCGAGGCTGGAACCCGCAGCTTCCAGAAGGTCTGCATCGGGCTGGCATAATAGGTGCGCATCAGGTCGAGATGCATGATCTCCGGTGACCGCAAGCCCTTCACCATGCCGACTGCAACGGGAAAGAAGGAGAGGTAGGTGGAGATCAGCGCCTTGGAGACAAGGCGGGAAGCGTCGGAATCGAGGTTCAAGAGATGGGCAATCGCATTATCGCCGGTCAGCACATTGTAGGAGATGATGACGATCATCGGCGCGATGGCGAGGATCGGGATGGTCTGGCTCGCCACCAGCCAGGGCATGAGCGAACGGTCCATGGCGCGGTTGTGCACGATCAGCACCGCAAGAAGAATGCCGAGCAGCATGCCGAAGCCGAAGCCGAGCAGGGTGGAGGAGAGCGTCACCCAGCTGTGATAGACAAGGCTGCGGTTGCTCGAAAGGCTGCGCAGGACAGTGTTCTCATAGACATTCTGCGCCACCTGATGCGGCGCCGGCAGGATCGGCTTCGGCTGCGCCAGCGTCTTGCCGATGAATTCGAGCGTCGTCGGCGTGGCGCCGGCGCGGCTGTCCATATCGCGCTGGAAGGGCGCGTTCATCAGCACGGCTGCGACATACCAGATGGCGATGAGGACGAGCAGGATGGTGGTGACGGGGATGATCTTGTTTTTAAAGGTGTCGGGTTTCACGCTGCGCGCTCCTTCAAAAACGGAGCTGCGTGCTTTTCGATAGTCAGAAACACGTAGTCGGGGCCGTCCAAGACTTGGGCGTTGTCGAAGCGAAGCACGTTGAAGCCTTCATTGCGCAGGAACGCATCCCGGACAAGATCATGCCGGCGGCCGGCAGTCGTTTCGTGGCTGTCACCGTCGACTTCGATGATGAGCCGCGCCGAGAGCCAGGCAAAATCAGCAATATAGGGGCCGATCGGCGTCTCGCGCCTGAATCTGGCGCCATAGGGCCTGAGATCGCGAAGCATATCCCACATCGCAGCTTCGGCTTTCGTCAATTCACGGCGAAGGCGCTTTGCTGTGTCGCGGGTTTTGGGGGTGATGTTTGAATGTGGCATTTAAACCCCTCCCCAACCCCTCCCCACAAGGGGGAGGGGCAAACCTGCGGCACTCGCCGAGTTCTCCAACGACCGTCGTGAAAGAGTGTCAAGATCGGCGACGGGTTCGGCGCTAAAGCCCCTCCCCCTTGTGGGGAGGGGTTGGGGAGGGGTCTTTTCCAACAACTCGCGCCTAAACCTCATGGCTATGCCCCGTCCTCAGCCCTTCGCGGACGCGATGGGCGATCTCCAGGAATTCGGGGGTGTCGCGGATGTCGAGCGGGCGTTCGGCCGGCAGGGGCGAGTCGATCACGTCGGTGACGCGGCCCGGGCGCGGCGACATCACCACGATCTTGGTCGAGAGATAGACCGCCTCGGGGATGGAATGGGTGACGAAGCAGATGGTCTTGTTGGTGCGGGCCCAGAGTTTCAGCAGCTCTTCGTTCAGATGGTCGCGGACGATTTCGTCGAGCGCGCCAAAGGGTTCGTCCATCAGCAGCAGGTCGGCGTCGAAGGCGAGTGCGCGGGCGATCGAGGCGCGCTGCTGCATGCCGCCGGAAAGCTGCCAGGGGAATTTCTTTTCGAAGCCGGAGAGGCCGACCAGATCGAGCGCTTCGGCGATCCGCCGCGCGCGATCAGCGCCACGATAACCCATAATCTCCAGCGGCAGGGCGATATTGTCTTCGATGATCCGCCAGGGCAGGAGCGCCGGAGCCTGAAACACATAGCCGTAGGCACGGGCCTTGCGGGCTTCCTCCGGCGTCATGCCGTTGATCGAGATTTCGCCCGAGGTGCTCTTTTCGAGATCGGCGATGACGCGCAGGAAAGTCGTCTTGCCGCAGCCCGACGGGCCGATGAAAGAGACGAAGTCGCCCTTGCGGACATCGAGATTGACATCGCTCAGCGCATTCACCGGGCCGTCATTCGCCTGGTAGGTGAGACAGAGATCCTTGGCGGATACGACGGAGGGTGCTTGCATCAATGCGACCGTTCTTGTTTTCGCCGCGGGGAGGCGGATTGCGTGTTACCATCGCCGCAGGCCCTGCCGGCGGCGCATTTCATGGAGGAAGAGAATGGACGCGACATCAAAACCCACCTGCCACATCGTTCGCCCCAACCATGCCTATGACGGCAAGCAGGGGCTCAGCTATTTCGAAGGGATAGCGGCCGAGACGGTCGGCGCCAAGGGCATCTGCATGCATCTGCTGACGATCCCGCCCGGCGTGCGCGCCAAGGCGCATCTGCACGAGGCGCACGAGACGGCGATCTACATGCTCTCCGGCGAGGCCCATACCTGGTACGGAGACCGGCTCGAGCATCATGTCGTCGTCCATGCCGGCGAACTTTTCTATATCCCGGCCGGCGTGCCGCATCTGCCGGCAAATCTCAGCAGCACGCCGTGCACGGCTGTTATCGCCCGCACCGACCCGAACGAGCAGGAGAGCGTCGTGCTGCTGCCGGAGCTGGATGTGCTGGTGCCGGCGTGAGGTCATTGGCATGGAGGCATCGGTCCCCGATTGATGGCCGTATGGTGACGCACCATATTACACGCCCGTTGCCGGGATGCCGCTGCGCTCCACCTTGCGCGGAGAAGTGATCTCCTTCCAGGTGGATAGCGCCTTGCTGACGGCCGTCACCGGCTCGCGCCGGACGAACTCGCCGTGGCCTTCCTGGGTCTTGATAGTGCTTTCCTCGATCGCGACAACGCCGCGCGTCAGGGTGTAGCGCGGCAGGCCGGTCACTTCCTTGCCTTCGAAGACGTTGTAGTCGATCGCCGACTGCTGGCTCTTCGACGAGATGGTCTTGGAGCGTTTCGGGTCCCAGACGACGATATCGGCATCGGCGCCGACGAGGATCGCGCCCTTTTTCGGATAGATGTTGAGGATCTTGGCGATGTTGGTCGAGGTGACGGCGACGAATTCGTTCATCGTCAGCCGGCCGGTGTTGACACCGCGCGTCCAGAGCATCGGCATGCGGTCTTCCAGGCCGCCGGTGCCGTTGGGGATCTTGGTGAAGTCGCCGACGCCGAAACGCTTCTGCGCCGTGGTGAAGGCGCAATGGTCGGTGGCGACTACCTGCAGCGAGCCGGAGGCAAGCCCGGCCCAGAGGCTGTCCTGATGCTGCTTGTTGCGGAAGGGCGGCGACATCACCCGGCGGGCGGCGTGATCCCAGTCGGGATTGGAATATTCGCTCTCGTCGAGCGTCAGATGCTGGATCAGTGGCTCGCCGTAGACGCGCATGCCCTTGGCGCGGGCGCGGCGGATCGCTTCGTGCGCCTGCTCGCAGGAGGTATGGACGATATAGACCGGGCAGCCGGCCATGTCGGCGATCATGATGGCGCGGTTGGTGGCCTCGCCCTCGACTTCGGCCGGGCGGGAATAGGCATGTGCTTCCGGGCCGTTATTGCCCTCGGCCAGCAGCTTTGCTGACATCGAGGCGACGACGTCGCCGTTTTCGGCGTGCACCAGCGGCAGGGCGCCGAGTTCGGCGCAGCGCTGGAAAGAGGCGAACATCTCGTCGTCGTCGACCATCAGCGCGCCCTTGTAGGCCATGAAGTGCTTGAAGGTGTTGATGCCCTTGTCGCGAACGATGGTCTCCATCTCCTTGAAGACCTGCTCGCTCCACCAGGTGACCGCCATATGGAAGGAATAGTCGCAATTGGCGCGGGTGGATTTGTTGTCCCACATGGTCAACGCTTCCAGCAGCGACTGGCCCGGGGCGGGAAGGGCGAAATCGACCACCATGGTGGTGCCGCCGGAAAGGGCCGCACGCGTGCCGCTCTCGAAATCGTCGGAGGAATAGGTGCCCATGAAGGGCATTTCGAGATGGGTGTGCGGGTCGATGCCACCCGGCATGACATAACAGCCGGAGGCGTCGAGCGTCTCGTCGCCCGAGAGGTCAGGGCCGATCTCGACGATCTTGCCGCCGTCGATCTTGACGTCAGCCTTGTAGGTGAGGTCGGCGGTGACGATGGTGCCGTTCTTGATGACTGTGGTCATGATCGTTCCCTATTCTTTATCGTTGTTCGGCAGGCGAATAAAAGCTCGGCAATTCGGAGCTGAATTCGAGGCGGCC
Source organism: Rhizobium sp. N324 (assembly GCF_001664485.1). Lineage (NCBI taxonomy): Bacteria > Pseudomonadati > Pseudomonadota > Alphaproteobacteria > Hyphomicrobiales > Rhizobiaceae > Rhizobium > Rhizobium sp. N324. Next base: position 3,594,822 of record NZ_CP013630.1, on the reverse strand, counting down.
CAGCAATGCAGCCAGGATCGTTTCAAGAACCGAGCGTCGTTCGCGTGAAATTTCCTGATTCCAGAAGCGCAAGACCGAATAGCCGTTGGCATTGAGCCATTTGGTTCGGCGTTGATCGGTGACGCTCTCGGCATGCTGGAAACCATCGACCTCAACAATCAGTCGCTCTTCGCGACAGAGGAAGTCGACGATAAACGGGCCGAGCGGAACCTGCCTTGCAAATTTGTCGCCGTTCAGGCGGCGGGCGCGCAGGTCGCTCCAGAGGTGGTATTCCTCTTCGGTTTCGTTGCGGCGAAGCTGGCGGGCTTGCCCGGTTTTCGCTGGGCGATGTTTACGAATATCCTGTCTGATAATTTTCGTCGCGCCCGGAGCCCCCTCATCCGCCCTTCGGGGACCTTCTCCCCGAGGGGAGAAGGGGGAAGCGGCAACGTTAGCCACTCCCTTCTCCCCAGCGGGGAGAAGGTTGCCCGAAGGGTCGGATGAGGGGGCTCCGGGCGCGACGTTAGACATCACACCACGATCTCCGCCGTCTCGACCACCGCATGGAACAGCACGTCGGCGCCCGCCGTCGCCCACTCCTTGGAAATCTCTTCGGCTTCATTGTGCGAGAGGCCGCCGACGCAGGGGCACATGACCATCGTCGCAGGCGCAACCTTGGCGGCCCAGCAGGCGTCGTGGCCGGCGCCGGAAATGAGGTTCATGTGGCTGTAGCCGAGCCGTTCGGCGGCGGAGCGGACCGCGGTGACGAGCTTTTCGTCGAAGGTAACCGGCGCGAAATGGCCGATCGCCTCGATCGAACAGCCGACGCCCAGCGTATCGCAGATCTTGGGCGCTTCCGCCTCGATCTTTGCCCGCATGCGGTCGAGCTTGGCCTTGTCGGGCGAGCGGATGTCGACGGTGAAAACCACCTTGCCCGGCAGCACGTTGCGGGAATTCGGCGAGAAGAAGACCTGGCCGACGCCGCCGACGGCACCCGGCTGCTCGCCCATCGCCACACCCTGAACCATTTCCAAGATGCGCGACATCGCAAGACCGGCATTGACGCGCATGTTCATCGGCGTCGAGCCGGTATGGGCTTCCTTGCCGGTCAGGGTGAATTCGAGCCACCACAGGCCCTGACAGTGGGTGACGACGCCGATCTGCTTGTCTTCGGCCTCGAGGATCGGGCCCTGTTCGATGTGATATTCGAAATAGGCATGCATCTTGCGGGCGCCGACCTCTTCGTCGCCGACCCAGCCGATGCGCTTCAGTTCGTCGCCGAACAGATTGCCCTCGGGATCCCGGCGATTATAGGCAAAGTCAAGGCTGTGGACGCCGGCAAAGACACCCGAGGCCAGCATGGCCGGGGCAAAACGCGCGCCCTCCTCGTTCGTCCAGTTGGTGACGACAATAGGATGTTTGGTTCTGATGCCGAGGTCGTTCATGGTGCGCACGACTTCGAGGGCTGAGAGCACGCCGAGAACGCCGTCATATTTGCCGCCGGTCGGCTGGGTGTCGAGATGCGAGCCGACATAGACGGGCAGGGCTTCCGGATCGGTGCCGGGCCGGGTGGCGAACATCGTGCCCATCTGGTCGACGCCCATGGTCAGGCCCGCCTCGTCGCACCATGTCTTGAAAAGGCTGCGGCCCTCGGCATCCGAATCCGTCAGCGTCTGGCGATTGTTGCCGCCCGCGATGCCGGGGCCGATCTTCGCCATATCCATGAGACTGTCCCAGAGACGGTCGCCATTGACGCGCATGTTCTCGCCTGGTGCTGCCACCATTTTTATGCCCTCACCTGTTTGCGGCAGTCATGCAAAGGGCATGCCCGCCTGTTCCCGTGGTCTATTCCAGCGCCTCTTATTGGTTTTGTCGAGCGCCGGAAAATCGCCAGTTGCCTTTGTTTTTCATCTGGCGGATAATTTGACCGATTGGTAAACATTACAACTTCCACCGCCGGGCTCAAGACGAAAATCACGAAAATTGCCGATAAAAATACGGGCAGTTGCTTAGGAAAGCGGCAGGGATGTCTTCTCACCAAAACTTGAGCGAAGAAGTTGAATTTCAAGGGGAAACGACAGCCTGTGACCATACCGAGAGCAGCGAAGACCCTGAGGCGGACGCGAATCCAGGAGGAGAAGGAAGAGCAGATTCTCGAGGCGGCGCTTGACGTGTTTTCGGCAAGCGGCTTCCGCGGCTCGACCATCGACCAGATCGCCGAAGTGGCCGGCATGTCGAAACCCAACCTGCTTTATTATTTCCGGACGAAGGAAGCTATGCACCGGGCGCTGATCGACCGGGTGCTCTACACCTGGCTGGAGCCGCTGCGCGCCTTCGACGCCGAGGGCAATCCGGAGGAGGAAATCCGCAGCTACATCAGACGCAAGCTGGAGATGGCGCGCGATTTTCCGCGCGAGAGCCGGCTTTTCGCCAATGAGGTGCTGCAGGGCGCACCGCATATCGAGGACGAGCTCAAGGGGCCGCTGAAGGAACTGGTCGACGAGAAGGCGGAGGTCATCCGCGCCTGGGCGAAATCAGGCAAGATCATCAAATGCGATCCCTATCACCTGATCTTCTCCATCTGGTCGACGACGCAGCATTATGCGGATTTCGACGTGCAGGTGCGTGCCGTGCTCGGACAGGAGCATTCCGGCGAGGGCCGCTTCGAGGATGCGGCGCGGTTTCTGGAGCAGCTCTTTATTGGCGGGCTGCGGCCGGATCGCTCCGAGAGCTGACGTTTATCGCTTTCTAACAAGCGGCAGACGGGCGAGTGTGTCCGTCACGCCTTCCATCGTATAGGGTTTCTGCAGCACGGGCGCGTCCGAATGGCTGTTCGCCTGAGCGATGCCTTCGCCATAGCCTGTGGCAAAAACGAAGGGCACGCCTTCGGCCGCCAGTCGGTCGGCAATCCCGAAACTCGTCTCATCGCCGAGATTGACGTCGAGAAGCGCCAGATCGAAGGAATGGCCGGCCAGGATCTGCATCGCCTCGGTGACACTTGGCGCCGTTGCGACGTCGGCGCCCATCCGGCGCAGGATGTCCTCCCCATCCATGGCGATGATCAGGTTGTTTTCCACCAGCAGCACCTTCAGCCCGGAGAGCGGCTGATGATCACCAGCAACCGCCCGGCGTTCGGCCGCTCCGACCGGCGCTGAATTTGACCGTTCGCTCGTCGGGCCGACGACATACCGCGCCGGAATACGGAAATCCGCTTCGAGACCGCCCTTGACGAAACGGACATTCGCTTGGCCGCCGAGGTCATAGGGAATCGAGCGCCGGATGATCGTCGAACCGAAGCCTTGGCGGGTGGGTTCGCTGACGGACGGACCGTTCTTTTCGCGCCAGCCAATGTGCAGATGGCCTTGGTCGTCGCGATGCCAGCCGAGCTCGACCGTACCGTCGGTGCCGGAAAGGCTGCCATATTTGGCGCTGTTGGTCATCAGCTCATGGAAAACCAGGGCGGCGGTGGAGAAGGCCTGCGGTTCCAGCAGCACGTCCTCGCCGATCATCTGAATACGTGGGGCGTTCTTGCCGAGATAGGCGGCAGTTTCGGCCGCCAGCAATTGCCGCAGCGAGGCCGGCGCCCAGTGATCGCGTGTGATCTGGTCATGAGCGCGGGCGAGCGACTGGACGCGGCCCTCGATCTGGCGGATGTAGTCGCCGACGCTGACTGACGTCGTCTGCGATTGCCGAATGATGCCGGTGATGAGGCTCAGAATGTTGCGGACGCGATGGTTCAGCTCGGCGATCAGCAGTTCCTGGCGCTCGTTTGCCGTCTGCCGCGCCATGCTGGCCTCGTCGGTGAGACGCAAGACCACCTCGATCAGCGTGACGCGGATCGTTTCGGCGACACGCCGCTCGGCCTCGGTGAAGGGCAGGGAGCGGCCGCGCACCAGTTCGGACCAGGCCTCGAAACTCTTGCGCGGCGTCAGCCGCGGACCGTTGGGGCCGTATTCAACCGGCTTGTGCGGATCTCCGCCCCAGCGGACCGTGCGCACCAGCTCCTGACGGAAAAGCACGACATAATCGCGCGGCGAGCGCGAGATCGGGATGGCGAGCATGCCGGCCACCGCATCGTCGAGTTCGAGATCGGGATAGGTCTCAGCCAACCTGTCGACGGCATAGATGCGGCCGGCGGCATTGCGGTTGAGATGGCGGACGAGGGCTGCAAAGCTTCTCTCATCCGGCCCGATGCCGGCAAGCGCCAGCCGGCCGTTGATCCAGACGCCGATGCCGTCGGCAGGAATGGCGTCGGCGAGCGCCTCGATCAGCCAAGCCGGATCGTCGAGCAGGCTGGCATTGTCGGCGACGGAGGTAAGAAGCCGGTCGGCGATGCGGCGCGCCTTGGTCTCGTAGTCGAGCGCCAGCCGCCGTTCGCGGCTTTCAAGGCGCGAGGCAAACATCTGGCCGAACAGCTCGGCGGTGGAGCGGCTTTCAGCCGAAGGCAGGCGCGGGCCGTAATGGTGGCAGGCAAACAGGCCCCAAAGCTTGCCGTCGACGACGATCGATATGGAGAGCGACGCGCCGACGCCCATGTTTTTCAAATATTCGATATGGATCGGCGAGACCGAACGTAAAACCGACATGGAGAGATCGAGCGGCTGTCCGTACTCATCGCGTTCAGGCAGGATCGGAACCGGGACGGCGTCGACATCGGCAATGATGCGGAACAGGTTGCGCAGATAGAGCGCCCGTGCCTGTACAGGGATGTCGGATGCCGGATAGTGCAGCCCGAGAAACGAGCCGATGCCGGCCCGAGCGGCTTCCGCCACCACTTCGCCGGAACCGCTTTCGTCGAAGCGATAGACCATGACCCGATCGAAGCCGGTCAGGGCGCGCGCCTGCCTTGCCCCGTCGCGAAAGAAAGCCTCCATCGTTTCCGTGTGGTCGAGACGGGACATCATGCTGCGCATGGAGAGGGAGGGGGCGTTGCGCCTGTCTTCCTGGCAGCGCTCGCCTTCGACGATGACCCCATTGTCATTCATATGCACGGCAAGATCGAACTTGCTCTGATCCGAGGTCAGAGCAATGCCGAAAATGCGCTCGACGACATCCGACCCGCGCAGCGTGGTCAGCTTGTTGCGGATGGTGTGAAGTGCCTCGGGCGTGATCAGCGAGGTGACAGGCCGGCCGAGCGCGTCGGGCTGTGCAATGCCGAGGAACTCTGCCAGATTTGCCGAGGCACGCGTGACAATCCAGTCCGAGGATATCGCCAGCAGAAAGCCGAAGGGCTGAACCGCGCCGAGTTGATGGATCGGCTCCCGGTCGCAGTTGGTCAGGTCGACGGGTTCAATCGTGCCGCTCATGGGACGGCTTCCAGTTCGAGTTGCCCGGCTTTGAGGAAGAGGCCGAAAACATCGCGGGCTGCGGAAACGGCGGCCGCGGGATCGTCTATGCCGCTGGCATCGAGACGCTCCATGAAGATCCTGATGGCGCCCTTTGGACCCTGTGGCCTGAGATAGCTGCCGGGTAGGTGATCGGGCACGGATTTGGCAAGCAGGGCGCCGCCGAGCTTGGAGCCTTCGAGCACGTAGAGCGCGCCCCAGAGCGCTGCGTCGTTCCGCAATGCCGGTGGCGGAAGGGGCTGGGGCAATGGATCGCCGAGTTCCCCGATATCGGCCAACAGCAGCTGCGTGCGCCGCCGTTCCGGCCAGTCGGGCAGCAGGTGGGCAATTCCCGCATCCTCGAGGGCGTCTTCGGCCGCCGGCACGACCCGGGCATGGGCGCGCAGGAAGGTTCTATACTGCTGTCTATTGGAGAGATCGAAGGTGCTGAAAAGCTCGTCGACCTCGCCGTGGCAATCTGCTGTTTGTGCGCGGAGCACGCTGCGAAGTGACATGCGGACCGTGTTCTAAGTAAAATGGCATTCGATGCCGTTCATGCGGGATGGCAAGTTAGCGATATATTGCAGCATCCTGGTATTTCCAGGCAAACCCATAGAAAAACATGGGCTTCCCCTGTTTTCGCAGCTGGTTGTTCGCCTTCATCGGATTTTTGGAGGACGAAATTATCAGGGGGCAACTTCAACCCATCAGGCGCGGCAGATCTGTTGCCAACATATCGATGGCAAGGCGCACCTTTGGCAACATCACGGGCGATCTCGGCCAGACGGCGTAGGCTTCGAAGACGCTTGGCGGTCTATCGGTCAGAACCCGCACGAGTTCGCCCGACAGGACCCTGTCGCGCACCAGCCAGCAGGTGAGCCAGGCGAGCCCGCGGCCCTTTACTGCCGCGTCGGCTATCGAGGCGAGATCGTCAAGCCGCAGCCGCGATTTCGGCAGAACTTCGCGTGCGGGACCTGCCGTTGCCGGAAAAGTCCAGGCTTTGTCGTTGTCGCCGCGGCGATAGACGATGCCCTGATGATGGGCGATATCGTCCAGCGTTTGTGGCACCCCGTATTTTTCCAGATAGGCGGGCGAAGCGCAGACGGTCATAGGCTGTCGAGCGATTGCCCGCGTCATCAGGTCGGAATTGTCCTTCAGCGGACCGTTGCGCACGGCAAGGTCAAAGCCGTCCTCCAGAAGATCGACGACGCGATCGTTGAAGGAGAGGTCGAGTTCGAGATCCGGATGGTCGTCGAGCAGCCGGGTCAGGATCGGAGCGGCACAATGGCGCCCGAAAAGCGCTGGCATTGATACACGCAGCCTGCCACGGACTTCGCGCTTGCCCGATTCAAGCTGGGCCTCGCCGATGCGGATTTCCTCGACGGCTCTCAGGCAACGCTCGTAGAAGAACCGGCCTTCGTCGGTCAGGCTTTGGGCACGGGTCGTGCGGTTGAAGAGCCGGACGCCGAGCCGCTCTTCGAGCCTTGCAATCGTCTTGCTGACCGCCGAGCGAGTGAGATGGAGCCGCTCGGCCGCGGCCGAGAAACCACCGGCCTCGACCGTCTCGACAAAGATCGAAATTCCCTTCAACTGCTCCATCTTTGTTTCCTTGATGGCACCATTCCGACGACTTAATATCGCAACTAGAGAGGAATATTCAACGATATATCTACCGCTCCGCCCATCGAGAAGGAGCAGAAAGATGCAGACGACAAGACAATGGCAGACCGATGCCATCGGCCCGGAGGCCAATCTGACGATCGGCGAAGGCAGAATTCCTGATGTGTCAGGCACGATGATCCGGGTGCGGACGCAGGCCGTCTCCCTCAATTTCCGCGACAGGCTGGTGCTTGATAGCGGCATGGGCCTGCCATTGCAGTTCCCCTTCGTCCCGGCCTCGGACATGGCAGGTGTGGTCGATGCCGTCGGGCCTGATGTCACGCGCTTCAAACCCGGCGATCGGGTGATCTCCACCTTTTCCCCGGACTGGATCGACGGACGCGGGCCTGGAACTGCCCGCAATCCACATTATCAGACGCGCGGTGGCTTCTATTCAGGTGTACTTTCCGAGCACACGGTGCTTTCCGAGGAATGGTTCGCGCTTGCGCCTGATACGCTCGATGCGGCTGAAGCCAGCACGCTGCCCTGCGCCGGGTTAACGGCGTGGTTTGCGCTCATCGAATGCGGGAAGCTCAAGGCCGGCGACAAGGTGCTGGTGCAGGGAACCGGCGGGGTTGCGCTTTTCGGCCTGCAGATTGCCAAGGCGCATGGCGCCGAAGTCTTCATCACATCAGGCAGCAGCGAGAAGCTCGAACGTGCATCGGCGCTCGGGGCCGATCATCTGATCAACCGCAAGGAGCGCGACTGGGTCGAGCAGCTCCATCAACTGACTGGCGATTATGGCGCCGACCACGTGCTGGAAATCGTCGGCGGGCCGCATCTCGGCCGGGCGCTGGAGGCTGTGGCGGTCAACGGCCGGATTTCGGTGATCGGCGTGTTTGAGGGCTTTGAAGTCTCGGCGCCCGTGGCGCCGTTGCTTCTGAAAGCGCCTGTCGTGCAGGGAATTACCGTCGGTCATCGCCGGGCGCTGGAGGATTTGGTGCGCGCCGTCGACCAGACGGAGCTGAAGCCAGTGATCGACAGACGTTATTCTTTCGAGGAACTGCCGCAGGCGCTCGATCATCTCTATCGCGGCCCGTTCGGCAAGGTCGTCATCGAGTTCTGAGACATGCGCTCCCCTCGCACCGTCGAGGGGAGCGTTCTCCTATTCGGCGGCAATGGCTTCGCTTTCGAAGGCGAATCCCTCGTCGGCCCAGCCGGTCATGCCGCCGATCATCAGCTTGGCCTTGAGGCCGAGCTTGGCCAGGCGGAAAGCGGCCTTGTCGGCGCCGTTGCAGTGGGGACCGGCGCAATATACGACGAAGAGGGTGTCCTTCGCCCATTCCGACATGCGGTGCGCGGTCATCTTGCCGTGTGGAAGGTTGATCGCACCCGGCAAGTGGGACTGGGCAAACAGCGCCGGCGAGCGCACGTCGAGGAGGACGAAATCGACCTTGGCGCCGGCAAAGGCAGCGTGGACATCGGAGCAATCGGTTTCGAAGGCGAGCTTGGCGGCATAATGGGCGGCGGCGATATCGGGCGCGGCGGCCGGGATTTCGGTGACGGGGCTTGGCATCGATCTTTCCTTCTTCGTTGGAGTTGCCGCCCGGTATCGCCGATGTTAAAGCTCTGCGAAATTGGCCATTATGACCGACAGCGTAAAGATCATGCCAAACGCATCACCGCAGCAGACGAAAGGACCGTTGGTCGTAGCCCTTGCCTATGACGGGCTCTGCACCTTCGAATTCGGCATCACCTACGAGGTCTTCGGCCTGCCGCGCCCGGAGATGGGTGAGAGCTGGTATCGCTTCTCTGTCTGCGGCATCGAGCCGGGTCCGCTTCGCGCCGCCGGAGGGCTGACGGTCGCGGTCGACAATGGGCTGGAGGTGCTCGACGAGGCGGATCTGATCGTCGTGCCCGGCTGGCGGGCGATCGAGGCGCCGGTGCCGGCGCCGCTCGCCGCAGCGCTCAAGGCAGCGCATCAGCGCGGCGCGCGCATCATGTCGCTCTGTTCGGGCGTTGCGGTTCTGGCCGGATCGGGACTGCTTGCCAACCGCAGGGCGACGACACATTGGCGTTACGTCGCTTCGATCGCCGCACGTTATCCCGACATTGCGCTCGATGCCGACGTTCTCTACATCGACGAGGGCAGCCTGCTGACGGCGGCGGGCAGTGCCGCCGGCATCGATCTCTGCCTGCATGTGGTGCGCGGCGATTTCGGCGCGGAGGCGGCAAACAGCGTCGCCCGCCGCCTCGTCGTGCCGCCGCACCGCGAAGGCGGACAGGCGCAGTTCATCCACGCGCCGGTCCCCGAGGCGCGCGAGGGCATCCGCCTGGGGCCGCTGATCGAATGGATGCGGGCAAGCCTTTCCGAGCAGCAGCCGATCAGCCTGCTTGCTGGAAGAGCGGGCATGAGCATGCGCACCTTCCAGCGTCGCTTCGAAGCGACGACGGGTCTCAGTGTCGGCGAATGGCTGCTGAAGGAGCGGCTGCGCCATGCCCGCGATCTGCTGGAGAAAGAACTTGCCGTTTCGCTCGACGACATCGCCGTCGCCAGCGGCTTCGGCACGCTGGCGACGATGCGGCATCATTTTCGCAGGCGGCTCGGGACGAGCCCGAGTGCCTATAGGCGGTCGTTCGGCGATTGAGCCACCTCACGCTTGCATTTATGTCTCACTTCGCCTAAACGGGCGCTCTCTATTGTTCTGGAAAGGGAGCGCCACGATGACGACTATCTCCGCACGCCCCGAGAGGGTTTCGGCTTAAGTCGGCCAACGGGCTGATGATGCCGGTTGAACATCGCCGTTTCCGGTGATGAAAGACCACTCATATCCAGAGTTCATTATCATGGGCAATTCTATCGGGAGCGCAAGCTCCCCGACGACGTCGGCGTCAGGTCCGGCGGTCATCAATCGTTTCTTTTCCGGCTCTGCCTGGATCGAAGGCGCTGCCTTGGACCAGCTCGACGAGATGTCGCGCCTGCCGGGTGTTTCGGAAATCGCCGCCTTTCCGGATCTGCATCCCGGCAAATATGGTGCGACCGGCGTCGCCCTGCTGTCGTCTCGGCTGCACCCGCTGCTGATCGGCAACGATATCGGCTGCGGCATGTCGCTGTTCGGCCTCGATCTGCCGCTGCGCAAGCTGAAGATCGACAAGGCGGCGGAGCGGCTTCGCCGGCTTGACACGCAGCCCATCGGAGAGGGGCGCGAGTGGCTCGCCGAGATAGGTCTGGCCGCCGATCTGGCGCCCGATGCCTTGGGCACTATCGGCGGCGGCAACCATTTCTGCGAGCTGCAGGCGGTGGAAGATCTTGCCGAGGGCGGGCGCGCTGCCGGTCTGGACGATCAGGGCCTTTATCTACTTGTTCATTCCGGCTCACGCGCCCTTGGCGTCGCGGTTTTCTCAGAGACATTGGCTGCTCATTCGGGACTTGCCGCCGGTCTGGATCCCGGTTCGGAGGCGGGTGCTGCCTGGCTTGCGAGCCATGACCGCTGCGTTGCCTGGGCATCGCTGAACCGGCGACTGATCGCAGTGCGGGCGGCTCTAGCACTTCGTGCCGACCTGCGTCTCATCGCCGACATACCGCACAATCTCGTTCGCCGCTCAGATCGCGGGTTTGTGCATTATAAGGGCGCTGCGGCCGTCGCACCCGGCGAACTCGCGCCGATTGCGGGATCTCGGGCCAGCCTCAGCCATGTCGTTGTCGCGAGTGCCGACATCGGCCGTTCGCTCGGCGGCATTTCTCATGGGGCCGGCCGCAAATATGATCGCGCCACCATGCACGGACGGGTCGGCCGCAACCGGTCCGAACGCGAACAGTTGCTGCGCAATCCCTGGGGCGGTATCGCGATCTGCGACGATCGTGCCCTCGTCGTCGAAGAAGCGGCGTCGGCCTACAAGGATGCCGGACAGGTGGTGAGCGATCTCGAAAAGGCGGGGCTGATCGTCGGGCTTGCCAGCCTGCGGCCGCTCGTCACCTTCAAGAAGGCGGTTGATGAGGCGGAGGTCGAACAGCGCCGGCGAAAGCCTGAATATCGCAGGGAAGGAGGGCGCGGCCATGAGCGCTATTGATCTTCTCGTGACGTCGGGCAACGGTCCGGTGGAGTGCCGGATGGCGCTCTCCGCACTTCTCGGCATCCTTGAGCGCGAGGCTCTCGGGCTTGGCTGTGCCTTCGAAGCCAGCCTCGGTCCTGTTCCGGATCGGCACGGTGCGAAGTCGGCGATCGTCAGCCTCGATGGTCTCGAGGCGGAACGGATTGCCAACGGCTATTGCGGCACGATCAGGTTCACCTTCAAGAGCCCGGTGCGTCCCGGTCACAAACGGCAGAACTGGTACGTCGCGGTTCAGCGTATCGAACCCGGGCCGGAGGGTGGCGAGGTGACGATCGATCCGGCCGACCTGCGTTTCGAGACGCTGAGAGCCGGCGGACCGGGCGGGCAGCACCAGAACACCACCGATAGTGCCGTGCGTGTGTTGCATCGGCCAACCGGCCTGGTGGTGACGGCGCGTGACGAACGCTCTCAGCACCGCAACAAGGCCTTGGCGCTTCGGCGTCTCGAAGCGATGTTGCATCAAATCGAGGCTGAAAAGCAGGAGGCGGCCAAATCCGGACGCTTCATCGCCAACCGGACCATCGAGCGCGGCAACGAGGTCAAGGCGTTCAAGCTGTGATCCGCTGTGTCGCTCTGACCACATAATAAACGGCGCCCTTCTGTAAAGGGCGCCGCCACCTTCAGTCACGGTCTCTAAAAATAGTAATCCCGTTCGATGCCGTCATAGCGGCCGGATCGCAGGCAGCAATTCTTGAAACCGTCTCCTGGAGCCGCAGGGACAGGGATCGTTGCGGCCGAGTTTCTCGATCAGTTCGACATCGCCATGAACGATCTGCGAACCGCTTTTTGACCCGGGCTTCGGATGGGAAGGATTTACGCCGTTTCGACGTGACCTCAAAAGCTGAAGTCGGTGAGGTGTTTGCGAGCCATGGCTGCCTCCTCTTCGGTTGCACGCTGCGATGGTGCAGCATGATCCCCCTAGATCCATTGCGGGCTCGGTGCAACGCCGCGGATTAAATTTCTCCGCGGCGTTGCAGGCCGATCACTCCGCGGCCTGGCGGGCCATCGGGTTGTTCGGGTGCGTCGTCCAGTTGGCGTAGTTCGGGTCGACCACCTTGCCGGTGCGCTTGTCGAGAGTGCCGGCCGGAAGCTGCTCCATCGTGATGCAGTTCTCGACCGGGCAGACACTGACGCAAAGATTGCAGCCGACGCATTCCTCGTCGATCACCTCGAAATGGCGCAGGCCATTGACGACGTTGGTGATCGCCTGGTGCGAGGTGTCCTCGCAGGCGATGTGGCAGCGGCCGCATTTGATGCAGGCATCCTGGTCGATCTTCGCCTTGGCGATGTAGTTGAGGTTCAGATACTGCCAGTCGGTGACGTTGGGCACAGCGCGGCCGGTAATGTCGTCGAGGGTCTTGTGGCCCTTTTCGTCCATCCAGTCGGAGAGGCCTGAAATCATCTCCTGCACGATCTTGAAGCCGTACGTCATCGCCGCGGTGCAGACCTGGACGTTGCCGGCGCCGAGAACGAGGAATTCGGCAGCGTCCCGCCAGGTGGTGATGCCGCCGATGCCGGAGATCGGCAGGCCGTAGGTTTCGGGATCACGGGCAATTTCGGCCACCATGTTCAGCGCGATGGGCTTGACCGCCGGGCCGCAATAACCGCCATGGCTGCCCTTGCCGCCGACCGTCGGGTTGGGGGCGAAGTTGTCGAGATCGACGGAGACGATCGAGTTGATCGTGTTGATCAGCGAGACGGCATCGGTACCGCCGGCCTTGGCGGCGCGGGCCGGACGGCGGACATCGGTGATATTCGGCGTCAGCTTGGTGATGACGGGCATGCGGGTGTACTGCTTGCACCAGCGCACGACCATTTCGATATATTCCGGCACCTGGCCGACGGCAGAGCCCATGCCGCGCTCCGACATGCCGTGCGGACAGCCGAAATTGAGTTCGACGCCATCGGCGCCGGTCTCTTCGACGAGCGGCAGGATCGACTTCCACGCCTGTTCCTCGCAAGGCACCATGATCGAGGCGATCAGCGCCCGATCCGGCCAGTTCATCTTGACCTGCTTCATTTCCCTGAGATTGGTGTAGAGGTCGCGGTCGGTGATGAGCTCGATATTGTTCAGGCCAAGCAGGCGGCGGTCGGCGCCCCAGATCGCGCCGTAGCGCGGGCCGTTGACGTTGACGACGGGTGGGCCTTCCTCGCCCAGCGTCTTCCAGACCACACCGCCCCAGCCGGCCTTGAAGGCGCGCTCGACGTTGTAGGCCTTGTCGGTCGGCGGCGCGGAGGCCAGCCAGAACGGGTTGGGCGACTTGATGCCGACGAAATTATTGCGGAGATCAGCCATTGTTCATTCTCCCCTTCAAGCGACCGCGACAGCCGGAGCGGCGGCTGCGGACAGGGTGCGATGGATGGATTCAGCTGCGTCGCGGCCATGGGCGACGGCGGAAACCGTGAGATCGTCGCCGCCGAAGACGCAGTCGCCGCCGGCCCAGACGCCATCGAGCGAGGTGTGGCCTTCGACATCGACGGCGATACGGCCGGATTCCATGCGCAGGGAACCGAGGCCGGAGGCATCAAAGCTCTGGCCGATCGCCTTGAAGATCTGGTCGGCGGCGATGACGCCGGTCTCGCCGGTGCCGATAAGGCGGCCGTCGACAAGCTTGGTGTACTCAACTTCGATGGCGGCGACCTTGCCGTCCTGAGCGAGGATCGATTTCGGCGCCAGCCAGTGGCGGATGATGACGCCCTTGGAGCTTGCCAGATCCTGCTCGTATTCCGAGGCGTTCATCTGCTCCTTGCCGCGGCGATAACAGATCGTCACCTCCTCGGCGCCGAGCAGCTTGGCCTGGACGGCGGCGTCGATCGCCGTCATGCCGCCGCCAAGAACGACGACACGGCGGCCGATGGCGATGTCGCTCTTGTCCTCGGCCTGGCGGAGTGCGGCGATGAAATCGACGGCGTCGTCGACGCCGGCGAGGTTTTCGCCGTCGATGCGCAGAGCATTGACGCCGGCAAGACCGATGCCGAGGAAGACGGCGTCATATTGCGCCTGCAGATCGGCAAGCGAAAAATCGCGGCCGAGAAGAGCGCCGTGGCGAACGTCGATGCCGCCGATCGACATGATGTAGTCGACTTCCTTCTGAGCGAAATCGTCGACCGCCTTATAGGTGGCGATGCCGTATTCGTTGAGGCCGCCGGATTTTTCCCTGCCGTCATAAATGGTGACGGAATGGCCCTTCACGGCCAGACGATGGGCGGCGGCAAGGCCGGCCGGGCCTGCGCCGACGATGGCGATCGTCTTTCCTGATGTTTCAGCCCTGGCATAGAACTGCCTGCCGGCCTGCATGGCGGCATCGGTCGCATAGCGCTGCAGGCGGCCGATCTCGACCGGGCGCTCTTCGGCGGTGTTGCGCACACAGGCCTGTTCGCAGAGCTCTTCGGTGGGACAGACCCGGGCGCACATGCCGCCGAGGATGTTCTGATCGAAGATGGTCTTGGCCGAGCCGATCGGATTGCCGGTCGAAATCTGGCGGATGAACAGCGGAATGTCGATCGAGGTGGGACAGGCCGTCATGCACGGCGCGTCGTAACAGAAATAACAGCGGTCGGCGGCGACCAGCGCCTCATGATTGTCGAGGCGCGGATGAAGATCGGAAAAATTAGCCTCATACTCGGCGGGCGAAAGCCGGCCGGCATGAATCCCGGTTTCCAGTCGTTCCATTGAAGTTCCCTCATTATTGGTAAACGGCCTGTGAGGGAAAGCGTAACTCAGGTTTAAAAATTTATCAAACGGTAAAATTTTGGCGGTTTTGTTTTGGGCGCCGTCCAATAAGTAACTGTTTTATCAGTTTAATTTTCGGAGGCGCCCGTTGCTGAAATGATCGGGCGTATGGCCGGAGACGAGCATCCGAAAAAAGATTCAAAAAAGTCGATTTTTTTGTCCGCGGAGGGAACCAATGTCTGAGGTCGTCGTTATTGCGATATCCGGATGGTGATCGCATCGACCCAACATGCGCGCCCCCAACCCACTATCCGGACGTACTCACGGTCCCCTCCCGGTGAGTGAAGACAGCCGGTGCGCCGCCCTCGCACCGGCTGTTTTTCCTTTCGGCTGTAGTGTTTCCCAGACTTTCACACCCGCTTGAAAATCTCGAATTCGGTTTCTGGAATGGTCAGACGATATTCGATGCGGCCGGGAACGAGGTTCAGCTCCGCCTTGCCGTTGACCGACGAGGGTACGACACGCTCGAGCACGGTGCGGCCGAAGCTGTTGTCGCTGAATTCGTGGACTTCCGACTGGTTCTGCAGCACCTCCGCCCAAGTTACTTCGATCGCCTTTCTGTCGCCGATCATGGCGTCGCGGCAATTCAAGGTGATCGAGGCGGCGCCACCGGATATCGCGCCGAAGGAGGCGGAGTTGACGATGAGTTCGTGCAGGGCGAGCCCGAGATGCACGGCGGCATTCGGCGTCAGATGGGCGTTGATGCCGTAGATCGGCATCGAGCCGGCCGTTTCCGGCCAATAGGGCGCGAATTGCTTTTCGGCCAGTTCGAACAGATAGGCGCCGCGCCAGCTCGAATCCGTGATCAGATCCTGCGAGTTGGAAAGCGATTGCAGCCGGCCGCGGAACTTGAGGAGGAAGCTCTCGAGGGAGAGTGTGTTGCGCGCCGTCTGCGTGGCGATGCCCTGGATGATGGCAAGAAGGTTCTTCGAGCGGTGCGAGAGTTCACGCAGCAGCGATTTCAGCACTTTCTCACGATGCCGGCTTTCGGTGACCTCCGCCATGACCGACAGAAGTCCATGGGTGCCGCGTTTGCCGGTGCGCTGGATCTTCAGCTCATAGGTGCGCATTTCGCCGTCGACGTCGATCTCGACCTCGGCATTGTCGGGGATTCCGGTTTCCAGCACCTTGTGTTTCAGCGCCGTCAGATACCGGCCGTGCGCGTCGCCGAACAGGGCGGCATCGCCGCCGCCCAGCGTGAAGAGCGCTGCGAAATGCGGCGGCAGATTTTCGGCATAGAAGATTGACAGCCGGGCATCCTGGCAGAGGATTGAAATCCCGGCGCTGCCGAGCGCGCGCTCCATCATTGCGGCTTTGCCCTCGAAGGTGAAAGGCGTGCCGGATAATGGTTCCGTCGTATTCACTCGGCCGCCTTTCCTTGTGACATCTTGCCTTGTGACATCTTGAACGTCGCTGACGGAGCGCCCTCAGAGACGCCGCCCGTCAACTCTAGAACAAAGCGCTGCAAAAACCGTTAAGGCCAGCGGAGCGTCCCGGTAGCACCGGAACGCCTGCTTTGGCGATTTGGTTCCGAAGGCCGGAAAATTGCGTCTCAGGCGGCCACTTTGGTCGATTCGTTGAAGAAAAGAGCTTGGCTGATCAATGCCTTGACCATGTCTGGGTTGAAGGGTTTGGTGACAAGGAAAGTCGGTTCGGGGCGCTCGCCGGTCAGAAGCCTTTCCGGGAAAGCGGTAATGAAGATCACCGGCACGCTCGACGTCTTGAGGATGTCGTTGACGGCGTCGATGCCGGAGCTGCCGTCGGCCAGCTGAATGTCGGCCAGCACCATGCTCGGCTTGGTCTTGTTGTAGAGCGCGACGGCCTCGGCATGGGTGCGGGCGATGCCGGTGACCCGATGGCCGAGGCTTTCGACCATTTGCTCGATATCCATGGCGATCAGCGGCTCGTCCTCGATGATCATGATATCGGTCGCAACCTGGCGGGAAATCTCCTGCGAGGCCATGTCGAGCAGACGCATGACATCCTGTTCGTCGAGTTCCAGGATTTCGCCGATCTCGGCGACGCGGAAATTCTCCACGGAGGCGAGCAGGAAGGCCTGGCGGGCGCCCGGCGAAACCTTCGAAAGGTTCAAGGTGGCGCGCTGTTCCCAGGCATAGGGCGAGGTCGGCTCCGGAATCTGGATGGCGGTGGAACCAAACAATTGCGTAAACAGTTTGTAGAGTGCCACCCGGTCATTCGCCGTATCCGGGAAAATAGTGAGATCGGCGATTATAGCTTCGAGAACGGCGGCGACGTAAGCGTCGCCCGAAGTCTGAGTGCCGGTCAGGGCGCGGGAATAGCGGCGCAGATAAGGAAGGTGCGGCGCAATTCGAGTGGAAAGTGTCATTAAGGGCTCCCGTATGCAGGCCGGTCATTGGCTCCAATGACCGGTTAACGTCGCCTTGATAAAAAAGTTCCGGAACGGCTGGAACTTTTTTTGTCGCGCCGCATTATTCAAGCCGACGAAGAAAGGGCGTAGCGTTTTGACCCATGCAGCAAAAAATGCCAGCAACATCGACAATCGAAGGGTCGGTGTCGATGGTTGAAATCGTGATCAGCCCCATGCGCGCCCCAACAGACAACCGGCGAGAAGACGAATTGATGACGACACGCAAGAAAGAAGCAGCCGATCAGCGCAAGCTGGAGCTGCGGGCAAGCGACATCCTGGACCCGAACAATCAGATCGGCGTCAGGCTGCGGTCGCTCTATGCCTCCGCGCAGGAGGAGGCGATTCCGGATCGTTTTCTCGACCTTCTCGAAAAGCTCGACCATGCCGAAATGATGGCTTCTGCCAAGATGGCCGAATAGGATCGTCCGCATGGAAGAAAAAACGCAACCCAGCTTCAAGCGGGAATTGCTGGCGGCCCTCCCAAGTCTCCGCGCTTTCGCAATTTCGCTCATCGGACGGCATGATCGTGCCGACGATCTCGTCCAGGATACCATTATGAAGGCCTGGGCCAAACAGGATCATTTCGAGATGGGCACCAATATGAAGGCCTGGCTCTTCACGATCCTGCGCAACGAACTTTATAGCCAGATGCGCAAGAGCGGCCGCGAGATCCAGGACAGCGACGGGCTGTTCACGGAATCGATGGCGATGCACCCCTCGCAATACGGCGCGCTCGATCTGCAGGACTTCAAGAAGGCGCTCGACCAACTGCCGCCGGATCAGCGCGAGGCGATCATCCTCGTCGGCGCCTCGGGTTTCTCCTACGAGGAAGCGGCCGAAATCTGCGGCTGCGCCGTCGGCACCATCAAGAGCCGCGTCAACCGCGCCCGCCAGCGACTGCAGGAGCTGCTGCAGATATCAGGCGAAGCCGATTTCGGCCCCGACGCCACCTCGGCACCGCTGACGTCGAAGGCGTTTGCGTTTTGAGAAAGTTATGATTGCGAGCAAGCCGGCTGCCTGTTGGGGCGCCGGCTTTTTGGGCTGTCGGTAAGCAAGAGGGGTGTTGCGTATGTATTGCGGGCGCTACTCTCTCCTCCCTCATTCCTGTGCTTGTCACAGGAATCCAGCCACGGCGCGTCCGCGCCGTGAATGAATCACGAAAAAAGTCTTTCGCGCCCAAGGACTTGGGCGCACTGGATTCCTGTGACGAGCACAGGAATGAGGGAAGAAAGGTAGGGGCTCCACCTCGTCGGATTCGGAGGGGCGGTCGGATGCAAGAGGATCAATCCTCCCGCTTCGACCCCACCAGATTGGCCGCGACGATGGCCGCCAGCACGCCCGCGGTCAGCAGCGGTTGAGAGCGGATCAGGCCAATCCCCACTGTCGCCAGAGATTCCAGCGCCGCGCGGCGTTCGCGGGCGCGGCGCTTCTCCCGGGCGTTGATGACGACCATTACCACCAGTGCGATGATGGCGAGCAGCAGCGCGCAAGCGGCGAGGAAAAGAACGGCGCCAAGGGCGCCGTAGATGCCGGCGAGCCAGATGGCGCCGGCGGTGACGGCCAGCGCGTAGGCGGTGAGAAGAAAAAGTGCGGCAAGCGCGATGAAGATGCTATTGCGCTTGGCGCGTGCAACGGTCCGGTGCACGCTTGCGCCCGTCAGCAGGCTGAGGATCGACAGCATTGCGCTTCCTCAGCGGCGGGCGAGGAAGGCAATGGCCAGGCCGAAAACGGCAGCTGCGCCGATGGTTGCCAGCGGATGTTTGCGCACGGTTTCGCGCATTTCGGTGGCGCCGAGTTCATAGCCCCGCTGCAATTCGCGCAGCAGATCCTCGCTGCGGCCGAGCAGTTCTTCGTAACCGGCGCCGGCCTGGCTGCGGATTTTCTCGCTTTGGTGACGCGAACTCTTGCCGACGAGGCGCGTCAGTTCCGCGAGGTCGTCGCGCAGCGCCTCGATCTGCTCCTCGATGCCGGATTCCAGATTGTGGAAGGTGCCGTTGCGGCGGCTGCGGCCGGACTGGAAGATAGAATAGCTCATGGCTGTCTCCATTGGCTGGGGCGCGCGCAAGCCCGCCTATTTCGCACTGGGGTCACCACCGTCCGTTGCATAAGAGATATCGCCCGGCATTGACCCAGATCACTGCCGAAAACGTGCCGGGCGCTCAAAAGTTCCGCCGCATGCGGCGGTTAGCGCTCGGAAATGGCGCTGTGGGCGAGCACGAAGGGCGTGCCGTCGGCCGGCACCTGGTTGATCCGCAGTGCGCAGCCGAAAACCGACAGCATCGTTTCATCCGTCAACACGTCACCGATGCTGCCGGCGGCGGCGAGGCGGCCGGATTTCATCAGCACGATGCGGTCGGCAAAGAGCGCCGTCAGGTTGAGATCATGCATGACGGCGATGACGCCGCCGCCGCGTTCGCAGAAATTGCGGGCAAGCGTCATGATCGTCAGCTGGTGGCTGATGTCGAGGCTCGAGACCGGCTCGTCGAGCAGCAGCCAGCAGGGTTTGCCGTCGACGACGGGCTCGGCGATCTGGCAGAGCACGCGGGCAAGCTGAACGCGCTGCTGCTCGCCGCCGGAGAGTTCCTGATAGAAACGGCCTTCGAAGCCGGTCAGGTCGACCGATGCAAGTGCTGCCGCCGCCGTCTGCTCGGCCTTGTCGGGATTGAGGTTGATGCCCGATGTCAGGCCCATGCGGACGATCTCGCGCACGGTGAAGGGGAAGGAGATGGTGCTTGCCTGCGGCAGCACGCCGCGAAGGGCGGCAAGCCGCCAGGGCTTCAGCTCTTTCACCTCGTCGCCGCCGATGCGCACCGAGCCACCATAGGCAAGCTCGCCGGAGATGGCTTTCATCGTCGTCGTCTTGCCGGAGCCGTTCGGCCCGGCAATCGCCGTCAGCTCGCCGGCCTTTGCCGTGAAGGCGACGTCGTTGATGATCGATTTGCCGGAAAGGCGCACGGAGAGGCCGGAAACTTCGATCATCTTGTCACTCACGACAGCACTCACAGGGCAAGGCGCGAACGCTGCCTCAGCAGAATCCACAGGAAGAATGGCCCGCCGACCGCCGCGGTGATGATGCCGATCGGCAGCTCGGCCGGGGCGACCAGGGTGCGCGCCAGGACATCGGCGAAGATCAGCAGAGAGCCGCCGAGAAGGGCTGCGGCCGGCAGCAGGAAACGATGGTCCGGACCGATCGCCATGCGCAGGATATGCGGCACGACGATGCCGACGAAACCAATGCCGCCGCTGGCGGCGACGGATGCGCCGGTCGCCGCGGCGACGCCTGTTATCGCGACATTCTTCAGCCGCTGCACCGGCACGCCCATATGAAAGGCGGCGGCCTCGCCGAGCGTGATGGCATTGAGGCCGCGCGCCATGAAGGGCAGGGCGGTGAAGGACAGGAGAATGATCGGGCTGGCGGCGGCGATCTTCGTCCATGTGGCGCCGGCCAGCGAGCCCATGCTCCAGAATGTCAGGTCGCGCAGCTGCTGGTCGTTGGCCATGTAGATCAGCAGACCCGTCATCGCCAGGGCAAGCGCGCTGAGAGCGATGCCGGCCAGCAGCATCGTTGCCACCGAGGTCTGGCCGTGGCGGGTGGCGATCCTGTAGAGCAGCAGCGTCGTGACGAGACCGCCGCCAAAGGCGGCCGCCGGCAGGGCATAGATGCC
This sequence comes from Rhizobium sp. N324, assembly GCF_001664485.1. NCBI lineage: Bacteria > Pseudomonadati > Pseudomonadota > Alphaproteobacteria > Hyphomicrobiales > Rhizobiaceae > Rhizobium > Rhizobium sp. N324. The sequence goes on along the minus strand of NZ_CP013630.1, from coordinate 3,574,020 downwards.
GAGAAGTGCCTGAAGCGGCGCTGCAAGGCTGCCGCCGAGCACGATCATGGTGACGGCACCGAGGCTTGCACCGGAGGAGACGCCGACAAGGCCGGGATCGGCCAGCGGATTGCGGAACAGGCCCTGCATCACCGTGCCGGAAACGGCCAGCGAGGCGCCGATCAGGAAGCCGAGGATCGCTCTCGGCAGGCGGATGTCGAAGATGATGATCCGGTCGCGCGTGCTGAGTGCCGCCTCGGAACCGGCCATGTTGCCGATAACGTCGAGGATCGAGGCATCCGAGGCGCCCGTCGTCACCGAAAACAGCATCGAGAACACGGAGCCGATGACGAGCAGCGCGATGACCAGCAAGGCGAGCCGCGTTCTGTCGCCCGCCTGCCGGTTTACGCGGATCTCCGCCATCGGGAATGGTCGCCTTCGTTCCATCATGGCTTGCGGCAGGGCCATGATCAGCCCCCGTAGATCGCCGCGTTGAGTTCACGCGCGGCGGCTGCTGTGCGCGGGCCGAAGCCGAGCAGGTAGATGCCGTCCATGCGGATGATCGCCTTCTTCTCGCCAGCCGGTGTCAGCGCGATCGCGGGCTGGGCCAGCAGGTCCTCGTTCTTGGTGCCGGCGCCGTCGCCGCGGTTCATCATCAGGATGATGTCGGGCTTGGCTTCGATGATCGCCTCGTCCGTTAGCGGCTTGTAACCCGGGAATGCGCCGACGGCGTTGATGGCGCCGGCGAGCTTGACGATACCGTCGGCCGCCGTGCCGGTGCCCGATGCCATGATCCGGCCGTTCTGGGCGCTGAGGATGAAGAGAACGCGCTTGCGCTCGGCCTCCGGACGCTTTTCGGCCTCGGTGATCGCCGCGTCGAGATCGGACGCCACCTTTTGTTCAAGCGCCTTCGCCTTGTCGGATACACTGAGCAGCGTGCCCACACGGTCGATCTTGGCGATGATGCCGTCGCGGGTAAAGGGGCTCGGCACAGTCTCGAAGGGCACGCTGGCATTCTTCAGGACGGCCAGCGCCTCCTTCGGGCCCGAACCCTCGACGGCGATGATCGCCGTGGGGTTCATGGCAAGGATACCTTCCGGCGAGAGCGCCCGCATGTAGCCGACGTTGGGCAGCTTCAGCGCCGCCTCCGGGTAGATGCTCGTCGTGTCGCGGGCGATCAGCCGGCTTTCCTCGCCGAGCGCATAGACGATCTCGGTGATATCGCCGCCGACCGAAACCAGGCGCGACGTGTCGAGCTTCTTGTCCTCGGCATGGGCGGCGCGGACGAAGGCGAAGCCTTTGACCGCCGGTACCGACGGGATCAGCGGCAGCGCCATGACGGCCGCCGTCAGGGCCAGCTGCCAGGGGCGAATCCTTCGCAGATTGTTACGCATCGTCATCGCTATGATCCTTATGCGGCGACACTTGCTGCCCGCGGTAGATTTTCCATGATCTCGCGCCACTCGGCGCGTTCGTCGGAACCTTCCTTCCGCTTGCCGAAGAACTGGATGATCATCTCGCCCTTGGCATTGTAAGCCTCCAGCGAGGTAACGTGGCCGTCCTTGGTCGGCTTGCGCACGGCCCAGGTCTCGGCGATGTGATCCTGGCGCAGATGCAGATGGAAGGTCGGGTCCATGATATTGATCCATGGGCTCATGGCCTGGACGTTGAAGATCGGGCCGGAATGGATCTGGACGATGCCGTCATTGGCGACGAAGCACATGATCGGCGGGCCGGATTTCACCGAGGCATGCATCATCTCCGCCGTCGCGCTGTTGTCGAGCTTCCAGGCATAGTCGTCGCCGACGCTGCGCACGGCCGCCTGGCGGCCGATCTTCAGGCGCTTGAGCATGCCGAAGAACTCGTGGGTATCGGTGAGCCTGCTCCAGTTGTCGCGCAATTCGTCGCGGCTGACGTCGGCGGTTTCATCGACGATATTTGAGGTCGCGGCCTCGACGAAATCCTGCGACTGGTCTTCCAGCTTCAACGCGGCAACCATCGCATGATAGGCCTCGACATTCGAATTCGGGCGCAGGTGCACCTTGTGCACGGCGGTACCCGCCTTGTCGAAATATTGAAGGCTGAGGCGCACCTGGTCGCCATCCGTCTTGGATACGGCGAAGCCATGTTCCCAGCGGCTTGGGAAGATGCGCAGATCGATATTCTCACCGAGAACGATGGCGGCCTGCACACCGCTTTTGATGTTTTCGAAGATGCCGATCTTTTCGTGCACGGCACTTTCGTTGCGCGACAGCGCCATCACTTCGCCGAGGCTCGCCACGCGTTCGAGAAATTTCAGCGCGCTGCCATCGATGCGGGTGACGCTGATGCCGGTTTCGGCGGCGACGAGGGCGGCCTCGGAAATCTTCAGCTGGGCGGCGATATCGCGCTCGCGCAGCTTCGGGTTTTCGGCGCGAAACGCACGGATTTCGGCTGGCGCCGGTCTTGTCTGTTCGGTCATGTGTTACCTACTATTGGCCCTACTTATTGAGAATGAGCTTGCCCTGGCGGGTGATCTTCAGGCGATAGATCACGCCGTCGTGTCTGATCATGATCTCGTTCGCGCCGCGGAAAAGATCCGCGCTTTCGACGATCCGGTGCTGCGCCGCGGGCTCGCTCGGCAGCGGCACGTGCTTAAAGTTATCTGGCTTTTCAACCATCATTTCGGTTGGCAATTCCGTGAGGCCGGGGTTCTGGGCTCCCGGTTGTGGTGACATTTATCTTGACTTTCTTACTCATAGTTTTTTAAAGACGCAATAGGAGACTATTATAGTCAAGTTTTCGAAATTGCTGATACGAGCTGCCTGCGGGCTGCTCGCAACGATGACGGAGAAGGTTTTATGACAGGTAGGTTTGCGGCTGTTGCGGCCGGCATGGCGATGACGTTTTCAAGCGTTTGTCAGGCGCAGGAGGCGGCACCGGCAGCCTCCCTCGATGTCGAACTCAATGCGCTGGCGCCCTCGCAGAAGGGCTGCATGATGGCCTTCGTGGCGCTGAACCAGCTGCCGGCCGCCATCAACAAGGTCTCCTTCGAACTTGCCTTCTTCAACGACAAGAATGCCGTCGACCGCATCACCGTGCTCGATTTCCGCGATCTGCCGCAGGGCAAGAAGCGGGTGCGCCAGTTCGATATGCCCAATGTCAAATGCGAGAGCGTGACGCGCATCCTCATCAACGACACGCCCGTCTGCGACGGGCCGGCGGCGGGCGAATGCATGAAGGGCCTCGTCACCCGCTCGCAGATTTCGGTTCCCTTCGAGGGCTAAGATAACGCCGGGGATGATCCCCGGCGGACATGTTTCAGGCTGTCCGAGGCGTAGACAATGGCGATTTCAGCGAAAACCAGATCGAGACAGGTGCTCATCGGGGAGGCGGACGCCGATAACAGCCTGAACGACAACACGCCCGGTATGCATCCCGGCCACGAGCTTCCGGAACTGCGCAACGCGCCGCGGCAGCCGGCCGGCGAAACGGTGATCCACTACACGCGCTTTGCGCAGATATCCTCCTTTCCCGACCATCCTCAAGCCGAACCGGCTGCTCCCGCTTCGGCGCCGCCGATGGATGCGGCGGTCGAGAAGCAGGAAGATGAGCAGAAGCCGGTGCGGCGGCGGGTGGCTTTGACCTGCCTCGGTTCGCTGCTTTTCCACACAAGTCTGGTAGTCGCTCTTGCTCTGTTCATGCCGCAACCGCCGAACGAAGTGATTGAAGACGCTGGTGAGGCTGTCAGTGTCATCGTATTTGGCGATTCCGATATTGACCAGACGTCGGCGGGTGACCCGGAACTGGAATTGAAGCCGGATGAAATTGCCGCAGAGGAAGTTAAGCCGGATACGTTTCAATCGACGACTGTAACTGACGAACTTCGGCCGACAGAGACCCAGCCCCAAGAGGTGACCCGTGTTTCGCCCGAGACAGCTGTGGCTGCGGAGCCAGAGATTCTCGTTTCTCAGAATCCCGCCGAAACTTTCGTCGCTCAGCCCATGGCAACCGTAGTGCCGGAGCAGCCCGCGCCTGATGTGGTGCCGACCCTCGTCCCACAACAGGCGGTGACGGCTCCGGTGCAGCCGATGGAAGTTCAGCCAGAGGAAGTGAAGCCCGTCGAGACCGCCGAAGCGTCGCCGAAACCCGAAGAGAAGCCAGAGCCGAAACCGACATCAAAGGTTGAAAAGCCGAAACCGGACAAAAAAGAGCAGCCTCGGAAGAAGGTTGAGCCTACGGGTGGAAAAAATGGCGCGGATCGCCGCGATACGACGAGGGGCGTAACGACCGGTCAGGACGCGCCAGAGTTCAACGGCATGTCGACGGCATCAGGTAGAGGCGATGGTATTGGAAGCGCGGCTGTAGCCAACTATCCTGGCAAGGTGCAGAAGCGTATCCGCCGCGCAATTCGGGTGCCTGACGAATACAAGAGGATGGGCGGAGCAATTTCCGTGCGTCTCAGATTGACGATTGATGGAACGGGCAGGCTGTCGTCAGTTTCCGTTGCCGGTAGCTCAGGTATTCCGGATTTGGACAAGGTTGCTCTCGATGGCGTACGCCGCGCTGCGCCGTTTCCGCCGTTGCCGCCCGAGTGGGGTAAGGCCAGTTGGAGCTTCACCCAGGAGGTTCAGGTGACCTCGCGATAAATATGATAAAAATAATCAACTTTATACTTTACTCTAAAATTCAGGTTTAATAAGGTCCACCCGCACACGCAGGAATCGTGTGACGATCAACGAGTGAACGGGTGGTATATGGCTCGCAAGGGCAAGAAGGGATCGAACCGGGAGGTCCGCGACGTCGCGGGCGAGGGTGTTGCTCAGGCATCCGCCGGACGATCCAAACTGGATGGCCGCAGTTTCCTTTATGTCGGCGGCCGTGACTGCCAGGTGGCGCATCTTCGCCAGATCGCCAGCAATTTCGGTGCCGAACTCATCCATCACGACGGCGGCTTGCGCGAAGCGGTGTCCCGCATCGACACCGTGCTGCCTTCGGTCGACTGCGTCTTCTGCCCGATCGACTGTATCAGCCACGATGCCTGCCTGCGCGTGAAGACCGGCTGCAAAAAGTTCGGCAAGGCCTTCATCCCGCTTCGCAACGGCAGCAAGTCCAGCCTGGAGCGCGCGCTGAATACGATGAACGAGCGAGACAATACCCGATGAACGATCAGCGTCCCGACGGTTTCACCATGATCGGCCTGCACAAGCTTGCCGCACAGAGGGGCGAGGGCCTCGTGCCCGAGCTCTACGAAGTTTTCCGCCAGCATGCCGAACGCCAGGAGATCTACCAGAATGTGGCGCTGTTCCCGACCTGGGAAGCGCGCATGCCCGGAGAAGCGACGACGAGGCCGCTTGGCGCGGCGGCGGCAAACGGCAATAATATTCTCGCTTTTCCCTCGTATGCGGCAAGGGCCGGCAAGAGGAAGGCGTAAGGAGATCGCATGTATATCGCAATGAACCGCTTCAAGGTCGCAACCGGGAACGAAGGTGATTTCGAGACGGTCTGGCGCAATCGGGATTCCAGCCTGGCCGAGGTGCCCGGTTTCGTCGAATTCCGCCTGCTGCGCGGCAAGCTCGACGAAGAGGAGGGCTACACGCTCTATTCCTCGCACACGGTCTGGAAGAGCGAAGCGGATTTCCAGGACTGGACAAAGTCCGAGAATTTTCGCGCTGCGCATCGCAATGCCGGCGACCGCAAGGCGATGTATAAGGGGCCGCCGGTCTTCGAAGGCTTCAACGTGGTCGACGGCATATGAACCAGGGGCCTGATCGCATCGAGGTCCTGCCGGTTCTTCCGTCGCTCGATATCGATGCGACGCTTGCCTTCTATCGAGACAGGCTCGGCTTTGCCAATGTCGTCTATCAGGCGGAGGATTATCTCATCCTGCGGCGTGACGACATGGAACTGCATTTCTGGCGCACCGAAGATGCCGGGCTCTGCGAGAAGACCTCAGTCTATCTCAGGGGCGGCGGTATCGGCGTCCTTCATGCGGAATATCGCGAAAAGGGCATCGAACGCCTGACCGAGATGGAAGTGCGGCCGTGGAACATGGAGGAATTCTATATCCACGATCCACACGGCAACCTCTTGCGCTTCGGTCGCGTACCGCAGCAGCGCGGCTAAGCTCTGACGCGGAAGACAGCACCCGCCGCAACGGCCAACCAGCCGAGCATCATCGCCCAGCCGCCGGTCGGGGCGGCATAGGGGAAGAGGCCGGCGCCGGTGAAGCGCAGGGTGACTAGGTCACCGGCAAAGAGCAGCGTTCCCAAAATCATGAGGAAACCGGCCAGCCAGGCGGTTTTGAGCCTCGTTGTGCCGAGAGCCAGTGCCAGCAGGGCAGGAGCGTGCGCAAGGCACATGGTCGATGCGGATGCGGCAAGATTGGCTTGCCCGCCGCCATGGGCGGCAAGGGCGGCGAGCGCCACGCCGGCGACGCCGAACAGGCCGGCAAAGAGATAAAGCGCCGGTTCCAGGCGCGCGTTCAAGCTCATGGTTATTCCTTGTCTTCAGCGGCCTTGTTCTGCATGTGATAGGCGAGCCGCTCCACCGGCGCCCAGATGAGATCGCGCAGCGCCTGGCTCGCGATCGTCTCGTCCAGGGCGCGGCGGAAACAGAGCAGCCACTCGTCGCGCTCGACCGGGCCGATCTCGGCGACGAAATGGCGGCTGCGCAGGCGCGGATGGCCGCGTTTGTCGGTATAGAGCGGCGGGCCGCCGAGATAACCGGTCATATATTCGTAAAATTTCTCTTCGCTGCCGTGAAGGCTCGGCGGATGCACGGCGCGCACGTGGCTTGCCTCCGGCAGCCTGTCCATCAACTCGTAGAAACGGAGCGTCAGCGCCCGCACGACAGGATCGCCGCCGATCGCTTCATATAGAGTGGTGACCTTCTCGCTCACGAAACCATCCCAGATGTCATTCCCCAGCCTTTCATGCACCGGAGATAAAATGATCGCAACCGTCATCAAGCTGCCGCGGCATTTTGCGCATAATGCCTGCGCCGCAAGGGTTCCAACCGATTCTTCTTGACAAAACCGTCCGGACGGTATCTTTTAATCACATGTCGAACGCCCATCATCGCAAGAAACAGCCTGTCCTCGTGCGCCAGCAGTTGCTGGATGTCGCGGCGCGTCTTGCTGCCAGCGAAGGTATGGCCGCGGTCACGCTCGATGCGGTGTCCGCCGCCTCCAGCGTCAGCAAGGGCGGGCTGCTGCATCACTTCCCGACGAAGAATGCGCTGCTTGATGCCCTGTTCGAGAGCCTGCTCGAAAAGTTCGACGCCGATATAGAGGAACTGATGCGTGGCGATCCGCTGCCGCAGGGCCGTTTTACCCGCGCCTATGTGAGGGCCGTATCCGGTCTCAAGGATCGTCCCGACGATTCCAGGAGCTGGACGCAGGTGACGATCGCGCTTCTTGCCGAACCCCGGCTGCGCCTTCGCTGGCGCCAATGGGTGCAGGCGCGGGCGGAAGAATATGTCGGCACCGATTCCTCCCTCGACGCGCAGCTCGTGCGTTTCGCCGCCGACGGGCTGTGGTTTGCAGATACGCTGGAAAGCCATGATATCGACGGCGTTCTGAGGCGGGACCTCATTGATCGCCTTGTCGAACTGACCGGGAAATAATCCGAAGGAATTTCGCCATGAGCCAGGCTGCCGTCTACGGGCTGTTGTTTGCCGCCATCGTGCTCGAGGTCATCGGCACGACCGCGCTGCAGCTGTCGCAGCAGTTCACCCGTATCGGGCCGACTGTGCTCGTCGTCGCCTGTTATGCGGCCGCCTTCTATTGCCTGTCGCTGACGCTGAAAAGCATTCCTGTCGGCATCGCCTATGCAATTTGGAGCGCTTTGGGAATCGTGCTGATTTCCTCGGTCGGTCTGGTCTTCTTCAAGCAGCGTCTCGATCTGCCGGCCATCGTCGGGCTCGGGCTGATCATTTCAGGCGTTGTCGTCGTCAATCTCTTCTCGAAATCAATTTCTCATTGATATTGCTGTGATATTTCCAGCCGGATTTTCGATCTTCCGCGGTTGAATTTTCCCCTTTGTCAAATTCCTGACAAAGGTCTATGTGTTGCTGAGACGTGGAGGAGACGAGGCGCAGTCGGCGCCGTTTTCCAAAGCGCTTTGAATCTCTGCTTTCCCGCCTATCGATACTTCCAGTTTCTACAGGAGCACATCATGGCCATTCGCACCGTCGTCTGGGGAGAGAATATCCACGAGACCACCAATGATATCGTCCGCGGCATTTATCCCGAAGGCATGCATACGACGATCGCCAATGCGCTGAACGCCGATCCAGCCATCTCGGCGACGACCGCGACGCTGCAGGAGCCGGAGCATGGGCTGAGCGAGGCACGCCTTGCCGAAACCGATGTGCTGACCTGGTGGGGTCACAAGGATCATGGCGCGGTCTCCGACGTCGTCGTCGAGCGCGTCGCCAGGCGCGTCTGGGAAGGCATGGGCCTGCTGGTGCTGCATTCCGGCCATTTCTCGAAAATCTTCAAGCGGCTGATGGGCACGCCCTGCGCACTGAAATGGCGCGAGGCCGGTGAGCGCGAGCGCCTGTGGACGATCAATCCGCGCCACCCGATCGCCGCAGGCATCGGCGAACATTTCGAGCTCGAAAACGAGGAAATGTACGGCGAGCAGTTTTCGGTGCCGGAGCCGCTGGAAACGGTGTTCATCTCCTGGTTCCAGGGCGGCGAAGTGTTCCGCTCGGGTCTGACCTGGCGGCGCGGCGCCGGCAACATCTTCTATTTCCGCCCTGGCCACGAGACCTATCCGACCTATCACGACGCCAATGTCCAGAAGGTGCTGATCAACGGCGTCAAGTGGGCCTATAACCCGCAAGGCGCGTTGACTGCTATCACCGACGCTCCAAATGTGCCGGTAGAAAAGGCGCTGGAGCCGATCGTCGAACGCGGCCCGAAACTGCACCAGGCCGGCGAAGCCGGTTACCGCTGAGGAGCATTCATGCGACTACTCGTTCTTGGCACCGGAGTGATGGCGAAAAACCAGCTTGCCCGCTTCTCCCTCATCGACGGCGTGACGGTGGTCGGCGCCGTCGACACGGATCCCGAGCGGCTTTCGGCCTTCGCCGACAAGTTCAACATCGAAAAGCGGTTTCTTTCGCTGGAGGAGGCGATCGCCTGGGGTGAATTCGATGCGGCGACGAACGTCACGCCCGACCGCATTCATCACCCGACGACCATGGCGCTGATCGCCGCGGGCAAACATGTGTTCTGCGAAAAGCCGCTGGCGGAGAATTATGCAAAGGCGTTGGAGATGACGGAGGCGGCCGAAAAGGCCGGCGTCATCAACATGGTGAACCTGACCTACCGCAATATCGCACCGTTGCAGCGGGCTCGCGAGATGGTACTCGCAGGCGAGCTCGGCACAATCCGGCATGTGGAAGCCTCCTATCTGCAGAGTTGGCTGGTGTCGCGTGCCTGGGGCGATTGGCGCACGGAATCGACTTGGCTGTGGCGGCTTTCCACCGGCCACGGCTCGAACGGCGTACTCGGCGACGTCGGCATCCATATCCTCGATTTTGCCGCCTATGGCGCGGCGACCGACATCGACCATGTCTTCGCGCGGCTGAAGACCTTCAACAAGGCGCCGGGCGGCCAGATCGGCGAATATATGCTCGATGCCAATGACAGTTTCACCATGTCCGTCGATTTCGCCAATGGCGCGCTCGGCGTCATCCATGCCAGCCGCTGGGCGACAGGGCATCTGAACGAGTTGAAGCTGCGCATCTATGGCGAGAGGGGCAGCCTTGAGGTCATCCATCGTCCCAGCGGTTCCGAGCTGCATGGCTGCCTCGGCGAAGGTGTCGAAACCGCCACCTGGACGCAGATCGAGGTTGAACCGGTGGCGACCAATTACGAGCGTTTTGCCGAGGCCGTGGCAAGCGGCATCCAGCCCGACCCCAACTTCCGCCACGCCGCCAACCTGCAGAAGGTGCTCGACCTCGCCATGGTGACCGAGCGCGAGCGGCGCGAGCTGAAGGTCTGATCTGCTTTAGCATAGAGGTGCAACGCCGCATGAAAAGCCTTCTGACAAGCTGGCCGCTTTGGGCGCTTCTTTCCGCCGGCTTTGCAGCGCTCACGGCGATTTTCGCCAAAGTCGGCGTCGAGAACGTCAATTCCGACTTCGCGACCTTCATTCGCACCATCGTCATCCTGCTGGCGGCGGCGATGATGGTCTCCATATCGGGCAGCTGGCAGGCGCCGTCTTCGGTGTCGAGCAGGAGCTGGCTCTTCCTGGTGCTCTCCGGCCTTGCCACCGGCGCCTCGTGGATTTGCTATTTCCGTGCTCTGAAGCTTGGGGATGCTGCCCGCGTCGCCCCGATCGACAAGCTATCCGTCGTCTTCGTGGCCGCCTTTGCGGTGCTGTTCCTCGGCGAGCGTCTGACGCTTCCGAACTGGCTCGGCGTCGTCATGATTGCGGGAGGTGCCGTGCTCGTCGCTTACAGGGCATGAACCCGGGCGTCGAGCACAATTGCGTTTTCGCAAACACCCGAAAAAGACCCCGCCGAAGCGGGGCTGGAGGTTGCCGAGCCGCAGCAGGCGGCACCGGCGATCTGAATGTTCTTTGACTTATTCGATGACCTGCACCACGCGGTGGGTGCGGGGTTCGACGATCACATGTTGGTTGTTGATGACCGTATACGCGTATTTCGGATTGTCGGGCACCGGTGTGACGACGATATCGGCCGGAAGCGGCTTGCCGACGACGATCGGTTCCTGGACGACCACCGAGGCGGTCGGGGCCGGCTGCTGCTGGACGTAGGTGACGACCTCGCGCGGCGGCGGATCGACAACGGCACCGGCGACACCGCCGGCCACGCCGCCAATGGCAGCGCCCACGGGGCCACCGACGATTGCGCCGGTGATGGCGCCGCCGGCTGCACCGGTCACGGCGCCATCAGCCAGGGCATTGGTTGCAAGTGACGACAGCGCAAGCGCGCTGGAGACAAGTAGAATCTTGTACATTTTGCTTCTCCTTTGCTGGGGTTGCGTTTGGGTAACGACCACGCCAATCCGAGGTTCCGGCAGGAGAGAGTCACGCTTTGGAAGGCCGGTTCACATTCTGTGAGGCGGCCCAGATCATCCGCCGCGATGGGATTATTCCAGCCGCCGGCGGAAGAGCCAGGCAGCGGCGCTCAGCGTGGCGGCGGCGATCAGCGCCAGCGGGATCGTCTGGTTCACCACCTCACTCAAGGGGATATCCTTGAGGAAAACGCCTTTGACGATCACCAGGAAATAGCGCAGCGGGTTGATCAGGGTCACCGGCTGCAGCCATGCCGGCATGTTCTCGATCGGCGTCGCAAAACCCGAGAGCAGCATGGCCGGGACCATGAACAGGAAGGCGCCGAGGATCGCCTGCTGCTGCGTCATCGACAGCGCCGAGATGAAGAGACCGAGCCCGGCGACCGAGCCGAGATAGAAGATCGCGCTGCCGTAGAGCAGGAACAGCGAGCCGCGCAGCGGCACCTCGAACAGGAAGACGGCGGCCAGGATATAGACGGTGATGTGGAAGAGGCCGATCATCATCGGCGGGATCAGCTTGCCGATCAGGATTTCGTGCAGACGCAGCGGCGAGACCATCAGTTGGTGGAAGGTGCCGAGCTCGCGTTCGCGGGCGATCGACAGAGCCGTGACGATCAGGCCGATCAAAAGCGCGATGCTGGCGATCAGGTTCGGCACCATGAACCATTGGTAGGTGAGGTTCGGGTTGAACCAGTTGCGCGGCACCGATGAGACGATGCCGGCGCCGGCGCGTCTGCCGGCCGGTGTTTCGGCGGCAAGGGCGCCGCCGATCTGCGAGAGATAGCCGGCAACGATCTGCGAGGCGTTGGAGCGGCGGCCGTCGAGCACCACCTGCAGATCAACAGGCGTTCCCGCCTCGATATTGCGCGAGAAATCCGGGCCGATCTCGATCGCCGCGATGGCCGTCTGGTTATCGATCGCCATCCTGATATCCGTCTGGCTTCCCGCCATCTCGATCCGGCGGAAGGTCGGCGAACCGTCGATACGCTCGATCAGCTCCTGGCCCCAGTGACCGCTGTCGCGGTTGAGGATCATGACGTCGACATTGCGGACTTCCAGCGTCGCAGCATAGGAGAAGACGAGAAGCTGGACGATCGGCGGGCCGATCAGGATGGCGCGGCCCTTGGGGTCGCGCAGCACGGCGAGCAGTTCCTTGACGATAAGGGCGTAAAGCCTGATCCACATCTCAGCCGATCCTCTTTCGCGTGCTGCGCGCTGCAAGCACGAACATGACGGCGCCGATCGTCAGCATGACGGAGATTGCCTTTGCGAACATCGGCCAGATGTCGCCGGCGAGGAAGACCGTCTGCAGGCTGGGGATCAGGTAACGCGCCGGCACGATAAAGGTGATCCATTGGATGACGGCAGGCATGGAATTGATCTCGAAGAGGAAGCCCGACAGCAGGAAGGCTGGCAGGAAGGCTGATATCAGCGCCAGCTGCGAGGCGAGGAACTGGTTCTTCGTTGCCGTCGAGATCAACAGGCCCTGGCCGAGCGCCGGGACCAGGAAGGCGGCCGACAGGGCGTAAAGGGCGGCGACCGAGCCACGGAACGGCACGCCGAAAAGAAAGACCGCAAGCAGCACGCAGAGCGTCATCGAAGTGAGGCCGAGCAGGAAATAGGGCAGGATCTTGCCGGTGAGCAGTTCGACCGCCGTCACCGGCGTCGCCATCATCGCCTCCATAGTACCGCGCTCCCATTCGCGGGCGACGACAAGCGAGGTCAGAAGCGTGCCGACCAGCGTCATGACGATGGCGATCGAGCCGGGCACGAGAAAATTGCGGCTGGTGAGTTCCGGATTGAACCAGAAGCGCTGCTCGACCGCGATGGCGGGAGTGCGGGAGGCCACGTCGGCCTGGCGCTGCTGCTCCCAGTTGGCGATGGCGCCCTGGGCGTAGTTCTGGACGAAATTGGCGGTGTTCGGGTCGGAGCCGTCGACGATCACCTGAATGGCGGGACGGTTGTCTGCCGTGTAGCGCGTGGTGAAATCGGCCGGGATGACGACGATGCCGCGCACCTTGCCGAGCACGAGTTCTTCCTCGAACAGGCGCCGGTCGCGGCCCATTGCGACATCGAAATAGCGTGAGGCCTGGAAGCTGGCCGACAGGTCCTGGGTCAGCGGCGTCAGTTCCTCGGTCACGAGGCCGATGCGGGTGCGGGTGGTATCGAGCGAAACGCCGTAGCCGAAGAGAAAGAGCAGGATCAGCGGCAGCACGAAAGCAATCAGAATGCTGCTCGGATCGCGGATCGCCTGGAAGCTCTCCTTGCGCACAAGGGCAAAAAGACGCCGAAGCCGGCCGGAAGAGGCGCTCATGCGGCGTCCTCCGCTTCCGATTGCTGCACCAGGGCGATGAAGGCGTCCTCCATCGTCGGATCCGGCTGCTCTTTCGTCGCCACTCTTGCCTTTAACTCATCGGGCGAGCCAAGCGCGATCGAGCGGCCGCGATAGATCAGCGAGATGCGGTCGCAATATTCCGCCTCGTCCATGAAATGGGTGGTGACGAGCACGGTGACGCCTTTTTCCACAAGTCCGTTGATATGCGTCCAGAACTCGCGCCTTGTGATCGGATCGACGCCCGATGTCGGCTCGTCCAGGAAGAGGGCGCGCGGCTCATGCATGACGGCGCAGGCAAGCGCCAGGCGCTGCTTGAGGCCGAGCGGCAGGTCCTTGGCGGGCTCGCGGGCGTGGCGGCCGAAATCGAAAATGCCGGCCATCAGCGCGATGCGCTCGCGCTTGCGGTGCCCGCGAAGGCCATAGACGCCGGCGAAGAATTCGAGGTTCTGCATGACGGTGAGATCGCCATAGAGTGAGAATTTCTGCGCCATGTAGCCGAGCTGGTTGCGGGCCTTTCCGGCATCGCGGCGAAGATCGAAACCGGCGACGCGGCCTTTGCCGCCGGTCGGCTTCAATAGGCCGCAGAGCATCTTGAAGGTGGTGGATTTACCGGCGCCGTTCGGGCCGAGCAGGCCGAAGATCTCGCCGCGGCGAATATCGAAGCTGATATCCTCGGCGGCGGTGAAATCGCCGAAGCGCTTGGTCAGGCCCTTGGCCTCGATCACCGGCCGGTCGCCCTCGGCCTTCAGCGGCTCTTGCGCTTCGGCAAGCCTGGAGCGGCCGCCGGGGCCGCCGCCCAGCATGTCGACAAAGGCATCCTCGAAGCGGGGCGGGGCGGGGGCAAGTGTCGCGCCGTCGCCGGGCTTGCCGATATCGGGTTTTTTGTCCTCGGCCGCCACCAGACGGATCGCTTCGCCCTGGATCACGCCGTCGATGACGCCATCGGCCTGCAGGAGCTCGGCAAGCACCTGCCGGCGGCGCCCGCTGACATCGGACACCCTGAAGACCCGGTCGTTGACGCGCTGGGTCAGCTCAGCGGGTTTTCCCGAGAAGAGCAGTTTTCCCTGGTTCAGCAGCAGCACGTGGTCGCAGGCTTCCGCCTCGTCGAGATAGGCGGTCGACCAGAGCACGCCGATGCCTTCCTTCGTCAGGTTCTCTACCATTTTCCAGAGGTCGCGGCGCGAGATCGGATCGACACCGACGCCGGGCTCGTCGAGCAGCAGCAAGCGTGGTTTTTTGAGAAGTGCGCAGGCAAGGCCGAGCTTCTGCTTCATGCCGCCGGAGAGTTTTCCGGCAAGCCGGCTGGTGAAGCGTTTGAGGTCAATGAAGGTCAGCAGTTCGTCGAAGGTGCTGGTGCGCTCGCTTTTCGGCAAGCCGCGCAGATCGGCATAGAGATCGAGGTTTTCCTGCACCGAGAGGTCCTCATAGAGGCCGAAGCGCTGCGGCATGTAGCCGATCGCCGCCTGGATGCCGGCGGCATTTTTCCTGGTATCGAAGCCGAGAACCTCCACCGTCCCCGTGTCGGGCAGCATCAGGCCTGTCATCAGGCGGATCAGCGTCGTCTTGCCGGCGCCGTCAGGGCCGACGAGGCCGGTGATCGCACCGCCGCCGATGACGCCGGAGACGGCGTCGAGGGCGGGAGGCGCATCGCCGAAGCGCTTGGTGACGCCGTCGATCCAGACGAGCGGCTTGTCGTCCCAATCTGTCCGGGGGGCGGTCTTGGCGGCGGTCATCGTCCGTCTGCCGCCGGCTGGGAAAGCCGCACCGTGACTGGCATGCCCTGGCGTAGATCCGGGCCGGGCTTGTCGATGACGATCCTCAGGCGATAGACGAGATCGGTCCGGAGCTCCGGCGTCTCCACCGATTTCGGGGTGAATTCGGCGACCGGCGAGATGAAGCCGATCGTGCCTTCATACGGCCTGTCGGGCGCCGTATCGGAGGCGACGGAAACCTGCATGCCGGGGTGGATGCGGCCGAGATCGGGCTCGGCGACATAGCTGCGCACCCAGACGGGCTCGGTCAGCGACAGCACGAAGACGGTATCGGCCGGTGAGACGATCGCGCCGTTCTCCCGCACCCGCGAGAGAATGACGCCGTCGTTCGGCGCGCGCAGTTCGGTGTCCGTGAGTGAGGTGCGGGCCGCGGCGAGTGTTGCCTCCGCTGCCTTTACCTGCGCATCGGCGGCGGCGATATCCTCGATGCGCGAACCTTCCTGCAGCAGCTTCAGCGCCTCGTTGGCGGACTGCGAACGGGCGGCGGCCATCGCCTTTGCGGCGGTCGCCTGATCGAGCGTCGCTTCGGAAATCGTGCCCTGTGGACGCAGCTGGCGGGCGCGGTCATAAGCGAGGTTGGCATTTTCGAGATCGGCGAGGCTTTCGTCATAGGCGGCGCGCGCCTGGGCGATCTCAGTCGGGCGAGGGCCTGCCTTCAGCTTGTCGAGGGTTGCCCGAAGGGCGGCGGCGTTGGCCTCGCCGGAGCGAACGGCGAATTCATAGGGTGCGGCGTCGAGCTTCGCCAGCACCGTTCCGCTTTTGACCACGTCGCCTTCGTCGACGCGGAGTTCGGAGAGGCGGCCGCTGACGCGGAAGCCGAGCGACACCTGGCGGATATCGACATTGCCGTAAAGGACGAATTCGCGGCGGGCCTCGGGCAGCCAGCCGAGCTTTTCGGGCAAGCCGTACCACCAGGCGGCGCCTACCGCTACGAGAAGAAGCAGGGCGACGGGGACGAGGCGTTTCATGCCGCACCTCCCTTTGGCGGGCCGAGCACATCGACCAGTTCGGCGGCAAGGCCGCGTAAGATTTCCACCTGTTCCGGGCCGACGGCCTCCCATTCCATCTGGGCAAGCACGGCTGCGTGGGTGACGCGAAAGACGAGGATGCTGCCCATAAGGTTGAAGGTGCGCAGGCGCACATGTTCGGAGGCGGGATCTTCACGCAAGATGGCGCCGATCAACCGCCGGCCCATCTCGATCATCGGCCGCATGATGCCCTGATAAACCCTTGCGAAGGCTTCGGTCGGCTCCATCTGCTCGCGGATCAGGAAGCGCGCCCAGGATTCGGATTCCTTGCCGACGAAAAGCGTCACCATGGTCTGGAGAATTTCCGTGAGGAAGAGACGAGCTTCGCTGTCGTCGAGCGTTTCGCCGGCAGTGTCGATCGCCATGAGATGCGTGCCGATACGCGCCCGCATGTCGCCGACATGCGTATCGATGCGGGCCATCAGATATTCGGCCGTGGCGATGTAAAGACCTTCCTTGCTGCCGAAATAATAGGGGATCGCCTGCAGGTTGACGCCGGCGGCTTCGGTCAGCTGGCGTGTCGACGCGCCGTCAAAGCCGTAGCGGCCGAAGACGTCGAGGGCGGCGGCCAACATCTTCTGCCGCGCGGCCTCGGCCCGGGCGGATGCTGGCGGAGTTTGGGTGTCGCTTTCCTGGTTCATGAGAGTTTTATAACGCTGATCGCAAAATAAGTCAATCGATTGATATATTTTGCAGAGAAGCGGCCCGAACTGTGGAGCTTTTCACCAGGCTCGCAATCACGCCGGCCAAAAAAATCCGCCGATTTTTTCTATTTTTGCGCTCATTTTTCGACACAAAACGGCCTTGCTCTTTGCCTATTGCCGATGCGATGCGTATCCAAATTTATATTATTGCGCTGCTGTTGAGCGCCATCATGTGGTCGATCTCGTTCGATGCGGCGCGTGAATCCTATCATGCCGCGCAAAGTGCGGGATTGATGCCGAACCTGCATATCAACAAGAAGCTGGATCGCGTTCTTTAGATTGCGGTCGTCAGCATCGCGCCGATCTCGCCTTGGCGAGCTCGGAGCGGGGAAGCGTTTTCCCGTGTGTCCCGCGACGAGCGGGAGAGAAAGCCGAATTCCCTAAAATTTGACCGATCGGCTTAAAAGCCCTGCAAATACTGATGTGTAGAGTGGTCTCATGAAAGCGACCGAAGCGTGGACAGACGCGTCGATCGTTTGGAGGCGGGCGAAGCAAAGCCCGCCGATCCGCAAATGGGGACTTCGACATGCACAAAATTCTTGCCGCCATCGCTTTGACTTTGACCATCGCCGGCGCCACCGGGCCGGCGCTTGCCATCGGTCCCGCCAGCCTTGGCCGCGACCTGATGTACACCTCCGCCATCGGCCACTCGCCCGAAACTCCGTTGACGACACGCGCCGGTTTCGTGCGCCCCGGCGTTCCCTTCGTCCTGCGCAGCCCTGCTCAAATTGAGGGCGAGGACTATCAGCTCAAGGCCTATTCGCAGAAGCTGACCGTTGTCGTCGAGTATGTGTTTTCGAAGGCGGCTGACGCGGTGCAGACGGTGACGTTTCTGCGCTGATATTCCGGTCGCAGGAAGCAATTCGTGTCGGCAATCGAGGTAAGCTAGGCGCCGAGCTCGCCGCGGACATCGAGATACCAGTCGACAAAGGCTTTGACGCCGACATCCAAAGTCGTATCCGGCTTGTAACCGGTCAGCGCCACGAGCAGATCGGGGGCCGCGAAGGTGCGCGGCACGTCACCCTTCTGCATCGCCAGCATCTTGCGGATGGCAGGACGGCCGAGCGCCTTTTCCACCGTTTCGACGAAATCCATCAGGCTGACCGGCTGGCCGCCGCCAATATTGACGACCCGAAAGGGCGCCTGGCGCGAAAGCGTTTCGATGGCCGCATTGCCCAGACGGTTGTCCTCGCCAGGGGCGATTGCCGACAGCCTGACGATCCCCTCAACGAGATCGTCGATATAGGTGAAGTCACGGCTCATATTACCTTCGCCGTAGATTTCGATCGGCTGGTCTTCGAGCATGTTCTTGGTGAATTTGAACAGCGCCATGTCGGGCCGGCCCCACGGGCCATAAACGGTGAAGAAGCGAAAGGCCGTGGTCGGGATCTTGTGCAGATGAGCATAACTATGCGCCATCAGCTCCATCGATTTCTTCGTCGCGGCATAGATGGTCAGCGGCTCGTCGGCGCGATCGGTCTCGTGAAAGGGAACGGTCGCATTGGCGCCGTAGATCGATGACGTCGAGGCCAGCATCAGATGACGGATTTCGACGCGCCGCGCAATTTCCATGATGTTCCACGAGCCTTCGACATTCGATCGAAGATAGGCCTCGGGATTTTCCAGGCTGTAACGCACGCCGGCCTGGGCGGCGAGGTGGATCAGGATGTCGGGCTTCGCCGCGACAACCGCTGTCTCCAGCGCCTCACGATCCTCGAGCATAGCGATGACCGGTTTGAAGGCTGGGAATTGGGAGAGTGCTGCATGGCGCATCTCCTTGAGCTTGACGTTGTAATAGGGAGTGAGGCCGTCAAAGCCGGTGACTTCGTGCCCTTCCTGCAGCAGGCGCCTGGCCAGATGAAAACCGATAAAGCCGGCAGTCCCGGTAATGAAGTAGCGCATTCCCACCTTCTTTCGGCTCACTGCCGACGGCAAAAGCCGATTCCGTATCGCGTGCCCCCACTTACAAGATAAGAAGAGGCCGAGTCGATAGATCTTTGAAAGAGAAGGCCGCGGCCGCCATGGTTGCGGTCGTCGGTTTATCAGTCCCTTGTCCGGCCGGATGACGGCGGGCCGTCGATATCGTCCGAAGGCCGGCCGCGGCCATCGGCTGTCATGCTGCGTTGCAACATGTCGGCCTGCATGTTATGGCCGGCGTGTCGTCTGCAAGCAGGTCAGGATCGATGAGAGAGATAATTTATTGGATTCTCTGCGCGTTTCTGACCGTTGCCATCGCGATCGTGTCCTTACGCTATGTCACGAACTTCTGGCTGCTGTCCTTTCTCTACAGCTTCCAGGTCCACTTCGGCGTCCTCTTTGTTGCCGCCAGCCTGATCATTCTGGCTGTCAGGCGACACACTTACGGCTTCGTTCTTCTGTTTGTCTCGCTTGTTCTCGTCGCTCACGGCGTCGTCATGCTACGCGAGTTTTCCGAGGATGACGCAAACACGGACAGGCCGCCGCTTTTTCGTCTGATGTCGTTCAACATTGCGATCGACAACTGGAAAAACTCGACCGCCATCACCGACATGGTGATCGCGTCGAATGCCGATGTCGTCAATTTGCTCGAAGCCAAGCCGCTGACCTTCCATCTGCAGCAATTGTTCAAGGCCTATCCCTATCATATCGGTTGCGACACCGGGAAGGATGCCTGCGATACGCTGGTGCTGTCCAAACGGCCGTTCGTCAACCGGCAGGTCGCAAGCATGGGCAGCCTGCGAAAAGACAGGCTGGTTATATCGAGCGTCGACTTCGGCGGCGAAACCATCAATCTGGTTTCGGCGCATCTGACCAAGCCATATTTCGACGATTTCCAGATGGCTGAATTGGAAGATCTCGCCAAAGCGCTTGGTTCGATCGAGGGCCCTCTGGTGCTGTCAGGTGATTTCAACTCTTCGTCGATCGCCCCGAGCATCCAGGCTTTCCTGCGCAAACAGGGACTGAAGATGATCGCGCCCGAACCGGCGACATGGCCGATTGCTGCCGGCTCATTGGGGATCGCCATCGACCATATATTTGTGCGCCCGCCGCTTCATCTGACATCGCTGAGACGTCTCGATGACAATCTTGGCTCTAACCATTCCGGTCTGATCGCCGAATTCGTTCTCGACAGGGACGGTGAACCTGCACCGGCAGAATAGGCTGCCGGGCAAAGTCAAAATTTCGTCCTGCCGCCTTTCTTGTCGATCATCTGAAATTTCTCGCCGTCGGTCTTCACGCTGACGCAGTCGGTCGACTTGTTGGGAAACCGGACGCACACCTGGCCATTGGTTATTTTGTAGCCATTCCTGTTGCCCTGGCGATATTCGTAACCGTTGCTGCTTTCTTTCAGCTCCGACGTGCCCGGCAGATGCTCGCGGATTTCAGCCTCGCTTGCGGTCCGCATCTTTCCGGGTTCGGCCAACGCCATTCCCGGTGCCATGATCGCAAGAAGTCCGGCGAGGGCGGGCAAGATACGCATCAAGGAATCTCCGGTCATGACTTTCGGTACATCCATTCTACGAGATTTCCGATAGCGAGTTCAACAGCGATGGCGGTCGCGCCGGAAAAGGCGGCCCATTGTTCGGGACCGGCCAGTCCGGCGGCGACGTTACGTTCTTCCGAATTCATCGACGATGCGGATGATGTCGTCCTCGCCGAGATAGGAGCCCGTCTGCACCTCGATGAGCTCGAGGACGATCTTGCCGGGATTGGCGAGACGGTGGACTTCGCCGAGCGGGATATAGACGCTTTCGTTCTCGCGCAGCATTCGCACGGTCTCGCCGACCGTCACCTCGGCCGTTCCCTTGACGACGACCCAGTGTTCGGAGCGATGGTGGTGTTTCTGCAGCGAAAGCTTCTTGCCCGGGGTCACGAAGATGCGCTTCACCTGGAAACGATCGCCGTTGAAGATCGAGGTATAGCCGCCCCAGGGCCGATAGGATGTCGGGTGGGTTTCGGTGAATTTCGCCGTCGCCGACGAAGAGGCCAGCATCTTGACCAATTGCCCGACATTCTGGCTGTCTTTGAGCGGTCCGACATAGACGGCGTCCTCGCTGGCGATAACGGCGACATCCTCCATGCCCTGGACGGCAAGATGCACGCCGTGGGTCATTACCAGCGAGTTGCGGGTATTGACGACGGTGGTGTTTGCAGCGGCGACATTGCCGTTGTCGTCGCGGGCGCCTGATTTCCAGACAGCATCCCAGCTTCCCATATCAGACCATTTGAACGGCGAGGGGACCACGGCGGCCTTGGAAGTCTTTTCCATGATCGCGTAGTCGATGGAGATATCGGGGCTCTTGGCGAAATGATCGGCGTCGAGGCGGGTAAAGTCGAGGTCGCGGCTTGCCTTGGAAACGGCCTTGCTCGCCGCCTTCAGCACATCCGGCGCATATTCCTGCAGTTCGGCGATGAGCTCCGCCACCGGGAACATGAAGATGCCGGAGTTCCAGTAGAAGCCGCCGTCGGCGAGCATTTTCTCGGCCTTTTCCAATGCCGGTTTTTCCACAAAACGGCTGACCTTATGGGCGCCGTTTTCGAGCGCATCGCCGATTTCGATATAGCCGTAACCGGTGGCAGGCTCGGTCGGGCTGATGCCGAAAGTGACGAGCTTGCCATCGGCTGCGGCATTTCGGGCGATGCGGATGCAATCGAAATAGCTCGCGTCGGCGAGGATCTCGTGATCGGAGGCGAGCATCTGGATGATGGTATCCTTGCCGAAAAGCTCGGCAGCATGGGTGGCGGCGGCGGCCACCGCTGCGGCGGTGTTGCGGGCGACCGGTTCGAGCAGCACGGCGGCGAGCGGGACAGCCAGCGCGCGGGCCTGCTCGGCAACGAGGAAGCGAAATTCCTCATTGGTGACGACGATCGGCGCTTCATAGAGCTCCGGGTTGGAAACACGTTCGAGCGTATCCTGAAACAGCGTCTTGTTGCCGACGAACTGGATGAACTGTTTCGGGGCGGTGGCACGGGAAAGCGGCCAGAGCCGCGTGCCTTTGCCGCCGGCCATGATCACGGGAACGATTTTCTGCGTCATAGGCGGGTTCCTTGAAAAAAGCTTGTTCGTGGCATGTTTAGCGGGCGTCTGCCCAGTCCGTTATTCGGGCGAGCCCCGTCTTCAGCAGATCCAGGGCTGCGGCTTCACTCCCTGCTTCGACGTAGCAGCGCATTTCCGGCGCATTGCCGGAGGGGCGGAAATGAATGATCCTGCCGTCTTTCAGCGTCACACGCAGGCCGTCGATATCGGATTTCGCCGCCACCTCGCCGATCGGCTGCAGGAAGGCGCCAAGATTTTCATCGGAGCTGCGCAGATGCGCCATCAGCGCAGCACTCGTCTCCACCGGGAAATTCTCCAGGCGATCGGCGCCGGCGAAGGGCAGATGATAGGAGGCGGCAACGGCCGAAAGCGGCTGCCGGCGAGCGGCGGCGAGCGACAGGATCGCAAGAATGGGGAGAAAACAATCGCGCGTCGGCAAGGCGCGCACGGATCCGCCGTTAATATCGAAAAGGGTTGCGGTCAGCAGCCCGCCATTGGCCTCAAAGCCCATGACGTGATCCTTGCCGGCTGCCACGGCCTCTTCCATGCCTGATATGACGAAGGGCGAGCCGACGCGGGTGCGCCTGACGGCGAAAGAGCCCGCGGCCTCGATGCCGGAATTTGAAGTAACAGGTGTCACGACCGTGCCGGCACGGAGAAAATTGGCTGCGACAAGGCCGAGAAGGTCGCCGCGCAGCGGCGTGCCGGTTTCGTCTGCGACCAGCGGGCGGTCGCCGTCGCCATCGGTCGAGACAATCGCATCGAACTTGTGCTCGGACACCCAGCGCTTCATCAGCGCGACCGTCTCGTCGGAAACGGCTTCGGTGTCGACGGGAATGAAACTCTCCGAACGGCCGAGAGCGGTGATCTCGGCGCCGTAATGGGCGAGAACGTCAACCAGCAGGTCGCGGGCGACGGTGCTGTGCTGGTAGACGCCGATCTTCATGCCGGATAGCGCGCCTTGCGGCAGCAGGGCGGCATTGCGTTGGAAAAAGAGCTGCCGGCAGATCGCCTGATGATCTTCGGTCTGGGCCGGCGCCTCTGTAACGGGCTCGCCTGTTCGGTCGATCTCGGCCGCAAATGCGGTGATCTCGGCCTCGTCCGATTTGTCGATCTCGCCGTCCGGGCGATAGAACTTGATGCCGTTGCGGTCTGCCGGAATATGCGAGCCCGTCACCATCAGGCATGCAGCGTTGCTGTCGAGGCCATAAAGGGCAAGAGCTGGCGTCGGGACGTTGCCGCAGTCCAATACCCGGAAACCGAGCGCGGCGAGTGCGCCGGCGCAATTTCCCGAGATATCGGGGCTCGAATCGCGAAAATCGCGGCCGATCAGAATGGCATCTCCGACCTCAGCCTTGCCGGTCTGCAGCAGATATTTTCCGAACGCGGTTGCATAAAGCGCAGAGGCGCGTCCCTTGAGATCCACTGAAAGTCCGCGAAGGCCGCTCGTGCCGAATTTCATCTGAAGACATGTCCCCGGTTTATCATCACGGTTCTACTCAGGCCGCCTGCCGGCGTAAATACCGAAGCCGTCATATAGTTAAACACGGACGACCGTGTCTCGGAAGCCTCTCGCAATCCTCTCTCGTCTATCCCAAAGGCGTAGACGCATTGCAGAGCCGGCAGCCATTACAGCGTAGATCGATTTTGTTAGAACCGTGTGTCCGTTGTTTCGTCATATGCGAAGGGTTTGCTCGATGAGCGATACGTCAATCAATCTCGAAGAGAGCTGGAAAGCCGCCTTGGCGACGGAGTTCTCGAGCCCCTATATGCAGCAGCTAAAATCCTTTCTGGTCACGCAGAAGCAGGTCGGCAAGCGGATTTTCCCCCGGGGCAGCGAGTATTTCCGCGCCCTCGACCTGACGCCGATCTCCAGCGTCAAGGTCGTCATTCTTGGCCAGGACCCCTATCACGGGCTGGGGCAGGCACACGGGTTGTGCTTCAGCGTGCGGCCGGGCGTTCGCATCCCGCCCTCCCTCGTCAATATCTATAAGGAGATGCAGACGGACCTCGGCCTAGCGCCGGCGCGCCACGGTTTTCTCGAACATTGGGCAAGACAGGGCGTGCTGTTGCTGAACAGCGTGCTGACCGTCGAGGAAGGACAGGCGGCTGCGCACCAGGGCAAGGGATGGGAGCGCTTCACCGACGCGGTTATCCGCAAAGTCAACGACGAGTGCGAATCCGTCGTCTTCATGCTCTGGGGCTCCTATGCCCAGCGCAAGGCGACTTTTGTCGATACGACGCGGCATCTCGTGCTCAAGGCGCCGCATCCTTCGCCGCTTTCGGCCCATAACGGATTTTTCGGCTGCGGACATTTTTCGAAGGCGAATAATTTCCTGCAGTCACGCGGGCGCGCGCCGATCGACTGGCAATTGCCGGCCGATCCCCAAGACATCGACTTGTGAACGTCAACGCATCTTCGTTCACTAAAAGAAGACAATGCGTTTTGATCTGGGGGTCTGTTCCCATGGAGGTTCAGCGCGCATCTTAGCCTCATCGAAAGCCCGCGAATTGCGGGCAAGAAAGGGGTTTCACATGCTTGATCAGATCAAGGGTTTGCACCACGTCACGTCGATGGCGGAGGACGCCCGGACCAACAATCAGTTCTTCACCAATGCGCTTGGCCTGCGCCGCGTCAAGAAGACCGTCAATTTCGACGCGCCTGACGTCTATCACCTTTATTATGGTGACGAGACCGGTGCGCCCGGCACGGTCATGACCTATTTCCCGTTTCCGAAGATGGCG
Source organism: Rhizobium sp. N324 (assembly GCF_001664485.1). Taxonomy (NCBI): domain Bacteria; kingdom Pseudomonadati; phylum Pseudomonadota; class Alphaproteobacteria; order Hyphomicrobiales; family Rhizobiaceae; genus Rhizobium; species Rhizobium sp. N324. The sequence continues at coordinate 3,549,408 of NZ_CP013630.1, read as the reverse complement.
CAGGGCCGTCCCGGCACCGGCGAGGTCGGCACGACGGTGTTTTCCGTTCCGCAGGGTTCGCTCGGCTTCTGGAGCGATCGTTTCAGCACGTTGAATATCGGCGGGCTGAAGGACGAGGAAAGTTTTGGCGAGAAGCGCCTGAATTTTTCCGGTCCCGACGGCGACGGCTTTGCGCTCGTCGAGGTCAAGGACGATGCCCGCCAGGCCTGGACCCATGGCGGCATCAGCGAGGACCACGCCATTCGCGGCTTCCATTCCGTTGCCATGCGCCTGCGGGATGAAGGCGCCACCGCCGAACTCCTGACATTCATGGGCTACGAGGTCGCCGAGGAACGGGATGGCGTCAAGCGGCTGATCAAGCCTGACGGCAACGGCGCGCATCTCATCGATCTGGAGACCATGCCGAACATTGCCCGCGCGCTTCCCGGCGCCGGCTCCGTCCACCACGTCGCCTTCGCCGTGGAAAACCGCGAGAAGCAGCTCGAAGTGCGCAAGGCGCTGATGGACACCGGCTATCAGGTGACACCGGTGATCGACCGCGATTATTTCTGGGCAATCTATTTCCGCACGCCGGGCGGCGTGCTGTTCGAAGTCGCGACCAATGAGCCGGGCTTTAACCGCGACGAGGATACGGCCCATCTCGGCGAAGCCCTGAAGCTGCCGCAGCAGCACGCCCATCTTCGCGCGCTGCTCGAGCAACACCTGCAGCCGCTCGAGGCGTAAGGAGAGGCGATATGACCGACACTGGATATGTGCACCGGCTGCATGCCGGTGCACCCGACAAACCCATCCTGCTGGTACTGCACGGCACCGGCGGCGACGAAAACCAGTTTTTCGATTTCGGCCGGCGCCTGCTGCCCGAAGCGACGATTTTGTCGCCGCGCGGCGACGTTTTTGAACATGGCGCGGCGCGGTTCTTCCGGCGCACCGGGGAGGGGGTCTACGACATGGCCGATCTTTCCCGGGCAACGGAGAAGATGGCCGCCTATGTCACGGCTTTGGCTGGCAAGCATCAGGCTTCCCAGGTTCTTGGCCTCGGTTTTTCGAATGGCGCAAACATTCTTGCCAATGTGCTGATCGAGAAGGGGATCTTCGATGCCGCTGTTCTGATGCACCCGCTCATTCCGTTTCAGCCTGAAGCCCAGGCAACTCTGGCGGGGAGAAAGGTGCTGGTGACGGCCGGCCAGCGGGATCCGATCGCCCCCGTCTCGGTGACCGAGGCGCTGTCGGAGCATCTGAAAAATCGCGGCGCTGATGTCAGGACGGTCTGGCATCCGGGTGGCCATGAGATTGCGCCGCTCGAGATCGATGCAGTTCGCGATTTCTTCAGTGGCTATTGATGGAAGAGGCCGCCGGTCGGTGGCGCCGAGATGCGGGACGGTGAATGCCGGTCCCGCATCTCGGCTGAAATGATGGATCGCTAGGGGCGGGGAGGATATTTGCCTCTGATTGCCGTCATATAAAAATTTCCCGGGGATTCCGCCATCGTCAAGCCGACGACGACGCCCTTGGGGACACCTTCATATTCCCGCCTTTGACCGTTTGTCAGATAGACCCGTAGATGCCGGCTGTCTTCGTCGTAGGTGATCGCCTCGATAAGTTTCGAATCAACCGCAGTTTCCACTTTGCACCCCGCAGTTTTGGATCTGAGATTTCCGGTGAGGAATGTCATTCACGCTCGCAATACGCCATCATCATGCGCCGCCGCAGTAGCGTCAAGCATGATAAGCTTAAGCGTTCATTTTTTTCTCTTGGCTCTCGCTATAGTTGATTTATGCAGCTTTTTGGGAGGTGTCGCCTGTGGAAACTCGATTGCCGCAAATTCTCCAGCTCGGAGAACTGGCGACTGACACAGCCGCGGAGCGAACGAATAACATGGTTTAACGCCGAATTAACCCTCATCTACCAAAATACAGCGCAATATTAACCGTGATGCGCTTGCGAAATGACCGAATACAAATTGCCGTTTCTCGCAACGTAATTTCACGGTCGCGGGAACGTTGCATGTAAAGCTCCCTGCACGTGAAGGCGAGGATCAGGTGATTCGATGTCGCTTGGGAGGGGACCGTGCCGGCAGCTATCGGCGACGCTGGGAAAGGGGCTGTCGGTTCACCGCGACGTCCGCACAGTTCTTCACGCCGGGTGGGTTACAATTTCGACAAGGCCGTGATCAGGCCAACTTCTTTTTGAACACTGCGGCTCATGCCTATGCAGGGATGGGCAGGAAACGGAGCTTTTCCGATTGCCTCACATGCTGTCGGATCTCATAAATGGGTTACATGTTTAACTATCTCGGGCCGTGGCGACAACAGATACCGATACTGGCTGGTAGCCGCAAAGGACGCGCCCGGCTGACCTTTGCCGAAGGCGAATTCGCTGCGGTCTATGCAATGAGCGATATTCACGGATGTTACAACGAACTCGTCGAGGCGCATCGCCGCATCGAGGAGGATGCCGCGCGCATTCCGGGGCCGAAGCTGATCGTCATGCTCGGCGATTATGTCGACCGCGGGCCTGACTCGAGTGCGGTGCTGGAATTCCTCAGCAAGAGCCCGCCGCCGGGATTTCAGCGTTTCGCTCTCTGCGGCAATCATGACGCGGAACTGGCGAAGCTCTACCGCAAACCGGCGCACATTCTTGAATGGCTCGGCTTTGCCGGGACGGAGACGTTGCGCTCATACGGTATCGATATCGAGCATCTGCTGCAGTCTGCGGCTGGAAGCGACATGATTGCCCGCGTCATTCGCAACATGATCCCCGAGCGGCATATTCAATTCCTGGAATCTCTGCCGATCATGCTGCGGATGGGTAGGGTGGTCTTTGTCCATGCCGGAATCAAACCGGGCATCGACCTCAAGAAGCAGAAGGACAGCGATCTGATGTGGATCCGCCAACCCTTCCTGGATGAAGGGCCGCAGCTTCCGGTCCTCGTGATCCATGGGCATACCCCGGCGCGAACCCCGACATTCGGCCCGCAACGGATCGGCATCGACACCGCAGTTTCGGCGACCGGCCGACTGACCGTTCTGACGATAAAGGGAACGCGGGTCAGGCTTCTCGCCTGAGGCGTCGCGATCTTTCGGTGCGCCAAAAACCAAACGCCGCGGAATTTTGTTCCGCGGCGTCGAGACGATTACCGGTTTACCAGAACCTGTCAGGCGTCTGCCGATTCGTGATAGAGATTGGTGCCGATGCCCGTATAGGCAAAGCCGTGTTTGCGGACCTCGTCGCTGCGGTAAATATTGCGCAGGTCGACCAGGACCGGGGCGCGCATCGACTGCTTCAGGCGATTGAAATCGAGCGCGCGGAACTGGTTCCATTCGGTGACGATGACAAGCGCATCCGCACCAGCGGCCGCTTCATAAGGACCGCTCGCATAATCGATGTTCTCGATAACCTTGCGGGCGTTCTCCATGCCCTCGGGATCGTAGCCGACCACCAGGGCGCCGGCGTCCTGCAGGGTCTGGATGACGGCAATCGCCGGGCTGTCGCGCATGTCGTCGGTGTTCGGCTTGAAGGTCAGACCCAGAATCGCGATCTTCTTGCCGCGAATGTCTCCGCCGACGGCCGAGATGACTTTACGTCCCATGGCTCGCTTACGGTTGTCGTTGATCGAGATCGTCGTCTCGATAAGCCGCACCGGCGCGTCGTAATCCTGCGCCGTCTTGGCAAGGGCAAGCGTATCCTTGGGGAAGCACGAACCGCCGTAACCTGGGCCGGCATGCAGGAACTTGGCGCCGATACGGCCATCGAGACCGATGCCGCGCGAAACGTCCTGGACGTTTGCATCAACCCGTTCGCAGAGATCGGCGATCTCGTTGATGAAGGTGATCTTCATCGCGAGGAATGCATTGGCAGCATATTTGATCAATTCCGAGGTGCGGCGGGTGGTGAAGACCAGGGGTGCCTGGTTGAGGTAAAGCGGGCGGTAGACCTCGGTCATGGCTTCGCGTGCCCGGTCGTCATTCAGCCCGACGACGATACGGTCGGGACGCTTGAAATCTTCGATCGCCGCGCCTTCGCGCAAAAATTCCGGATTGGAAACGACGGCGACATCCGCCGCAGGATTGGTTTCGCGCATGATGCGCTCGACTTCGTCGCCGGTGCCGACCGGCACCGTCGACTTGGTGACGATCACGGTGAAGCCTTCCACATAGGTGGCAATCTCGCGCGCGGCGGCGTAGACATAGGAGAGATCCGCGTGGCCGTCGCCGCGCCGGGATGGCGTGCCGACCGCGATGAAGACGACGTCGGCGCTACGGACGCTTTCGCCGACATCCGTCGAAAACGACAGCCGGCCCGTGCTGGTATTTTCCGCGACCAATTGTTCCAGACCCGGCTCGTAGATCGGAATGCGGCCTTCGCGAAGGGCTTCGATCTTACTCAGATCCTTGTCTACGCAGATGACGTCGTGGCCGAAATCCGCAAAGCAAACGCCTGAAACGAGGCCGACATAGCCTGATCCAATCATCGTGATGCGCATAATTCCCTCAAATCATTAGAGTAGGACATCATGCTGCGTCGCAGCATGGCGTCCGTCATACTTAATCTGGGCGAAAAGACAATAACGAAGATCGCTTGATACCCACACCCGAAATCGAACCTGGTGCGCCGCAACTCTCTGCCGGCGGCCGTGTCGACAGCAAAAACATAGGTTTGTGTGGGCAATATGACAAGTCGAGCCGTTCGTCAGAGCGGCTCGACTTCGATCTCGACAGGGTGCGTTCAGTTTATTTTGCTGCGCCCACTGTTACAGCCGGTACCAGACATAAGGGTCCGTTCCCGATTGAATCTTGTCCCAGCGCAGATCGGTATCCCGCCAGTTCTTGATGCTGCTTTGCCTGTTGTCGAGCACGAGGTCGCCCTTGTCAGTCCTGACCACCAGGACGGCATGCCCTTCACCGGAGGGCGTAAAGGCGGTCGCAATCCGCAAAGCGCGTGAGGACCAGCCCATAGCGATCAGCCGGCTGCGCTTGGTGAGCGCGAAATCCTCGCAGTCGCCGCTGCGGACATTCACTTTCCAGACGTCGCCGTTCAATTCGTTGCGGGAATCGTTCCGGCCGATCATCGTACGATTGACGGTGCCGTTCACGTTTTTCAGTTGCAGCATTTGCTCATCGGTGAGCGCAACGACCGAGAGACCGTTGTTGTCGCGGCATTCCGCCGGGTTCTGGGCGCAGAACAATACCTGCGCGAAGGGCGGAATGATCTTGCCTTTTTCAGAGATATAGCTGACCGCCGAACTACCGTTCAGGCCACGGGCGAAACCTGCGGGACCGGCGGCAAATGCCGAGCAGGCGTTCCCTGCTGTAAAGGCCAGCGCCAGAAGTGTAACGAATGTTTTCTTCATCTGTTAAATCCCCGTTCAGGGCAACCGATTGAGATCAGGCTTGCCTTTTTTCTCAGTCAATGGCATGGCGATTTAGTGATCTGCCAAGTATTGGCCGCAGAACGACTGTCCCGTTCCTGCTGCTTGACGGAGCATATCCGGGGCTTGTCTCGATTGGCTTAAGTCTTTCGCGACAATTTTAAACGATGTGAAATTCTGTTGCACTTTAACACGCAAGGCCTTGATATGCAACTTATGTTAGTACGTGCATATTAACCGCTCGGGTTGTAATTCTGCCGGTGCCGCTCGCTGGCGAAGAGATCGAATGTTATCCAACCTCATCAACAGGCAGGTTTTGCGAGAGGCTCTTCTCCTCGCCTTTATCGGCCTCGTTATACTGACGCTCATTCCGTTCGGGAGCGTCACGCCCTTTCCCTTCGCCTTTGCCGCGATCGGAATGTTTACCCTCGGCGCCATTTCGGCATTGCTGTTCGGAGAGCCGAGACAAAGCAGACGGATTTTCAGTGTCGCTCTGTTGATGCTTGTCGTGGTGACAGGCTGGACGTTCATCCAGACCATCGAACTGCCTTCCAACTGGTTGGCAAACCCGGCCTGGAGTGCTGCGCGTGATCTCGCAGGTGTCGAGTACGCGGCGATCTCGGTCGAACCGGCCGACACGCTGGCGTCGATCCTCACTGTGGCGCTGCCTTTCGTGACGTTCCTGACTGGGCTTCTCCTATGCGATACCGATCAGCGCGCGAAGAAAGTGCTGGCCCTGCTCGGGCTTTCGGCAGGAATCATCGCTGTGTTCGGCCTGCTGCAGTTTTCATTGTTTCCCAACATCCTGATCGTCGTGGAGAAGCGCGCCTACCTCGACAGCCTGACCGCAGTCTTCGTCAACCGCAATACCGCGGCGACCTTCCTCGGGCTTGGGACGCTGCTGATGCTGACCCTGGTCAGAGACATCGCCCGTTCCTATTCGAACCATCCGCCCGGCGAACCCGGCCGAAATACTCTTCTATTGAAGTCGTGGATGTACATCCTGCTCTTGTGCGCGTGCTTCGCCGCGCTGATGCTGACCCGCTCGCGTGCCGGCATATTCGCGACCTTTATTGCCGCTCTCATTTATTTTCCGTGGCTGGTGATGAATTGGAGCGGCTCGCAGCGTTATCCGAAACCAGCACGGAGATGGCGTTCGGCGGCGAAGCTTCTCTCGGCGATCGTTTTCGTCGTGGTGCTGCTGACGGTGTTTGCAGGTCAGGCGATTTTGCGCGCGCAAGAGCGGCGGCTCGAGGATGATGATCGGTTCTGCATCCTGCCGGGCATATGGCGTGCCATTTCGGATCACTGGTTGACGGGGAGCGGTCTCGGAACCTTCCGGACAATATTTCCTGCCTATCGCGATCCTGCCTGCGGGATTTTCGGGATCTTCGACCGGGCGCATAATTTCTATCTCGAAGGATTTCTGGGTCTTGGGATATTGTTTCCGATTGCCGTGATCCTGGCCTTTTTCGTGCTTGCCAGGGTGTTCTGGCACGGGCTCGCCCAAAGGCGGCGTCTCAGGCATTATGTTCTGCTTGGCCTGGCCGCGACGGTTCTGGTCGCCCTTCACGCGGCAGTCGATTTCTCGTTGCAAATACCCGGTTTCGCCGTGTTTTATTCGGCCTTCCTCAGTGCGGTTGTCGCGATAAGTCTGGGGCGCAGCAAAGCAGGGGCTGATGTGGCATATGAGCGGCCGCTCACCCGTTAAAAATTAGACGCATGGATCTATGAAGGTTTTTGGAAAATAGCGATTGTGCAGGTGCGAACTGTTGACTCTGAAACGCAAGAAATTTTATAGCGGGTCTAGCCTTCGGGCTGTTGCGGCGCCAGGAAAGTTGGACTGGGTCGTTTTCGCTTCCTAAGGAGCCCGGCGTTGCCGGCCTGCCACAGTTAGGGGAATGTTAATCGGCTTTCAGTGTTATTGATCGGGGATTGTCTTGTATTTTGTCAGATTGCGGGGCAGTAGCTTCAAGGGCGTCAACACAGGTTATTCTATGGGTTGTTCTCGTATCGTTAGTACACGCGTCGCCATTGTTGTAGCGCTAACCACTATATTGGCAAGCTGCACCTCATTGCCAAGATCCGGTCCCGATCACAAAGATGTTGATCGAGATGCGGCAGTGAAAGTGACAACGAAGGAGCGTCGCGTCGGCATCGACTACGCCCTGATCGATCTCAGCAAGAACGTTCTGCCCTATTTTACCTCTATCCAGCCGACGTCCTTCAAAGGATTTGGTGGTGGTCGCGGCGGGGCGCCTGAAATTCCGCTTGGTTATGGCGACGTCGTTCAGGTTGCAATCTTCGAAGCTCAGTCCGGTGGGCTGTTCATTCCCTCGGACGCCGGCAGCCGACCCGGCAATTACATCAATCTGCCGGAGCAGACCATCGATCGAAACGGAACGATTACGATTCCCTATGCTGGTCGCGTTCCGGCCGCCGGTCGCCTGAAGGAGACCGTGGAGCAGGACGTCGAAGATCGGCTGGCGAGCCGCGCGATCGAGCCGCAGGTGGTTATTACGACCACGAACAGCCGCTCAAGTCAGGTGGCCGTGCTCGGTGACGTCAACAATCCTCAGCGCGTCACGATCAGCCCGGCCGGTGAGCGTGTTCTCGATGTCATTTCCGCCGCCGGCGGTTTGACGACCAACAATATCGAAACGAATGTGACGCTGCAGCGTCGCGGCAAGACGGCAACCGTCGCCTATAATACGCTGTTGAAGAATCCGGCGGAGAATATCTATGTCGCGCCGAATGATACGGTCTCGATCGATCATGAGCGCCGCACCTATCTCACGCTCGGCGCCGCAGGCGTCAGCGGCCGCTTCGATTTCGAAGAGTCTAACCTGACCCTCGGAGAAGCAATCGCCAAGGCGGGCGGCCTGCGCGATGACCGCGCCGATCCGGCGCAGGTCCTGCTCTATCGCCTGGTCCCGAAGAAAACGGTTCAGTCGATGAATGTCGACACGACGAGATTTACGGGTGAGACGGTTCCGGTGATCGTTCGCGCGAACCTTCGCGATCCGGCAACCTTGTTTGCCGTTCAGCAATTCAAGATGGAAGACAAGGATATTATCTATATTTCCAATTCGGACTCTGTTGAATTGGTCAAGTTCCTTGACATCGTAAACTCGGTATCGTCCACTGTTGCCGGCGTGACCGACGATGCGAATGATACTCGCAATGCGGTCCAGGATCTCGGAAATTGATTTAGGGCGGGCCGGCATCGATCGCGAGTGATCGATGCCGACGGTCTATATAGCGGATTTGATGAAGGACTATGTTATGGCAAGGTCAGCTGTTTATCGTAAGCTTGCATATAGCGGAATTGCCGTTGCGATGTTTGCCGGCATGAATTCAAGCGCTTTTGCGGCGGCTTGCCTGGGTCCGGCAAATCTCACTTCGGTCGATGTGAGCGGATTTACGGCCAACCCCGCCGTTCTGCTCGACATGTCCGATCCATTGATCTTGTCGTCGCGTGTTCGTGCTCTGGTCGGGACCAGCAATGACGCGCTGTCGCCGGTGATCGAGCAGGCCAAGAAGGCCAATGCCGCGCAGATGGCGGCGATCGGCTCGGGTCTTGGACGTGCCGCAAACAGCTGCCAGGTATCGGATCCGCAATTCAAGCTGGCGATCGAAAAGGCCGTCGCCGACGCGGCGAGCGCCGATCCCAACCTTGCGCCGCTGCTCGCAGCCTTTGCAAAGGTCCTAGCCGAAGGCGGAACTGCAGCGCTCGGCCCGGGGGCAGGTGCGACTGCCGCATCCGGCATCGGCAATACGGGGTCGATCGGGCAGACAGGTCCTGGATCGGACGACGGTACGCCCTTTGACGGCGCTGCGACGACTGCCGGTTCGCTGGTTTCGAACGCCGGCGACGGAGATAGTTCGTCCTCGACGACGACAAGGACATTCCTCACCGTCAATGGGGGAGGACAGTCGTCCTCTGACACGACGGGATCGACCAGTCCGAGCACACCCGTCATACAATAGCTGGAATTGCCCGTAGATCTTAGCGCTTGACGCCTTAGTTGGAGATCGAAATTGCTATCGCCAGATAAACTTACGCCGCGTATCGATCCCTCCCGCGATACGGGAAACGAAGCTGACTTCATCGATTTCGATAAGCTCATCGCGATTGCCCGCCGACAGTGGCGGATGGTTGCGGCGTGCGCGTTCGCCTTCGCCATTCTCGGCGTTGTATATGTCCTGACGTCGGTGCCGGTCTACACCGCCGACACAAGCGTGCTGATCGACCGCAGCGATAACCAGGTGATCAACCAGTTGGCGGCTTTCGGCCAGATGGACGATGACGAAGGAACCGTCCTCAGCCAGGTCGAGCTGTTGAAGTCCGACACGATCGCCTATGCCGTCGTCGATAAGTTGAAACTGGTCAACGATCCGGTGTTCAACGCCCAGCGGAGTTCGCTGTTTTCAGTCGCGACGCTGAAGTCGCTGGTGAATTTCAAATCATGGTTTGCCGACGACGCGGCAGTCGCGCCCGATCCGGAAATGCTGCGGCGGTACGCCGCGGAAACTGTGGCCGGCAATATCGATGTTGAACGTGTCGGCAAATCCTACGTTCTCGATGTCAGTTATACCTCGCAGTCGCCCGATATGGCGCGTCAGATCGCCGCGGCCATTGCCGACGTCTATCTGGTCGACAAACTCAATTCGAAATACGAGGCGACACGCCGGGCCGGTGAATGGCTGCAGGAGCGTATCGAAGAGCTACGGCAGCAGGCGCTGGATACCGACCTTGCGGTTCAGAAATTCCGCAGCGAGCATGGGCTTGTCGAGGCCGGATCCGGTACGCTGATCAGCGAGCAGCAGCTTTCGGAGATCAACACGCAGTTGATCAACGCCCAGGCCGAGACGGCGAAGGCCGAGGCAAAATATGCGCGCGTCAAATCGATCATCGACGCCAAGCAGACCGATGCGATCGTCACCGACGTGCTCGACAGCTCCATTTCCAACGACCTGCGCAAGAAGTATCTTGAGGCCTCCAAGCTCGAGACCGAAATCGAGGCGCGGCTTGGTCCCGATCACGTCCAGGCGGTTCGGCTTCGTGCGGAGATGGAAGAATATAAGAGACTCATGTTCGATGAGTTGAACCGCATCGCCGAGAGCTATCAAAGCGAGCTGCAGGTTGCACAGTCGCGGGAAAATTCTTTGCGTGACAGTGTCACGAAGGCGACCGGCGTTGCCGCGACGGCCGGCGAAACACAGGTCCAGGTTCGCGAGCTCGAGCGCACGCGCGATACCTACAAGAATCTCTATCAGAGCTTCCTGACACGCTACCAGGAAGCCATTCAGCAGCAGAGCTTCCCGATTACCGCTGCGCGCATCATCACGATGGCGGAGACCCCGACGAAGCCGAGTGCTCCGAAGAGAGCTCTTGTCGTCGCCTTTGCGATGTTCCTCGGATGTGCGGTCGGAAGCGGCATAGGCGCTTTCCGAGAATTCCGGGATCGGTTCTTCCGCACTGGCGACGACGTCAAGGAAGTGCTCGATGTCGAATCGCTCGGCGTCATGCCGCTGGTTGACGATAACGTCGATGATCCGACGCTCGTCGATCCCAGCAATCCGCGAAGCATCGCCAGGGGCAGCAAGACCACGACCTATGTCGAGGAGCACCCGCTCTCGGCGTTTGCCGAGACGCTTCGAAGCGCCAAGATTGCGATCGACCTCAGCGCAGCCGATCAGCGCTGCAAGGTCATCGGCGTAGTGTCGAGCTTGCCCGGCGAGGGCAAGTCGACGACCTCCATCAATTTTGCCAAGCTTCTGGCAATGCAGGGCGCTCGCTGCCTGCTTATCGACGGCGACATGCGCAATCCCGGCGCGACCCGGGCAATCGGCCGCCATGCCGAGGCCGGCTTGCTCGAGGCGATCGTCGATGGCCGCCCGCTCAAGGATCTGATCCTTCTCGATCCCAAAACCAAGCTGGCATTTCTGCCGACGGTTGCGCGGTATCGTGTCCCGCATTCGTCGGAGTTGCTTGCATCGCGTGGCATGGATCAGCTTCTTGAAGTGGCGCGTCAAAGCTTCGATTACATTATCGTCGACCTGCCGCCCCTGGCGCCGGTCGTGGATGCGCGCGCCATCAACTCTAAGCTCGATGCGGTGGTTTTCGTCATCGAGTGGGGAAAGACCTCGCGCAAGGTCGTGCAGTCGACGCTGTTGTCAGAGCCGGAACTCTATGCGAAATGCGTCGGCGCTATATTGACCAAGGTCGATCCGTCGCAGATGAAGCTTTACCGGACATTCGGCTCCAGCGAATATTATTATAAGCGTTATTCGCGATACTATACCGAAAGCTGATGTTCGAACGCCGGGTCGTTTCGGTCACCAGGATCGCTTTCGTTATCGTCACCGTCGTCTTTGTGGTGCTGGCCGGGCGAGAGCTCTATGCTTCGATCAGAACGGCCAGCATCTCGATCGTCGCCGAGAGGATCGAGCGCGGCGAGACCGTCGCCGATGATGTGGTGGCCAGATATGCGTCGCGCAGTGCCGACGTGGTTGACGGACATTATTGCCGATCCGATATCGTCGCCGCCGGTGTGACGCTGGTACTGGCGCAACTCGATCGACAGAATGTCAGTGTCAACTACGATGCCTGGGTTGCTGCCGCATCGAGCGCCCGCAATTATCTGCAATATGCACTCTCCTGCATGCCGACAAACAGCAATTTTTGGCTTCGTCTGGCCGCTGTTCAGTCGATCATCGCGGAAGAGCCGCTTTCGATTGCGGGAATGATGAAGCGTGCTGTCGCTCTTGCGCCTCACGACGAGTCGATGATTTTGACTCGGTTTTATTTCTGGAACGATTTCACCAATGCAACGCTTTCGGCGGCAAAGATTGCGCTCGATAGCGATCTCACGACGATGCTGAAACTCGGTGACCGTTGCAGGGTCAACGCCACCATAAAAGAGATCAGCCCGCAACTCCGCCCCATCTTCGATCGAAGCTGGGCAGGCGCCGGGGACGGCGTGACAGCGCGGTTTCGGCAGCGTTGCGGCAAGTAACCGTCGGCAGATTTCCGAGGACGGTCCAGACTCAAGACGGTCGGATGCAAGCGCGATAGGCGACAACGCCCGCTGCTTGGGGCGGCGGGCGTTGTGGATTGATCGGCTGCTGGACGATCAGACGCTGGCGCCCGAGACGAAATCCGTGCCCGTGATATTGAGCGTCAGAACGCCGGCATCGGTATGACCTTGGCCGTCGGAAATCTTGTAATACTGGATGGTTTCCGTGACGTGATCGCCGGGAGCGATATCTGCCGCCAGATCATAAGTGAATGAGCCATCGGCCTTGACATGGAAGGTGCCGTAGGTCCCGGCGACGTCGGTCGTTGCGCTCGGGTTGCCGTTCACGTTCGTGCCGGCGAACTGACGGAGGAAGAGATGTCCATTATCGCCGGGGATGTCGTTGTCGAGCGCATTGCCGGCAATGGGGCTGCCTTCATTGAAGCTGTAGTGGTCGTCGACGGCGATCGGCTTGACCTGGGTTACGCCCTGAATATTCAGGGTGAACAGGCCGACATCGGTATGACCGCTGCCGTCGGAGATCTTGTACGAGACCTTTTCCTGGAGCAATTCACCATTGGTGAAGTTCACCTTGGCAGCATCGCTCAGAACATAGGTGTAGCTGCCGTCCGGCTTGACGAAAAAGGTGCCGTAGTCGCCTTGGATTTCAGTAATCTGGCTGTTGCCTTGCTTGGCGCCGACGCTCTGCTGATCGAATGCGCGAAGGAATAGGTGACCGTTGTCAGATGAATCGTTGCTCAGCAGATTTCCCGAGATGACGTCGGTTTCCAGAAATGTGGCAGTATCGTCGGTTGCGTGAATAGCCATTGTTGTCTCTCCTTGAATTGATCTTCGCTGGCCAATTTTAACCTTAGCGACGGGTGCGATTAAGGATATATTAAGACAGAGAGTCAAGGCTGAGATTAACGTAAGATGAACATTAGAGTGCCGCGTGTGCAATAATGGCACACATACAATCGTGGTAATTGGAGGGGGCGCCGAAAGATTGTCACTTTAATAATAAGTGAATACGCAGCGTGTCATACGATTGAGCATATTTCTTCATAATGTAAGAAGTTTTATTCGGAAGCAATCAATAGGAATACAGGGAAGTCACTTCCACTCAGATGAAATTGTCAAATAATCACATTGGGCTAGCAATGTCTTTTGGTCAATTTGGCGTGTTATCTCGATAGCCTATCTCATATCCTATTAGGTTCGTCATTGTCATTTCCATTGTCGGATACGCCGAGGGACAAACTTCACAGTTGTAACGACATGGTCACGACAATCCGCCGGTTACGAAAAATGGACTGCCATCGAACCGGCATTCTAGTAAAAATACATTGTTGTTGTGCGTTGCAACTTTAACGCCATGAAAAATACCCGAGGACGAAGAAAGTACGCCCGGCGATCAAGAATATCGACAGATAGAAAGAATTTTAGTGTTTCATTTTAGCTGACGGAGAGAGAGGCGCGCTTAGAAGATTTCCATTAGCTGGGGGAGATCAAAGCATGACCGTCTACTACGTGAATTCAGCGACAGGGTCCGACCACAATAACGGAACTACGGAGAGCTCGGCTTTCGCGACCTTGTCAGCGGTCGAATCCTTGAGGCTGAACCCCGGCGACAGTGTGCTGCTCGCCGCCGGCAGCGTGTTTAATGAACAATTCGACTTGAAATACTCCGGAAGCGTCACGGCTCCGATCACCATTGGCAGCTACGGTCTCGGTGACGCGCCGGTCATTCACAGCAGCAATGACGGCATCCATGGTTCCAAGGCTTCGAATATCGTTATCGAGAATATCAAGATCGCCGATACTGGAGCGAACGCGATATATGCAGGGAATGTCTCCAACTGGGTCGTGCGCAATGTCGAGGTGACGAATACCGGCCTCGCCGGAAAGCCCGGATCTGTCAGCTTCCAAAGCAGCCAGAACATTACCATCGAAAACAGCAGGCTGACCGGTGTCCATTCCGACGGGATCTGGATGGACAAGGTCAACGGCGTCACCCTGATCAACAACACCGTCACCAACAGCCAGGGCAGCGCGGCGGACGCCATTCAGCTCAACGACAGCCGCAACATTCTCGTCAAGGACAATCATCTGGAGCAAACGCAAACCAATAGCGCCAAGGGCGTCCTCGTGCTGATCCGCGCTCAGGATGCGCTGGTCGAGGGCAACACGCTCGTCGGCGGCGGTTTCGGGTTGAGCGCACAGGCGGGCACCAATATCGCCATCCACGACAACAACATTTCGGGATATGGCGGCTACAGCTGGTCCTACGGCATCGGCCTGGGCGATCAGGGCGACGCGAAGAACTACGACATTAGCGGAAATTATATTCATGACGGGGTGTATGGGGTTCTGGTCAGCGCCGCCGGCAATCCGCTTTATGTTCGCGAGAATATCGATGTTCATGACAATGTCTTTGACGACCTATCGTCTTCGGCGCTTAAGGTCGACCGGCCTGCATCGGGTTCTTTCTATGACAATATTATCGACAGCGATGTATCGACCCTGACGATGCCGGCGATAATCGCTGCGCAAAACACGTTCTTTGTCGGCGACAACAAGACCTTCGAGCAAGCGCAGGCCGAACTCGACAGCGCCGCCGGCAGCACGAGTGGCGATACGTCACCGAGCCACGAGCAGACGCCTGCCGTACCGGTCATCGAACATCCCGCGGAAGTCCCGGCGCAGCCGCAGATAGCCTCCCCGGCGCCTACGACCGAAACCCCGGTCGCGACCGTGCCCACAGTCGCGGCGCCGAAAATTGTCGCTGTCCGTGACAACTTGAAGATTTCGGCCGATACCGGCAGCGCATATCATGGAAACCTTCTCGACAATGACAGTGCTGCCAACGGACATGTGCTGCTCCGCCGCTTTGGCGACAGCGCCGTGGATAAGTACGGGCTGACGGTCACCGGGAAATATGGGGTCATCCATATCGAGAGTGATGGCGATTACACCTACACCGTGGACGCGGCGAAACTCGCCGGCCTCAGCGGGAACGTCAGCGAATCCTTCCAATACAAAATTTCCGACGGCGCTTCGCACATCGACACGGACTCGCTGGGTATCTACATCAATGTCGATGCATTTCACTCCAGCCACGCCTCGCACCTGTTGGTGTGAGGCAAGCCAATGCTGAGACAGCGTCAGTCGGAGGGCTTTTCAGGCTGACGTTGCCTGACTTCCAATGTTGATGAATGCTGCAGGCTGTGGAAAGTGGAGATGGCGGATGACAAATATGTCCGCCCGGTCATAATCAGAACAAACTATAGACTGAATTTATAGTTAATGCCCCAGTAAATCTCGCGTCTGTGCGCGTGTCATGTTCATCGCTTTGAGCCGTTATTGGGCGGTTCGTGGTTTTCACTTGCTTAGGCCGGTATAGTTAGCGTAGCGTTAAGCTAGAGCCCCTGAAATCGCTCGCTATAAATAGGAATTTTCGGTCATTTTTCAGTGGGATTCATGTAATAGGCTTTGGTCTTGTCAGCGGGGTTCGGCACCGGATCTCGATGTTCCCAAGCAGCTGTGTCATTGTTCGGGCTTGATAGACCCGTAGCTGCGATGTACGCAGGCTTATTTACCTGTATGCGATGCGGTAGGAGAGGATTTAATTCGTGTTTCAGAGTTCAGCGACTGATGCCAGTGAGCCGTCCAAAGCCTTGCGAAAGTGCAAGGGGGGGCTCATCTTCATTGGCATAGCAAGCGCGCTTATCAATATTCTCTATCTTACCAGCTCGTTTTTCATGCTTGAGGTGTATGACCGAGTCATCCCCAGCAAAAGCATACCGACGCTGGCTGCGTTGGCGATTCTTGCGCTCGCTCTTTACGCCTTTCAGGGCGCCTTTGAAGTTCTCCGCAGCAGAATGCTGGTGCGCGTTGCCGGTGCTCTCGACGAGATGGTGAATGGACGCGTATTCCGGGCGCTCATCAAGGCGCCGCTGAAGGTCAAAATCGGCGGCGACGGGCTTCAGCCGTTGCGCGACTTCGACCAGATAAGAACCTTCCTGTCCGGCATGGGGCCGACGGCGATGTTCGATCTGCCCTGGCTTCCCTTCTATATCGTAATCTGCTTCCTGTTTCATCCGGCGATCGGCTATATCGCGATCGGTGGATCGCTGGTTCTCGCCATCCTGACGTTCCTGACCAACCAGGGGACGCGGACGCTATCAAAACAGCAATCCGAAGCCGCCAATATGCGCAATGCCTTTGCGCAGACCTCGATCCGCAACTCCGAGGTCATTCACGCAATGGGCATGGCAGGCACCATGGCTGAAATCTGGGACCGCAAGAACGGCGAATACCGGCTCATCACTCGGCAGGCCTCGGATGTTGGGAACGGATATGCCACCCTGTCGAAGATATTCCGTATTGCCCTGCAGTCGGGAACGCTGGCGACCGGCGCGATCCTGGTCATCCAAGGACAGGCCTCCTCAGGCATTATCATCGCGGGCTCGATCCTGACGTCTCGCGCTCTGGCGCCTGTGGAAGCAGCAATCGGAAATTGGCGCGGTTTCGTTTCCGCTCAGCAAAGCTGGGCACGGCTTGCGAACCTGTTGAAGACCATTCCGGAAATTCCCGCTCCGCTCGCGCTGGCGCCGCCTTCCAAGCAGGTTACGGTCGAGGGGCTGGCAAGCGGGCCGCCGGCGGGTCAACGCCTGGTCATTTCCGATGTCAGCTTCGGGCTGAGAGCGGGTAGCGCCCTCGGGGTCATCGGTTACAGCGCCTCGGGCAAGTCGTCCTTGGCGCGGGCGATGATGGGCATCTGGCCGACCGCCCGGGGATCCATTCGCCTCGATGGCGCGGCACTCGACCAGTGGGATGGCGACGCGCTTGGCCGGCATATCGGCTATCTCCCGCAGGACGTGGAATTGTTCTCAGGAACCGTCGCCCAGAATATCTGCCGTTTCGCCAAGGACATGTCGCCCGAGGCGGTGGTTGCCGCGGCGCGGGCTGCGCGTGTTCATGATCTCATTCTTCGCCTGCCGAACGGTTACGAAACCGAAATCGGGGAAGGGGGGGCCGCGCTTTCGGCCGGCCAGAGACAGCGTATCGCGCTTGCAAGAGCGCTCTACGGCGAGCCCTTCCTCGTCGTGCTCGACGAGCCGAATTCCAATCTCGACGAAGAGGGCGAGCGGGCGCTGAGTGCCGCGATCATGAGCGTGCGTGCACGCGGCGGCATCGTCGTCGTCATCGCGCATCGGTCCGGGGTTCTGGCGGTCTGCGACTTCGTGCTGATGATGCAGGACGGACGGATGATCGCATTCGGTCCGAAGGAGGAAGTTCTGGCACGGGTCAGCCGGCCGGACGCGGCGCCGCGTACGCCCATTGCCGAGCGCGTGGCTCAGCTCAAAGTCGTTGTCGACGGCATAAATGCGGCTGAATAGGCCGGAGGTAAGATTGTGAGTAAGGTCATCAGTGAATCGAAACGCTCCCTCAATCGCCATGTCGCCCTTGTCGGTGCCTTGGCGATAGCTCTCGTTTGCGGCATCGGCGGTTGGGCGGCAACCACGGAGCTTTCGAGCGCTGTCATCGGCGAAGGCGTTGTCGTCGTCAACGGCGATGTCAAGAAGATCCAGCACCTGACCGGTGGTATCGTGTCGAAACTGCTGGTCTCCGAAAATGACCATGTGACGGCTGGACAAGTCCTGATACGGCTTGATGGCACGACGACAAAGGCACAGCTCTCGATTGTCGAGAGTACGCTCGCTCAGCTTTATGCGCGCCGTGCCCGCCTGAAGGCCGAACGGATCGACGCCGAGACATTCGATGTCCAGGAAAACATCAGCGACCTGACGTCCAGCACCGCGGCGCGGGATCTGCTCGACGGCGAGACGAAGCTGTTCGACAGCCGCAGATCGGCGCTGATCGGGATGAAAAGCCAGCTGGCGTCGCGCAAGGATCAGCTGGCCGAGCAGATCAAGGGGTTGGTCGTTCAGATCGACGCGACCCATGATTCCCTAGGCCTGATCGAACAGGAACTCGAGGGTGTCGATACGCTCTACAAGAAGGGGCTGGTGACGTTGCAGCGTTTGAATTCGCTCAAGCGCGCCCGCGCCGACCTTCAGGGCAACAGCGGCCAGGAAATCGCTGCAAAGGCGGAGGCCGAAGGCAAGGCGATCGAGATCGATCGCCAGTCGATCCAGCTGGACGAGGATCGCCGTTCGGAGATCGCCAAGGAACTGACCGACGTTGAGGCGAAGATCGCCGAGAATGAAGAGCGCCGCGGAACTGCGCTCGATCAACTCCGCCGTCTCGACATTACCGCGCCGCTCAGCGGGCGCGTGCACGAGCTTTCCATTCACACGGTCAATGGCGTCGTCAATCCGGGTGAGACTTTGATGCTCGTCGTTCCGGAAAATGAAGATCTGACAGTTGAGGCGAGAGTCGCCACGCGCGATATCGACCAGCTTCACGTCAGCCAGTCCGTCGATGTGCGTTTCAGCGCTTTCGATCAGCGCACGACGCCCGATGTGCGCGGCGAGATCACTTCGATTGCGCCTGATATCGTCAAGGATGAGCGGACGGGCATCAGCTACTATCCCGTTCGCGTCAAGCCGGAGGCTGAAAGCATCGCCAAGCTGAAGTCGATAAAGCTCTATCCCGGCATGCCGGCTGAAGTCTTTATCAAGATCGCCGACAGGACGGTTATCTCCTATCTCACGAAGCCGCTGACCGATCAGATGCAGCACGTCTTCCGTGAGGAGTGATGGCGCGGCTGTGCCGCGTCACCATCGGCATGAGACGGCATCTTCATGAAATTGTCTCAAGCCTGCTGCAGCTTGGGTTAAGAAGGGCAGGCATGCCCTTCGAGGCCGAGTCCTGACGCGTGACCTATCGGTTCCGTCGAGATATGATTTCTCCATGATAAGTTTGCGGCTTCGGCGAGCAGCGCCGATTGAGAGACGATCGGCCTATGGATGGCTTCTGCTTTTGGCGTGTTTGGTGATGCTGTCGCTCCCTCAAAGCGGTCATGCCGGGAATGCGCCGCCGTTGAAAATAGTAGCGTTCGGAACATCTTTGACGGCCCGAGGTGGGTGGCAGCCTGCTCTTGAGACAGGGCTTGCCGCCTGCCTGCAGCGGCCGGTGAAAATCGAAAGCGTTGCAAAAAGTGGCGAGACGTCGCTATGGGCTCTTACCCAGCTTGATCGTGTCGTTGCCGAGCAGCCAGATATCGTTCTGGTCGAGTTTTACGCCAACGATGCAGCATTGCAGCGGTTCGTGTCGCTTGCGCAAAGCCGGAAGGATATCGGCGACATCCTCGACCAGCTTCGGCAGCGTCTGCCACAGGCGCGGATCATCGTCATGGCGATGAATCCGTTTTCGGGACTGCGTGGCCTGATCCGCCCCTTTGTCGGCAGCTACATCTCGGGCCATCAGGCGGAGGCACAGAAACGCGGTCTGGAGTTTGTCGATCACCGACCGAACTGGCAGCGCCTGACGCCGGCGGCTCTGGCCGCGGCCATTCCGGATGGCGCCCATCCTTTGCCTGAGATTGCCGCCAAGATCATCGTGCCGGAACTTGTCAAACATATTGCCGGCGGCATTTGCAAAGAATGACAGATCTCTGCTTTGCCGATGGCGTCCGCGGGACGCTTCAGCCTGCCGCGAGATAACCTTTCAGATAATTGACCAGCGACGCCCGGCCGACCTCGGAGGCGTCTTCATGGGATGGGCTGTCCAGGTCCTGGAGGAGGTAATCCTTGAGTTCGTCATCGGTATTGGCGACATAGATGCCCGGCCGGCCGACGAGCTGGCTGACCGTCGCAAGCTGATGATCGTTTCGGTGCTCGCCGAGGGCTGCCTGGCGCGGCACGAGAATGATCGGTTTCCCGAAACGCTTTGCCGTCAGCACCGTGCCGATCCCCGCATGAGAGACGATGACAGTCGCATCGCGAAAGACTCTGTCGAAGTCCGCCGGTTCGATGTTCTTGATCCATTTCATGTTCTGCGGCGTGTAGGTGCCCTTGCCGATCTGCGCCAGAACCGGCTTGCTCAGGTCCTTTGCGAAGGTGTCGACGGCCTTGACGAGGCGATCAAACGGCAGCTGCGTTCCGACGGTGACAAGGATCAAAGGACAGCTCCTGCATAATGGGGGCCGTCCGGCCGCGACAGATGTTGCCATTGCGTGAGCCAGAGCGAGGCGATACGGCCGGCCAATTTTCCCGATAGGGACAGCTTTTCGACATTGGCGACGCTGTCGATCCAGATCGTCCGCTTGCCCGTCAATTTACCGGCCAGCAGGCAAAAAAGTCCGGGCGCGGCGCCGGTTGAGATGATGACGTCGGGCCTGTGTCTGAGAACGATGGAGAAGGCGCTGAAAAAGCATCGGATCGACATGGTAATCGAGTCGCGGCTGCAATCGGGAAGGACCAGCCCGTCGCGAATGTCATATTTGGCCAGCAGGCCGGGGATGGTCGTTGCAAAAATGATGTCGCAGCCCTCGAACGCGCCGCGCATGGCCATCAGCTGCTCCCAGTGGCCGCCTCCCGACGAGGCAGCGAGAACCTTTATTTTTTTCTCAGCCATAGACAGGCATCTCCTATATTTGACCGACGGCAAGAGCGAAAAACCGTTCTGTTCGAACCAGCAGTTGTGTCACGATAATTCAGTAGAAGTGTATCATTCTCGGCTCGGTTAGTTGAAGCCTTGAAGTTCATCGGCAGCCGTTAGACATGATGATTTTGGTTGGAACATAGTAACGGCCAGAACGTCTCCAAGAGCGCTTCCGCAAATAATATCAGTGGGCGGCATTGGGCTTGTATTCCTGATAGGCATGTCCGAGGATCCCGTTAACCATGCCGGCGCCGCGCAGAACATGGGTAAGCGCCCGCATGCCCCAGTAAGGTGAAATCAGGATCGCCGGTAGCATGACCAATCCGAGCACGACCCTGGTGGCGCCATAGGCTGCGCGGTAGACCCGGCGCTTGAGGTTGCCATGCAGAACCTCGCTGACTGCGAAGGTATTGCCGAGCCGGTATTGTCTTTGCAACACCCATTTCCAGGTCATCCGGTTCGCCGGAACGATGTCATGGACAAGTGCCTTGTCGGCCCAGAAAATCTTCATGCCGCGGCGGATGGCCTGATTGAAGAAAAGATAGTCCGTTCCGCCGGTGAAGCGCATCTTCTCCTCAAAACGAAGATTCCATGCACGGATCAGCGGATAGTCGAACATGACGTTGTTCGAAGCCGCATAACCGATGCGCTGGCCGTCGATGTTCTTCTTGCGCTCGAATACCCTGGCCCTGATGAAATATTCCGGCGGGTTTTCGGGATAGACCGGCTGGACGGGCCCGTAGACGCAATCGGCGCGGTTTTTCTCGCGGGTTTCCAGCATGGCGTCCAGCCAGCCGTCGACCGGCCATTCGTCATCGTCGAGAAAGCAGAACAGGTCGGTGCCGGGAGGCGCCGAATCCAGCGCGCGGTTGCGCGCAAAGGGGATGCCCTGGTTTTGCTCGACGACGTAGATCAGGTCGTAGGCGCCTGTCTGGCCAAAGCTCTCCACCGTTGCCTTTGCGCTGCCGGCCGCATCATTATCCACGATCACCATGGTGAGATGATAGGGGCGGGCCGGGTGCCTGATCTGGCGCGTCATGACGTCAAGCAGCTTGGCGATCCCGTCCAGCCGCCGATAGGTCAGCACGCCGACGGCGATCTTCAACGGCGCAGCGCCTGCCTGATCGGTGCCGACGGATGAATGCGGGAAAGTTTCCTGCTGGTTCATGACTGTCCTCTCCGCAGCATATTTCCCAAACGCTTGCGTGCGGCCATCAGGGCCACCTCGGTTGCGGCAGCATCGCCGAACGGACCACCGGTCACCGTGTTGCGCGCTTCGCTCCTGAGCTTCAGCAGCGATGTCGTCTCGGCAATGCCGCCGGCCACCAGGCTCTTGCCGAGCGCCTGCAGCCCATCATATCGGCGCGCCAATTCCAGTCCTGTCGCGATCATGATCCGCGGGCGCAGTGTCTTGGCCCTGCTTGTGCCGGTGTAGCGGTTCGACGCATGAATGCGCTGAAAGGTCAGCGGTGTTTCGACAATGGCGCCACGGCCAAGAAAGGCGGCGGCGAACTTGATGTAGTTGTCGCTGAGAACGACATCCGTTGCGACCGACATCGGCAATATCTGAGACAGCAGGCTGCGGCGGAAGCTCAGGCCGGAAGTGGGAACCGGGAGCGATGGAAAGCCGCCTTTACGCAGCGTGTCACGCTTGTCGAACAACGTCACCTGCAATTCTGCGGCAGGCTGGTCGCTTTCATCGGTCGTGATGCGGTCAAAACACCAGTCGATCTCGTTACGATCGTAGATCTCGGCAATCCGCGCGAGTTTGCCGTGCAGAAACGCGTCGTCGGCATCGAGGAGAAAGAGGATGTCGCCGCTTGCGGCCGCAAAACCCGCATTGAAGCTCGAGGCCTGGCCGCCGTTTTCCTTCAATACCGGTCGAATCCGCTCGCCATAGGAGGCAAGGATCTCCCTGGAATCATCGGTCGAGCCATCGTCGACGACGATCACTTCGAAGTCGGGATAGGCCTGCGACAGAACGCTGTCGATGCATGGGCGCAGGAACTGTCCATAATTGAAATTGTTGATCAGCACCGAGAGTTTCAAATTGCCGTCTCCTGGATCAATCGATCACCGCGCCAGCGTCTGAGGCGCGTATCGGCGAATTCCGGCACGATATCCACGCATGTAGTAATATTTCCAGATAGCCCAGAAGCGCTTCTTGGACTGCGGCAGGAGATAAAGCGTGGCAGCCCGGAATGCCCATTGCGCGCTTTCGATCCAGGTCGGAAGCGGAACTCCGCTTAACCTCACTCCTCCTGGCACCTCGTCGGGAAAGAGCGCCGGCATGCCATAGCCTAGACGCTCGCCTCGTTTCTGCACCCAATCCTCGGTGACGCTTGATGCAGGAATCCAGTGATGAACCACGGCTTCGGCGCATCGATAGGATTTGGCGCCGTTTGCTGCCAGACGGATGATGATCTCCGCATCTTCCCCCATGGCAAATATCTTGCCCGGAAGAGGACCGATATCTTCCCGGTAGCGCACGCTGGCTCCCAGCAGTTCCCGGCGAATGATGGTATTGGGGCCCCAGACTTTTGTCGGGTCACACGGCCCGCTTTGCGTTTCATCGACGATCGCAAAGGTGGATCCCATCGGAATCCACTCGATGAAGCGGTCCTTTGGCTCCTTTTCCCAATCGGGGACGATTCTGCCTCCGAAGACGCCGTAAGCTGGATGGGCGATGGCGCAGTCGACGATGGCTTTCAGCCAGTTCGCTTCGGCGCGTATATCGTCATCGGTAAAGACGACGAGATCGCCCTTCACCCGATCCAGAGCCATATTCAGCGCCCCGGACTTTCCCGGCTTGCGCTGCTGCAGGATCGTGATGGGGAGCTTGTCGCTATATGACGTCAAAAGATCGAACGTGTCGTCATTGCTGTTATTGTCGACAGCAACCAGTTCCCATCGATCATGGGGAAGCTCCTGGCGCACCAAGGAATCCAAAGTATGGCGCAGCCGGCGGCTGGCGCCATTATAGGATGAAAAGAGTACGCTGACGAAAAGATCCGACATCAGTGACCAACCCTATTGGTGGAGTCGAAAGAGAAAAGCCTCATATTTTGACTGCCTGTGCGATATTTGAACGGGATCGGCGCCTTATGCGGGGTTCGACCGCGTCTTGCCGAAAAACTCGCGCCTGTGACCTTGGCCGAGTATCCTCAGCTTGCGAAGGTTGCGCAACCACCGCCGCGGTTTGGTAAGCACGCCGCGGTTCAGGAAATATTGCCGCAGCAGGCTTGGCGCCTGACTGTGCGATCCGCCATGGGCAACCCGATAGACCGCCCCGCGAAAGGGAAGTTTCGTCAGCGGCGCTCCACGTTGGGACAGGATGTTCGCGATGCGGACGTGGCTGCCCAGCATCGACTTGATCCAGTCGAGCGAAGCATCCTCGAATCGACCGGGGAGTTCGTAGAGATCGGCACGAATGATCAACGAGGTGCCGCAGAGATGGCTGAAATCATCGTGGCCGAACAGGAAATTGCCGCCATCGTCCCAGATATAGCCGTGGTCGATCGTCCACCCATTCGCGTCGCGATTTTCGGATGCGTGCTGCACGATCCGCGAACTGACGAAGTCATCGTCGTCGACAATCATGAAGAAGCGGCTATCGGCGGCGGTCAACATGCCGCTCAGGACGCGCCGACCCTTGTCTGCCCGGAAGGCGTCGAGGAAGTCTTCCTTGCTGCCCTTTCCGAGTTCATGCAGGTCGTTCGGCGGAAAAGTGACGCGCACGGCGGAAAATTTTTCCGGCAGATCAGGCAGGTCGGCGCCTTCGTTCGCCACGATGATGCCGCGCCAATCTCCATTGGTCTGGTTGGAAATCGAGGCCACGGTCTGGCTGAGATTCGCCTTCAGCTTGCTCCAGTCGCGGGCATTGTCCTGATGTCGGACCGGTATGATGAAGGTAACGAGTGGCATCGAATAACCCCTTAAGCCCGCAAGCTCACAGCTTCCTTGTTATCGACACGCCCTTTGGCTGCCTGGTGACGCGCCCACTCGATCCCGTCGTCGAGCGAGGTTGCCTTGTATGAAAGTTCCGTCCCGCCGGAGAACGCATTCATGAAGCGGCGGATCTTTCCATAGCTGTTGTCCAGCACGGCATGCGGACGGCCGAGCAGCAGCGAGCAGATATGGACGTGCAGGCGGTCGGTCACGATGGCGCGGGCACGTGAAATCTGGCTGATGCCACGTTCGAAGCGGTTATGCGCAGCCGCGTCCAGCCTGCGCAATGCGACTTCGCTGGGCTTCAATGCCAGATAGGCCGAAGCTACGCCAAGCTTTTTGGCGATATTCACCTTCCGTTTCGACTCGGTGATCCAGTCTTCCACAGGAATGTCGGAAGGGAGGTTGCGATCGGTGCCGCCAACCCGTTCCGCATCCTCCCGCAGCATGGCGAGGACGGGAATTTGCGTCGCCCTTTCCGGAAGCGCGCCGATGGCGAAAGCCATATCGGGGCACAGCCGCACCGTGCAGTCGAAATGTTTCTCGGAAAATTCCTTCGATTCTTCGTCGCGCACGAGCAGCACGAAATTTTTGTGGCGCCCGATTGCCCGTTTGGACTGTTCGATGCGCTCAGGCGAGCTGTAGTGGATCGACTGTGGGAACTGGACGATCTGCCGATCGGGGAAGCGCTCCATGATCATCTCGCGGAAATCCTGATGAGCAACCCAGATATCGCCGAAATTGCCGCCGCCGTGAATGAAGATCGGGCCCGTGGGAACGCGCCGTTTCAGTTCCTCCACGGAGAAGTCGTAGAGCCTGGAAACATAGTCCGGGCGCTTGCCGAAGCGATTCTTGAGATAGGCCATCTCACCCAGCCAGATTGCCGAGTCGCCACAATTGCGGATGTCGGGGAAGTCGAGAATGGCGAGCGGCTCGTCGCGCGAGACATAGTCCTTCAGGCAATCATGGATTATGCCGTTGAGTTTTGAGATCAGCTCAGATCTGGATAGGCTGGTCATTCTGCCTCACTTTTTAAGGTTCGTTTTAGCTTTAAGCCGACTTGGGAACGGCAATACGCTTGGCTTTTGACAGGAACTTGACGGCGATACGCTGAACTTCGGTTTCCGGGCCATTTGGCTTCTTCATTGCGAGCCAAAGGACAAAGCTGGAACCGATATAGAGAATACCGCCGGTGACGACGAGGATGGCGAGGTGCAAGGCCAGCGCCAGCTTGTCGGTGGGGGTGTTCAGGACATGCGACAATCCCCAGACGCCGGCGGCCATCAGGGCGACGCTCGCAAGCGCGCGGAAATTTGCCGCGAGCTGCTGGAAGAACGGCAGATTGATCAGGCGCTTGACGAGAAGCATGTTGACCACGGTGGAAATCAGGCCCGTCAGCACGCGCGCATAAACCACGCCGGGAAGCCCGGCCATCATCAGGCCGGCGATAATGATGGGAATGCGAACCACCAGCATCTGCGTGTCGCGGATGAACAGCATCTTGGTATGGCCCTTGGCCATGCCGAGCGGCTGGACGAGCGAGCCGAGCGTCTGCAGGGCGAAGACCGATGCAAGCGCCTGGACGATGAAGATCGCAGGCGCCCATTTCTCTCCCAAGGCAAGCCGCATCATCGGATCCGCCACGACAGCCATGCCGATTCCCGCCGGCAGCGCCACTGCCGCCAGCAGCGCCTGCGCGCGCTGATAGGCGGCAACCAGCCGGACCGGATCGTTGCGGACCTTGGAAAAGCCCGGATAAATCGTCTGGTTCAACGGCGCCGTCGCCTCGCGCGTCGGCAGCGTCGAAAGAGTGTTGCCGACGGTGTAGTGACCAAGCTGTGTGGCGCCGAGCATCTTGCCGATCAGCAGATACTCGATCCGCCAGTTCAGCGTATTGACGATCTGTCCGGCCGTCAGCCACACCGAGAAGGAAAACAATTCCCGGGCATGGCGGAATGTTATGCGCGGCCAGAACGGCAAGACGGTGTAAGACACGATGATATTGGTTACCTGATAGGCAAGCGTGCCGATCACGAGCGCCCAATAGCTCTGGTAAATCGCGGCAATTGCCACCGTCACGATGAAGCCGACCAGCTTTTGCGAGACGTTCAGGACGAATTCCTGCCAGAAAATCAGATCGCGCTGGAGCATGACGCGGCGCGGATTGGCGAGACCACTCAGCAGCAGGCTGAAACTCAGGGCAAGCATCACGCTCGTCAAACGAGGTTCATTGTAAAACTCGGCGATCGGATAGGACGCGGCGGCAAACAGAATCGCCAAGATGGCGCTTCTCGTCACGCTCAATGTCCAGACCGCGCTGAAGTGAGTTTCGCTCGGAGATTCATGTCGGATGAGGGCCTGATTGAGCGAAAGCTCGGTGACCGAACTCAAGATGACCTGGATCGTCGTTGCAATGGCGACGAGACCAAAATCAGCCGGTACCAGATACCAGGCCAGAACAAAGGTGCTGAGCGCCGAAAGCCCGTTGACGATGGCGCGGGACAGACTCAGCCACATGCTGCCCTGAATCAGTCGGTCGGTCACACTGCTCATGGGCGAACCGCTCCCGAGCTGGAGGACATCGACCACTTGAGCGGGCCGCATGCCAATCCAAGGTGCTTCTGGCCCTCGCGGGCGCAGAGGGTATCGATGGAGTTGGAAAGCATCATGCCTTATTGCCTCGTCACGAAACCGGTTTGCGACCTTAAAGGACGCTTGCCGTTTTCTTGGAAAAATCTTGCTTCAGCCGGTTCAGTTCGACCAGCATTCTCTCGTGTGCTCTTACGATAGAATCATCTGTGCTGAGCTGGCCGGGCTTCTGCGCCACCCGCTGCAATGTCTTGACCGTCGATCCGAAGACATAATTTCCGGTCAGCTGCCGGATGCGGCGATGACGGAACGTGATGTTCTTCAACAGGGTGGTATTTTTCCGCACCAGCGAGGCGCCGACCTCGACGAGGTTCGACGGGCCGATCGGATCGAAATCGATCTCCAGATCGAGCGCACTCGCCCAATCATACCACTTGGCGCGATTGCCCGGCGCGATCGGCCGGATTGCCCGCCACGGAACGCGTAGCGCATCCGATATGATGCAGCCATGCATCGCCTCGGAGACGACCTTATGCGACGCGCTGATTTCGGTCAGAACCTTTTCCACCGACCAGCGCGGATCGATATAGTGGATGCCGGCGAGATCGCAGACCTTATCCCAACTGCCGTACATGGCGCTTTCATAATGCGGCATGAAGGAGACGGGATAACGCTTCTCGATGCTTTTGGCATCCCAACAGCTGCGCGTCAGAATGCCCGAATCGCCGATCGCGTAGCTCGGATCGATGCCGAGGACCTCGGCGGTCTTCTTTCCGCGGACGAAATAGAATGTCCAGTTGCCGTCGACTTTCGGCGGGTTGGTGTAACCGCCGTAACCTGAACCGAAGACGATCTTCTGCATGTTCGGATCGAAATTGTCGTAGAGGATCGAACCGATGCCGAGAAAGAGCTGGCCTTCATCATCGTCGAAGAAGCCGGGCAGCAGACGCTCCCAGAGCCAATGGTTGAGTTCGTCGCCAAAATTCTCGTGTTTCCCGCGGTAGGCAAACATCTTCATCGTGCTTCTCCAGTCGGCAAGTGCGTGACGATCTGCGAGACCGTTTCGTCTTCGCGTGCCATGCGTCCGTAACGCGAAATGATCTTGATGTCGCTGCGGATGATCTTTGCCGGATTGCCCGCCACGAGCGAGCGCGGCGGAACGCTCCTGGTCACCACCGAGCCGGAGCCGATGACGCATTCGTCGCCGATTTCAACGCCGGGCAGAATGATGCTGCGGGCGCCGATGAAGCAGCGTTTGCCGATTCGCGTGTGAAGGTAGAGCCCGCGCGTCAGATCATGCGTCAGGATCGCCGCCTCAAAGGCGACATAGGTTTCCGCGCCGATATGAAGGCCTTTCGGATTGGTCTTGTCGAACCGGACGCTTAGGGAAAAGCTCGCCGTCGGGTCGATGTCCATTCCCCAGAATTTTGTATAGTAAAGCCATTTGGCCTTCACGATTCCGTTCCGCAGCGGCCGAAATACGTTCAGTCCCCACTTCGGCTTCTTTCCTGTCTGCACCATCAAGTCCGACCCCGGCTGGAAAATTCGTCTAGCACGGAACTGTAATAGTCCTCGAGCATCCCCGTCTGACGACGTAAGTCGAAACGCTCGGCCACCAGAAGCGGTGCCCGCGCGCTGAAGGTTGTCCACAGGGCCTGGTCGTTGAGCAGCCTTCCGACTGCTTCGGCCATTCCCGCGACATCCCGCTCCTCCACGAGATAACCAGTTTTCCCCTCTTCGATCGCTTCGCCCACGCCTCCCGAACGGAATGCGACGACCGGAGTACCGACGGCTTCGGCCTCCAGATTGGCGAGGCCGAATGCTTCGGCGTGACCATTGTCGAGGGTCACGCTGCCATGAAGATAAAGTTCCGCACTGGCGAGCAGATCCCTTATCTCAGTCTGCGACAGATTTTCATGGATCGTGACGCTTGGCAAGGAACGACGCGCCAGCGCCTCGATTTCCTCTTTCAGCGGTCCCTGACCCACCATGACGAATTCGACCGGCGTGCCGGTCGCCGCCACGCGCGACAGCGCGTCGATCATGAAGCGGTGGCCCTTATAGTCGACGAAACGGGCAATGGAAACCACCAGGCCCTTTTTTCGAGGGCGCGGCTCCATTTTGAAGAGATCGAGATCGATGCCGATATGGTGGCGATAGACGCGGTCGGCGCGAAATCCGAGCGCCAGCAGCCGGTCGCGGATGAAATCGGAAACGGCGATGTTCCAGCTGTTCCAGCCGGCCATCTCCCGGCGGCCCTTGGCGAAGAAGCGCACCTGATTGAAGCCGCCAGGCTTTTTCGGATCGCCGCCATAGGTGGCGTCGAAGCCGTGGAATGTGGTGACCAGCGGCTTGCCGGCGGCGCGTGCCAAGGGCCCGATGACATAACCGTTCTTGCCGAAATGGGCGTGAACAAGATCGGCACCGCCGATCGCCGGAAAGAGAAAGGGAAGGCCGATCTGGGGGATTTTCAGAAGCAGTTCACCGGCCCGCGCCACGGGAGACCGACGGATGTCATGAACCGGAACCGTGGATTTTCTGGTATGGGCGGAAGAAATTCGCGAACCGGCAAGAATTTCAGCTTCGAAGGAACGAAATGCCACCGCCTGGTTGAGAACAAATGCCTGGCTGGCAGGCAAAAACTTTTCCACGTAAATAACGGCTTTTCTCATGAATCTGTCGACGTCTCCGTTGTCTTGCGCATCACATCGCCTCTATTGCTCGCCGGATGCCATCAACCGCACTTCGCGGCGCATTGTTTTCGTCGTAAAGATTAACGCGCTTCGTACACGCCGCGTCGGGACCGGTGGCCTTCTCGTCGGGCTCGCCGTATTTTTCCGACATGCCCCATACCGTCACGCCTTTCAAGTCGCCACGTTCGGCAGCCACGGTGATCACGTCACTGAAAATGTCGGCGTATGACGCCGGCGTGAAGCTTTTGTCGCGGCCCAGGAAGTGACAGGAGGCGTCGAGTTCGGTGATGAAAACACCGACACCCATGTCCTTCAGCGCCGCGCAGAAACGGCCCATGCCTTCCGGGTCGATGCGGTCGAGGCCGGGGCGGAAGTGCGCCTGCAGCCCCACCGCGTTGATCGGCGTTTTGCGGGCGACGAGATCCTCGACGATTTTCAGGATGCGCGCGCGCTTCTGTTCGAAAACATCCGATTTTTTCTCCAGATGCGTTTCGTTGAGCACCAGCGTCGCGCCGGGATTGGCCTGATGTGCCATATCGAAGCTCATGCGGATGTAGTCGTCGCCTAGAAGGCGTCGGAAAACACAATCCCGCAGATCCGGCGCATCATATTCCAACGGCTCGTTCACCACATCCCAAGCGTCAATCGAGTTCTTATAGCGAGTGACAACCTGTTTTATATGACGGTTCATCGCCGCCTGAATCGTCTTGGCGTCGGTGATCGCAGACACCCATTCCGGGACGCGATACCAGATCAGCGTATGGCCATAAACCCTCATGTTGTTTTTGCGTGCAAATGCAACCATAAGGTCGGCGCTCTTGAAGCTGAAAACACCCGGTCTCTTTTCCGTCGCATTCCATTTCAGCTCGTTTCGCGGCGTTATCGAATTGACGTTGCCGATGTAGATCCCGGAAGCGATAGGATCATCGATGTTCTGCAGGTCGATTGCCGATCCGAATCGCAACGACTTGCTATCGGCAAGGGCGCGCAACCCTTTCGCCGGCGGCACCTGTGCCAGGACGGGGCCTGCACTGGCATACAACAGAGCAAGCGGAATCGAGGCGAGGAAACGTCGTCTATTCATTTTATCTCTCGCTGTTGGCTTTTTTCATGTCCGCGGCGGAATTTAATGGGCCGGGTTGGCCGCCAAACGATCCATCGCGGGGTTTGCGTTCAATTCAGTAGAGTAACACAACCTCAAATATACTTTGTATCAGCGGATATTGTCGGCATCTGCTAGACTTTCCAGCTTGCTCCAAGATATAAGCCGTTCTGGAGGACGCTCGTGATGGAAGATTGGTTTAGCTATCTGTTGAGCTGTTTTCATATGGCATTTCAAAATGCCGTTTTTTTTATGGCGACTGTCCGAAACGATTTGTCTCTTCTCGACGGCCGGCAGTTCGCAGCCCTTTTTTTCGGCATCGTCGGCGTCATTCTCATCCTGTTCGCAGCGCTCGTCAGAAAGTCGCGGCGGTTGCGGCGATCAGAGCTCGCCATTGCCGCGCTGAACGAAGACCTTGCGAAAGTCACGCAGGACCTCAATGTCGAGCGTGTCTGGCGCCTGGCGGGCGGTGACAACACCGAACAGCGGCGTTAGACGTCGCATAATCTTTTGTGTCCAAATCACAGGCACGCTCGAGCGCCTAATTTTCACGCAATTCCGCCGCGCACTTTTGTTGCAATTGCTCTACTGCGGATATCGCGTATTTTCTGCCGGTGCCGGTGCCGGTGCCGGTGCCGGTGCCGGTGCCGGTGCCGGTGCCATGCCGGCCTCGGCTGTCGGGTCCGGTGATGGAAGCCATGTTCTGTCGGAAAAATAGCGTGTGGTTCTTTTCTGTGGTCCCGAACTCGCATCCAGCGACAGCGTGAAGTTATAGCGCCCGGGATTGAGCACCTCATGGGCGAAGTTGATACTGGCTCCGAAGCCGTCTTCCTTGACGTCCCTCAGATCCTTGATTGCGTTCAGCGTCTCGTGGAAATCGAGCCATTGCGGTTGCCGCAACATGGTTTCGAAAATTCGCAGAATGCCGGGATCGAGCTGGCCGTGTTGATCCGTCTCGGGATTGATGATTTTCACCCGCATATTGTTGATCGCGCCGGTGGCGTCGCCGCGAACGATGACGAAGATGGAGGTCGGAAGCTGATCCTTTTCCCGCTTGCCGCCATGTTCGAAAAAGCATTCGAACGTACCGGCGTCAAAGCTCGCCGCCGCCCAATCGCTGGTTTCGATGCCGGCATCGCGCAGCGCCGCACACATTGCAGGCCCGGATATTCGCCATGTGCGCAGAAAAGTCGACGCAGTCTGTGCCACCGGCGGTTCGATGATATGCAAGGGCAGCTTGAAGGTGGCTGGCGGTGTCGGTCGGGGAAGGGCTTTGGGGGGAGGCGGCCTGACGTCAGGGGGGAAGAGATCGAAGCCAAAATAATGGCCGACCGTCTTCAAGTGTTTCATATGGTTGGAAAGAAGTACCGTCCCCATGACCAGCGAGAGGGAGATCGTCAGCAGCAACCAGAAGACCACGGGAATCTTCGGTTTTCCCAATGGCTGTTTCGCATTTGCGGACGATGAATTATCGGGCAAGCTTGTCTTCTCCGGTGCGAGAAGGATTTCGATCGGGCTGTCTAAATCCAGCAGTATACATTTATCCGTTAAATATCTTTGGCTTCGTGTCGGCAATTGGGCGCCTTGTGCCCCACCGGATGGGCGCGGCAGCTTTCGGCAAGGGCGCAGCACGATTCCATCGGGAACCGTTCATGCAGGTGTGGAATATCGCTGCGGCAGACCGCGGGTGATGTCATTATTCGTTCGGCGAACAGTCGCGGCTGGGTTTCGTAATTTGAGATATTGCTCTGTTTTTTATTGTGATGTCGATGAATTATTCGGTATGTTCCAGGCAGTTACTGATAGAGCGTCCTATTATTATTGATCATGTTTCAGCGTTTCTGTACTTTCGCGCCGGGGTTTTGTTTTTAATTATAAAACTTCAGATTATATATTTTGTTATCCCCATGATCTGGTGGGTTTGATCAAATTTTCGACGTATTCTGCGATAGGGTTTGCCGCGCAATCGCCGGGGGGAGGGACATGTCCGTCGAGTTAGACGCAACCACCTATGTTCACGCCAAGCCGACAACCGCGCACTCCTACATCTTGCCCGCCGTGCTCGACGTGCTGGAGAACCATTTCGGCGGTTCTGCGAAAAACGACGTCTTTGATTTGGGATGTGGTACCGGCGGGGCAGCCGCTGCCCTTGCGGAGAGGGGTTATTATGTCGTTGGCGTTGACCCCTCCAGCGATGGTATTGCCAAGGCCAATATCAATTATCCCGAGCTGCCCTTGCATGTCGGCTCGGCCTATGACGATCTTTCCCGGGAATACGGCACGTTCAATGCCGTTATCAGCCTGGAGGTGGTCGAGCATGTCTACGATCCGAGGGCCTTCACCTCGACGCTATACGATCTCGTCAAGCCGGGTGGCGTCGCCGTGATGTCCACCCCCTATCACGGTTATCTGAAGAACCTTGCGCTCGCGGCGATGGGGAAAATGGACGATCATTTCATGGCGCTGAAGGATCATGGGCATATCAAGTTCTGGTCGACAAGTACCCTGAGCACGCTGTTGCTGGATGCCGGCTTCGACAAGGTCCGCTTTGAATATGTCGGAAGAATTCCCATTTTTGCCAAGTCGATGATCGCCGTTGCTCAAAAGCCTCTTTAGAGACGTTGTCGGGGCATCGGCCAATTCGAACAGCATTGCCCTGCGCAATTGCGCGCGAGTGTGATGCGCCGCCATGCCTAGGGTATCCGCTGCAATAATCCATAGGTTGTTTTTGCTATGCGCAACGCGGAAAAAAAACCTTACGAAATATTTACTTTTAGTTGCATTCTTGCTTAAACTCTCCATTATACGGCTGGGCATGCTGATAAAGTGGGAGACTTATTCACATGAAGGCTAAATCCCCGAATTCGATCGACGTCTATGTTGGCAACCGCGTCAGGGTCCGGAGAAAGACGCTCGGGATGACCCAGCACGGTCTGGCCGAACTTCTGGGCATTACCTTCCAGCAGATCCAGAAATACGAAAAAGGAACCAACCGAATAGGCGCCAGCCGTCTTCAGCGCATATCCGAGATTCTTCGTGTGCCCATCGGCTTCTTTTTCGAGAACGGCGGTTCCGGACCGATCGAAGGCGAGACGAGCGAATTGAACAAGTTTTTGTCCTCGAAGGAGGGGCTGGCGCTCAACAAGGCGTTCATCGCCATCGAGGATCCGAATATCAGGCAAAAACTGGTGGCATTGGCCAAAAGCCTGGCAGTTGCGGGGCTGTCTGATATCGACGGCGAGTTGCAGGATCCGGTTATCAACGGCTGAGGACGAAGCGTGTTCCACCTGCAGAGATTCGGCGATCTGCGGTTGATCGAGGCGAATGGCGGCCCGGCCAGCTTTCCGAGCAAGAGGCTGTTGATAATGGCCCGTATCTCTGCCCGAACTGTGAATTCAGCGTCGACGGCTGAGGCATCATTCTGACGCGCCGGGTCCACTATTCCGACAGGATCGTACCGCCGGCGGAGACTCTTATCCGGGTCGAACCTTTCTTGGCCAGGTTCGGCATTACCAGGGTTGCGCGACATACCGGATTGGACGACATCGGAATCCCCGTCTGGTGCGCCTATGCCCCGAATTCACGGTCGATCGTGATTGCTCAGGGAAAGGGCCTGACCGATCTGGACGCAAAGGTATCCACCGTCATGGAGGCGCTCGAACGAGCCGTTGCCGGCGAACCCTTCATCAAGCGCGTCCACGGTTCCTCCGCCCGCCTGCAGGCAATGGGCTGCCAGGTCGACAGATTGAGCTGCCTGACCGCCGTCCATAAACCCGATCTCGGGCCGGATGACGAGACCGAATGGGTTGCCGGCGTCAATATCCTCAGCGGCGAAGAGATCCATATTCCCTTCGAAGCGGTGGTGCTCGACCGGACGCGTGACGCGCGATACTGGATGTCGTCGGATGGCCTGGCTTCGGGAAACAGTGCCGAGGAGGCAGTCTTGCATGGCGTGCTGGAGCGTATCGAGCGCGACGCTCATGTGCTGTGGCAGGTGGGCGGAGAAGCCGATCGCTATGCCGGCTGCGTCGATCCTCGCGGCTTTGAGGACCACGCCCTCAACGGGCTGATCGACAAAATCGAAGCATCGGGATTGGCACTCAGGCTGTTCGATATCACCAGTGACATCGCAATCCCCTGTTTCACCGCCATGCTGGGGCCTGGAGAGCTGATTGCGGGCTCCAGGCATCCTGGTTCTTACCGGGACATTCGCCTCGTCGAGGTGACCGGCGGCAGCGGAGCGCATCCGTCCCCCGTGCGCGCGGCCATTCGGGCGGTGACGGAAGCCGTGCAATCCCGGCTGACCTATATCAGCGGCGCCAGGGACGATATTTCTCCTGCAACCTTCTCGAGATCCCTCCCGCCGCTGATGCGGCGGGCCTTTGACGCGGTTGCCGCACCGCCTGCCGCGCTGCGCGATGACGGCGCGGCAGGATTTCGGCCACAGGATCTGACGCAACTCCTGCAGCATGTGCTTGACGTTCTGCGCAACAGAGGGGTCGCTTCGGTCATCCGGGTTGACCTTAGCGACGACACCCTTCCCTTCAGCGTCGTCAAGGTGGTTATTCCCGAGCTCGAAAATCCGGAGGGGGAGCGCGCCCGGCGATTTGGAACGAGGGCTCTGGCCAAGGCGATGGGATTTTGAAGATTATTTTCGCAGGTCCCAGTCTTCCCGAGGCGGCATCGCTTGCCGGCGAGGCGATACACGTCCTGCCTCCTGCCATGCAGGGCGATGTCCTGGCTCAGGTGGAGCAGGGCGCCAACGTCGTCGGCCTGATCGACGGGGGCTTCGAATATGCCGCACCGGTCTGGCACAAGGAAATTCTCCATGCCCTCTCGCTTGGCGTGGCCGTTTTCGGGGCCGCAAGCATGGGCGCCTTGCGGGCTGCGGAATGTCATCCGTTCGGGATGATCGGGCTCGGCCGCATTTTTGAGGACTATCGCACCGGCCGGCTGGTCGACGATGCCGCCGTCGCACTCATGCACGCGCCGAGCGCGCTGGGCAGCAAGCCGCTGACGATACCGCTCGTCAATGTCAGCGCCACGCTCGATGCGATGGAGGATCGGGGGCTGCTGGCAGGTGGGTTGCGTCAGGAGCTCGAAGATGCAGCAAACGCGATCTTTTTCAAAAGGCGGACGTGGCGGGCGATCGTTGAGCAATGCGCCGGGATTGCCGAGCCGGCCCGTCTGCAGCTGCAGGCGGCACTTCTTTCGAATTCCGTCGATCAAAAACGCCTTGATGCCTTGGAATTGCTGAAAGCCGTACAGGACGCCCGCGATATCCGTTCGAACGTCGATTTGCCCTGGAAACTGCACGCAACCGCGTTCCATACGCGCTCTGCATTGTAAATTGAAGACGGCAGTTTTCACCAAGGGTTGTGTCACGCTTTTTTCACGGGCTCGACGACCTCATCGCGCGTATCATGCCTTCAATTCGTTGGAGAAATGGTCATGGGCGTGACATCGATTGCCAAGGTAGATGCAGACCAGAGGGCGGAAGACGGTCTGAACGAACTCATCGCGCTGGCGCGGATGATCGCCTACGCGCGACAGGTCGCTCAGGATGTCAAATTGCAGTTCGCGACGAATTGCCTGGATCTGGCGCTCGAGGCCGTGAAGCAAGAGGTTGGGGACGGTTTGACCAGTGAACTGGCCGAATTGGGCTCGCCGGTTCCGCAAGTGAGCGCGAGCCGTCACTAAAACATCTAGCCCGGAAGCGGGCGGCGGTTCCGGGACCGCGACATGCATAAAAACAAAGAACCAATGCGCGTCGTATGAGTTTCATGCGATGCGCATTAGATTAGAGCAATGCCAGAGAAAGCATGAAGCGGTTTTCCCAGGCAAAGCGCGAAGCGCTTTTGCCGTGAGTTGTGTAAAAACAAAAGACTAGAGCGGTTCTATGCTTCCGTGAAAAGTTGGACCACTCTGATGCATGCCGCCCGGAAGTGTGCAGCGTTCCGGGCGACATGCAAAAAACAAGGGACTCGGCGCTCGGCGCAATGCATGGGCTGTTACGACGTGGCACTCGCGGGACCATTCGATCCCATCGCGGGGAGATAACGGGGTGAAAACCGATATCCGAGCCTTCGCAAATCCATCTCAATTGCGGCTTGGAGACGCCCGGCTCGTTGCGGGCGGCGGATGGTCGGCGCATTATTCAGGGTCTGCCGGAAACGATCCGCTGATGGTTTCAAACGAAGGGTAATGGATATCGCTGACGTTGCTTCCAGAAGGGGAAGCGGCGTTCACATGGCTTCTGCGCGATCGGCCGATCGACGGCCCATCCCAATCTCAGTGGGTCAAATTGCGCTTCTGGGCCAGCAGTAAGATATAATCGTCGGCAATGTCTGCGATGGCCATTGCGACTTCCGCCGGATCGCACCCCTCGACCTTCGTATTTGCAATGAATTGATAAACCGCCTTCTCGATCTGCTTCCGGCAGATCATCACGCGTTCATCGTAACCAAATTCCGGAATATGCGACGCTATATCACCCATCAGGTCGGCTCCTTCACTACTTACAGTGACCATGACACAAATTATAAGTTGAGCAAGCAAATGCTTTATGAAGGGTTAATTCCCTGTCGATGTGCGACCATTTCGACACAGGTGTGACATGCCATAAGACGTCTTTGGCGTGTTGAACGGGATGGGCTCGAAGAGGGCCTGTCCTTCGTATTGAAAGGATCGCGAACGTGGCTGACGCCGCGGCCTGGCGCGGGTATCCTTGTCGGATATACCGGAACCCATGCCTCGGGGGGGTGAAATGGACGGACTGGTGCTGCCGACGGACCTGAGCTGTATTTTCTGTCTAACCATCTGATTCAGCAATACGTTGCCCTATCGTGCATCTCCGCTGCCGTCACCGGACGGTCCTTAGTGACACCGGCAACGCTTCGGCGCGCGGGCATCTTTGTGACAGCCGAGCGATCTACTTCTCCCGAGCCGGGCAAGGTATCGGCGGCTGAAGCCCGAGGTGGGAAGCGGCTTCAGCTGACTTTTTGCCCTTCTGAAAACACTGGAAACCGAGGTTGGTGAATTAAAGACAGAATAACCTGTAACCGATAGTCCGAGTGATCAAGAAAATTTTTATCAAAAGGTAAAATCGTAACTTTCAGACAGGGGTTGTATTTAAGTATCAGTTAACAGCTGACTTAAACTCTAATCAAAAAGGGTATTATTATTTCCGGGGTCCGCGGTTTTATTATCGTTTAAAATGCTCCGGTATCGATCGTATGACATCGCCGTTTGATAAAATTACATTGAGGTATACGTGGGCTGAAGTTGAAATATAGCTTTTGATCCCGCTCGGGCGGGCGGCGGACGTTCTGTCTTCAGCCGAAAAATGTGAGCTTGTCTCATCATGCGGATTTCTGCCCGGCGATAGCATGGTCGAAGCAATATTTTTAACGTTGAAGCAACAGCAATCGTATTTTCGGCCAGCCTTCGGGAAGAAAAGCAGAGGACCCGTCGGGGTGGATGACGGGTCCTCCGGTAGGAAATGCTTGCACAGTGCGTCGGTATTATTGCAATTGAATTCGATTCTGTCCAAGATTATTATTGGGTTGTTATACTTTATTTAAAATATTACCTTAGCGCTGGTTGTGCAGCGTAGTGTCCCTCAAGGGCCTCCGAGTGAAGCTCACTCCGACGAGCATTTTCAAGCACCATCATTTTTAGGACTGGGCGGCGACCGTGTCTTTGCTGCGCGCGGTAAGCCACGAACACCGGATCTTCAACCCTGTATCAGCTTGATGATGACGACAGTGCTGTGGACCGCATTTCGGGCGGCCTCAGCCGGCGAGAATGCCGATCAAGCAACTGAGCATACCGTTCGGTCGACCGCCGATGCGAGGCATGAGCGATGCGGAACGGAGTACCGTTGTCGCCAAACCTTCTGATGGTCGCGGTGTAGGAGGCGAGCAATGACGAGCAATAATCTCCTTCCCGCCACGGTGCTGAAAGCGCAAAGGGGGATGGATACATAACAGCTTTCTCACAGGCAGATGGTAACTGTCTTTCTGGCGGCACGCGTCGCTTTTGCACCGCAATTTCTCGACTATGAACATATGCTGGCTAGAAATATCTTTGTCGAATAGCCATTACTCCATTTATAGAAACTCAAACGTCCATCCTGGTGTAACCTCTTTGCGATCGTGTGGACTTCGGAGTTGAGAGCTTGAAGAAATCGGCAGGAAGTGAAGTAACTGTTGCTGTTGTAATTCCGGCCTACAACGCGGAAGGAACTCTGGCTGAAACAATCAGCAGCGTTCGCAATCAAACACATCGCGCGCTCGATATCATCGTGGTGGACGATGGTTCCAAGGACGATACCCTGGCTATTGCGCAAGAAATCGTTAAAATTGATCCACGCGTGCGAGTATTGAAGCAAAAAAATTCAGGCGTCGCAGCTGCTCGAAATGCGGGTTGGCGCTCTACCCCTGCCGACCTAGTGGCATTCCTCGATGCTGATGACCTTTGGTCACCTGATAAAATTGAGCGACAATTGATGGCATTGGAGACAGGCGGCCCACAAGTTGGGCTGGTCTACACTTGGTATGCGATGATCGACCACAAGAATTACGTTATTTACCGGAGCAATGAGATTTCGGTCGAGGGAGATGTGCTGGACGAAGTACTTGCCGAAAATTTCATTGGAAATGGAAGCTCGCCACTCGTCCGGCGGAATGTCCTCGACGCGACGGGAGGATTTGACTCCTCACTCCAACAGCGCGAGGCGCAGGGATGTGAAGATTATCTCTTCTACTGCCTGGCCGCTGAACTCTCGCATTTTGTCGTGGTGCCGGATCATCTTGTCGGCTATCGCCAAACCCCCGACAACATGTCAGCCAATCTGACGCGAATGCTTCGGTCCTGGATCCTGGTCGCGGAGGAAATGCTAAAGAGACGCCCGGAAAAGGGTCTTGCAATCCGGGCCGGCCTACGCCGCTGTGGCCGGTGGCTCGCCCAGAGGGCAGTTGAACAAGGCCAATACCGCGCCCTCATCGGACTGGTGGCTACCATGTCGCGACATGACAAGCCAATTGCCGCCCAGATGCTTGTGGTCGACGCGAGATCAAAGGCAATGAGGAGCCTCAAAAAAAAGGCCCGATCATGGCTGAAGCAGGAACCTGATTTCTCTCCAAATCCCAATCATCGCTTCGCCCTAGGAACAAAGTACGATGCGGGTTGGACGGTGGAACCCCCCATTCTTGTCTCAGCCAAATAGCAGATTTGCGAACTCTGACTGGGTGATCCCGCGAAAAACCTCCTGTCTTTTCAATGCGAGCTTATCGGCATCCGCCCGCACCGTGCCGCCGACGCAGCTTAACCCGATCCGGTAACCACATTGTTCGGCTATGTCCCGGATGGCCGGGTCGAAGTCGCCGTAAGGATATGCGACCGCCAGCACTTCTCGGCCCAGGCATTTTTCAAGCATAGCTTTGGAGCCAGCAAGCTCTCGCAATAGGCTCTCCGGTGCAAGGGCAGATAAACGCACGTGCCGGACACCGTGGGCGCCCAGCGTCACGTCGCTGTCCGCGACTGCCGCAAGTTCCTCCCAAGTTAGCAGTGGAGCTGGCGATCCATAGGCCGAATCCCATATTGCAGAGCCGCCGACCCTGCCGGTTGGCACGAAGAGTGAGGATGGGAAGCCGTATCGATGTAGCAGTGGGAGGGCATGCGTCATGAAATCGCGTGTAGCGTCGTCGAAGGTCAGGACCAACGTCTTTTCGGGCGGTTTGGCACCTTCATCGAAACAAGCGAGCAGCCGGTCCAAAGTCATCCCGCGCCATCCGGAGTCGCGCAGGAAAGCCAGTTGGGTTTCGAAAGCCTCCGGGGACTGGCGGTATCGAGCAAGCTGTTCAGCACCATCGTCCGAAACCTGATGATACATCAAGATCGGGACATCGTTCCAGTCGGCGGCCGCTTCCACAACTTGCCCCCCTCTCCAGCGTACCTGGCTGGCGACCTGAAGAGGCAAAGGCTGCGCCGTGTTGACTTCCACGCGTGTCGGCTCAAGGCCGCCCCCGTGCTCCACCTTCTCGAACCTTTGGATTCTATAGAGCGGACTTTTGGCTTCGACCGAGAGAGTTAAATCCGGGTGCTGGTCAAACATCTCGCCTATACCGACCGCGCCGAATTCATGCGGCCACCCGAATCCTGTTTCATGCGGCCTATCAATCAGGAGGTTGGCGTGGGCCGTCACGAACCAACCACCAGGGCGAAGACTGCCCGCAATCTTATCGACTATCTGCCGGAGTTTTGCTCTGTTTTCGAAATAGTACAGAACTTCGCTGCAGACGATGAGATCGTAAGGCCCTTCCAGCTCGTCGCGCAAAAGATCCAACTGCCGATAGGCTACCGCGGAATCATGGTCCTGAAGCGAAGCCGCCCGAGCGACTGCCGACGCCGAAATGTCGGT
This sequence comes from Rhizobium sp. N324, assembly GCF_001664485.1. Classification (NCBI taxonomy): domain Bacteria; kingdom Pseudomonadati; phylum Pseudomonadota; class Alphaproteobacteria; order Hyphomicrobiales; family Rhizobiaceae; genus Rhizobium; species Rhizobium sp. N324. Next base: position 3,507,692 of record NZ_CP013630.1, on the reverse strand, counting down.
CGCCAGCAGGTTGTCGACGCGGGAGGCCAACATCCGTGTAAAGGTTCCTTCCGCGCAGGCCAGCTCAAGGCCGTTTGAAAAGCGCCGATCGTCCAACAACGAGAGTGTTTGAAGATATTTCACAGTCTCATAGTTGTTTCGGTAGTCCCAAGGATCGACCTGGGAAAACAGCTCCTCCCAATACGCCTCCGTATCGTATCTCGGCACCTCATCGCCCGCCGGGCCGGTTTTTTTCGACGGCGTCTCCTTGGACATCTGCGCCGAGGCTGCAGCTGCCCGCTGACTTTCCTCTTCAACGATTCGATCGAATTCGGCGCGCCCGGCATGCGCCATGCCCGATATCGAGTCGACAGGTGTTGGTGTCGGCTCTTTCTTGCTCCACCAACCCGTTACGTTTTTAACTCCGGTCCGATATGATATTTTCGTCATGAGCTTCAGTACTCGTTGAGCTACCCCCCGGCTGGGCTCTGCCATGCTGGCCGCCGCGGCGTGCTCGTCATCCTGAACAGGAAGATTGACGAAGCCGTCCTCTGCCACCGGCGTTGGGTCCGTCAGATCGTCGAACTCCAGGCCGAACATCATCCTAAGTCGATGTCGTATGGCATCGGCTTCGATTGCTCCGAAGACAACAAACTCCAGTTGCCCCAGCAGCGTCGAACCTCGCCAGATGCAACAGCGCAACCGCTCAATGCCGGGCAAGATAAGGTCGACGACAGGTCGATCCAAATCAATTGGCTGTATCCTTGTTGTTCCGATCGTGGCGGGCACGTTGGTCGGCAGCTGGTCAGTGACCTTTCGCTCCAGTGCACGAACCAACAGGGAGCCAAAAGCTTCTTGGGGACCATGCCGATTAAGCCAAGCCTCTAGGTCCGGAAGCTTGTCCTGGATCTTCGACCAAAGTCCGGGCCAAATCGGCTCGTCGGGGAAGGCGCCGACCACAATCCCGTCAATCATGATCGCGCAGAGCGTGTAGGCGTCGGCGTCAGGTGGGATAGGCTCTGCGACCCGCTCAAGCAATTCGCCAGGATTGTCGCCCTGACCTATTGAGGCGCCGACAAGCCAGATCGCGAGATACCAGCACGCCATTCCCAACGCAGCTTTTGTTATTCCCTGGGCGAGCGCCGGCACCGGATCGGCGATGCGCGGATCGGAATGGTGGCCGCGCCGGATCACCTTGAGGCCAAAATCGAGATGCTTAAGCCTGTTTGACGACAGCGAACCGGGCTCCACGCTAACGTCAGCCATCAGGCCTTCAACCGGCGCAAATTCGGCGCCAGCTCGAGCGAGGCGCTGCCACAGGTCCCAGTCCTCGCACATTGCCATCTCTGGATCAAAGCCGCCGATTTCTGCAAGCCGGGACCGGCGAAGCAGGGCGGCGTGGATCGCGAAGGGGCAATAGCGCGCTGTTTCGGCAAACGGATTGTCCATTTTTACTGCGGGGTGAGACTGCCACCAGGGGGCACCATTTTTCAGACGGCGCCAACCGCAATGCAGAATGTCGGCTTGCGGCAAAGTTCGTGTGTGAGCCAGCATGGTTTCGAGATGGAAGGGTGCCAGCGCGTCGTCAGCGTCGAGAAAGACAACCCATTCGCCTTTCGCCTGTGCCAGTCCCGCATTGCGAGCAGCCGAAACGCCGCTCTGCTCCTGCCGCAGCACACGGAAGCGGGTATCCCCAGCCGCGAAACGGTCCGCAATTTCAGCGGTCCGATCGGTTGAACCATCATCAATGATGAAGCATTCCCAGTCGGCATGACTTTGCGCTATCAGGCTCTCCAAAGTTGAAGAAATCGTTGTTTCCGCTTCATGCGCCGGTGTAATGATGGAAACCATCGGCATAATTGTTGCTTCCTACGATAACGATCCCGCTAGTGTAGCGTGTCAGTTCGCGAGTATGATGATCTTTACTACTTTGAGACAAGGTGTATTTAACCGTTGGCAAAAGTGAGCCGAAATGCCTGAACATCTCAAGGATGATGCGCTTGATCGCGCCAAGCGACGGGACCGATACCGGCGCCGTGATCAGTGGAAGCCCTTGATCCACATCTGTCTGCAATGGAACGATTTGCTGTTGGAGCTTCTGGCACGCGATCTGAAGATGAGATATCAACGGTCCGCGATTGGACTCGGCTGGTCCTTGATGCGGCCATTGAGCCAGCTGCTGGTTTTTTCGCTGCTCTTTCGTCACGTCCTGCCCCTGGATATTCCCCATTACACCACTTTCGTCTTTTCCGGCGTCTTGGCCTGGGGTTGGCTCAGCACTGCCGTACCCGCAGCGACGACTTCGATAACCGGCAGCAGCGAACTGGTGCGCCGGCCCGGCTTTCCGATCGGGATACTTCCTGTTGTCGCAGTCATTACACAGGCCGTGCACCTTCTGCTCGCTCTGCCACTCCTCTTCATCATCTCGTTTGTCGAGACCGGGGCCCCGACTTTGAGCGTCGTCGCACTTCCACTCGTCTTCCTTGCGCAGGCGCTGTTCATGATGGGGCTGTCCTATCTTGTTGCGATTGCGCATGTCCACTTCCGGGATACTCAACATTTGGTAGGCGTCGTTTTGATGCTGGGTTTCTACCTGACCCCCGTGTTCTACAGCCCACTTAAGGCGAGTGAGCCGATGGCGTTAATTCACACCTGGAACCCGATGGCCTGGATTCTCGAGGGCTACCGCGCCATTTTCGTCGAACACGCGTGGCCTCCCGTTGATATCTATTGGAAAACTGCGCTGATTTCTTTGCCGATGCTCTTTGCCGGCATTTGGCTGGTCGAGCGTGGCAGCGCCCGCCTGGTGGACGAACTATGAGACAAGGCGCCATCACCGTCCACGACGTCGGCAAGCGCTACCGTGCGCAAGGGGGGGCACGCTCCACCACCTTGAAGGGTTATCTTTTATCCGGACGGTCCGTGGTCCAGTCGCAAAGCTTTTGGGGCCTGCGCCACATCAGCTTTGCGGTTGCGCCAGGGCAAGCTGTCGGCGTGGTCGGGCTAAACGGGGCCGGGAAGTCCACTTTGCTGCGTCTGATCGGCGGCGTTGGTCGCCCCGACGAAGGGCAGATCAAGGTGATGGGTCGCATTGGCGCCTTGCTCGACATCGGGGCGGGCCTGACCGACGATTTGACGGGGCGCGAGAACATCTTCCTGCTGGGGGTCATCGCGGGAATGCGGCGGACCGAGGTCGCCGAGCGGTTCGACGAGATTGTCGCCTTCGCCGAGCTGGAGGCGGCCGTTGAGAACCCGGTTCGCAGCTATAGCACCGGAATGCGCATGCGCCTGGCGTTCGCCGTGGCGGTCCATGTGCGCCCGGATATCTTGCTTATCGATGAGGCCCTCGCCGTCGGCGACCAAGCCTTCCAGCAGAAGTGCATTGCAAGAGTGAAGGAGATACTGAACGGCGGCGCCACTATCTTCTTCGTGTCGCACGACGTCTCGCAGGTAAGGGAAATCTGCGATCACGTGCTGTTCCTGAGAGGCGGACGCGTCGTGGGCTACGGACCCATCGACGAAATGCTCCCGCTTTATACCTCGGCTGTCGAGGCGAAGGTCGCCAGCGTCCAGCACGAACCGTTCGCCGTGACGAAACTGCCCGTCGAACTTGTGCCGCAGGTCAGCCGGTTCGGCAATGGCGAACTCCAGATCACAGCCGTCATGTTGCTGAACGAGCAAAGCACGCCGACAAGCACCATCGTTGCGGGCGACCGGCTGTCGATTTCACTGACCTATGTTGGCGCCACCCGAGATCGCAACGCGGTTATCGTCATCGGCATCTACGCGGCGGACGATACGTGCTGCTTCGAGACCGACAGCAAGTTGGCCGAATTCGCCCCCGTCGTAGACACGGACACGGTGCGCATCGAAACAACACTCAATCGTGTCGACCTGGCGCCGGGCGACTATCGCGTTACGGTAGGCCTTTTTTCGGCCGACTGGCAGCAGGTTTATGATTATCATGCCGAAGTCTATCCTCTCGCCGTGACCGGCCCCGGCCCAAGAAAGGGTATGCTTAACCCTCCGACACAGTGGCAGCAGGTGCAGTCGCGCCCCACCGCGACCTCGCCGGACCACGGCGCATCGGGTCAGCACAGCTTGGATCGGAACTCCTGATGCGCCTTGCGGTTCGAGATATCGACATTCTTGACCTTCCGCCAGATTTTGAACCGACCGATGACTATCACGGTGCCCTTGTGCTGATCCGGGTCGCCGGTCGTCCGTGCGGCCAGGCTGTGATCGCCTTCGACACCGATGGCGGTAAGACGCCGATTAAGGACCGGATTCTGTCTGCGGCCAGTTCGTCGGTGTTCGAGGCTTGGCTGAGGCATCGGCTGGCCCTCCCTGACCCGTCGCCGTCCCCAAGTCAACTGCCGAAAGCTTCCGTGGTGATCTGCACGCGCGATCGTACCGAAGATCTGGAGCGCTGCCTCACCGGGCTTTTGGCCATGCCCGATAAGGCCGATATTCTGGTCGTCGACAATGCCCCATCGAACGAGGCCACGCGAGATTTGGTCGGGCGCTTCGACACTGTGAGATATCTGCGCGAACCGCGTCCCGGTCTTGACGTCGCGCGCAATACTGCCCTTCGCAACGCAGAAACAGATATCGTTGCCTTCATCGACGACGACGCGGTTCCCGACCCGCTCTGGCTTAGAACCTTGCTGCGCAATTTCGAGGACCCCCTGGTGCTGGCGGTAACCGGCCTGACCATGGCGGCAGAATTGGAAACGGACTCGCAGATCGCCTTTCAGCATTTTGGCGGTTTTTGCCGCGGTTTCAGGCGCCAGGTCTATGATGCCCATAACCTGGACCCCTTCACCGGGTGGCATGCGGGTGCCGGTGTCAACATGGCATTGCGCCGAACGATCGTTGACGCGGTCGGGTGGTTCGACGAGGCTCTCGACGCTGGAACGCTCAGTCTGGCCGGTGGCGACACAGACATGTTCCGGCGTGTGCTCGAAGCGGGATATCGGATCATCTACGATCCCGAGGCTCTGAACTGGCACCGCCATCGCCGCTCAAGCGAGGAACTGCAGCAGCAGATGTATGGCTACGAGGTTGCATCGTTCGCCATCTTGACGAAGGCCCTCCTGTTCGAGCGAAACCCGCGGGCGCTCCCGCGCATGGTTCGTTCCTACACCAGGCTTATTCGGCGATTGTTTCAACCTCGACCGACACACCAATTCAGCCTGCCTTACAACGACGCCTTAACGCAGGTCAGAGGTGCCGTCAGCGGCCCGGTTCGTTATCTCAGAGCGCGGGCGCGGGCAGGGGAGGCAGGGCATAAGCGTGGTTGACATCAGCGTTATCATACCAACGCATAATCGTGCTGCCATGCTGAGATCGCTTTTAAGCAAGCTCGACGCTCAGCGAGATGGAACCCCACCGTTCGAAGTCCTTGTCGTGGCTGACGGGTGTGAGGACGACACGTCGACAATGCTCTCGTCGCTACCTACCCGCTTTCCGCTTCGTACCCTGACGTTGCCGGGCGTCGGTCCGGCACTTGCCCGCAATGCGGGGTCGCAGGTCGCGAGCGGCCGTTTATTGATCTTCCTTGATGACGACATTGTGCCCGGGGAAAACTTCGTTCGGGCGCACGCCGCGGAACATCAGTGCCACCCTGGGGGCGTCGTGATGGGGCCCTACCCGCCACTTCCGCACATTGCAAAGGATCGCTTCCGCCTCACCGCGCGCGCATGGTGGACGAGGCACTTCGAGCGCGTGTCCCGCCCTGGACATCAGTTCGCCTTTACCGATGTGCTGACAGGAAACCTTTCGCTGGATGCAGAGCTATTTCGCGCAATGGGCGGGCTCGATCCTCAATTCGCCCGTGCACGAGAAGACTTCGAATTTGGTCTGCGTCTGATCAAAAAAGGAGTTCCAATTCGTTTTGCTCCTGACGCATTGGGCTATCATCTCGAACATCAAACGACGACACTCACCGGAAAGATGGTGCGCCGGCATCAAGAGGGACGCTCCGATGCCTTGATGGCGCGTAAACACCCCGACATACAGCGGCTGCTGGCGATCCATCGGTTCGCCGGACGAAAGGGGCGGAAGAGGCGTCTGCAAAGGACCGTCGCTACCCACGCCGGTTCTGTCCTTGCCCCCCTCGTCAGGGCTGGCCCCCGCATCCTCCAAATGTTGGAAAAGGCTGGCCTGCGCAGGCTCTATGACAAAGTAGAGCGGCAGTGCAGCGGATATCATTATCTTCGCGGCGCCGCGGAAGTGTTGGGTGAGGATTGGCGGCTTCCGACGGATCCGACGGCTTCTACTGACGAAATCGACGTGCTCGAGATCGATTTGGCCCAAGGCCTTGAGGCAGCCGAAGCCATGCTGGCGGAACGCCGGCCGCTCGCTGCTCGTATCGTGAATGGGATGGTGCACGTCGGCGACATGGGTCACCGGATCGGCGCCGAACCGTGGGACGCACGGCATTTCCGTCCGTGGCTGAGCCGCCAGGCAATCCATAGATATCTTCCGGTGGCGCTTGCCGAATGGCAGGGGCAGCCGATCGACGTCCCCCCGCCTTTGTCCGACTTCACCTTGAACACGCTCAATAACCCCAGTTTCCACGTGCATATGATCGAACAGCACCTCCAGTGGACGGAGGCGAAACTGCGTTCAAAGCTTTATGACAATACGCGTTAATCGTAGCGGCCGACACTGCTGCAGCCGGCCGCCAGGTTCAGACGCCCTGCCGGCCAAGCAGATGCGCTGTTCTCTCAAATCGCACCGTGCGCATGCGCCGCGCCATCCCAGGCACGAAACCCCAATGCTGGGATGATTATTCCGCCGCGCCGAGGTTTATTTTCGACCGGAACCAGTCGAGCGTCATGGCGACGCCCTGCTCGTAGCTGATCTTGCACGACCATTCCGGCATGACGTAGTTCGCATTGGTCAGGTCGGGCCGCCGGTTGGTGGGATCCTGCGGTGGCGACGGCTCGAAGACGATCGGCACGCCGCCGACCAGTTTGGACACATATTGGGCGACTTCGAGAACCGAAATCTCGCGATCGTTGCCAACGTTCAGCGGTCCCTTATAGTCGGTTTCGTTGATCCAGAAATAGCGGGCGAAACCATCCACGACGTCGTCGACATAGCCCCAGCTGCGCGATTGCTTGCCGTCGCCGAACACGGTGATCGGCCGCCCCGCCAGCGCCTGGGTGATGAAGTTGGAGACGGCGCGGCCGTCGTCGGGCCGGGTGCGCGGACCGTAAATGTTGAAGGGACGCACGACCTTGAGGTCGAGCCCCTGGGTGCGCTGCGTTTCGAACAGCAGCGATTCCGTGCAGCGCTTGCTCTCGTCGTAGGACGAGCGCGGTCCAGTGCAATCCACCTGGCCCTTGTAGGATTCCGGCTGCGGCGACACCAGAGGGTCGCCATAAACTTCGGAGGTCGAGGTAAAGCCGAAACGCCCGCCCTTCTTCAAAAGCTCCAGCAGCCGGAATGCCCCGAGAAGATTGGCGGAAATCGTCCGCTTCGGTTCCTTCATATACCATGGCGGCGATGCCGGGGACGCCAGATGGTAGATTTCATCAAACTTGTCCGACGTCTGCAGCGTCTCGACGTCCGATTTCACGAAGTGGAAACGAGGATCCCTGATATGGGCGATATTGTCGAAAAGTCCGGTCCAAAGGTTGTCAACAACGACCAGTTTTTGGACGTCGGTTCTAAGTAAAAGACGGTCGCACAAATGCGACCCGATAAATCCAGCCCCACCAGAAATCAATACGCTTTTCATTGCATTGCGCCTTGTGACGTTGAGAAGGTGGTGTTTATTAGCATCACCTTTAAGGCGTGGCAATTCATTAGAAGTGTTCTAGAAAATACTCGCCTATTAATCTTAATTATTGATCTGTTTTACTTATGGTGGTGCCGCTGGATTCGGCGTCGGAGCAGCCGCGCTCGAGCCCGCCCGCCGTTCGCCACGGTTTTGTATCACGCGCGCGCCGGCGAACGCATCGGGCTAAGGTCTGACTCGATTTTCGCAAGCGCGATGCACCGGCTCAGTCGGCCGAAAGCGCCGTCAAGATTTGATAGGCCGCGGCGACGCGATCCTCGTTGGGATAATTCTTATTGGCGAGGATGACGATGCCCAGCCGCTCTCTGGGGATGAAGGCGACATAGGCGCCGAAGCCGTTGGTCGAGCCGGTCTTGTTGATCCACACATCGTCGCGCGGCTGCATCGGCGGTTGCAGTTGCGAAACCGGCATGGTCTTCAGCATCGCCGGCGAATTGCCCTCCAGCACGTCGTTCAACGCGGCGGGATAGGCATATTGCTCCCAGATGAGATCCTGGGTCATCGCCCCTGCTTTGAAATAGCCGATATGGGTGTCGGTGATAGCCTGCTGCAGTTTTTCATCGAGCTTGACCAGGCCCATATTGGCGCCGACGAAGCGGATCATATCGCCTGCGGTGGATTTGACGCCATAGGCTTCGGCCGAAAGCATGGCCGGCGTCATGCGGGCCGGCTCGCCGCTGCGCTTATACCCTTGGGCATAGTCGGCCTGGCGCGCTTTCGGCACATCGATATAGGTGTTCTTCAATCCGAGAGCGGCAAACAACCTGCCCTCGATCAGATCCGCAAAATCCCCATGCATGGCTTTCGCGACGATATAGCCGAGCATGCCGATGCTGGGATTGGCGTAACTTCTGTGCGTCCCCGCCGCAGAGGAGGGCTGCCAGGCTTCGAAATAGCCGAGCAGCTGTTTTTCGGTCTTGACCTCGTCGGGAAGCTGCAATGGAAATCCGCCTGCCGTGTGGGTGGCGAGATGCATCAGGGCGACATCGCCGAACGGCTTTCCCGCCATCCCCGGCAGATATTGGCCGACCTTGTCCGCCAGCGCGAGCTGTCCGCTCGTTTGCGCATAGGATGCCAGCGTCACGGTGAAGGTCTTGCTGATCGATCCGAGTTCGAACAGCGTGGTCGGCGCCACCGGCTTGCCGGTGTCCTTCGACACGACACCATAGTTGAAGATGTGGTCCCGGCCATCGGCGGTGATGGCGACGGCCATGCCGGGAATGGCGTATTTCTCCATGATCGGCTGGATGGCGGCATCGGTGATCGCCTTCAACCGGGTCTCGTCGGCGGCAAAACCGCTTGTGGCAGCGCAGGCCGAGAGCAAAACGGCCGATAAAATTTTTATCCCAACGCTGTTCATAACCGTCATCCTCCAAATCAACAGGGCAGCCAAACCGGCGCGAAGCGCATGGGAAGAAGGTTTACCGGCGCTGTTTTGCAATCACAAATGATGATATCTCGCAGCAGCCACAAGAAAATCTAATGCCTGTCATCGGGACGTGTGCGGCGGTTCCGGAAGAACGACATGCCTCAAAACAAGGGGTTCAGATGGTTCGGCAATTCCTCCCCTTGAACGGCCTGCGCGCCTTCGAAGCCTCGGCCCGGCATCTGAGCTTCACCCGTGCGGCGATCGAGCTCTGCGTCACCCAGGCGGCGGTCAGCCAGCAGGTCAAAGGCCTGGAGACGCGATTGGGCGTAGCGCTGTTCCAGCGTCTTCCCCGCGGCTTGAAGATCACTGCCGAAGGTGAAGCGCTGCTGCCGACGGTGACGGCTTCCTTCGACCAGATGGCGACGACGCTGGACAGGATCGAAGCCGGTCAGGTGCGCGAATTGCTGTTCCTCGGCGTGGTCGGAACATTCGCGGTCGGCTGGCTGTTGCCGCGGCTTGCGGATTTCCAGCGCCGGCATCCCTTTATCGATCTTCGCATGTCCACCAACAACAACCGCGTCGATCCGGCCGCCGAAGGGCTGGATTTCGCCATCCGCTTCGGCAGCGGCTCGTGGCACGGCACCGAGGCGCAGCGCCTGTTCGAAGCACCGCTTTCACCACTCTGCATCCCCAAACTGGCGGAGCATCTGCAGTCGCCTGAAGATCTTGCCGGGGCCACGCTGCTGCGCAGCTACCGGACGGATGAATGGAGCACCTGGTTTCAGGCCGCCGGCGTTTCCCCCACAGCGCAGGTCAATGCCGGCATCGTCTTCGATTCCTCCGTCGGCATGATGGAGGCCGCCCTCCAGGGGCTCGGCGTCGCGCTGGCGCCGCCGTCGATGTTCACACGGCATCTCGCCTCGGGCGCGATCGTGCAGCCCTTCGCCACCGCCATTTCGCTCGGCAGCTACTGGCTGACGCGCGTGCAATCGCGGCCGGTGACCGCGGCGATGCAGGCATTTTCGGATTGGATTGGTGCTCAGTTAATCCCGGCACGATAATCGGAGCGCCCACTTGCGTGGGCGCTCCGAGCCGCATCATTTTTCGAATACCAAGGTCACTTCTGAATGCAGGTATCCACCGTATCCTTGGTGCATTCATCCAGCCCGGTGAACACCGGATCCTCGACCGCCTTCCCGGCAATCAGGTCCATCATCACGGTTGGCGCCTTATAGCCCATTTCGAACGGCCGCTGGCCGACCAGCGCGGTGACGAGGCCTTCCTTGGCGATCGCCACTTCGTCGCCGATCGTGTCGGCGGCGCCGATGACGAATTCGTTCTTGGCGATCTTGTCGGCCATCGGTTTGAACAGGTCGCGATAGGGCTGCGGGGCGCCGAACAGCGGCCAGCCGCCCATGATGCCGAAGGCATCGAGGTCGGTATTGGCGGCGAGGATATCGGTCATCGCCTGCACGCCCTTGGCGCCGTCGTCATTGGTGAACACCGGGCAACCGGCAACCTCCGTCCAGCCGCCTTCGCCTTTCAGCGCCGCCAGCCCCTTCTGGCCGCTCAGCGTATCGCGCATGCCCTGGGCGCGGCGCAGGATGTTGTCGGCGCCAGGATTGCCTTCGATGGTGCAGATCTTGCCGCCCTTCGGCTTGGCCTTCTTGATATATTCGCCGATCTTGGCGCCCATCAGATAGTTGTCGGTGCCGAGATAGGTCTTGCGCAAGGCAGCATCATCCGCCGCAAGATCGGCATCGAGCGTCATCACTGGAACGCTCGGATTGGCGGTCTTCAGCGTCTGGGCGATCAGCTTGGCGTTCGACGGCGAGATGGCGATGGCGGCGGTATCGGCTTTCCCCAGCATGTCCTGGACGATCTGCGCCTCGCCGGCCTCATCGGAGGTCGATGCCGGGCCGGTGTAGAAGCATTCATATTCGGCGGATGCGTTTTCCTTGTTCCACTTCTGGCAACCCTGGTTGATCGCCTCGAAGAACGGGTTGTCGAGGCCTTTGACGACGATGACCAGCTGCTTCTTGGCGGCGAGCGCCTGTCCGGCCGTCAGTGCCAGGACTGCAGCTGTAAGCAATAATGCCTTCCTCATAGCTTCCTCCCATTGAAAAAGACGGGCGCTTCTGCACCCGCCGCGTGATCAACCTGGATACCAGACGACCCGAGGCTCCTCCCTCGAACGCTGGTAGTCCCAAGCCGAATTGATCAGCTTTTCCAGATCGTAGACCGGCTTCCAGTCCAAGAGATATCTGGCCTTGCTGTTGTCCATCCAGTTCGAGTGAAACTGGCTTGCGATGTCGACCGAGCCGAGCCCGCGCGTGCGGGCGAGATAGGCGGCGACCTCGCCATAATCGACAGGCCGATCCATCGAGATGTTGAAAAGCTCGCCCTTGGCGCGCGGATTGTCGATTGCCGCCAGGATCGCCGAAACGAGGTCGTCGACATGCACGAAATTGCGCTTCAGCGGCCGGCCGTCGGCATCGCGCAGCAGCGGCACCGTGCCATCCCCGACGTAACGCTCGGCATCATCAGCCGGCACCAGCGTCTTCCAGTCCGGCCCGCCGAAGACATCGTCGCCGAAGGACAGCGTGAATTTGAAATCGTCCTTCTCCATGATCCAGGGCGCCCTGAGGCAGCAGGTGTTGATGCCGTACTGAATGGCGAACTGCTCGAGCATCACCTCTTCCAGCACCTTGGAGAGCGCATAGCAGCCGGGATAGGCGCGATGCGGCGTCTTTTCGGTCACCGGCCCGTCATGGCGATAGAAGAAATGGCCGATGCCGGCATCGCCGCCGATCAGGATGAACTGCTTGGCCGTGGGGCTGGCGCGAAACGCCTCGAGCAGCCAGAACAGGCCCTTGACGGTGATATCCATCACATCTTCAGGGATTTCCTTGCAGGTGGCGAGGTGCACGACATGGGTGACGCCTTCCATCGCCGCGGCCACGACATCGCTGTCGGCGATCGAGCCCTTGACGACACCGAGGCGGTCGGTTTCCTCGAGCACACGATTGTGGCAAAGCGCGCGAATGCGTGCTTTGGAAAATCGCGGCTCGTCAAGCAGCCCAGTAATGAAGCGCCGCCCGACCTTGCCCGTAGCCCCGGTGACAAGGATCAGCATACTTCTCTCCCCAGCAACAGCTAATATGCGCGCGTTTCCGGCGTCAATCTGTATTTGTCGTACAAAATAGATTTTTGGGGTGAGGGGCCGATTTAGCGGACATTTGATTGACGATTCCTGGCGCTTTTGCATTAATGAACCTAATCGCTTTTCCGGGAGGAGATCGGCCGAGCGAGATTGCAGGCGTCTGACTGGCGGCCGGGTATCGGCAGCCGGCGGAGAAGGCAGGCCTGCAGGTTCCGGGGAGGGTAGTCGGCTGGTCGCGGTTCTCGAACTCACCAATATCTCGAAACATTTCGGCGCCATCCAGGCGGTCAACGACGTGTCGTTTACGCTCGAAGCCGGCCAGGTCGTCGGCCTGATGGGCGATAACGGCGCCGGCAAAAGCACGCTGGTCAAGATGATCGCCGGCAACTTCCGCCCCAGCGAAGGCACGATGCGGCTCGAGGGCAAGGAGATCATCATGCACCGGCCGGTCGAGGCGCGCCAGCACGGCATCGAGATCGTCCATCAGGATCTGGCGCTGTGCAACAATCTGACGGCGGCCGCCAATGTCTTCCTCGGCCGCGAGCTCAGGCGCGGCATCGGCCCCCTGAAGGTTCTCGATTACAAGACAATGTACCGGCGCGCCGGCGAGATCTTCAAGGAGCTGAAATCGGAAACCCGCCCGCGCGACCTCGTCAAGCAGATGTCGGGCGGCCAGCGGCAGGCGGTGGCGATCGGGCGCACCATGCTGTCGGAGGCCAAGATCGTACTGATGGACGAGCCGACGGCGGCCATCTCGGTCCGCCAGGTGGCCGAAGTCCTCAACCTGATCCGCGAACTGCGCGACCGCGGCATCGCGGTCGTGCTGATCAGCCATCGCATGCCCGATGTTTTCACCGTCGCCGACCGGGTGATCGTCATGCGCCGCGGCCGGAAGGTCGCCGACAAGGCGATTGCCGCGAGTTCACCTGAGGAAGTGACGGGTCTGATCACAGGCGCCATCGAACAGGTGTGAGCGCCGCCGCTTAGGGGAGAAATCCCTGCCGTAAGAAATGCCCTTAGGGAAAAATGCCCTATCTGGAGTGAGAGGTCGAAATGGCAGTAACACTGGACCAGACGATTGCCCAGAAGCAGCGCAGCCGGCTTGCGGAGTTTGTCGGCGGCCAGACCTTCTGGGTGCTGATCGCCGTGCTTCTCGCCTGCCTCTTCCTGTCCTTCGCCACCGATTCCTTTGCGACGGCGAAGAACCTCTACAACATCACCCGCAACGTCACCTTCGTCGCCATCATCGCGCTCGGCATGACGCTCGTCATCATCACCGGCGGCATCGACCTGTCTGTGGGATCGGTGCTCTGCCTCTGCAGCATGGTGCTGGCGGTCACCATGAATGCCGGCTACTCCATCGAGGTCGGCATCACGGCCGCGATCGTCACGGCGCTGGTGATCGGCGCCTTCAACGGCGTGCTGATCGCCTATCTCAATTTTCCGCCCTTCGTGGTGACGCTCGGCATGCTGTCGATTGCGCGCAGCCTGGCGATGGTCGCCTCGAACAACACCGTCGTCTTCCAGTTCGGCCCCGACCACGACAAGCTGCTGGCGCTCGGCGGCGGCGCCTGGTTTTTCGGCATCGCCAACCCGGTGCTCTACATGGTCATCCTGGCGCTGCTCACCGGCTTCGTGCTGCGCTGGACGCGCTTCGGCCGCTATGTCTTCGCGATCGGCGGCAATGAACATGCGGCGACGCTGACCGGCGTTCCGGTGCGCAGCATCAAGGTCGCCGTCTACATGATCTCGGCGCTGTCGGCCGGCATTGCCGGCATCGTCCAGACCGGCTGGCTCGGCGCCGTCACCACCAATATCGGCGCCGGCATGGAACTCCAGGTCATCGCCGCCGCCGTCATCGGCGGCGCCAACCTCGCCGGCGGTGTCGGCACCGCTTTCGGCGCCCTGGTCGGCGCGGCGCTGATCGAGGTGATCCGCAACAGCCTCGGCCTGCTCGGCATCAATGCCTTCTGGCAGGGCACGTTTATCGGCGGGGCGATCGTGCTGGCGGTGCTGTTCGATCGGATCCGCAATTTGCGGCAGAGCGAGTAGCTATCCGGTCGCAGCGTTCGTTGAACAAACTCCGGCCATGCCCTCAGGGGCGCTGATCCTCATAGCCATCCAACTCGGGGCATCCCCTGATGTTGGCGAAGCCGATCTCGCGCCGGTCGCCCGATTGATCCAGACCTCTGAGCACGATGACATTGTCATCCTGCTGTATGATCTCGCTACGATAGATGCCAGCCCGCAGCGCCCGGTTTTTTGCCTGGCTGATGTTGCATTGCCCGGGCGGGGGAGTGACGTGCCAGTATCTCGTGCCTTGGCCATCCGACTGCCATCCGCCGGAGGCGGCGAATCCCGGCTCGCCGGACAGCAGTATGGCACACGACAATATCAAGCCGCCTGGAACCAGTTTCATGTGACCTCCGTCAGCCGTCGACGTTTCAGGGCTCGTCGCCACTCTGCTTGCCCCGGTTGTAATGGATAACCAGACCCTTGGCGTCATGACAGTAGATCACGCGCGCTAACACGGTGCTAACGCGGCTCCGGCATCCGGCCCAAGGCCGCGAAACCCAGGTTTCAAGATAACGCTGCCAGCGGCTTTCATCCTCGGTATGCTCGCGGATCGCGCGTTCCGCTTTATCGGCATAGGAACGCAATACGCTTTCGGCGAAATCGGCAAGGGATGTGCCTTGCCTCTTGGCGAGCACGCCGCGCTATGGACGGCAATCGAGACAAAGTTTGATAATCCCCGCCAGAGCCAAAACCGTGAAGAGCAACATGAAAGAGGTTGCCACCACGGAAAAAGGCATGGCGATCAGGAACTTCGATTTCGGCGTCGCCAACAGGCGATCATCGCCCCCACCACCGGACCAGGATATTTTAGGGCCGAAATCCTGGCTGAAATCATAGCCGTTTTTGCGGTAGAAGATGATCGACCGGATGCACCAATACCAGCTGTAGGCGCAAAAGCCGCCTGCCGCGCAAAACATGACACACAGTTCAACCCACTCGTCAGTAACCATCCCATTCTCCCCAACATCGGAAGGCTAGCAGCGGCGCCGCCGGTGCATCAAGCCGATATTGAAGATCAACCGCAGATAGCTATGTTGCGTCACATAGTCACAACAATCTTGGACCCATCGAATGTTGCGCAACGTCATTTCGGTCTTCTCGATGCTTGGCCTATTCGTTCTGGTCATTCCCAGCGAACGTGCTCTGGCCACCGACAACGTCCAGTTGATCGCGCCCGGCGATCCGGCCATGGCCAAAGCCCATGAGAAATCCATAAGGGAGTTGGACGGCTTCCTCGACAAACTGCGAAATCCACCGCCGGGAACCGAAAATTACAGCATCAAGCTCGGTTTCACGGACAAGGCGAAGGGCGTGGCGCTGACCACCGACCAGATGGCGCCGAATGTGGAATTCATGTGGGTCTACCAGATCAAGGCATCGGGTGACCATTTCACCGCTCTTCTCAGCGATACGCCTGAGTACATCCACAACATCAAGCCCGATGATCGCGTCGAGTTCGAGAAGTCGGATATCTTCGACTGGATGTATACCGAGAAAGGGAAAGTGAAGGGAAACTACACCGCTTGCCCGCTGCTGCTGGCCGGCCCGAAAGAACAGTTGGACCAATATCGCGAAATCTACGGCATCGTCTGCGACTGACCGCAAGGTCGCTCGCATGCTTCCATGATGACCGCGGTCAGCCCTCTGGAGCCGATGTAAACCGGCTGGCATCGAACGGGCCTCTGGCGGCGACCGGGCCGCTGGCGGCGACCGGCCCCCTGGCGGCGACCGGAATGACATCCTCACCCGATGTCGCCAAATTCGCTTCACGATGAACCGCGCGGGGGGAGATACGCGGCGCGCTCAACCCCATCGGTTCGCCTGGAGAATGCAGCGCCCATTTCATCAGCGCCGCGTCGGAGGTCGATCCGAGGAAATCTGCTTCTTCCCAGGAAGCGGTCATCGGCAGGGCGGCGATCATACCAGCGTCCTGCCTGGAGGCCTCCGGTGCAGCAACGCGGGGATGGAAGCGGGCGTGAACAGGCAATGCCGACGCCGGTCTCTCCGGAAGTGCTGAAATCGGGCCGATCGACGCCGTCTCCAGTTCGTCGTCCACATCGGCGTCGTGCGCAAGGGCGACCGGCCGCATCGCCGGTATCGGAATCTGCAAAGATGAAACATCCGGAACGGCGCCTTTGTCATCCCGCTCGGCCGCGCCGGTCTGCAGCGCGAGCGCATTCAAGGCCCGGCTTTTCGGCGTCGGCAGAAGCGCCGTCACGAGGTTGCCGTCCGTGGTGCCGCGGCTCGACCTGGTCGACACCACCACCTCTTCGTCTTCACCAGCGGTGCTGGCGATCTGGATCGAGGCGGGGCCGCCGCGTTTCTTGTAATTCGCAACCGCCTGATTGTATCCCGGCAGCGGCCGGCCATCGGCCGGGAGGTGCATCGTCTGCCCATTCGGGAATATGCGCGCGAGTTCCTGCCGCGACATGCGCGGCCAGGCCCTGACATTGCCGACGTCGAGATGCACGAAGGGCGATCCGGAGGTCGGATAATATCCGACACCGCCGACCTGCATCTGCATGGCAAGCGCCCGCAGCGTTGCAAGCTTCACGCCGGGAACGTAGAAATCCATCGCCTTGCCAAGCATGTGCTGGCTCTTCTTGGCGACACCGGTGCTGCGCGAGCGGTTGCGGAGCATGTTGTTGGTGGTGGGAGAGCGATAGGCGGACACGATGTGGATGTAATCCTTGCCGCCGCTGCGCTTGTACACTTCCCAGACCAGGTCGAGCAACCGGGGATCCATCCGGGTCGGCTCGTTCCTTCGCCAGTCGCGCAGAAACCGGTTGATCTGGGCAAGGCCCTTGGCATCGAACTTTCCGTCGCGCTTGTAAGTAATCGTCGCCTTCTCGCCCGTATGGGTAAAGAACAGCTTCAGGGCACGATCCTCAGCTGAGGCAAATGATGCGGAACCGACAAGTGCCGGCAGCGCCAACAGAGCCGGCAGAATGGTCTGCGCTGCGAATCGCTCCGCACGCGACAGAAGCGTGGCAATTCCGCCTGACAAATCTTGCAGTGAATACTTCAACACGAACAAACCCGTCTCACACCGAACACGCGACGACGGGCGGGAATTCCGACTCCATCGGGCTCAGTAAAGCCAGGTTATGGTCAATAAATTGCTAACGAGGGGATGTGGAAGCTCGGTGAGTTGAGGATGCGGGCTGTTCGAGGCGCTATCGCGGCCTGTGCCGCGAGTCGGACGTCGCGCCCACCAGTTCAGATTCTTGCAGGTACAAGCCTATCGATCCAATCTGGAGATCGAAGGTCGGACGGTAACGGGCCCCTTTCCAAGAAGCTTTGGCCGATTGCCATTGGACGCGCGTCGACTGCTGCATCAGCGGGACGCAATCAGTTTCAACAGCTCCTGCTGTTTCTTATATGCATCGGGGATGTTTCCGTTGGCGAGGGAGTTGGTGCAGTCGTCCAAGGCCTTTTTATAATCCCCCAGCTCCATATAGGCATAGCACCTGTTGTTGAATGCTACGGCGACGTCATCTTTCCCAGCCGCCTTGAGATCATACAGGTAGTCGTACTTATTCAGCACGTTGAGGGCTGCGTTATTGTCGTTTTGACCGAAATAGAGCATCGACAGGTCAATTGCGGCCGATACTCGCCAGTTACTCTTCGATTCCGCGACGACGCTTAGCTCCTTGATCGCGTTGTCGTCGTCCTGTAGTTCCCGTGACCTGCCACTGCGAATTTCCTCCAGAATTGATTAGAGTCCGGCCCATCAAAGGACGGACGAATGAAGAAGCAGAGATTTACCGAAGAGCAGATAATTGCGGTGCTGAAGGAGCAGGAGGCTGGTGCGAAGGCGGCCGACCTCTGCCGTAAGCACGGGATTTCGGAAGCGACGTTTTACAACTGGAAAGCCAAATACGGTGGTATGGAAGTGTCCGAGGCCAAGCGGCTGAAGGCGCTTGAGGACGAGAACGCCAGGCTGAAAAAGCTGCTGGCCGAACAGATGCTGGATGCGGCCGCGCTCCGCGAGCTTCTTGCAAAAAAATGGTAGGGCCTGCCGCCAAGCGTGAAGCCGTCACGCATCTGAAGGCCATGATGGGTCTTTCGGAGCGGCGGGCCTGCCAGATCATATCCGCCGACCGCAAGACGGTGCGTTATCGGTCCTGCCGACCGCCGGAGGTGGCGCTGCGGGCAAAGCTGCGTGACCTTGCAAACGAGCGTCGGCGTTTCGGCTATCGGCGACTGTTCGTCCTGCTTCGACGGGAAGGAGAGCCGTCCGGCGTCAATCGCATCTACCGGCTTTATCGCGAGGAAGGGCTTTCCGTTCGCAAGCGCAAAGCCCGGCGGCGTGCTGTCGGCACGCGTGCACCGATCCTGGTCGAAGCGAAGGCCAATGCCCGCTGGTCGCTGGATTTCGTTCACGACCAGTTCGCTTGCGGAAGGAGGTTTCGCGTGCTCAACATCGTCGATGACGTGACGCGCGAATGCCTGGCGGCGATCCCGGACACCTCGATCTCCGGTCGTCGCGTCGCTCGCGAACTGACGACGCTGATCGAACGGCGCGGCAAACCGGGGATGATCGTCTCCGACAACGGCACGGAACTCACTTCGAATGCTATCCTTGCCTGGTCAAAAGATCATAAGGTCGAGTGGCACTACATCGCGCCGGGAAAGCCGATGCAGAATGGCTATGTCGAGAGTTTCAACGGGCGCATGCGCGACGAGCTGCTCAACGAAAGCCTGTTCTTCGGCCTCGACCATGCCCGAAGCGCCATTGCTGAATGGGCCGACGATTACAACCACTTCCGGCCGCACTCATCGCTCGGATACCAGACCCCGGCAAGCTATGCCGATACCATTGCCGCAACCGGCTCCAACGCTGCGCGAGATGAAAGCTTCGCGTTTCCGCCGGTTGCTCACACCGCGCCACTTGGCGTATTCAAAACCGCCGGGGCTCTAATCGCTGCCGGATGAAAGTTCGGTGGCAGGTCACCCGATAAGCGGCTCCACGCCAATATCGAGCGCTCAGTCCATTTTCCTGATCATCGACAATATCCGCGCATTCATTGACTGCAGCATCATATTTTTTCAGCCAGTAATTGTCGTAGCACACCCAAAGTTGGGCCTCGGCACTACCCCCGAGAGCAACCGCCTCGCGCGCCACATCGGCGGAGTCGGCGTAGCGCCTCTGTTTGGCGTAGACCTTCGCAAGTTGCGCCTTGATCTCAGCCGTTGCGGCGTCTTGCTCCGAGGTCGAGGGGAATTTGGTGAGTGGAAGGTCGCGCAACGCCTCCTGGTACTTCGTAAGCGCATTGTCGAGATTGCCTTGCCGAAGCCAGGTTTCTGCAACCAGGCTATCGATCATGTAGTGATTCCGGGATTTGCCGTCTTCGATAAGACGGGTATCGCTATCATATGCATTGGCTGCAGCCTCTAATGTCGGCCCGACATAGATTTCGGACCCTGCTGTGTCGATCATAGAGGAAATGAGCTTCTGTACGGCCTTCGTGGCGATATAGTCGTTCTTGTTTCCTATGGCGGCTAACGCTTCGATGAGCCTGCTCTCGCGCTCGACAGTTGCATTGGCCTTCATGAACTCACGAACACAGTCAGAAAGCCGCTGATAGTCGCTGTTCTCACTATTATCCCGGCATTGCGTCGACGCCGTGCTTAAGAGGTAGCGATAAACGTCGACATCCAAAAGCATGGTCGCCATGCCGTCGGGATCCGTAGACCGAAAATGGTCGACGAAGCGGAACATGGTGTCGATGTTCCCTCCCCATTTCGGCTGCAGGGTCGAGAGCACGAGATCATAGGGAGGAAAGAACGCTGGAAACTTGGAAACACTATCTTGAAGAGCCAGGCCCATCTCGTCCGAATAGCCGTAGCCACGGAGGATCTCCAGACGGAGCGACTGAAGAAAAGGTTCACTACCATCAAGCTGAAGCGCTCGAATGACATCCGCCTCGCCATTTCGCATCGCATCCATGAAGGCCTGCATCTCGTCTTCGCTAACAGTATTGACGTATCCATGGCCGCGCCGGAGCCAGCCCACGTCGTGGTAGAACTTTGCGCGAACCAAATGAGCGGGCATGCTGTCGGGGCTCTTCTCGACCCACGCGTTCAGTTGCCTCCCGAAGCTCGGATCAGTCGGATCAACAAGAGCATCGAGGAACTTGGTGACAGGATCTGTGTTCGGGCTCGGCAAGTGCCCCAACTTGAGTATATTTTCCGTCACTCTTTGCGCAGTTCCAAAATCCGAACTTAGGATTGCGGTTCGAACGATTTTTGCGCTTTCATATGGGCGGCCCCTCTTATTTTGTGGATCGAAGGCGAGCGAAACGCTCCGGCGCAGATTCCAGGAAGCAAAGGCGCTCTCCACTCCAACCATGGATTTGGGCTGAAATCTGATCGCAACGGTGAGGCCGATCACGAGTGCGAGCATCGCGGACAGTATGATTGAACGACGGGTCACGGTAGTCAGTCCCTGGCAAAACTGATTGCGAAGATCCCGCGCAGCTTACAAACACAATTCTAAGGAGATTTTGCAGATATTGATGCAATTTTAGGGGCTTTTTGAGCCATGAAGAAAAATGCGCGAGCCAACTCATCGAGACTCCCTGTCATCGTCATCGTCGCCCATTCCCTCCGCCATCTGCTGCCGAACAAACGCCTCGGCTTCGTCCTCGTTTCTGCCCAGATGGTCGAACTGAAGTGGCCCTCGTTGTCGTTGTCGTCACTCCAGGGATCAGGAGCGAGTATATCTTCAGATCTTCATCGTGTTGTAGCACTAGGTCTCTTCTGGCTGATGTGACTGGCGAAGATCTTCCGCCGATCGGTTGAATTCGAGAATCGAGGCAGAGCAACTTGACCGAAAGAGGGGGAGGGCGCTCCCCATGACGAGTCGAGCGACCTCGGTTTGTCTGGCAACCTAGAGCGAGGGCAGCGGCAAATCCGCCGCCGCCCCTGTTGGGGCCGTGTACTGATTTCAGCGAAGTTGGTTATAGCTTGTAGCCACCGCTGGCTTCGATCACCTGGGCGGTAACCCACCGACCTGCGTCGGAGGCCAGAAACGCGACGACGGCGGAGACATCGGAGGTTTCGCCAAAGCTGCTCAGAGCCGTATCCGCCTCGATCGCTTTCACCATCTCCGCGTTCTCACGGACGACCGCATTCATGTCCGTGCGAATCCAGCCGGGCGCGACCGCGTTCACCGTGATCCGGCGCGGTCCGAGTTCCGCTGCGAGCGCATGCGTGAAGTTGTTGATGGCGGCCTTGACCATCGAATAGATGGGGACCACCGCCATAGGGCGAGCGCCCGCGGCAGAGGACACGTTGATAATGCGACCGCCGTCGACAAGCCGCTTCAACGCCGCCTGCACGACAAAGAACGGCGCACGCGCATGGACGGCGACCATGGCATCCCAGCTTTGCGGCGTGGCGTCTGAGAGCCCGCCCCATCCGGAATTGCCAGCGTTGTTGACCAGGATATCGAGAGCGGTGCCGCCGCTTCGTTCTGCGAGTTCGCGATCAAGGTGCTCGAACAGGGACGGGATTGCTTCCGCATCGGCCAGATCTGCATGAAGTGCGAACGCGCTGCCACCGGCTTTCACGATCGTCTTGACCGCCTCCTCGGCACCTGACTTGCTGGCTTTGTACGTGAGGGCGACGGTCGCGCCTTGGCTTGCAAGACATTCGGCGATCGCCCGGCCGATGCCTCGCGATCCTCCGGTCACGAGCGCGGTCTTTCCCTTGAGTGTCTGCATGTGATGTTCCTTCGTTTTCGAAATGAGCTGGGGGCTTTCGTCAGGCGACGCGTTCGCGCGCGATGGGGCCGGGCGCCGCTTCGATGACCGTCATGGCCAACCGGATGAGATCGGCATCGCCGTTGAATTCGTTGTCTGCGATCTTATGCAAGAGTACGGCGACCTGTTCGATCTGGCGGGCGGCTTTGAGAGGCCCTGCATTGACGGGCCTGAACCCTGCGTCGGTGATTAGGGTACGGGTTACCTGTCCGGCCGCAGAATCGTCGCATGCATAGAAGACGGCCGGTCCGACAGGCGCCTTCGACCATGCGGCCGCTTCGAGGACCGGGGCGGCGAGAAGGTTAAAGCCCTTAACGATCCGTGCCTTCGGCAAACGCTGCTGCAGGTTCTCGGAAGTCGAACTGTCGCGCATGAATTCAACGTCATGGAAGTGCACGAAGTCCGAGGTGACGCCGAGCGGGTTCATCGTTTCGATGACGACCTTGCCATCGAGGGCGTCGCCAACTTCTGCCACGATTGCCTCGACTCGCGGCCAGTAGACCGAGAACAGGATGACCTCGCCGAATTCGGCGGCCTCCCGGATGGTGCCAAGGCGCGCCCTGCTGCCCAACTCGGCCAAAAGCGGGGCGAGTTTCCGATCCTCGCCGTCCTTCGCAATCATGAGGTCGTGGCCTGCGGCTGCCCAAGCACGCGCAAGGCGTCCGCCGACGTTGCCTGCATTCAATATTCCGATTTTCATCTGAGTTCCTTTGACTTCAAGCGTTGACGCTGGGGTGCGTGCGTCGGCTTGAGACATAAGGATGCCCATCGAAGCGGATTAGACGCCGGGAGCAACTCAATCTGTTGCTTCGACAAGCAACAATCGGGGCGGGCGCACTCGAGCAGGCGGCGTTCAGTCGTGGCCGAACGCTTCCCGGCACAGGTCGACGAAGCTTCTTACTTTCGGATCCATGTATCGCGTTGACGCGAAGACCGCATGGACGGGCATGGGCGCGCCTGCCCAGTTGGGGAGCAGGCGAACCAGCGTGCCTTGGTCAGCGTCGTGATCTGCCATGAAGCGAGGGAGGTGCGCGATGCCGAGCCCGGATAGAGCCAAGTTCCTGGCCGCGACGATGTTGTCGAGCGCGCACCGGGGCGCGCGGAATATGTGTTCGGTCGTCTCGCCGTTGACGAGGGTCCAGCTCGGACGGCCCTTCGACGATTTCATGATGAGGTCGTGCTCGTTCAGATCACCGACGTCCCACACCGGGGCGGACCGCTGAAGATATTCCGGGCTTGCGTATAGGCCGTAGGTGATCTCCCCAAGCTTGCGCGCGGAAAGATCCGAGTCCGGCAGGGTGCCAAGACGGATGGCGACGTCAATGCCCTCGTGAATGATGTCGACGAACCGGATCGAGTAGACCGTCTCAACAGTGACCTTCGACCATTGCTTCAAGTAGGCGGCGATCCAGCGGTCGACGCGAGTGGTTCCGAATTCGGGAGTTGCCGTGATCTTCAGGCGGCCCTGCGGTTCCTGATGCTGGTTGGCCACGGCGGCCTCGGCCGCTTCGGCAGCCGCAAGGATCGATGACGCGCGCTCGAAATAGTCCCTGCCGACCTCGGTTACGCTGAGGCGCCTCGTCGAACGGTTGAGCAACCGCGCGCCGAGTTTCTCCTCCATTCGTTGGACGATCCGGCTCACCCGCGCCTTGTCTGTCTCAAGCCGTTGCGCCGCAGCGGTGAAGGATTCGTTCGCCACGACAGTGACGAAGACTTTCATCTCCGAGAAGCCGATTGTCGCCGTCATGCGGGGATCTCCGAAAGACATCACCTCGGGAATGTGAAGGGCGCCCGAAAACAGGCGCCCTAATCCTTACTTCTTGATCGTATCTCCGCTCGCGAGTTCAAGGAACAACGCGACATGTACCGGCGGCATGGATTCGAGCGTCCCGCCGATCGGCGAGGGACGTTCGGCAGTTTCGATGAGCTTCCGCGCCTCAGATGGCGACAGTGGTTCGCCTGGCTGTTTGTAGACCTTCTTCGCCTCTTCTTCCGTCAGGCCCTCAGGAATTTCCGGCGTGTAGGGCGTGAAGTAGATCGACGTATTGGGTTCGATCCGCCAGCTATCGGCGAGGGACCCCGCATCGACGACGTCGTAGCCGATGTTTTCAATGAAGCGAGTGACGGCATCCTTCGCGGATACATCGTCTCCTGCGATGGGGAGAGTGGTCCGGCGCGAATCGCCCTTTGGACGAGCGTTGCCTTCCATGTGGATCCATCCGAGATTGTGGATGCCCTTGACCACCTTGGCGTCCCGAAGGTGCCGCTGTACGAGTTCGCTGGATGTCAGCTCGCCGTTATCCAGATCGGCTCTGCGAAACTCTCCCAGGCCGGGATAGTAGTTGGTCTGGTCGAGCACGATCTTTCCCGCGAGGTTCTCCGTCGGCAGGGCCTCGAATGTCGCCAACGGGATCGCGATCGAGACAATATCCGCGCTCTCGATGGCTTCCTCGACAGTGCCGGCGCGGGCTAGTGGGCCCAGCTCTTGTACGAGTCCGACGAGTGTTTCCGGCCCGCGGGAATTGCTGATCACGACGTGGTAGCCAGCGGCGACAGCCAAGCGAGCGACTGCCTTGCCTACCAGGCCGGAGCCGATGATTCCAATTATCTGCGTCATTTGCGATTTCTCTCTCTGAACGACGGGAAGCCCGCCAACATGTCGTGGTACCTGCGGGAACGTCTTCCGTTCCGCGGCACGACTGGAGATGCGGATTTGTTCAAAGAGATAACAGTGCGAGATGGAGCAACTGACTGTTGTCCCCGACGGCGACAATCAACGCGATCTCAATTTGTGAGGGATATATCGGCTCTAAACCCCTCGCGGCAGAGATCGATGAAGCCCCGCACCTTGGGATCCATATATCTAGTCGAGGCGAAGACGGCATTAACGGGGACTGTGCTGCGTGCCCAGCCCGGCAGGACCACCGTCAATGCGCCCTTTGCCACATGCGGATCCGCAAGATACCGCGGAAGCTGGACGATCCCCAAACCCGACAGTGCGAGGTTTCGCGCCGTGATCGTATTGTTGACCACGCAGCGTGGCGTCCGGGTGATCTTTTCGATTTGATCGCCATTCACCAGGCTCCAGGAAGGGCGCCCACGAGGAACGTGCATTATCAGATCGTGATCGGCGAGGTCTTCCACGCCGTGGACGTCCGGCCGATGTCGCAGATACTCCGATGAAGCATACAGGCCATAGGACAGCTCGCCCAGCTTCCGCGCTGAAAGGCCTGAATCCTGCAGAGTTCCGATGCGGATGGCGACGTCGAAGCTCTCGTGCACGAGATCGATGATCCGGTTCGTGTATTCGGTTTCCACCGACACCTTCGACCAGCGCTGAAGAAAATCGGCGATCCAGGCGTCGACCTGGGTAGTCCCGAATTCTACACCAGCGGTCACTTTCAACCGTCCTTGCGGTTCCTGCGCTTGCTGGGCCACAGCAGCCTCGGCGGCTTGCGCGGCGGCCAGTATCGAAGAAGCCCTTTCGAAATAATCCCGGCCGACGTCGGTCACGCTGACATGCCGCGTCGATCTGTTCAGGAGACGAGCTCCGAGCTTTTCTTCCATGCGCCGAACAGTCCGGCTGACTCGTGCCTTGTCCGTGTCGAGGCGTCCCGCTGCGGCCGTAAAGGATCCCTCGGTCACAACGGCGATGAATGCCTGCATCTCTGCGAAATTAATCGTTGTCGTCATGAGCAACACAGTGTGTAATTGTTGTTCTTTGTTTCTCACTGCCATGCCGGAGATGTTATGGCAACCCGAGCGCCACTAACTGGCATGAGCTTGTAGAGGCGATATTCAACCGGATCCGACGGCCTGGTGACCGACGTGGATCGGCCGGGCGCCAACGCCACTGCGCAACCAACTACAACCCGGAACAGGCGACCCCAACACGCATTTCAGACCGGCGGGCCGACAGCTACCACCGAAGCTACTCGACAGCACGACGACCGCGGCCAGCGCAGCTATTCTGCGCAATGAGCCGGTCAAAGCGCCACCTCCACCGGCCGCGGCAATGCCGCAGCCATCAGGCTTTGATTATTCCTTCGGCGGCCCGCCCCGCCGCTCCAGCGCCGTCTTGCGGATGGTCTCCGCGATCTCCGGACTACTGCTCGACAATATCTGGAAATCCACGGCGTACAGCGACAGCAGCGATACCTCGGTTGCTGCGCTGACGGTCGCTGAGCGAGGATCGCCACTGACGAGCGCCATCTCGCCAAAGAAGTTTCCGGCACCGAGTTCCACTGGATGGTCAGGTGTCGCCACGGTGACCCGCCCCTCGACAATGAAGAACATCTGATTGCCAATATCGCCCTTGCGGCAGATCACGGCACCTGCGGGGACAATGCGCGGTCGCAACGCGGGAAGCGGTGGCTCCGGTGAGTAGATTGATAGCCGCTCGAAGAGACCATCCACGCGCCATGCCTTGTCTAAGTCCCGCCGTTTGGCCCCTCTGGTCATGCGTCCGCATGAACTCGGAGAGCACGCCGGAAAGGTGGCTCGGAGCAGGCTTACTGGCGAGCACTTGGGCAGCCGTCAGCGGAACTCGTAGATGTCTGATGGTCTTCGCTGCATGCAACCTCAATCCTGCCATCGTATGTGTCCAACCCTTGTGCAATAGCCGTGAAGTAACGAGCTGTTGCTAAGGTCTTGGAAGCTTAGATGTTTTGAGCTTCACTGCATTGGGGTCGGTGGCGCACCCGACAGGATTCGAACCTGTGACCTTTGGAATCGGAATCCAACACTCTATCCAGCTGAGCTACGGGTGCATGCCTGAGGCGGTTTGAATCGCCTGTCCGATGGGTGGTTCTTAGCCTAGCTTGCGGCCGGCTTCAATCGCGAATTTCTCAGAAATACCGATGCTTGCGGTTTGCAGGGTGTTTTTATTCGTCAGCTCCCGCGCTGCGCACAAAAAACTCCGCCGGCCTTGCGGGCGGCGGAGCGGGTTGTCGGGGGCAGGGCGTCTTGGCGGGGCTCAGATCTGCATGGCGCCGGGGCCGGGAATGGCCTTGGGCGGCACCTTGCCGAGGATGATCATGCCGAGCACTTCATCCTTGGTCACATCCTCGGTGCGGGCGTGGCCCACTAGTTGGCCGTTCTTCATCACCGAGACGCGGTCGGCGAGGTCGAAGACGTCGTGGATGTCGTGGCTGATGAGGAAGATGCCGATGCCTTCCTTCTTCAGCTGCTTGATCAGTTCGCCCACCTGCGCCGTCTCCTGGGGGCCGAGTGCCGCCGTCGGCTCGTCCATGATCAGGATGCGGGCGTTGAAGAGGATGGCGCGGGCGATCGCCACCGATTGCCGCTGGCCGCCCGAAAGCGCTTTCACCGGCTCCTTGAAGCGCTTGAAGTTGGGGTTGAGCCGCCCCATCACTTCGCGGGCCGAGGCCTCCATCGCCACGTCGTCGAGCGTGCCCCAGCGGGTCTTCAGCTCGCGGCCGAGATAGAGGTTGGCGGCGGCGTCGACATTGTCGGCGACGGCCAGCGTCTGGTAGATCGTCTCGATGCCGTATTTCTTGGCGTCGCGCGGGTTGCGGATGTCGGCCGGCTCGCCGTTGATCAGGATATCGCCGCTATCGCGCTTATAGGCGCCGGAGAGGATCTTGATCAGCGTCGATTTGCCGGCACCGTTGTGGCCGAGAAGGGCGACCACTTCGCCGGGGTAGAGATCGACGGAGGCATTGTCCACGGCGTGGATGCCGCCGAAGGAGATCGAGATGTTTTTCAGTTCCACAAGGGGAGTGCGTTGATCAGCCATGTCTAGGGCTCCTCTCACTTGGCACGGGCGCGATAGACGGTGTCGAGCCAGACCGCCACGACGAGAACGGTGCCGACGACGACGCTTTGCAGCGGTGTGTCGACATGCGCGAGGACCATGCCGGATTGCAGCGATTGCATGACCAGCGCGCCGAGCATGGCGCCGGCGATCGTGCCGGTGCCGCCCGCCAGCGAGGTCCCGCCGATCACGGCGGCGGCGATGGTGTAAAGCTCGTCGAGCGTGCCCTGCGAGTTGGTCGCGGCGTTGAGGCGGGCGGTGGAAATCGCCGCCGCGATTGCCGCCAGGATGCCCATCAGCGCGAAGATGCGCACCGTCACCCAGCGGGTCTTGATGCCGGCGAGTTCGGCCGCCTCGGGGTTGCCGCCGATCGCGAAGACATAGCGGCCGAAGCGCAGACGGGTGGCGATGAAGGTCATGATGATGCCGACGACGATCGCGATCAGCACCGGTACGGCGATGCCGTAGGGAATATCCAGGCCGGTTTCGGGCCAGGGGATATTGTTGGTCTCGGCATATTTCTTGGCGATGTTGATCGGCCAGTAATAGCTGTTGGCGATCGACACCGCGCCGAGGATCAGCACGCAGCTCAAGATAGCGAGGAAATATTCCGCCCAGATCGGCCGGCGCGGGAAGCCGAAGCGGCGCCGCTGCCGGCGCGAGCCGACAATGCTGGCGACGACGAACAGGCAGGCGGCGATGCCGACGATCCAGCTCCAGGTGGCGCCGATCGAGCCCTCCGCGCCGCCGCCCATGATGCGGAAAGTCTGGTCCATGGGGGCAACCGTCTGGCCGCTGGTCACAAGCCAGGTCGCGCCGCGCCAGACCAGCAGGCCGCCGAGGGTGACGATGAAGGAGGGAACGTTCAGGAAGGCGATGATGATGCCCTGGAAGGCGCCGATCAGGCAGCCGGCGGCAATGCCGATGATGAGGGTGATCGCCCAGGTGAATGGGCTGTCGAAGCCGATATATTCGGGCAGGATTTTTGCCTGGGTCACGCCCATGATCATGCCGCAGAGGCCGAGCACGGATCCCACGGAAAGATCGATGTTGCGGGTGACGATGATCAGCACCATGCCCGTGGTCATGATCGCGATATCGGTCGTCTGGACCGAGAGGTTCCAGAGGTTGCGCGGGGTCAGGAACAGGCCGCCGGTGATGATGTGGAAACCGATCCAGATGATGATGAGCGCGCCGATCATGCCGAGCAGGCGCGTGTCGATCTCGGTGGCGCGGAAGAAGCGGGTCACCGGATTGGCTTCCGCCGTTCGCGGTCCGCTTGATGCTGTTGATTTTACCATTTCGGCCATGGGTTTGCCGTTCCCCCATTATGTTTGGACGGGTGCGCCGGCGTGCCCGAAACTTGGCGGCGTCATCGTCTGTTCTTCAACTGACCATCGCGATGCTTCCGGAAACCGTGGCGTGGCGTCGCGACACCCTTCCGGCAGGGAATGCAGGTCCGCGATGGTGCGGCGGGGCGGAGGAACTGCATCCTTGGAGTTCGCATCCGCATCCGGCGCCGCAACGGTCTCTCCGCTGCGGCGCCGGCAGTTCAGTCCGAAGCGTGCTTACTTGCAGGCAGCGACGGTGTCGGCCTTGACGCCCTGGCAGGCCTCAGCCTTGGAAATCCAGCCGGCGTCGATGACGACGTTCAGGTTTTCCTTGGTGATCGCCTGCGGCTTCAGGAAGACCGACTGCATTTCCACGCCCTTCGGGCCGCCCTTGAAAGCCTGGGCGCCGTCGATCTTGCTCATGTCCTTGCCGCCGGCGAGGTCGAGAGCGATTTCGGCCGCGCGGGTGCCGAGTTCGCGGCTGTCCTTCCAGACGGAAACCGTCTGCGTGCCGAGCGCGATGCGGTTCAGCGCCGCCTTGTCGCCGTCCTGGCCGGAAACCGGAACGGAGCCGGCAAGGCCCTGGGCGTCGAGCGCTGCGATCGCGCCGCCGGCCGTGCCGTCGTTCGAAGCAACGACAGCGTCAACCTTGTTGTTGTTGGCGGTCAGGAACTGCTCCATGTTGCGCTGCGCATTCTCAGGCAGCCAGCCGTCCGTATAGGCTTCGCCGACGTTCTTGATCTTGCCGGCGTCGATCGCGGCCTTCAGCACTTCCTGCTGGCCGGAGAACAGGAAGTCTGCATTCGGGTCTGAGGATGAGCCCTTGATGAAGACGTAGTTGCCTTCGGGCTTCGCCTTGAAGACGCCTTCGGCCTGCAGGCGGCCGACTTCCTTGTTGTCGAAGGTGATGTAGAAGGCAGCCGGATTTTCGATCAGGCGGTCGTAGCCGACGACCGGGATGCCTTCGGCAGCGGCCTTTTCGATCGCCGGGCCGATGGCGTCGGAATCCTGGGCGAGAATGATCAGCGCGTTGGCGCCCTGCGAAATCAGCGATTCGACGTCGGTCAGCTGCTTGGCGGCCGAAGACTGCGCGTCAGCGGAAATATACTTGGCGCCCTTGGCTTCGAGAGCCTTCTTGATCGCGGCTTCGTCGGTCTTCCAGCGCTCTTCCTGGAAATTCGACCAGGAAACGCCGACGACGAGATCGGCAGCCATGGCCGCCGTATGCACGGAAACGAGAATGGCCGCGCCTGCCATCAATTTCAAAATAGACTTCATACTATCCTCCCGAGTGAGTTGCGACCGGCCCAGCCCATGCTTCCTCCGGCCACCGCGAAAAGCTGTCGAGGGAAATTCGGATTATTTTCTCGACAGTCGAGAAATTTGATGTCAGAGATTTTTTCGGCTGTCAACACTGGGCCGTCAGCTTATTTTTCCTTGCGGAACGGCGGTTGGCGATGCAGTGGAAGCGAGGGCGGAGAGAAGCATGATGCCGAAAAGTCTGAGCGGTTTTCGGGCGAACAACATGCTCTAACGATTGAATAGGGGAGAGGGCGGCATTCATGCTGACCAAGTCGAGCACGGAGCTGGTCCGGCAGAGAAACAGCGTGCTCGTGCTGTCCGTGCTGCGCCGTCACGGCGCGCTTGCCCATACCGAAATATCCGATTTCACCGGCCTTTCCTCGGCCACCATCTCGGCGATCACCGCCGATCTGGAACGCGCCCATATCATCGAAAAATCCGAGCAGCAGGCGGCCAGCGGCCGCGGCCGGCCGCGCGTGCTGCTGCGCCAGCGCCGCGATTGCGGCTATCTCATCGTCGTCATCATCTCGTCCGATGCGGTGCAATATTCGCTTGTGGATTATGCCGGCAAACTGATCGACCGTTTCAGCGAGGAGCGCTCGCATGATCCCGCAGGGGCCGCCCGTTTCGTCGCAGGCGTGCGCGCCGGGCTGTCGCGCATTCTCGAGCGCTCCAGGATTTCCCAGGAAAAAGTGCTGCTGATCTCGATCAGCAGCAAGGGGCTGGTCAACTCAACCGAGCCGGTCCTTCTGTGGTCGCCGATCTTCGGCAGCGATCAGATCGATTTCGAATCGGCGCTCCGGCCGGATTGGCAGGCCAAGGTCATCCTCGACAACGAAACCCTGCTGGTCGCCGCCGCCCTCGGCGCCCGGGAGGAGATCGTCAAGGGCGCCGATTTCCGCTCGCTCGCCGCACTCTCGCTCGGCCACAGCATCGGCCTCGGCATCGTCAGGCGCGGCGGCCAGACACAGGAGATCTCGGCGCCGAATTTCGGCCACATGCTGCATATGGCGGGTGGCGGCCTCTGTCGCTGCGGCACCCGCGGCTGCATCGAGGCCTATGCCGGCTTCTACGCCATCCTGCGCAGCGCCTTCGAAGTGCCCCTCGATACGATCCCGGCAAAATTCGTCCCCGTCACCGAACTCGACAAAATCGCCGCCAAAGCCCGCCAGGGCCACCGCACCTCCACCATCGCCTTCCGCCAGGCGGGCCTCGCCCTCGGCAACGGCCTGTCGCGCATGCTCAGCCTCACCGAGCGCATGCCCATCGCCATCACCGGCCCCGGCACCCGCTATTACGACCTGTTGCGCCAGGGTATCGAAGAAGGGCTGGGACAGTCCCATATCGTCCGCATGGAAGGCATGCCGGAAATCCGCGTCGTCGCCGACGAACCCATCCTCGTCTTCGAGGGGCATCTCAACCGGGCACTGTCGGTGATCGACCAGGATATCGTGATTTCGGGGGTGCAGGGCGGAGAGTAGCGCCAAAGCCCCTCCCCAACCCCTCCCCACAAGGGGGCGGGGCTTAACCCGTTGCCCCGACGGCGACCAACCGGAGAGGCCTCACTGGCTGAGACCGTCCCATAAATTGTTCGGTCAAAGTTATCGCAAGCGCCGCGGCAGGTTAGCTCCTCCCACCTGTGGGGAGGGGTTGGGGTGGGGTCTTCCAAACCCTCCGAACCGCTTCAGTCCAAGCCGCCCCAGTACGCTGCGGCTCTCAGCCTTGAGCCGCCCATCCACACCACATCCTTCAGCAACAATGGGCAGGTCGCACCTCCTCTTGCTCCTTCATTCCTGTGACGAGCACAGGAGGGCGGGGAGTAGGTGCCAAAACCCCTCCCCAACCCCTCCCCACAAGGGCGCGGGGCTTAACCCGTTGCTCCGACGGCGACGGAAAAGGGGAGGTCTCACTGGCTGAGACCGTCCCACAAATTGTTTCGGTGAGTTATCGCAAACAGTGCGGCAGGTTAGCCCCTCCCACCTGTGGGGAGGGGTTGGGGAGGGGGCTCGCAAACGCTCCGAACCGCCGCACAGCCGCCCACTTCGCGCCAGACGCTTGCCCCTCACTCTAGCCCTCTCCCCGTTTTACGGGGAGAGGGGACGTGCCCCACGAGACGCTTTTGAGGAACGGAGAGGTGGCGGCATACCTCCTTCGCCCCGTTTACGGGGAGAAGGTGCCGGCAGGCGGATGAGGGGCTGGTCTAGCCGGCTCCGCAGCCCGCCCTCAAAAGCAAAATGGCCGGGCAAACACCCGGCCATCCCAAACCTATCTGCCAACCGAACGACAGCCGTCAGCCAACCTTAATCAACTTGCCTTCCTTGACCGACTGCACCGCCGCATCGGCGAGCGCCAGCGCCGCCAGGCCATCGGCGCCCGACGGCGAGATCTTCGTGCCCTTTTCGATCGCGGCGATGAAGGCGGCGATTTCGTTGGCGTAGGCTTCGGTGTAGCGGGTCATGAAGAAATCATGCAGCGGCGGGCGGGTGTAACCGTCGCCGTTTGCCACTTCGATCGAGACCGGGCGCTGGTTTTCGGCCGCCGCCATGCCCTTGGCGCCATGCACTTCGATGCGCTGGTCGTAGCCATAGGTGGCGCGGCGGGAGTTGGAGATGACGGCCTGCCTGCCGGACTTGGTCTGCAGGATCACCGAGACGCTGTCATAGTCGCCGGCTTCGCCGATCGCCTTGTCGACCAGCACGGCAGCGGTCGCCAGCACCGAGACCGGCTCTTCGCCGAGCAGGAAGCGAGCCATGTCGAAGTCGTGGATCGTCATGTCGCGGAAGATGCCGCCCGAGCGCTTGATGTAATCGACCGGCGGGGCGCCGGGATCGCGCGAGGTGATCGTCACCATTTCGACATCGCCGATCTTGCCGTCGTCGATGACCTTGCGCACCGCCATGAAATGCGGGTCGAAGCGGCGGTTGAAGCCGACCATCAGCTTGGCGCCGGTTTCTTCCACCACCTTGATGCAGGCCTTGACGCGGGCGACGTCGAGATCGATCGGCTTTTCGCAGAAGATCGCCTTGCCGGCGCGGGCGAAGCGCTCGATCAGGTCGGCATGGGTGTCGGTCGGCGTGCAGATGACGACCGCGTCGATATCCTTGGATGCCTCGATCGCCTCGATGGTGCGGACCTCGCAGCCATAGGCCGAGGCGATGGCGTCGGCCGCCTGCGGAAAGGCGTCGGCGACCGCGACCAGCGTCGCATTGGCGTCGCCGCTGACGGCTTTCGCATGAACCTTGCCGATGCGGCCGGCGCCGAGAAGACCAAATCTCACTGTCATAGCAACCTCCCTTGAATTCGGAACAAATAAACCGAATTGCCATAAATCTGGAATTTTCATTCCATCTTCTCTGCGCCGCGTCAAGCCCGCGGCTCTTTCACATTTGCAAGATTCAAACTAAAGACAAGCGCGACAAATGCCATGGCCGGTGCGACACAAGCCATGGGCATGGTGACATATGCGACCGCGGGGCTGAGATGCAACTGATTGATCCGAACCATCCGGCATACCGGCGCCTTTGGGTGCGTGTCGCCATCGTTGCCGTCTGCTTCGGCTGGGCGGCGTTCGAGATCGTCGGCGGCGATCCCTTCTGGGCGGTGCTCTCGGCCGCGGCCGGCGCCTATTCCTTCTATATGCTGTTCTGGACCTTCAATCCGCAGCCTGAGGTCGCCGCACCGGCGGCCGAGCCTGACGCCGATGACGAGGAAGAGGAAGAGCCCGCGGAGATATCCGCGGAAAAGCCCGCCAAAGACGGGCAGGCAGACTGAAATCGGTCAGCGGCCCAATCGCCGCAGCGCCTCGTCGATCAACAGATTGGCCAGCATCATCCGTTTCGTCGCATTGTCGCGGAAGGGCAGGGCGACGCCGTCGGGATGATTGGCGCGGGCGAAGGCGCGGCGCTTCTCGTTGAGCGTCAGCGGCGTATCGGCGGCCGAGATCGCCAGTTCGGCCGCAACCTCCTGCGGCGCCGTGCGGGTGAGATGGTCCGGCATGGCGGGCTCCGGGTCCGGCAAAGGCGCCGGTTTCTCTGCAGATCCGGCGGCGGCGTCGAGATCCAGATTGTCGAAATAGGCTTCGCCGATCCGCTGCGAGGCGACCGAGACTCCCTCCATGACATCGAAGGCAAAGCCGGTGCCGAGGCCGGCGACACGATGGGCGGCGGGCGCTTCGGCCTCTTCAGCCGTCTCGTCCTCTTCCTTCAGCCGCTCCAGCACTGATTGAAATACCGACTGTCCGAACAGCATCCCGCATCCTCAAGACCATTCGTCTTCGTCGATTGACCGACGTGCTCAAATTTTTTCACGCAATTTCCGGACGCAAAAACCGCTACGCCTTGTGCTGGAATTGCTCCGGCGCGCATTAAAGATGGGCAAGATGGCGCCGGGCTTGCGGATCTCGTCAGCCCGCCTGCTTCTGGCTTTCCTCCAGAATGATGTCGTAGAGCAGCCTGGCGCTCGGCGGCAGCGCCCGTTCCCTGGCGGTGATCAGGCTGTAGGGTTTGACGTTGATGTCGAAATCGATCGGCAGCATGCGCACGTCGGAGGCCCTGGCGCTCTGGCTGGAGAGGAACTGGGCGACGTCGGTGGCAACCGGTGCAATCGCATCGGTTCCGCAGACGATGGCGCAGGTCAAAAGCAGCGACGATGTGTTGACGATATTCTCCGGCAGCGCCACGCCGCGCGACAGGAAAATATCCTCGATCGTCCGGCGCAGCAGCGTGCCCGGCGGCTGGAACACCCAGTCGTAATCCCTGATATCGGCAAGACTGCTGGTCTTTTTCTTTTTCAGCAGCGGATGGCGGTTGCGCACGATCAGGCAGGCGCGCTCGATGCCGATCTCCGTCACCTCGAACAGGCGCGGGTTGAGATCGTCGGGAATGCGGCTGATGATGAAGTCGTGGCGGGCGGCCAGCAGCTCGCGGGCGAGCACGTTGCTGGTCTCCACCTGGATGTTGATCTCGATGCCGGGATAAGCCTTGCGCACCCTGTTGATCGCCGGCACGACGAGGCTCATGGCTGGCGCCGTCACCGCGCCGATGAAGACCGAACCGCCCTTGCCGCTCTTCAGTTCGCCGATCTCGCGGCTTGCCTCGCGCAGCTCCAGCAGGATCTTGCGCGCCCGCCTCGCAAGCGCCGCGCCGAAGGTCGTCAGCACCACGCCGCGGGCGACGCGCTCATAGAGCTGAGTCTTGGTGATCGATTCCATTTCGGACAGCATGCGCGACGCGGCGGGCTGGGAAATGTTCAGGACTTCCGCAGCTGCGGAAATCTGTCCGCTATCTTCGATTGCGACGATCATCCGCAGGTGATTCAGCTTAAGTCCTGCCCTTAAAAGGCTGTCATTGCCGAAACTATCGCTGTGGATATCGACATGGTCCATGGAAATGGGCTCTGAAACAATCGTCATGGTTGCAGCCTCCTCGCTGCGCTCCATCAAAAGTAATACTTTTTAACGATATACCAAAATTGTTATGCACTTTACCAGTTATTCTATTTGACAGTTATAGGAATCCATACCAGTTTGCCGCCGTGTGCTGGTTGGCACTCAACACGTGTGAGATCGTGGAGGAGACCTACTTCGTTTCTCACCATCTGAAGTAACTATCCAATACGGAACCTGCCACAGTTTCGGGGGCGGGCGATTTTTCGTCCGCTGCACTATTAACAAGGGAGAGAGAAATGAAGTCCATTATCTCATTGATGGCTGCGGCTGCCTTCGGCGTCGCTTCGTTCGTTGCACCGGCAATTGCTGCCGACAAGGGCACCGTCGGCATTGCCATGCCGACCAAGGCTTCGGCTCGCTGGATCGACGACGGCAACAACATCGTCAAGCAGCTCGAAGCTGCCGGTTACGCCACGGACCTGCAGTATGGCGACGACGATATTCCGAACCAGCTTTCGCAGATCGAAAACATGGTCACCAAGGGTGCCAAGGTTCTGGTCATCGCTTCGATCGACGGCACGACGCTTTCCGACGTTCTGCAGAAGGCGCACGATGCCGGCATCAAGGTCATCGCTTATGACCGTCTGATCCGCGATTCGGGCAATGTCGATTACTACGCGACCTTCGACAACTTCCAGGTCGGCGTTCTGCAGGCCGGCTCCATCGTTGACGGCCTCGGCCTCAAGGATGGCAAGGGCCCGTTCAACATCGAACTGTTCGGCGGTTCGCCTGACGACAACAACGCCTTCTTCTTCTATGATGGCGCCATGTCCGTCCTGCAGCCCTACATCGACTCGGGCAAGCTCGTCGTGAAGTCCGGCCAGACCGGCATGGACAAGGTCGGCACCCTGCGTTGGGATCCGGCAACGGCCCAGGCCCGCATGGACAACCTGCTCTCGGCTAACTACACCGACGCCAAGGTCGACGCCGTTCTGTCGCCTTACGACGGTCTGTCGATCGGTATCATCTCCTCGCTGAAGGGCGTTGGTTACGGTACGGCTGCTCAGCCGCTGCCGATCGTCACCGGCCAGGACGCTGAAATCCCGTCGGTCAAGTCGATCATCGCTGGCGAACAGCACTCGACGATCTTCAAGGACACCCGCGAACTCGCCAAGGTCACGGTTGCCATGGTCGATGCCGTCATGTCCGGCAAGGAGCCTGAGGTCAACGACACCAAGACCTACGACAACGGCGTCAAGGTCGTTCCGTCCTACCTGCTGAAGCCGGTTGCCGTCGACAAGACCAACTACAAGCAGATCCTCGTCGACAGCGGTTACTACTCTGAAGACAAGCTGAAGTAAGACGTTAAGCAGGAGGCCGGAACCCGCGCTTGCGGGTTCCGGTCTTCGATTTTATGATCGCCAAGCCGCTTGGCGGCCCAAGGCGCTGGAACTTTGACTATGGACAACACCATCCTCGAAATGCGGAGCATCACCAAGACGTTCCCGGGCGTCAAAGCGCTGGAGAACGTGAACCTCAAGGTTCGCAAGGGTGAAATTCACGCATTGGTCGGCGAAAACGGAGCCGGCAAATCGACCCTGATGAAAGTCCTATCGGGCGTCTACCCCACCGGAAGTTATGACGGCGACATCGTCTATGAAGGCGAGACGCGCAACTTCAAGGTCCTGAAGGATTCCGAAGAAATCGGCATCGTCATCATCCACCAGGAACTGGCGCTCGTGCCGTTGCTGTCGATCGGCGAGAACATCTTCCTCGGCAACGAAAATGCCAAGAGCGGCGTCATCAGCTGGGACGAGACGTTCAACCGCACCAAGCAGCTGCTCAAGAAGGTCGGCCTGTCGGAATCTCCGAACACGCTGGTGACCGACATCGGCGTCGGCAAGCAGCAACTGGTCGAGATCGCCAAGGCGCTGTCGAAGAGCGTCAAGCTGCTCATCCTCGACGAGCCCACCGCCTCGCTCAATGAAAGCGATTCCGACGCGCTGCTGACGCTGCTGATGGAATTCCGCAAGCAGGGCATCACCTCGATCATCATTTCCCACAAGCTGAACGAAATCCGCAAGGTCGCCGACCAGATCACCGTGCTGCGCGACGGCATGACGGTCAAGACGCTCGACTGTCACGCGGACGAGATCAGCGAAGACATCATCATCCGCAACATGGTCGGTCGCGATCTCGAAGACCGCTATCCGCCGCGTTCGGTGCCGATCGGCGAAACCATTCTCGAAGTGAAGAACTGGAACGCCTATCACCAGCATCACCGCGACCGCCAGGTCCTGCACAATATCAACGTCACCGTCCGCAAGGGCGAGGTCGTCGGCATCGCCGGCCTGATGGGGGCGGGGCGTACCGAGTTCGCCATGAGCCTGTTCGGCAAATCCTACGGCCACAAGGTGTCCGGCGAAGTGCTGATGCACGGCAAGCCGGTCGATGTCAGCACTGTGCGCCGGGCGATCGACTCCGGTCTCGCCTATGTCACCGAAGACCGCAAGCAACTCGGCCTCGTGCTCAACGACACGATCCTGCACAATACGACGCTGGTCAATCTGAAGGCGGTGTCGAACGCATCGGTCATCGACAGCGTCAAGGAATCCCGGGTTGCGACCGATTATCGCTCGAAGCTGCGCATCCGCTCTTCCAGCATCTTCCAGGAAACGGTCAATCTTTCCGGCGGCAACCAGCAGAAGGTGGTGCTGTCGAAGTGGCTGTTCTCCAATCCCGATGTTTTGATCCTCGACGAGCCGACGCGCGGCATCGACGTGGGTGCAAAATACGAAATCTATACTATCATCAATCAGCTCGCGGCTGACGGCAAAGCCGTTCTGATGATCTCGTCGGAAATGCCGGAACTTCTGGGCACCTGCGACCGCATCTACGTCATGAATGAAGGGCGTATCGTTGCGGAACTGCCGAAGGGAGAAGCGAGCCAGGAAACCATCATGCGCGCCATCATGCGCTCAGGAGAGAAGAAACAATGACGCCGATCAATCAACCCATCGCTGAGCAAGGGCGCGTCGTCTCGATCGGAGACTACGTTCGCGGCAACATCCGGGAATACGGCATGTTCATCGCGCTGATCGCGATCATGGTGTTCTTCCAGATTTCGACCGGCGGCGTTCTCTTCAGGCCGCTCAACCTGACCAACATCATCCTGCAGAACTCGTTCATCGTCATCATGGCGCTCGGCATGCTGCTGGTCATCGTCGCCGGCCATATCGATCTTTCGGTCGGCTCCGTCGTCGGTTTCATCGGCGCCATCGCCGGCGTGATGACGGTGCAATGGCACATGAATTACGTGCTGGCGGGTGTCGTCTGTCTGGCTCTCGGCGCGCTGGTCGGCGGTCTGCAGGGCTATTTCGTCGCCTATCACAAGATCCCGTCCTTCATCGTCACGCTGGCCGGCATGCTGGTCTTCCGCGGCCTGACGCTGTTCGTGATGACGGCGTCGGGCACGGGCACCAGCATCGGTCCGTTCCCGCCGGAGTTCCAGCTGATCAGCATCGGCTTCCTGCCGAACCTGCTCGATACGGGCGGCCTCAACTCGACCTCGATGATCCTGACCGTCGTCGGTGCCGTTACCCTCTTCTATATGGCGTGGCGCAAGCGGCTGTCGAACGAGCGGCATGGCAATGACGTCGAGCCGATGGGCTTCTTCCTCGTCCAGAACATCGTTGTTGCCGTCGCCATTCTGGCGCTCGGCTACCAGCTGTCGATCTATCGCGGCTTCCCGAACGTGCTGGTCGTCATGCTCGCCCTGGTCGCCGCCTACGCCTTCATCACCCGTCGCACGACGATCGGCCGCCGCATCTACGCCATGGGCGGCAATGAGAAGGCGACCAAGCTTTCCGGTATCAACACCGAGCGGCTGACCTTCCTGACCTTCGCCAATATGGGTCTGCTCGCCGGTCTCGCCGGCCTGATCGTGGCGCTGCGCCTCAACTCGGCGACGGCCAAGGGCGGCTTCGGCCTCGAGCTCGACGTCATCGCGGCCTGCTTCATCGGCGGCGCGTCGGCCCAGGGCGGCGTCGGCAAGGTGACGGGTGCGGTCATCGGCGCCTTGATCATGGGCATCATGAACAACGGCATGTCGATCCACGGTCTCGGCACCGACTCGCAGCAGATGGTCAAGGGTGCGGTGCTTCTCGCCGCCGTGTTCTTCGACGTCTACAACAAGAACAAGGGCTGAGCGCTCAAGCGCAGCCTCGCATTCGCAGTCATATGAGTGATCAATTCCGGCTCCTGATGGAGCCGGACAGGCGGAGCTTTTCCTGGTCTTCGCCGGAACGAGAAGGATCGAAGTCGTGCTTATTTCCCAGATCAAGGGTGCCAACGGAGAGATCGTCGTCGCCGTGCGCGAGCAGGGCGGCGCGGCTAGGTCGGTCAACAATGCCGCCAGCGTCTATGCGCTGGCGATGGAAGCCGCCGACGGCGGCAAGTCGCTGGCCTCAGTCATCGAGGCGCATGGTTACGGCGCTGCCGTCGATCTCGAAAAAGCCTATGCGGACGGCCGCTTCCTGCCGCCGATCACCCATCCGGACGCCGCCCACCTGCATCTGACCGGCACCGGTCTCACGCATCTCGGCTCCGCCGCCACCCGCGATTCCATGCACAAGAAGACCAGCGAGGCGGCCGAGG
Source organism: Rhizobium sp. N324 (assembly GCF_001664485.1). Classification (NCBI taxonomy): domain Bacteria; kingdom Pseudomonadati; phylum Pseudomonadota; class Alphaproteobacteria; order Hyphomicrobiales; family Rhizobiaceae; genus Rhizobium; species Rhizobium sp. N324. Next base: position 3,467,075 of record NZ_CP013630.1, on the reverse strand, counting down.
AAACGCTGACCGACTCGATGAAGATGTTCAAGATGGGCCTGGAGAACGGCAAGCCGAAGGCTGGCGAAAAGGGCGTGCAGCCCGAATGGTTCTACAAGGGCAACGGCCATGGCACGGCTGCCCCCGGCGCCCCGCTGGTCTCGCCCTCCTTCGCGCTCGATGGCGGCGAAGAGCCTGAAATGGCTGGCATTTACGTCATCGCCAGCGACGGCTCGCCGTTCCGCATCGGCTTTGCGCTGTCGAACGAGTTTTCGGACCACGTCACCGAGCGGATCAACTATCTCTATCTGGCCCACTCGAAACTGCGCCCCGCCGCCTATGGTCCGGAAATCCGCATCGGCGCCGCCCCCGACGACATCCGCGGCACCTCGCGCATCAAGCGCGGCGACAAGGTGATCTTCGAAAAGCCCTTCCTGTCGGGTGAAGCCAACATGTCGCACACCTTCGCCAATCTCGAATATCACCATTTCAAATACGGCCTCTTCCGTGCACCCGGCGATGTCCATGTCCATATGTTCGGCACGGCGACCCTGTCTTTTGCCGACGGCATCAAGGCGGAAGAAGGCGATGTCTTCGAAATCGAAGTCGCCGAATTCGGCCTGCCGCTGCGCAATCCGCTGAAGGTGGCCGCCGAAGAAGAGATCGCCGTCAAGCAGCTCTGATTTTCAATAAGCGGTAAAGGAGGCTTGTTCAGCCCATGACCATTTATCAAAACCTGATCGCCGGCGAATGGGTCGGCACCAACGCGACGAAGAACATCAATCCGTCCGATACCAACGAAGTCGTCGGCCTCTATGCCGACGGCAGCGCCGAAGACACCAAGAACGCCATCGCCGCCGCCAAGGCTGCCTTTCCCGCCTGGTCGCGCTCCGGCATCTGGGAACGCCACGTCATCCTGAAGAAGGCCGGCGACGAGATCATGGCGCGCAAGGACGAACTCGGCGCGCTGCTTGCCCGCGAGGAAGGCAAGACCCTGCCTGAGGCGACCGGCGAAGTCATCCGCGCTTCGCAGATCTTCGAATTCTTCGCAGGCGAAGCCTTGCGGCTGGCCGGCGAGGTCATCCCGTCGGTGCGCCCGAACATCGGTGTCGAAATAACCCGCGAGGGTCTCGGCGTCATCGGCATCATCACGCCGTGGAACTTCCCGATCGCCATCCCGGCCTGGAAGATCGCGCCGGCGCTCTGCTACGGCAACACCATCGTCTTCAAGCCGGCCGAGCTGGTGCCCGCCTGCTCCTGGGCGATCGTCGACATCCTCAACCGCGCCGGGCTGCCGAAGGGCGTGTTGAACCTGGTCATGGGCAAGGGCTCGGTCGTCGGCCAGGCCATGCTCGAAAGCCCCGACGTTCACGGCATCACCTTTACCGGTTCGACCGGTACCGGCCGCCGCGTCGCCGCCGCCTCGATCGAGCATAACCGCAAGTTCCAGCTGGAGATGGGCGGCAAAAACCCGATGGTCGTGCTCGACGATGCCGACCTCAACGTTGCAGTGGAAGCAGCCGCCAATTCCGGCTTTTTCTCCACCGGTCAGCGCTGCACCGCTTCCTCGCGACTGATCGTCACCGAAGGCATTCACGACAAGTTCGTCGCAGCTCTGACCGACAAGCTGAAGACGCTGGTCGTCGACAATGCGCTGAAGGCCGGCACTCATATCGGCCCCGTCGTCGACGAGCGGCAGTTGAAGACTGATACGGACTATATCGAGATCGGCAAAAAGGAAGGCGCCAAACTCGCCTTCGGCGGCGAGGTGATTTCCCGCGACACGCCCGGCTTCTACCTGCAGCCGACGCTGTTCACCGAAGCGACCAACCAGATGCGCATTTCGCGCGAAGAGATCTTCGGACCTGTGGTCTCGGTGATCCGGGCGAAGGACTACGACGAGGCGCTTGCCATCGCCAACGACACGCCGTTCGGGCTTTCGGCCGGTATCGCCACGACCAGCCTGAAACATGCGACGCACTTCAAGCGCAATTCGGAAGCCGGCATGGTCATGGTCAACCTGCCGACCGCCGGCGTCGATTTCCACGTGCCGTTCGGCGGCCGCAAGGGCTCGTCCTACGGCCCGCGCGAGCAGGGCAAGTACGCCGCCGAATTCTACACAACCGTCAAGACCGCCTACACGCTGGCTTGAGACGAAGGGCGATAACCCTGATCGTACGAGGCGATCAGGGGGTATCCTGAAGGACAGAGACTATGAAGAAAAAAGCAGAATGGCCGCGCAGGCTGAGATCGCAGGAATGGTACGGCGGCACGAGCCGCGACGTGATCTATCACCGCGGCTGGCTTAAGAACCAGGGATATCCCCACGACCTGTTCGACGGAAGGCCGGTGATCGGCATCCTCAACACCTGGTCGGATATGACCCCGTGCAACGGTCATCTCAGAGAGCTCGCCGAGAAGGTCAAGGCGGGCGTCTGGGAAGCCGGCGGCTTCCCGCTCGAGGTGCCGGTATTCTCGGCCTCCGAAAACACCTTCCGCCCGACCGCGATGATGTATCGCAACCTCGCCGCGCTCGCGGTTGAGGAAGCGATCCGCGGCCAGCCGATGGACGGCTGCGTGCTGCTCGTCGGTTGCGACAAGACCACGCCGTCGCTGCTGATGGGGGCTGCCTCCTGCGACCTGCCGTCGATCGTCGTCACCGGCGGGCCGATGCTGAACGGCTATTTCCGCGGCGAGCGTGTCGGGTCCGGCACGCATCTGTGGAAGTTCTCCGAAATGGTGAAGGCCGGCGAGATGACGCAGGCCGAGTTCCTCGAGGCTGAGGCCTCGATGAGCCGTTCGTCGGGCACCTGCAACACCATGGGCACGGCCTCGACCATGGCCTCGATGGCCGAAGCGCTCGGCATGGCACTGTCCGGCAATGCCGCGATCCCGGGCGTCGATTCCCGCCGCAAGGTGATGGCGCAGCTGACCGGCCGCCGCATCGTGCAGATGGTCAAGGACGATCTGAAGCCGTCCGAGATCATGACGAAACAGGCCTTCGAGAACGCTATCCGCACCAATGCGGCGATCGGCGGATCGACCAATGCCGTCATCCATCTGCTTGCCATCGCCGGCCGCGTCGGCATCGATCTGTCGCTCGAGGATTGGGACCGCTGCGGCCGCGACGTCCCGACCATCGTCAACCTGATGCCGTCGGGCAAGTACCTGATGGAAGAGTTCTTCTATGCCGGCGGCCTGCCGGTGGTGCTGAAGCGCCTCGGCGAGGCGGGTCTTCTGCACAGGGATGCGTTGACGGTCTCCGGCGAAACGGTTTGGGACGAGGTCAAGGACGTCGTCAACTGGAACGAGGACGTCATCCTGCCCGCCGAAAAGGCGCTGACGTCTTCGGGCGGCATCGTTGTGCTCCGCGGCAATCTGGCGCCGAAGGGCGCGGTGCTGAAGCCTTCGGCCGCCTCGCCGCATCTTCTGGTGCACCGGGGCAGGGCTGTGGTGTTCGAGGACATCGACGACTACAAGGCCAAGATCAACGACGACAATCTCGATATCGACGAGACCTGCATCATGGTCATGAAGAACTGTGGACCGAAGGGTTATCCGGGGATGGCCGAGGTCGGCAACATGGGGTTGCCACCCAAGGTGCTGAAGAAGGGCATCCTCGATATGGTGCGCATTTCCGATGCCCGCATGTCGGGAACGGCCTACGGCACCGTCGTGCTGCACACCTCTCCGGAAGCCGCGGTCGGCGGACCGCTGGCGGTCGTGAAGAATGGCGACATGATCGAGCTCGATGTGCCGAACCGTCGTCTGCATCTCGACATTTCCGACGAGGAATTGGCGCGCCGGCTGGCCGAATGGCAACCGAACCATGATCTGCCGACGTCGGGTTATGCCTTCCTGCATCAGCAGCATGTCGAAGGGGCCGACACCGGCGCCGACCTCGACTTCCTCAAAGGATGTCGCGGCAACGCGGTTGGCAAGGACAGCCACTAAAACAGAATGTTCTAGGCCGGATCGGCCTAAAATCTGAATCGTTCTGTATAAGAGAGTTAGAGCATGATGCGCCCGAGAACCGCATCGTGCTCTAAAGCGCGTCGCATCAAACTTGATTCATGCGCCGCGCTTTAGCTCTTTGTTTTCAGGCATTCGCTGCGGCAAAAGCGCTTCGTGCTTTGCCTGGGAAAACCGCGGCACACTTTTGCGCGACATGCTTTAGCTGGTTATCCGAGGCGCGCTGACAATCTTCAGGAACAGGGCCTCCATGGCCTCTTCAATGCCGTCCGTTGGACTGACTGCGAAGTAAAAGCCGGGGGTGGCGCACTCTTCCATTTTCGTGGCGATCTTGCTCTCAAAGGGCTTGACCCAGTCGTTGTAAAAGCTGTTGTCGGGCAGGGGCAAATAGGTCGTATAGAGGACGGCGACCTTGATGCCGCGATCTTTGAGCTTCTTGCAATAAGCCGTGTCGATGGGTTCGATGCATCGTCCGCCGTTTGCGCCTTTCGGGCTGGTGCATCCGGCCGGCTTATAGCTATCGCCAACACCGTCAGCGACAAAAAACACGATCTTCTGACGATCGGCATTGCTGGTGCCCATGCCGATGTTGCCCTTGATTTCGCCTTCAATCCCTTTCAGCGCTTCGTCAAAACTGGTTTGCTGGTCGCTGTAGTAGTTCTGATAGGGAATGCTCATAAGACCGATCATGTTGGTGGCGGCTGCCACAGCGCTCAGATCATAATCCAGATCGGAAACCTTGAAGAGCTTCGCGTTTTTAGCGTCCTGGGCAGTCTTGCCGAAGGTGTATGCGGCGACCCGGAATTGGCTCGGCATGGACTGTGTGTCCTTCGCCTTGGCCATCAGGGCTTTGATGGCAGCGGCCACCACGTCGATGCGGATGGTCACGCCATTGTCGCGCGCGACATTGTAGTAGCTCTTCTTATCCTCAACGCCTTTCTCAGAAACGATGTGGCATGCGAAGGCGCAGTTTTTATCTTTGCCGCCATCGTGGCCGTTCACCGTCGCTTTTTTCATGGCGGTTATATCATCGGTGGTGGCGGCAACACCCATTGATGGGGTGTTATCCAGCAGCATGAAGAAATCCATGTAAGACGGGGTCTCATACTGCGCTGTTGCCGTTCCGGAAACGGGGATTTGATGAAATCCCAACACCTGCATGAATGTCGTCGGCATCTGCGCGCTGAAGGATACAGTCGAGCTGAGCGTGCCGCCCTGTTTTTGAACGCTGATGTCGACGGCAACGGGAACATCGCCCTGTTTTTTGGACATTTGTGAAAAGAAGATCTTCTGGGCTTCGGATTTGCCGAGCGTCAGCGACCCGTCGCCTGACAGCGTGGCTGCCTGCTTTGCCGCATCCGAGGTTTTCGTTATGGATCCCACGGCTGCCGCATCCGCAGCGGCGTACAATTCTGTGCGAAGCGACAGGGCGCTGCCAAAATCAATGGCCGTTCCCGCCGCACCCAGCAGCGGAATGGCCAGCAGCGCCGTCATAATTCCAAAATTGCCGGACCGGTCAACAATAAAACGATGCAACATATAAGGGCCGCCCTTCCCGGTAGCAGTGTGAGCGTAGCCGCCACAACCGCATATCTACGAGGCGATCACTAACAGTGGAGCATAAACCAAAGGAAAACACGTATGGTTGTGTTCTAATTAAATCGCCGAAATCCCGGATTTCGCGCGAACTCGGGGCCCGGAAATCCGCCCGGTCATCACGCCCCGCTAGCGAAGCGGTGCAGTCGAAACTGGTCTTGAAGAGTGTGCGGACCTAAAACCGCGGCACAGTTTGCGCGACATGCTCTAAAGGCGCGCCAGCCTCGCCCGGCGGTAGGCATCCGGAATGGACAGCGCCCAGATGAAAAGCCCGCCTGCGTGCCGGCCGATGAAGGATTGATCGGATGTCGTCGTCATGAAGGTGAGGATGGAAAAGAGCATGACAAAGAGGACGAAGGTCAGGCCGCGGCGCGGCTCTCCTATCGCTACGTGACCCGCGCCTGGCAATACGATCGCGAGTGCGAGGACAAGATATGGATTGGGCCCTTTTTCCATCGCACGCTCCTTAAATGGCATCGACGGCTGCGCGTTGCGCAGCTCTGGCGGCAAGCGAACGGAGTTCCAGTGCCATATCCAGCGTTTGACGTATCGTCGGCCGGGGCAGGGTGTCGACCGAAAAGCGCGCTTGCCTCAGCAGAAGATGGGCCGATCGCTCGCCTTCTGCGGCTTGGACCACCACGCGAACCATTCGCGGCGTAACGACCGCCTCCTTGACGCTGGGATCGGCAACCAGGCCGGCAAGACCGTGCCGCAGGGAATGCCATTGGCGGTCTATTGCACCAGCAGTGCCGCGCATCAGCACCGGAACCTCAGTGGCCGGCGGGGTCAACCACTCGTTCAGGCCGTGAACCGCCGAATAATATTCCGAACCCGTCGGCCGCGCGAGGATGCCGACCGAGGGCCACGGCTGGGCAATGCCGTCCTGCAACGTGACCCGCAGCCAGAGCTGCGGCAGCCGGCGCGTCACCATCGTATCGGTGAAAACATCGAGCGTGACCGCCGTGCCGTCCGCCAGGCTGCCGCTGACGACCGGATGCTGATCGGCGGAAAGCCCGAAGCGGGGGGACGTCAGGACAGCCGCCGCTTCATCCAGCAGCCTATGGCGCTGCGTCATCATCTTGCGATGCTCTCCGAGCGCGAGCATCGCGAGCAAAAGGCAGGCGGCCAGCGACAGGATCAATAGGCCAAGGGAAACGATCGCGTCACCTCACAGCAGGAAGGACAGGCATGGTCAGTAGCCCTCTGGCCTCGGCCACGGCATGGTAAACTGGTCGCCGCGCCGGACATAGCGGTAGCGGCGGAAGTGGAACCACAGCGACGCCACGATATAAAAGCCGGTCATGGCGATGAGCTGCGTTCCGTAGCCGAGGAACACCGCGAAGTAGGCGGCGCCGCAGAGCAGGAGCAGCACGATGGTCGGCAGCGGATGGAACGGATGGACGTATCCGCGCTTGATGCTTCCCAGCGGCCACTTGTTGCGGAACATCACCATGTTGAAGGTCATGAAGGTATAACCAAGCAGGCCGGACAAGATCGAGAAGGTCACGACCTGGTCGAGCGGCGCGCCCAGCGCAAAGATCAATGCGATCGGCACGAGAAAGACGATGGAGCGATAAGGCGTGCGGTAAACGGGATGGACCGCGCCGAACCAGATCGGCAGATAGCGGTCGCGGCCCATGGAAAACCATGCGCGAGACGCATCGTTGATGCAGCCATTGGCCGAAGCCAGCGTCGAAAACAGCGTGCCGACGAAGAGCAGAACCATGAGGCCCGTATTCCCGGTCACCCGGGCGGCGTCGAAAAGCGGTGTGCCCGCCTGGCCGAGATATTCCCAGGGAATGAGGCCGGAACATACGTACCAGGTCATGGTCGCGGCGATCAGCAGCGTCATGATCCCCGCCATTGTGCCGTAAGGCAGCGAACGGGCCGGCGAGCGCACTTCTTCGGCCGCCTGGCATGTGCCCTCGATGCCAAGATAAAACCAGAGGCCGAAATGCAGCGCCGCGATGATGCCGACCCAGCCATAGGGCATCGGGTCTGTGGTCACGGCGGAAAAGTCGAGCTGGACGGCCGAGCCGCCGAGTTGCACGACGAGAAACAGCGCGATGATGGCAATAAATGCAATTGCCGTGATGACCAGGTTGAAGGTCAGCGTGGCCAGCACGCCCCGGTAATTCAGCCAGGCAAGGAACATGATCGAGAGCACGATAAAGGGCTGCTGATTGAGGCCGCTGTGGCCCTGCAATCCAGCGACGGTATCGAGCAGGAAGCCGATCGTGATCGCGTTGCCGGCCTCCAGCATCGTGTAGGCCATAACCAGAAACAGGCCCACATTGAAGGCCATCAGCGGGCCGACAATGTGTTTGGCCTGCGCATATTGGCCACCGGCGGCCGCAACCGTCGAGGTTACCTCGGAATCGATCATGGCGACGCAGGTGTAGAGCAGGCCGGCAACCCAGCAGGCGACGAGGCCGGCGATCATGCCGCCCTTGCCCACCGAGAAATTCCAGCCCATGTATTCGCCGACGAGAACGATGCCGACGCCAAGCGCCCAGATATGGGCGGGGCCAAGAACGCGCAGAAGCTGCAGTCTTTCCGGCTGCCCGGCTTTCACATTGCTGTTCGACATTGCCGTGGCCCCTCAGATCACGTGCCGCTCGGCGGCGGCCTCGATCTCGCCTTCGCGGGATGAGGTCAGCAGAGCGTTGTCATAGGTGGTGTCGATGCGCCCCATATCGTAAAGCATCAAGACGGCGAAGAGTGCCGAGAGCGCCCATGCGGCGTATTCCAGGATGTTCCAGATATCCATATCGTCGCCTATTTCTCTTTCGGGCCGAAACGCTCTTCGATCACGTCGCGGTACTCTCTGTCGGAGAGCCTGACGACGAGAATGAAGTAGCCGATGACGAGGACTGCCATGACAACGAGGGCCGACCAGCTGAATGAATAGTCGAAGCGGGCGGTAATCATGTCGTTGACGGCGGCCGGATCGCTATATCCAAGCGCGGCCCATTGGGCCTGTTCGCCGGGGTTCTGGCCGAGTGCTTCCCAGGTCGGGTTTGCGATCGGGGCCGGCGTCTTGGCCGCCCCCGCCAGGCCGAGATAGAGCGGGATGTAAAGGGCGCCGACGGTCAGCGCCAGAAGTGTGAGCACGTCGAAGATCTGCGCGCCGAGGCTTTGTTCCGGGGGCTTATAGGCCATGACGTTCGCCTCCGCGCCGGCGGGCCCGCATCTCGTCGAGATGCTTGAGGTCGAGGCCGTAAATGAATTCCTTGTCCTCGACATAGTGCCGCAGCATGGCGACGATCGCCGCCGTGTTGAAGAGCAGCACCAGCCCGCAGAAGACGGTCAGAATGATGCGAATGGCCGGCACGGGAATGAACGGCCACACGTTCAAAAGTGCAAAAAGCATCGTGCACCAGAGCACGACCACGAATATGATAAGGCCTGCCCGGTCGCGCGCATGCATCTGGTCGATGCGCCGCGCGAGGTGCATCTCGGCACCTTCGCTATGCGATACCATCCATTCCCTCCTCGAACGAATTTTGCCTTTCAGGCAATTTAGTTTCGCAGGAGGAATATGAGCCCTTGCCTTCGCGGAAGTCAAGCGGGTATTGCGCGATTTTGTCGCATGCCGAGAAAGGTCAGAGGCAGGGGGCCGTCGCCAATGTCGAGCCCTGCCAAATGCCGCTTTTGCCGTAACACTCGCAGCGACTCCCAGCCGACAAGGTCACTGGAATCCAGAATCTATTCCGCCTATGCCGGCCTTTCTCCCTCGGCGCTGCGGCTGGGCGAGCTCAGCGTCGAACGCTTCCGCAAGATCGACCGGATGGTCGAACTGATCGACGACGTCGCCACGCCCCAAAGGGAAACGGCGCGACCGAAAGGCTAATCCTCCGGAATTCGCTCTGACATCAGGGTCGAAAGCGCCTGATAAAAACGGCCAGACGAGGCACTGGTGAAAAAACCAGCACGTTTCCAACCAGCACGGCGCAGAGCCCGAGCGCTGCCAATGGACCGAGCTGATAACCTTCGAAAAACATCGAAATCGTCAGGGCAACGATGGGAAAAAGGACCGTCATATAAGCGGCTTTCTCTGCTCCCAGTCGGTTAACGACGGTGAGGTAGGTGGTAAAACCAATCACCGAGCCGAAAATCGCGAGATAAAGGAGAGAGGCGACATAGGACGCTGAAGGATCGAAGGTAAATTCGACACCCCGAACGGCGGCGAATGCCGAGACGATTCCGGCACCGTAGAGCATGCCGTATGCGTTTACCGAGGTCACAGATAGTCCGTGCTTCCTGTTGCGCACAGACACGAGGTTGCCAACCGAAAAGAACCATGTCCCGAGGAGGGCAAGCATCACACCGATCACAACGTCGCGGTCGAACGCGGCGGCGGCAGCCTCGTTCCAAAAAAGGCAGACAATGCCGGCAACACCGAAGGCCGCGCCGACCAGAATGCGCGCCGCCGGCCTCTGGCCAAATGCGACCATGCCATTGGCAAGATTGAAGATTGTCGCAGCTGAGAAGATCACCGAAACAATGCCGCTCGGGACCAAGGTTTCAGCGATATAGAAGCAAAGAAAATTACAGGAAAAGAGACAGATCGCCTGGAGGAAAACGTAGGGATGGTGAGGCAAGGGGATGGGCTGAAGCCTCTTCGCGATCTTCAGGCCTACAAATAATATCACGCCGGCGAGGGCAAAGCGGTAGGCGATCGACGCTTCAATCGGAACGACGCCAAGCTGGTTCTTGATGGCGATCCAGGTGGTGCCCCAGATCAGGACGGTTAAAGCATAGCAGAGGCCGGTCATGGTCTTTCACTCCGTCAACGACAATGGGAGGATCGATACCGGGCCGAACAGCCAGGTCTATGCCGGGAACCGTGGAGGCATTGTATATTCTTGGGTTTTTTGCCTTTGACCATATTGATCAGCTGCGCCGTCCCATTCAAGCTCTTCAGACGAGGCCTCGATAGATCATGGAACAGCAACACCGTCTGACAGTTAAAGAAGCCCTCTCAAGATCCGGCGCCTGCCTTCAGCGCTCCGGTTCGGTCGACCGGGGGCTGTCGCTTGCGGAGTGGACCAACCGCGCAGGACAGGCCTTCTATGAGCGTCCCGACCATCACACGCTGAGCATCTATCTTGATGGCGGCGAAAGGGTCATCCGCGAGGACAAGCGGCTATCGGGCGGAGCGCCAGGCAAGCTTTGCCTATTGCCGGCCGAACACAAAAGCCAATGGCATATCGGCGGGCCGTTGAGGATGTTTCATCTTTACGTTGATCCCGAGCTCCTCGCTTACGAAGCGCTGACATCGTTTGACATTGACCCGAGACATATCGATCTGATGGATCTGACGTTTTGTGATGACCCGGCAATGGCGATGATCGTCCGGGGAGGGGTTTTGCCTCTGAACTGGCAGGAAAAGAGCGACCGTGTCGCCCTGGATGCGGTTTGTAAGCTCCTCATTCATCGTATCTTGAAATCGCACAATCGGCAGGCGCGGCAAGAGACCGTGCGCGGAGGGCTTTCGCCCTCCGTGCGTCGCCGTACTGCTGATTACATCGACGCCAACCTCGACCAGGCGCTGACGCTCGATCGGCTGGCACGGGAAGCCGGCTTGAGCACCTTTCATTTTGCAAAGATGTTTCGCGTCAGCTTCGGAATGCCGCCGCATCGCTATGTGGCGGCGCGACGGATCGAGCAGGCAGCCAGCCTTCTTCGCGACCGGGAAAACGGCCTTGCAGCCGTTGCCTCCGCCTGCGGCTTCGGTTCACAGAGCCATTTTTCCAAAGCTTTTAAAGCTGCCACCGGTGTGCCGCCGGGAGAGTGGCGAAGCCTGCAGTGAGGCCGAACTCCGGGGACGCAATGAGCGAGACCTTGAAGAATGGCTGCGCAAAGGTCCGACCGCTCTTTCTAGAGCAGATCGGCAGTTGATCGTTGATGTTGTGCCCGAACAGGGCTTCGACATATGACGATTACAGGGTTTACGCATAGCACCAAGGCCGACGAGGCGGTGCAGCGGTCTGAGGTTTTCACTGATGCGGGTCGCCGTCCTGATTGGAGCGACGAGGAGAAGCATCAGATTGTCGCTGAGATGTCTCGCCGCGCACATTGATAAAAGACCCAGGCGCTACATCAAATTGTACTGCTTCGCCGATCCTCAGTCCGGGATTCGGTATTTTAAGTATTCGCGCGTCTGGTTGATGGCTACTTCTCGCGTCAGGCCTTCCGATTGCAGGCCGGCCCGCAGCCAAAGCCCGTCGATCAACGCTGTGATCGTCAGCGCCACGGTCTCGCATTCGGCACGTGGTAGCAGATGCACCAGCGCCGACATCAGGTTGGAACGCATGCGGGCATGGATCACTTTCTGGATGCGGGCGAGCTGCGGCTCGCGTGGCACTTCGGCGCAAAGCGAAAGCCACGCGTGGCAGATAGAGGGCTGAAAGAAACGCTCTTCGAAGTTGACCTCTATGATCGCCTCCAGTCGCTCGCGAGGCGTCGTCGCCTGCTTCAGCCGGGTGCGCACCGCTACACTAAGCGAAAGGTTCGCCTCGCGCATCGCATGCTCGAACAGCTCCTGCTTGCTGCGGAAATAATGCAGCACGATACCTTTGGAAGCGCCGGCATAGGCGGCCACCTTTTCCAGGGTTGCACCCGCCATGCCTTCCTGTTGCAGCACCGCGAAGGCAGCCTGTCGTAACTCCTTGCGCCGGATGGCGCTGATTTTGGTCAGTTTCATACTCGTACCCGTTTGTCTTGTCTCCACTATTGACAATTCTTCCGCAAAGATCAATTGTTGACCGGCGGGACAATTTTATAACCGAATGGACAAAACAGAGGGGAAATATTGTGAATCAGCATCTGAAAATAGGCGCGCTTTCCATACTTTTAGGTGCCGTGACCGTGCCGGCTTTCGCTGGCGATCCGGAAAGCTGCAAGGTGATCCGCATGGCCGAGCCCGGTTGGAATGATCTTGCCTTCACCACCGGCATTGGCGTCACACTTTTGAAGGCGCTGGGATACGAGCCGCGAAGCTCGCTGCTCGGCATCGACGTCATCTATCTGAGCTTGAAGAACAAGGATCTCGACGTCTTTCTTGGCTATTGGGATCCCGCCATGGTGAATTACTACAAGCCCTACAAGGAGGACGGTTCCGTTGAGAACGTCGTGACCAACCTGAAGGGGGCGAAATACACCTTCGTTGTCCCGACCTACGTCTGGGACGCCGGTGTCAAGGATTTCGCCGACCTGCAGAAGTTCCCCGATCAGTTCGACAAGAAGCTCTACGGCATCGAGCCTGGCTCGAACCAGTTGATGCTCGACGCAGTCAAGGATCCAGCACTCGGTCTTGCCGGCTGGAACGTCGTGGAATCCAGCGAACAGGGTATGCTGGCCGAAGTGCAGCGCCGTATAAAGAGCAAAGCATTCATCGTCTTCCAGGGCTGGGCGCCACACCCGATGAACACCGCGTTTGATATCAAGTATTTGACCGGCGGCGACAAATTCTACGGACCGGATTTCGGCGCAGCGACGGTTTCGACACAGGTGCGCAAGGGCTATCTTCAGGAATGCCCTAACGTCGCAAAGCTGCTGAAAAACCTGACCTTCGATATCGATTTCGAAAACAAGGGCATGGGTTATCTGATGACGGACGGTTTGGCTCCGGAAGAGGCTGGCCGGAAAGCCATCGCCAGCGAACCGCAACGTCTCAATGCATGGCTAAACGGCGTAACGACCCTCGACGGCAAGCCGGGGCTTGAGGCCGTGAAGGCGAAGCTTGCGCCGTGACCACTGTTTTGATGAGCATCCTAGATCAGGATGGATGGACGACCCGCAAGCGCACGTTACGCTTGGTCGATGGCCGCTCGCTTGTATACATCGATACCGGTGGCCCCGGTCCAACGCTTCTGTTGCTACACGGCTATTCGGACTCCAGTCGGAGCTTTTCGCCATTGGAGCCGTGGCTCGCTGGCTACCGTCTTATCATCCCGGATTTGCCGGGCCATGGAGGATCGGGGGTCGGGAGGGGCTTGACCGTCCCGCATTTCACCGACGACATCGTTGCGCTGGTGACGGCACTCTCGATGGAGCGCTTCGCAGTTATCGGCCATTCGATGGGGGCCATGATCAGTATCGCCCTTACTGCCCGCCTGCCCGACGTCGTCACCGCGCTCATCACGATTTCCGGCTCGGTGCGCCCGGCCTTTCCGCGGCACGACCCGGTTACGAACGGAATTCTCGAGCTTTGTGATCCGATCGATCCCGGCGATCCATTCTTCGAGCTCTGGCACAGCTGTCCGCATACGGTCGATCCTTGTTTCCTCGCCGCCGTTAGCCGCGAGGCAGCCGCTATCCCCGCAGAGATCTGGCATGGCATTCTTGCCTGCTTTTCCACACTTGACCTGACGGAGACCGGGGTGCAGGTCACAGCCCCCGCACTCTGCATCGGTGGTAGCGAGGATGCGCTCTTCGATGCAACTCACCGGCTGGCGCTTGAAGACGCACTCCCCAAAGCACAATCGGTCCTCATGGAGGGTTTTGGGCATAATCCGCACTGGGAGGATTCTGAAAAGGTCTCGATCATTCTCCGCGATTTCTTTCGCGATCACTCGTGCTTGTAAAGCGTCAGCACTGATTATCCCGCTCGGCATGGCGTATGCTGATTGCTTCCGTCCGCCGGCGGCGCCACTCGCATGCGCATGTCGGCTCTTCGACAAGCTTTAGACGATGGTCATCCGCGGAAGCCGCCGGGTGTGTCACCCCACCGGCTGCCGGCTGCAGCATAGGCCACCGTCAATTCGCGGGGGTTGCCAACATGTTGCGCTTATTTTTCTCGGAGGACCTTTCATAGGTCCTCCGTCCGACTTCGGGAGCGATGCTCATCTCAGCCCCACTTCATCTCGCCTTTGGCGACCTTGGAACCGATATCGAGAGCGATACCCATGCCGAGGCCGGGGAAGCGGGCTTCCATGGCGGCCTTGAGCGCGGTAGCATCGGCAGCTTTGGCAAGTTCTTCCTCGAAAGCAAGCAAATAGGTCTTGGTGTGCTCGACGCCGGAAGCATCAGTGGCCGCGCCGGGATCCATATGACCAGCGACGACTATCGAGGGCATGCGGGCGCTGATCTTGTCGAGGGTTGCCACCCAAGCGGCGCGCTGCTCCTTTGCCTGTGTATCGGCAGTCCAGACATGCACGCCTGAGAAGATCATGACGCCGCCGAAGACCGCGTTGAGCGAGGGAACGAACAGGTAGCGGCGATTGGGCAGCCCGGCGTCTGCCGCTACGATTTCCACCGTCTCGCCGTCGACCGTAAGGCGTTGCCCGTCGAAAGCCTCCGGCATCACGATATCGCCAAGCGTCTGCGGGCCATTCTCCTTCAGCTGCGGTCCCCAGGCGGCGAGTTTCTTCTCAACATTGCCCTTGATGGCGACAATCGTGTCGGAGGCCGCCAGCACCTTCGTGCCCGGGAAAGCTTCAACGACGGGCTTGAGGCTGAAATAGTAATCCGGGTCTGACTGGCTGACGTAGATCGCGATTAACTTCTTGCCGGTTGCCTTAATGGCGTCGGCCAGCGCACGACCATCGCGATAGCTGAAGCCCCCATCGAGAAGCAGCGCTTCATTCGGACCGGAAAGCAGTACCGGAGCGCGGAAGAAACCGTCTTGCCCAGCGGGGAAGTGGTTCCAGGTCAATTTCGATCCGGCAGCGTTGCCAAGGCCGGCTGGGGCGAAAGCGGCGACAAGGCCGGTTGCAAGCGTTGTTTTCATGACATCTCTCCTTGAATACATTGTTGTCTCCGATGGCTGTCGAGGATGCCTTCACCGGTTGCTTAGGTAACGGCTATTGGTGAAGTGGTCCGGTGGATGAAGTCGCCTGATGTTGTCAGGGAATACCCTGCTTTGAATGGACGAAAAATACCGTGATATGCTACAGAATGTGTGCTTAAAGCTTACAATGAGGCCATTGATATGGAGCCCGTCAATCTCAATCGGTTTGCCTATTTCACAGCTGTCGTCGATGCCGGTTCGTTCACCAAGGCGGCAAAGCGGCTCGGCATTACTAAGACGGTCGTCAGCCAGCAGGTGGCCCGGCTAGAGAATGAACTGAAGACGAGCCTGCTTTTTCGAACGACACGGCGCGTCGAGCCGACGGAATCGGGACGGCTGCTTTATGCTCGATGCGTCATGATCTTCCGCGAGGCCGAAGATGCCGTGGATGAAGTCACGCGAGCCAATGCTATGCCGACCGGTATACTCCGTATTGCAGCATCCAACGATTATGGTGCCAGTACGATCGCGCCACTTGCCGCAGCCTTCGTCCGCAAATACCCTGCCTGCAAGGTCGAACTGCTTTTATCCGACGCACGCCTGGATCTGGTGGCGGACCAGATCGATCTATCCATCCGTGTCGGCTGGCTTGACGATTCCAGCCATCAAACGAGGCGCGTCGGCAGGTTCCGGCAGTTTCTCGTCGCGGCTCCCAGCCTCTCCGCCTCTCTTGCGCTGAGTAGACCGGAAGATGTCCTAGCTCTCCCGTTCATTGCCAACTTGTCCCTCAAGGAGCCACTGGTTTGGCGGTTCACCCGCGACGATTTCGAACCCCGGACAGTGCGAATGCAGCAGAGCATCATGAGCAATTCGACGCCAGCGGTTCTGACGGCGACGTTGGCGGGAGGCGGTGTTTCGGTGTTGCCGGACTTCCTGGCCGGCGAGCATGTCGAGGCCGGTCGATTGATCAAACTCTTGCCGGACTGGAGCCTGCCGGCTGGCGGGATCCATGTGGTTTATCCTGCTGCCCGCTTCCGGCCTCCGAAGGTCTCTGCATTTGTCGCGATGATGACATCTGGCTCGGGGTCGGCGGAACGCCGGAATCCTTCGTCCGCGCCGGCACGCTCGGCCTGCCGCTGATGGTGGCCATCATTGGCGGCCATTTTCGAACGCTTCGGGCCTCTTGTCGACCTCTATCGGCGGGCATGGGTGAGCGCCGGCCATCCTCCCGGGAAGGAACGAGTCGGTGTGCACGCGATGGGCTTCGTTGCCGATACCGACGAAGCCGCCCGAAAAGTTCTTCCGGCACGGCCGTTGCGCCGCTAATACGGCGAGCGGAAAAGCAGGACTGACGCTTTTGTGAGAAAAGATCGAACTCCGGGGCGCGCATGCCGCGGAGGGCAGAGCATTTTCTTTTTCGAGCGGCTGATGCCGTTCAGTTCTGGCTCTGGCTTTGCATCTGGCCGCCGTCCTCGACCTTGACGGTCACCGACAGCGTTTCTCCCGGCGTGCCGATGCGCATGCCCGAAATCGGCGCGGCGTCGCGGTAGCAGAGGCCGGAGGCGACGCGGACATAACGCGCATCGGGGCAGATCTCGTTGGCGGGATCGAAGCCGACCCAGCCGAGGCCGGGAATATGGGCTTCGGCCCAGGCGTGGGTCGCCGCCTGCTCGACCTTTTCCGCCATCATCAGATAGCCCGAGACATAACGGGCCGGCACTTGCAAGGCACGGGCGGCGGCAATGAAGATGTGGGCATGGTCCTGGCAGACGCCGCTCTTCTTTTCCAGCGCCTGTTCGGCCGTCGTCGCGGTGTTGCTGGTGCCGGGCTTATAATCGACCGTCTGGTGGATTGCTTCCATCAGCGCATGCATGCGGGCAAGATCGTTGTCGCCAGCCACACCTTTGATCAGCTCCTTGACCAGCTTGCCGCCCTTGGTCAGCGGTGTTTCGCGCAGGAAGAGCCAAAGCGGGCAGAAGCCGGTATGCGGGCCGGTGACGCCGTTATTATCCGCGGTCTCGACCTCGCCTTCGGCGAGGATGCGCGTCAGGTGCTGCGCGCCCTCCAGCGACACCAGATTGACGTGATTGCCGTATTGATCGTCATATTCCACCTCGGGCGTGGCGCCCTCGACATTCAGCGACCAGCCGAGCACCTTCTGGGCAGCGGATGTCGGCGGCGTCAGCCTGAGCCGCTGCAGCGAGAACTGCGCCGGTTCGTCGTAGCGGTATTCGGTGAGGTGGCTGATTTTCAGTCTCATGTTCTGATCCGCTTAAACGTAGAACCGGTAGCCGTCGGAAATCTCCGCGCCGAGCTGGTTGTTGCGCGAGACGAAATCCTCCAGGAATTCGTGCAGGCCCTGATCCATGATGTCGCGGATCGCTCTGGTCTGCAGCGTGGTGCGGATCGCATCGGCGGTATCGTGGGCAGGTAGGCGCGCCTCGTAATCCTGGGCGAGATAGCCGAGATTGCTGACGATCTTCTCGTAGCAATAGGCCAGCGAACGCGGCATCTGCACATTCAGCGTCAGGAAGTCGGCAATGTTCATCGCCCGGTATTCGCCGTCATAGGCCCAGCTATAGGCGCGGTGCGCCGAGACTGAGCGGAGGATCGATTCCCACTGGACATTGTCGAGCGAGGAGCCGACCGCCGAGACCGAGGGCAGCAGCACGTAATATTTCACGTCGAGAATGCGGCTGGTATTGTCGGCCCGCTCGATGAAGGTGCCGATGCGGGCGAAATTATAGAGTTCGTTGCGCAGCGTCGAGCCGTGGAAGGCGCCGCGGATGAGGCCGGCGCGGCGCTTGATGACGTCGATCACCT
The DNA here is from genome assembly GCF_001664485.1 of Rhizobium sp. N324. Classification (NCBI taxonomy): domain Bacteria; kingdom Pseudomonadati; phylum Pseudomonadota; class Alphaproteobacteria; order Hyphomicrobiales; family Rhizobiaceae; genus Rhizobium; species Rhizobium sp. N324. The sequence continues at coordinate 3,448,969 of NZ_CP013630.1, read as the reverse complement.
CAGGCAGGTCGGCGGCCTTCACGCGCTTTTCGAGCAGCGCTTTCAGCTCGATCCAGCATTCGTTGGTCGCTTCCCAGGTCTCCCGCGTCAGCGCCGTGCGCACCATGCGGGCATTGTTGCGGCCGGACTCGATGCAGGACATGACGCTCGACGGGTTGGCGCGATCGCGCAGCAGATAGTCGATCGCATCGGCATTCGTCAGCTTCGTGTGGCCCTCGTCATAAGCCTCACGCACGCCGGCACTTTGCAGCACGCCATCCCAGTTGTCGTCGCCAGCGCTGCTGCGGGTCAGCGACATGCGCAGCCCGGCATCGACCAGGCGGGCGATATTTTCGGCGCGCTCGATGTAACGGAACATCCAGTAGAGGCCGTTTGCAGTTCTTCCGAGCATCAGTCCTCCAATACCCAGGTGTCTTTGGTGCCGCCGCCCTGGCTGGAATTGACCACCAGCGAGCCCTGCTTCAGCGCCACGCGGGTGAGCCCGCCCGGAATGATCTGAACCTTGTCGGACACGAGCACATAGGGGCGCAGGTCGACATGGCGCGGCGCAATGCCTTTGTTGACGAGGATCGGCACGGTGGAGAGCGACAGCGTCGGCTGGGCGATATAATTGTTCGGCTTGGCCTTCAGCTTCTCGGCGAAATCGGCGCGCTCCTTCTTCGAGGCCGTCGGTCCCACAAGCATGCCGTAGCCGCCGGAGCCGTGCACTTCCTTGACGACCAGCTCTTCCAGATGCTCCAGCACGTATTTCAGGCTTGATGCTTCCGAACAGCGCCAGGTCGGTACGTTTTCGAGCAGCGCCTTGCTGCCGGTGTAGAATTCGACGATTTCCGGCATATAGGAATAGATCGCCTTGTCGTCGCAAATGCCGGTGCCCGGCGCATTGGCGATGGTGATGTTGCCGGAGCGGTAGACATCCATGATGCCCGGAATGCCGAGCGCCGAATCGGCACGGAAGGTCAGCGGATCGAGGAAGTCGTCGTCGACGCGGCGGTAGAGCACGTCGATCGCCTCGTAACCGCGGGTCGTCCGCATCTTTACCTTGCCGTCGATGACGCGCAGATCCGAGCCTTCGACCAGTTCGACGCCCATCATGTCGGCGAGGAAGGAATGTTCGTAATAGGCCGAATTGTAGATGCCGGGGGTCAGCACCGCGACGCGCGGCTTGCCGGTGCAGCCGGGAGGGGCGAGCGACGCAAGGCTCTGGCGCAGCAGATAGGGATAGTCCTCGACGCGCTGCACCTTGTTCTCATGGAAGAGTTCCGGGAACATCTGCATCATGGTTTCCCGGTTTTCCAGCATGTAGCTGACGCCGGACGGCGTGCGGGCGTTGTCCTCCAGCACGTAGAACTGGTCCTCGCCGGTGCGCACGATATCGGTGCCGACGATATGGGTGTAGACGCCGCCGGGCGGGCGGAAGCCGATCATCTCGGACAGAAAGGCGACATTGTTTTCGATCAGCTCGCGCGGGACACGGCCGGCGCGGATGATCTCCTGCTTGTGGTAGATATCGTCCAAGAAGGCGTTGAGCGCGATCACCCGCTGCTCGATGCCCTGAGCAAGCTTGCGCCATTCGCGGGCGGAAATGATGCGCGGAATGATGTCGAAGGGGATCAGCTTTTCGGAGCTATCGGCATGGCCGTAGACCGCGAAGGTGATGCCGGTCTTCCGGAAGATGTTTTCCGCATCGCGGGACTTGGCAATCAGATGCGACCGGTCTTGGCTGTTGTACCACTCAAAATATTTTTCATAAGGCGGGCGAGGACTTTCATCCCCGGTAATCATTTCATCAAATGCCAAAGGTGCGTGCTCCCCTTTTTTGTTCATTTGAATACAACGCAAATTGCAATGCAAGAACCATGCGCAGTTCGAGGAAAAGATTTTGCGTTGCGGGAAACTGGGGGAATTGGGGGTTGGAAGCGGCGTGGCGGATGGTCGTCCGCCAGAGACTGCGTAAAATATGAGCAGGTGATGGTTTTTCGTTCTGCAGGTTTGTGGGGGCACAGCCTTCCCGCTTGTCCCCTCATCAAGTCAGTTCGACCGAGGTGCCGGCACTGTTTGGTTCAGTTGGTGGATGGTAATTCCAGGGCCGGCTCTGTGCCGTGAATAGCTCTTTGTGCCCTCCCACTCTCCGTCATGCTCGGCCTTGAGCCGAGCATCCATACGGCATCCTCCGGAGTCGTGGCATGGATCCTCGGCTCAAGGCCGAGGATGACGGAGAGTGGGGTTATCATCAGCGAAATTTCAAATAAGCATCAACGCTTCGCCTTTGACTGTGACTGCCCGGTGCAGCTATCAGCACGGGCGAACCCTTTTCTGCCGAGCAGCCTCATGTCCCTCGACCGCTTTGCCCCCGCCGTTTTCGTTCTGCTCTGGTCCACGGGCTGGGTGGTGGCGAAATATGCGGCGGTGCATTCCGAGCCCTTCACCTTTCTTTCGATACGTTATGCGCTATCGGCCCTGGCGTTTCTGGGCTTTTGCCTGGTGACCGGGGCGCAATGGCCGAAAAGCCGGGCGACGACGCTGCGGGCGGTCTATTCCGGGTTCTTCCTGCACGGTTTTTATCTCGCCGGCCTGTGGTGGGCGATCGCCAATGGCGTGCCGGCCGGCATATCGGGCATCATCGCGGCGCTGCAGCCGTTGTTGACGGCGATGGCCGCTCCCTTTCTGGTCGGCGAGCGGTTGCAGCAGACACAGAAGCTCGGCCTTTTTTTCGGCTTCATCGGCATTGCCATCGCCATTTCGCCGAAACTGCTCGATCCGGCGACATCGGATCTCACGCATGCCGCCCTGCCGCTGGCGATCAACCTCATCGCCATGGGCTCGGTCACCTACGGCACGCTCTATCAGAAGAAACACCTGCAATCCGGCGATCTCAGGTCGATCGCGACGCTGCAATATGTCGGGGCGCTGCTGCTCACCCTGCCGCTGTCGCTGATCTTCGAGCATCAGCATTTCGATGGCACAACGCAGGCCTTTGCCGCGCTCGTCTGGTCGGTCTTCGGTCTTTCGATGGGCGGCGTCGGGCTGCTGCTTTATCTAATCCGCCGCGGTCAGGTCTCCCGCGCGGCCTCGCTGATCTATCTGATGCCGCCAGCCGTCGCTTTCGAAGCCTTCATCGCTTTTGGAGAACCGCTGACCGTGCCGTTGATTCTGGGCACAGTGATCGTGGTCGTCGGTGTCTATCTGACAAACCGCAGGGTCGTTCCGCAGGTGCCGGCCAGAGCCTAGGCCGAGGGCTGCGACATGCTTGAACGAAAAAAGGCCGGTTCAATCCGGCCTTTTTCCTTTGGTTCAATCAACGCTCAGGCGCGTTCGCGGCGCTGGCCGCCATTGCGGGAGCCGGAGCCACCGCGGCGGTTGCCGCCATTGCCCTCGCGGCGGGGTTCGCCGCCCTGGGCCTGCTGCGGGCCGCGGTCTTCGCCATGCTTGCGGGCCGGGCGGCCATGGGCGTGGCGGCCGTTGCCGCGGTGATGACCGCTCGGCTCGCCATTGGCATGATGGCTATTGGGGCCGCCATGGGCAGGACGCTGCGGCTTTGCCGAGGGGCGGAAGTCGGAGGTCGAGACCAGATCGTTGTCGGGGCCGAGATTGGGGGTGGCTTCACCGCGGCGCTGGCCGCGGAAATCCTCGTTGCGGCTTGTGCGCTCGGGACGCGGACGGCGCTCCTGACGGCTGCCGCGATGCTCCGAGCGGTTCTGATCGCCACGGCCTTCACCGCGACCCTGAGCTTCGCGACCCTGGCCCTGGCCGCCACCGCGGTTGCGGTTGTTGCCATTGCCGTTGCCGCGGCGGGGGCCGGCATTGCTGATATTGGCCGGCGCTTCGCCGCTTGCGACTGAGATGTCGATGCCCATCAGGCGCTCGATGTCGCGCAGCAGCTTGGCCTCGTCGGGGGCGCAGAAGGCGATTGCGATGCCGTCGCGGCCGGCGCGCGCCGTGCGGCCGATGCGATGGACATAGGCGTCGGGCACTTCGGGCAGGTCGTAGTTATAGACGTGGCTGACGGCCGGGATGTCGATGCCGCGGGCGGCAACGTCGGTGGCGATCAGCGTCTTGATGCTGCCGTCACGGAAGGCCTTCAGCGCCCGCTCGCGCTGGCCCTGGCTCTTGTTGCCGTGGATCGAGGCGACGGAGTAGCCGATATTGTCGAGATGCTTCATCAGCTTCTCCGCACCGTGCTTGGTGCGCAGGAAGACGATGGCGCGGCCATCGGGGTTTTCGGTCAGCGACTTGCGCAGCAGTTCGGTCTTGTCGTTCTTGCCGGCGACGAAATGGACATACTGCTCGACCTTGTCGGCAGCCTTGCCGGGCGGCGTGACTTCGACCTTGACCGGATCGACGAGGTATTCGCCGGCGAGATCGGCAATCATCTTCGGCATGGTCGCCGAAAACAGCATGGTCTGGCGCTTCTTCGGCACCAACTTGGCGATCTTGCGTAGATCGTGCACGAAGCCGAGATCGAGCATCTGGTCGGCCTCATCGAGCACGAGATAGCGCACGGTGGTCAGGGTGATGGCGCGGCGATTGACGAGATCGAGCAGGCGGCCGGGGGTGGCGACCAGCACATCGGTGCCCTTCTCGAGCTGCAACTGCTGCTTGTTGATCGAGACACCGCCGACGACGACGTTGACGCGCAGATGCGACTTGCGGATGAACTTCTTCAGGTTGTCGGCGATCTGGTTCACCAGCTCGCGGGTCGGCGCCAGGATCAGCGTCCGCGTCGTGCGGTTGTCGGGGCGACGCTCGTCGGCGAGCAGCTTTTCAATGAGCGGCAGGCCGAAGGCAGCGGTCTTGCCGGTGCCGGTCTGGGCGAGGCCGATCAGGTCGCGGCCTTCGAGCAGGAGAGGGATGGCCTGTTCCTGGATCGGCGTCGGCGTTTCGATGCCGAGCTGGAACAAGGTGGCGACGATCGGCTTGGAGACACCAAGCGATTCAAAATTAGTCAAGGCATAACCTTTCGGGGCGCCACAACGACTATGGCCGGAACGCACCATGCGATCCGGTTTCATTCTGGCGTCAAGAACCCCGCGTGAAGTGGGAACTTGTGAGTTGGAAAAAGCTTTCCAGCGCTTCTGGCCGCGGATGGGAGTGCGGCCTCTATCGAAATGCGCTTTTGTCCCTTCTTCCTGCGTCCGTATTTTTGAGCAGGGGCACGCTCACGCGGCGGCCGGAAGGGTGAAAGCTGAGCTGCATGTGGCCCAGTTCGCTCACAAAGTCAAGTGCAGTGCACAAAAAGCCTCAACCAAGGTCAGCCGAAGGCATGGTGAGAAGGAAGCTTTGCGATGCGATTTCCGCGCCGTTGACGAGGATGACGATGCGGTGTTGGCCGGGATAGTAACGCCGGGTGGTGATCGGCCGCATGGGGTGACGGCGCTCGATCGACTGGCTCTGCCCGGGCGCGAGCATGATCATCCTGCACTTGAACACCTTGGGCGAGAGCGAGCCATCGCTCTTCATATGGTGGATGGCGTAGTCGATCATCAGCGATTGCGCGGTCTCGCCGGCATTCGTGACGCGGATTTCGAAATCCAGCCCTTCGCCGAACATGACCTCCGCATGCTGAAGCCGCAGTTCGCATGCAAGCGATGCGGCCGCGCCAAAACCGAAATTAGCGAGCGCCTGCGCGTGGCCTTTCTTGAGAAGCGTCCGCGAGGCATGTTTCAACAGCCGGCGGCGGTCTTCAGAAGCACCTTCGATATGGCCGGAGATAAAGGTGGCGACCAGATCCGGATGATCCTTGGCGATGTCATTCAGGCTGTTGGCGACGGATCGGCGGACATAGTCCTCGGGATCATCGATCAGTGCTGACAGGATCGGCAGGATCGGCGCCGGGTCTTTCACAAGTTGCGGCAGGCGCATGGCCCAGGGCAGGCGCGGCCGCGTTCCCTCGCTCGCCAGCCGGCGCACATGCCGGTCGGGATCACCGAGCCAGCCGGAAATGATAGCGAGCGCCCGTTGCTGCTCACGATGAATAAAGCGGCGGATGCCGTATTCGGCGGTGAAATGCGGCGTCAGCGCCTTCAGCAGATCGAGGCCGAGCTCGAAATGATCGGGGCCGCGGGCGGCGATGAACTGGTTGACCGGCAGCAGCATCCACCCTGATAGACCAAGCCTGCCTGAGGCAGGCAGGCTCGCCTTCAGGATGGCCGCGGCTTGCGGGAAATCTTCGGGAAGCGTGGCAAACAGCGCGTCCCGGATCAGCGCCGCGCGTTCCATCAGCTCCAGGGCATCAAGACCGCGGGTTGCCAGCGCTGCGAAACGATCCCTGTCGAAGGCGGGCGCATGGGCGGCGATACGATCGGCCATGTCGGCGACCAGCGCCTGATGCAGCAGATTCTTGAGCGGTTCCGGCATGCTGATCCTCCCTCTATGGGAGGATTGGACCGGCGCCGCTGGGAGGTCAAGCGGCGCCGGATGGCGCTTTCAACTATTCCGGGCAGACTTTGACGCGGTAGGGGTTGCCCCAATCGTCGTGCCGCCATTCGAGGTGGCAGTAAGATGGCCGATAATAGGTCCGGTAGACCGGATAAGGGCGATAATAAGGGTAGGCGGGATAGGCCGGGCGGGCGGCCTCGGACAGCAGTGCGCCGCCGACGACGCCGGCGGCGAGGCCGCCCCAGAAGGCATCGCGTGGACGGGCATCGGCGGTGGTGGCAGTGGCGAGCGAGGCGCCGGCAAAGGTCAGCGCAATCAGGCCCGTCGCCATGGTCTTATGAAAAACGGACATGCTATTTTCCTTGATCTAAACTGGCTTCCATAAAGCCGTGTTCAGACTCCGCCCGGATCACGGCGGCGCGATGGCCGTCCAAGCGTCCTCAGCATTAAATTTTTGTCATGATTTCAACGGATCGCGGCATGGCAGGACGAGTGATTCAGTTCGTGGGACTGACGTTGGCGACGGCGGTCTGTCCGTCTCGTGCCGCCAATGGGAGGCACGTTCAACTCGTCGGGCCGGCCTGTAAAAATGGCCTGCTGAAATTTATGGTTAAAACCTTGTTAAAAGCCTTGGCGTTATAATCTTTGTCGTTGATATTTCATTCATTGCGGGAGCGACAATTTCTTGAAATCAGCCGGGGACATACTGGAATTGGCTTGCCGCCGGATCGCCGATCTGGACACCCCGGCCTATGTCAAGAACAGCGAGTTGCGCTATGTCGCCGTCAACGAGGCCTATGCGGACTTCCTGGGCCGCGAGATTTCCGATTTCATCGGCAGGCGCAGCCGCGAACTCTTCGACCGCCCCGAGGAGGAGGATCGCGAGGACAAGGAGCGCCGCGCGCTGGTGTTCGGCAGCGAGGAGAACGCCATCTGCTTCGACGCGGCGAACCTTCAGCATGAGCGCATTCAGATCGAAAGCTTCTCGCCGTCACCGGAGCGCATCTACGTGCTCGGCATCTTCGAAGCCCGCGAGCGCCGCGCCGTCGGCAAGAGGGAAATTGGCGGCAGCTCTCAGACTGTAAACGATTTCGGGCCTGCCGCCGATCTTGCCTGGGTGCGCGAGGCGCTGGAAAAGCTCGATCATCCGATCGGCATCTTCGCCGCGGACGGCCGCCCGCTGGTTGTCAACGCCGCCCACCGCAAAGGCGGGCATCCTTCGCCCGCCGGGGATTCGGCCTGGGGCGACAGCGTCAACGAACTCGACGCCCTGCGCACCGTGCTCGAAGATCTGCCGGTTGCCGTCTTCGTACGCGATGACCAGCATCGCCTGATCTATGCCAACAAATATTACGAGACCTTCAGCGGCCGCGCCCGCTCCGAATATCTGGGAATGACCGAACACGAGATGTTCGGGCCGGAAGGTGCCGAGCCGATCTACCAGGAAAACCTGCTGGCGCTCCGGGACGGCATTTCGGTGGAGCTCGAGAGCGAGATGCCGAGCACAGGCGACCACGTCTATCCCGTCATTTCGCGCGTCAATCGCGTGATCACCGCGGATGGGCGGACCTATGTCGTCGGCTCCTTTTCCGACATTTCGCCGCTCAAGGAGCGCGAGAAGGCACTGATCGAGGCGAAGAAGCAGGAAGAAGTGCTGCATCGGGATATCGAGAGCATCCTGCGCTTGCTGCCGATCGGCGTGCTGATCCTCGATAACGACCACCGGATTCTTTCCGTCAACGACGAATTCTACAGCATCTGGGAGCTGCCGCTCGACGACCGCTTCGACGGCCGCCCTTTCATCGACGTCATTCGCCGCAATGAGGAACTCGGCCGTTACGACGGCACGCAGACGCCGGAAGAGATCTACGCCTTCCGCAAACACCTGTTCGAAACCGACGAGCCGGAGCCGATCGAACTCGGCTGGGCGGGCGGAAAATCCGTCATCTTCGACAGCCGGCGCATCTCCAACGACCGCATTCTGCTGACCTACGCCGATATTTCGGCGGTGCGCGAGCGGGAGAAGGAAATTCACGAGACCCGCGCCGCGCTGGAGCGGGTCGGTGAAATGATGCGCGATGCCACGCATGCGATGTCACAGGGGCTTGCCATCGTTCAGGACGGCATCATCAAGATGTCCAACGAGGCGATGGCCGATATCCTGCAGATTCCGGCTTCTTACATCGCGGCCGGGCAAGGCTGGCTCGGCATGTTCGAATTCTGCGCGGCGCGCGGCGATTTTCACGATGCGGCGGACGAGATCCTGCAGGAGTGGCGCGCCAATATCGCCGCCAGGCAGCCGATCTCCACCGTTTTCCATGTCGGCGGCGAGCGCTGGGTGAACATGGACGCGACGGTCAGCGAGGGGCAGCATTGGGTGGCGCTGTTCACCGATGTCACCGATCTGAAGAGCCGCGAGGAGGAGTTGCGCCAGCTTCTATCGCGCGCCGAAGCCGCCGACCGCGCCAAATCCGAATTCCTCGCCAATATGAGCCACGAGATCCGCACGCCGATGAACGGCGTGCTGGGGATGGCGGAGCTGCTCGCCAAGAGCAATCTCGACACACGCCAGAAGACGTTCGTCGACATCATCGTCAAGTCAGGCAATGCGCTGCTGACGATCATCAACGACATCCTCGACTTCTCGAAGATCGACGCCGGGCAGATGAAGCTGCGCAGAGCCGCCTTCGACATCACCGAAGCGGTGGAGGATGTGGCCACGCTCCTCTCCTCGCATGCCGCCGAGAAGAACATCGAATTGCTGGTGCGGGCGGCCCCCGATCTGCCGGCTGCCGTGATCGGCGACGCCGGGCGTTTCCGCCAGATCGTCACCAATCTCGTCGGCAACGCCGTCAAATTCACCGAGCGCGGCCATGTCTTCGTCGATGTCGGCTTCCAGGCGGCCGGCGGCGGCGAGATCATGGCGAGCATCCGCATCGAGGATACCGGGATCGGCATCCCGGCCGAAAAGCTCGAGTCGGTGTTCGACAAGTTCTCGCAGGTCGACGCCTCTTCGACCCGGCGGCATGAGGGTACGGGTCTCGGGCTTGCGATCACCGCCGGCCTCGTCGACCTCTTCGGCGGCTATCTCAATGTCGAGAGCGAATGGGGCAAGGGCTCGGTCTTCACCGTCAACCTGCCGTTTGCGGTGGCGGCCGCCCGTCTCGAGCCGAAGCCGCTGCCGATCAACGTGCAGGGCGCGCGCATCCTCGTCGTCGACGACAATGACGTCAACCGGCGCATCCTGACCGAGCAGCTGTCGCTCTGGGGCTTCGACGGCGTCGCCGCCGAAGGCGGCGGCACCGGCCTTGCGATCCTGGAAGCGGCGGCCGAACTCGGCGTCACCGTCGATGCCGTCGTGCTCGACTATCACATGCCCGATATGAACGGCGCCGATGTCGCGCGCCGGCTGCGCGCCGATCGCCGCTTCGCCGATCTGCCGATCATCTTCCTGACGTCGATGGATATTTCGGGCACGGAAAAGGAATTCGCGGCGCTGAACGGCCACGCGCATCTGATGAAGCCGGCGCGCGCCAACGTGCTGCGCAACACCGTCGTCGAAGTGGTGCGCGCCAGCCGCGTCAAGCAGGCTTCAGAGGCCGAGATCGCCCGGCTGCAGGCGGAGGCGGCCGCGCCTGTCCCGGCGCCTGCGCCGGTGCCGCCGCAGCGGGCTGCCGAATTCGTCGATGTGCTCGTCGCCGAGGACAACGAAGTCAACCAGATCGTCTTCACGCAGATCCTGCAGGGAACCGGCCTTTCCTTCCTCGTCGTCGAAAATGGCGAGGAAGCGGTCGCCGCCTGGGAGCGGCACACGCCGCGGATCATCATGATGGACGTGTCGATGCCGGTCATGAACGGCCATCAGGCGACCCAGACGATCCGCGAACGGGAAAAGGGGCAGGGCCACCGCGTGCCGATCATCGGCGTCACCGCCCATGCACTCGAAAGCGATCGCGAGCTCTGCCTCGATGCCGGTATGGACGACTATATGTCGAAGCCGATCAGCCCGGAACTGCTGGAAGAGAAGATCCGGCAATGGCTCGGCAAGGACGAGCAGCAGCCGGGGCGTAGCAGCTATTGATCTTTGCGCAATTGGAAGCTGCCACCGGCTTTGAGATCCGATTTCTCGTGGATGTAAACCATTCGACCGCTGCGTCGGATGCCTCCACCTGATAAGAAACATCGGTGCAAAAGGAAAGGGTCACATCCTTCGCACTGTTTCCATTCCGAGAAGCTCAAGACACTTGCCGATCACTTGCGCTACCAGCTTGCAGGTGGCGAGACGTCCGGGTGGATCTTCTCCATTCAGCACTGCGCAGTCCGCGTAGAAGCGATTGAAGGTGTCCGCCACTTGATATGCCCGTTCGGCGATCTCGAACGGTTCAAGCTGCCGGGCGGCTTCGGACAGCGAATGCGGATACCATAGGCATTCGACCAGCACCGCCCGTTCTGACGGATGGCTGACAGAGACCGTGACGCCCGGAACGATGCCTGCCGAGGCTGCCTTGTTAAGGATCGAACAGATTCTCGCGTAGGCGTACTGCAGATACGGTCCCGTTCGTCCCTCGAAAGAGGTCATCTTGTCGATATCGAAGACGTATCCGGTCTTCCTTGGGGTGGAGAGGTCGGCGAACTTCAGTGCACCGAGGCCAACCGCAGTCGCCGAATCCTTGTCCTTCACTTTCTCGGCGGCCTTCGCAAGCGCCAGCTCGATCATGTCGCTGAGCGACGCCGTGGAGCCGTCCCGGGTCTTAAACGGCTTCCCATTCCATCCCCGGACGGTGCCGAAAGTTGCATGCCGCAGCTCAACACCGTGGGCATATCCTGCCGAGCGCGCAGCCGAGAAAACGCTCCCGATGTGGAGCGCTTGGCGATCGTCGGTGCAGTAGATGATCCGTTGCGCACCGATGTCCCGCACCCGCCGCCGCAACGTCGCCAGATCCGTGGTACTGTATAGCGCGGCACCATCGCTCTTCCGCAGTAAAAGCGGCGGGACGTTGTCAGGTAGTCCCTCGCCGGAGACGTCGATGATCAGCGCTCCGTCGCTCTCCCGGGCAAGCCCGCGTGACACGAGGTCGTCAAGCATAGGGGCGACCTCGGAGTGGGCGTCGCTTTCGCCGAAAAATAAGTCGAAATGCGCCCCCAGCTGTCCGGCGGTGGCTGACACTGCCTCGAGGGAGATCTCCCGCATCCGCTTCCATGCGGCCGTGAGGATGGGGTGGCCGTCCTGGAGCAGGTTCGTAAGTGACCGGGCAACCGCAAGCGCGGTATCGTCCTCGCTCGCCGCATTGCCGGACTTGTAGAGTATCCCGAGCTCCTCGACCGACATTTCGTCGAAAGAGAAGTCTTTGATGAAAGGCATGGGATCTCCGTGCCGCCAGCCGGAGGCGATAGCAGCGCCGTGCAAGAGCTTGCCCATCTGCAGACCCCAGTCGCCGAGGTGAATGTCCGAGATCACGTCGTGTCCGATCTCGGCCAAGATGCGCCGGAGACTCTCACCGATGACGAATGACCGGAGGTGGCCGACATGCAGGGCTTTCGCGACGTTGGGGCCGCCGAAGTCGATGACGGTGCGGACGGGGGACTCTTTCCCGACGCTTAGCGTGGGATCTCCCAGCATAGCTGTCGCCTCCGCGGCAATGGTCTCGTTCGACAACCGGAAATTCAGGAAGCCAGGACCTGCGACGGACACGTCTTCGAAGACGTCATGGTGCGCCGCTGTGGCGACGGAGGCGGCCAACTCGCGCGCGTTCTTCCCGCCTGCCTTGGCGAGCGGCATCATATCGTTGCACTGGAGGTCACCGAATTCCGGCTTCGTTGACCGGACGACGGAAGGAGCGGCTTCAAGGCCGTTCAGTTTATATGCGGATGCGAGCGCGGCGAGCGCTGCCGATTTCACGGACATGGATCATTCCCTTTGACTGCATGACTAAAGGTTCGCGGAAGCTTGAGAGCTTCAGCGTCGTCGGACAGTCTTTGGAACGATATTCTCCATGTCGGTATGTCGGGCCTTTTGAGTTCCACCCGTCGATAGACGGTCCCGACGCCGAATGCAATCTTCGCGATAAGATTAGTTATAGGCGGAAACCAGCAATGCTACCTAGTTGCGGGTCTTTGCGGGACAGGACGATCACGAACGGTCGTCGTATCTGGCCGTCAGGCGCGCTGCGACATCGCCGATAGGCTTGAGGCGGCCCGCTTCCGCGTCGGCGATCCCCCGGCCGATTGCCAGATCGAGTGTCATCAGTCGTTTTGCCCGTTCCGATTTCACACGTTCGTCCATGTGGTTTTGGAGTTGCGGGCCAGAGTTCGCGTTGTTTGCCATATCCATTCCTTTTCGGAGATCATCGGCAAAGCGGTAACTGTTGGCAATATTGGCGATCGAATCCGGAATGCTTATTTGCCGGGCGCCTTGATGCCGCAGAGCATTTCGCGTTTGCCGGCGAAGCCCTGGCGGCGTTCGACGGCGAAACCTGCCGCGATGAGGTTGCGGCGCACGAAGCCGGCCGCGGCATAGGTGGCGAAGGTGCCGCCGCTCGTGGTTTTTTCGTGGACGCGCCGCATCAGTTCTTCAGACCACATGTTGCCATTGCGCGACGGAGCGAAGCCATCGAGATACCAGGCGTCGAAGCCGGGCTTTGCCGCTGTTACGCCGTCGAGCGCTGCGCCGCAGACGACGCTGAGCCTCGTCTGATCGTCGAGGTCGAGGGAGACGGTATTGGCAGGCGTTTGCGGCCAGGCCGCCGTCAGCGCCTCGCGTTCGGCATCGATCTCCGGCCAGTGCGAGAGCGCCCGGCCGATCTCGTCGACGCGCATCGGGTGGAGTTCGAAGGAGATGAAATGCAGATGCTGGCCGGCAGCGCGATGCTGCTTCCATTGCCGCCAGGTCTCGGCGAAGTTCAGGCCGGTTCCGAAGCCGAGCTCGCCGATCACGAATTCCTGCCGGCCGTTCCAGCGCTCCGGTAGGCCGTTGCCGGCGAGGAAGACATGGCCGCATTCCAGCCGGCCGTCGGTCTGGCAATAAAAATGATCGCCAAAGGCGGTGGAATAAGGCATATCGCCGTCGCGCCATTCGAGCGGCTGCGGCGCGCCCGCGCCAATCTGATCGGGGTTCACGTCTGTCATGGAAAAAGCCGATAATCCTCGGCCGGTCTCAGGTCAATCATCCTGCGAATTGCTGATCGTCGGCGGCGGAATCATGGGTCTCTGGGCAGCTGTCCATGCCGAGCGCCGCGGCATCGATACGATCATTGCCGACGCCGGCCAATTGGGCGGAGGCGCAAGCGGCGGCCTGCTCGGCGCGCTGATGCCGCATATGCCGGATCGGTGGTCTGAGAAGAAGCAGTTCCAATTCGATGCGCTGGTCTCGCTCGAAGACGAGATCGACACGCTCGAAGCGGCAACCGGGCTTTCGGCCGGTTATCGTCGTTCGGGACGGTTGATTCCGTTGCCGAAGCCGCATCTCGAGAAAATCGCGCGCCGCCACTGCGAGGACGCCGAACGCCATTGGCAGGCCGGCGCGCGCCGGTTCCACTGGCATGTGCTCGACGGCCCGCCGGTCGGCGGCTGGATCGAGGCGTCGGCCGGCGAGAGCGGCTTCGTGCATGACACGCTCGCCGCCCGCGTCGCGCCCCGTTCGCTGATCGCGGCACTTGTCACCTTGCTGCGGCAGGCCAAACATGTACGCATTCGGGAGCATGCAGCGGTTGCCGGCCTTGATCCGGATCGCGGCACGGCCGAGATAGGCGGCGACAGCGTTGCTTTCGACCACTGCATCCTGGCCGCCGGCCATCAATCCTTTCCGTTGCTGCAGGGCCTGACGCCGGGGTTGAAACAGCCGCTCGGCCAGCCGGTCAAGGGGCAGGCGGCGCTGTTGAAAGCCGATCTCGACCCGGCGCTGCCGACGATCTTTCTCGACGGGCTCTATGTCGTGGCGCATGAGGGCGGCCATGCGGCGATCGGCAGTACCAGCGAGAACCGTTTCGACGATCCCGCTTCGACCGATGGCCAGCTCGACGCGCTGATCGCCGCGGCGCGGGGGATCGTGCCGGCGCTGCGCGACGCTGCCGTCGTCGAACGCTGGGCCGGGCTTCGCCCGAAGGCGATCGACCGCGATCCGATGATCGGCCGCCATCCCGATCACCCGCGCCTGATCGCTCTGACCGGGGGCTTCAAGGTCAGCTTCGGCCTGGCCCACCGGCTGGCGGAGGCGGCAATATGTATCGCAGGCGATACAGACTGCGGATTTTTGCTGCCGGAAAGCTTCACGATATCAAGCCATATCGCGGCGGCTTCACGTTAAACGTGAATTCTGCGCCGCCTCGTTTCGTTATTCTGTCATGCAAATCACCTATCTGCTTGCGCATCGACAGCGCCTGAGATCGTCGGCGCTCCTTTTCCTGATGGAGGAAATCGCGTGCGCTATGCCATTTGCTTCACGCCCCCGGCAAGCGACCCGCTATCGCTCATGGCCGCCCATTGGCTCGGCCGAAACGTGTTCTCCGGTGATATGCTGGAGCCTCCGGCCGTGCGCGGCCTCGGCATTCACGAGATCGCCTTCCATACGGCCGTGCCGCGGCGCTACGGTTTTCACGGCGTTTTGAAGGCGCCGTTCCATCTGTGTCCGGACCTGTCCGAATCGCAACTCCTGCGCGATCTCATGCGCTTTTCCGGCACTGTCCTTCCCTTCCAGATTCCGCGTCTCGAAGTCGCCCGGCTCGGCAATTTCTACAGCCTGCTGCCGAGCGTTCCCTGCGAGCAGATCCAGTACCTCGCTTCGGCGATCGTGCAGGAATTCGATCGTTTCCGCGCGCCGCTGAGCGAAGCCGACATCGAACGCAGCGATCCGGACGGACTGTCGGCGGCGCAGTTTTCCAATCTGCATCGCTGGGGCAATCCTTACGTGATGGAGGAGTTCCGCTTCCATATGCCGGTGACGGGCCCGGTCAACGCGCTCGACATGCCGCGCATCGAGCCGGCGCTGCGGACGGTTTTCGAGGCTGTGCTCGGCGAACCGGTCCTGGTTTCGAACGTGGCGCTGATGTTCGAGGAGGGCACCGGCGGTCCTTTTCGGGTTCATTCGCTGCATCCGATGGGCAAGGTCAGCGCCCGCAAGACCGCCTGACATGCGATAAGCTAAGCTATTGCGCAGGAACGATAAAATTCCGCTGCGCAGTTTCCGTCTCGACATTCCGGCTGCGGATGCTACCGTTCTCCGTCTTTTCAGAAGGTGATTTGATGGTATCCGAGACTTATCCGCGCAATCTGGTCGGCTACGGGCGTCAGACGCCCGATCCGAAATGGCCTGAAGAGGCACATGTCGCCGTGCAGTTCGTCATCAATTATGAGGAGGGCGGCGAAAGCTCGATCCTCGACGGCGATGCGGCGTCGGAAAATCTGCTGTCCGAGATCGTCGGCGCGGCCGCCTGGCCGGGGCAGCGCAATCTCAACATGGAATCGATCTATGAATACGGGTCGCGCGCCGGTTTCTGGCGGCTCTGGCGGATGTTCACCGATCTCAAGGTGCAGGCGACCGTCTACGGCGTGACGCTGGCCATGGCGCGCAACCCGGAAGCGGTCGCGGCGATGAAGGAGGCCGGCTGGGAAATCGCCAGCCACGGTTACCGCTGGCTGGAATATAAGGATTTTCCGGAAGATTTGGAGCGCAAGCACATCCTCGAAGCCGTGCGCCTGCACACCGAACTGACCGGCGAGCGGCCTTACGGCATGTACCAGGGCAAGCCCTCCGACAATACGCTGCGGCTGGTGCAGGAGGAGGGCGGCTTCCTCTATTCCTCCGATTCCTATGCCGACGACCTGCCTTTCTGGGTGAAGGGCGTCGACGGGAAACCTTTCCTGATCATTCCCTACACGCTCGAAACCAACGACATGCGTTTTGCCACGCCGCAGGGCTTCAACACCGGCGATCAGTTCTTCACCTATCTCAAGGATGCCTTCGATACGCTCTATGAGGAAGGCAAGGCGGGCAGCCCCAAGATGATGTCGGTCGGCCTGCATTGCCGTCTCGTCGGGCGCCCCGGCCGGGCGGCGGCGCTGAAGCGCTTCATCGAATATGTGCTGAAGCATGACAAGGTCTGGATTCCGCGCCGCATCGAGATTGCCGAGCATTGGCACAAGCACCATCAGCCGGACGCGATCTGATGCTGTCGCGCGAGGATTTCGTTTCCCGCTTCGGCGGCGTCTTCGAACATTCGCCTTTCATCGCCGAGCGCGCCTATGACGCCGGCGGCCTGACCGAGCCGCTGACGGCATCAGGCGTGCATGCCGCGCTCGCGGCCGTCTTCCGCGCGGCAAGCCCGCAGGAACGTCTCGGCGTGCTTCGAGCCCACCCCGATCTTGCCGGGCGTCTTGCCATATCCGGCGAACTTACCGAGGACAGCCGCAAGGAGCAGTCCGGCGCCGGTCTCGACCGCCTGAGCCCTGCCGAACACGCCCGCTTCACCGAACTCAATTCGGCCTATGTCGAAAAATATGGCTTTCCCTTCATCATCGCCGTCAAAGGGCTCGGCAAGGAGGATATTGTGGAAGCTTTCGAAACACGGATCGGCAACGGCCGGGACGAGGAATTTTCGACCGCGACTGCGCAGGTCGAAAAGATCGCGCTGCTGCGTCTGACCTCGATGCTGCCGGAGGCGGAATGAAGGAGAGGCGTGCCATCGACTATCTCAACGACATGCAAAAGGCGGCATCCGAAGCGCTGTCCTTCATCGGCGGAATGGATGAGGCAGCTTTCGTCGAGGACCAGCTCACTTTCAAGGCTGTCGCCTTCTGCCACTTCACCATCGGTGCCGCGGCATCCCGCCTGCTGGTGACGCATCCGGAATTTGCCACCGAGCATCCCGGCCTGCCGTGGACGAAGATCTGCGGCACGGGCAATCGCATCCTCGACGACGTCTTCGATCTCGATCCCTCGGATATCTGGGAGGCGACGTATCGGACGCTGCCGGAGCTTCTTCGCGAGATCGATGCCGTCCGTAACTGGCATGCCCAAGGTGAGTGAGGCCATGCCCGAATTTCTCGACATTCGCCCGCTCACCAGCGCCGCCTTCGCTCCCTTCGGTGAGGTCATCGAAGCCGATCCGGCCTCGATGCGGCTGATCAATGGCGGCACGACGGAACGTTTTCATGCGCTGGCCGCGGCGGAGGCGGCGGGCGAGGGCGCGCGCGTCATCATCAATCTGTTTCGCGGCCAGCCGCGCAGTTTCCCCTATGATATCGACATGATGGAGCGCCATCCTTTCGGCAGCCAGAGCTTCTCACCGGTTTCCGGCCGTCCTTTTCTGGTCGTCGTCGCCGAGGACGAGAGCGGACGCCCGGGCCGGCCGCAGGTGTTTCTGGCGCGCGGGGACCAAGGCGTGAACTACCGCCGCAATGTCTGGCATCATCCGCTGATGGCGCTTGGCCAAGTCTCCGATTTCCTGGTCGTCGATCGCGACGGGCCAGGCAACAATCTGGAGGAATTCTTCTTCGAAACCCCCTTCGTCATCAGAGAGCCAGCCCCATGACCGGACTGACCACACATGTTCTCGATACCGCCTTGGGCAAACCGGCCGAGCGGCTCAGGATCGATCTTTTCCAGCTCGATGGCGAGATCCGCAGGCATGTGAAGACGGTCGAGACCAATGCCGACGGCCGGGTCGACGGCGGCCCGATTCTATCCGGCGAAAATTTCCGGGCCGGCACCTATGAATTGGTCTTCCACGCCGGCGATTATCTGAGGGCCTGCGGCACGCCGTTGCCGCACCCGGCCTTCCTCGATCTCGTGCCGATCCGCTTCGGCATTGCCGATGTCACGGCGCACTACCATGTGCCGCTGCTGATCTCGCCCTACGGTTATTCTACCTACAGGGGCAGCTAAAAATGCGTTTTGCCGCGATCGCCGACATTCATGGCAACCATCTGGCGCTTGAGGCGGTGCTTGCGGATATTCGCGCTGAAGGTATCGAGGAAATCGTCAATCTCGGCGATTTCTTCAGTGGTCCGCTGGAGGCCGGCCGGACGGCGGAGCTGCTGATGCCGCTCGGCCTGACCTCGGTTTGCGGCAATCATGACCGCTACCTGATCGAGCAGGATCCGGCGGCGATGCATGTTTCGGATGCCTCGGCCTATCGGCAGCTGACGCCGGCCCATCTCGACTGGATCCGCAGCCTGCCGTTCGACACCGTCTATCGCGGCGAGGCTTATCTCTGCCATGCGACCCCAAAGAACGACAATCTCTATTGGCTGGAATCGGTTTCGCCCGAAGGATTCGTTTTCCTGAAGCCGATCGAAGCGATCGAGGCGCTGGCTGAGGGTATCGACCTGCCACTGATCCTCTGCGGCCACAGCCATCTTCCCCGCGCCGTCCGGCTCTCCGACGGCCGGCTGATCGTCAATCCCGGCAGCGTCGGCTGCCCCGCCTATGACGACGTGCTGCCTTATGACCATAAGGTCGAAGCCGGCCACCCGCTGGCGAGTTACGCTATTCTGGAAAAGACGGCGGCCGGATGGATATGGCAGTTCCGAACCGTCGCCTACGACCATATGGCGATGTCGGCACTGGCCGCCGAAAGGGGCCGTGCCGACTGGGCGAGTGCATTGGCGGCGGGTTGGGTGAGATAGCCCAGACCCGCCTGCGCTGCGATCAGTCCTTCTTTGGCGGCGAGGGGGCGATCGTCTTTGCCGGGGCTGCGGCCGGTGTTGCCGGAGCAGCCGATGTTGCCGGCCTTACCGGCGCCGTGGGCGGTAGTGCCGGCTTTGCCGGAGCTGCGGCTGGTGTTGCGCCATTGAGATTTCCAAGGAGCGACGAGATAGCATCGTCGCCGTCGAAGCCGGCTTCCTTCATCAACCTGTCGAGGATCGGTTTGTTGGCCTGATAGGACAGAAGCTGGCCGGCCAGTCCTTCGCCAAGCCCGATGCCGTTTCCGCCGGTCGCGCCGTTTCCGCGGCCAAGCATGCCGCCGGTGTCGAAAATCCTGATATCAGAGATCTTTTCGATCGGCTTGACCGCCTCGGCGAGCGCCTCGGGAATGATGCGGATACGTTCGCGGGTGATCTCGAACTCGATGATGGCAGCGCTCAGTTTGTTACGCGCGTCGTTGAGCAAGGCTTCACTCTCGGCTGCGGCCTTGCCGGTTTCGAGAATACCCTTGGCCTTGATGATCGCCGCATCCGCTTCGGCGGTCGCCAGCGTCTTGATGGCTTCGGCCTGGTCGCTTGCGGCCTGTTTTTCGGCTTCGGCGCCGACGGTGACGGCGGTTGCTTCCGTCTCGGCTTTCTTGCGCGCATCGATCACGGCAATCTGCCTTTCGCGTTCGGCAATCTCGATCGCCTTGGCGGTGCCGACTTTTTCCTCTGCCGCAATCGCCAGCGCCCGGGCCGCTTCCGCAGCCGCCTTCGCCTCGGATTCTTCACGGCTTTTGTTGGCAACGGCGATCGCGCTTTCCTGCGCGACGATCTGCAGGTCGCGCTTGGCTTCGGTGTCGCGCTGCTGCACGGCGCGGGCGGAATCGATGTTGGCGCTTTCGCGGGCCTGCTTGGCGGCTGCCTCGCGTTCGGCGACCGCCTGTTCGGAGGCGATGCGGGCTTCTTCCTCGGCGCGTTTTGCCGCCTGCTCCTGTTGGGCAGTTTCAGCGCGCGTCGCCGCGGATTTGTTGGCGATGTCGCGTTCCTGGCTGAGTTCGGCCTCCCGCTTGGTCCGCTCGATGGTCAGCGATTGCTGGCGGGCCTCGAGATCCTTCTGGGCGATAGCGACTTCGGTGTCGCGAACGATCTCGTTTCGCTCCTTCTTGCGGCCCTCGGTGATGCGGGTCAATGCCGCAAGACCTTGCGCATCGAAGAAGTTGTTGGCGTTGAAGTGTTTGATATCGGTCTGGTCGAGGCGCGTCAGCGACACGGATTCGAGCTCGAGGCCGTTCGACTGAAGATCGGCGCCGACGGCTTCCTGCACGGCCTTGACGAAGTCCATGCGCTGTTCCTGCAGCGCGTCGAGATTCATAGTCGCGGCCACCGAGCGAAGGCCGTCGACGAATTTTGCTTCGATCAGGATACGAAGCGCCTCGGCATCGTTGGTGCGGCTGCCGAGCGTCTGGGCGGCCAGCGCGATCGAGGAGGCGTCGGGTTTGACGCGCACATAGAACTCGGCGCCGATATCGACGCGCATGCGGTCCTTGGTGATCAGCGCATCGCCTTCGCCGCGGCGGACTTCGAGGCGCAGCGTCTTTAGGTTGACCCGGGCGATCGAGTGAAAGATCGGCAGAACCACGGAGCCGCCGTCGAGCACGACCTTCTGGCCGCCAAGACCGGTGCGGACATAGGCCTCGTCGCGGCTGGAGCGCGTGTAGAGAGAGGCGAGGACAAAACCGATGCCGAAGATCAGAACGATCGCGATAGCGGCCGGTAGAATAATGTCATACATCATGACGGCTCCCTGAAAGATTGATTGTCCGATCCGGTGGGGTCCACCAGGGCGGGAATGGCGATAAATACATCTGCGTTGCGATCGACCAAGAGAACCTGCGTGCCGATGCCGAGAGGCTGCTGATCCTTGGCGGCCCGGGCTCTCAGCACATGCCAGTTTCCATGCTGGTCCTTGACGCGCACGCGTCCCGGCAGTCCCTGATCGAGCGGGCCGATGGACACTTCCGCAGTCCGGCCGACGAAGGTGTCGAGATCGACCGCATAGGTCTCGTCGTGCGGCACGATCCGCGCCACGGTCCTGCTCGATGCCCTGACCATGGGGACGGTGATCAACAGGGCCGGAATGGCGGCGATGACGGAGGGCAGCGGCGCCCAGAAGGTGTTGGCGACAGCCTGGATGGCAAAACCTGAAATGGCGAAGAAGCCGAGCGTCATCATCAGCAGAATGAGCAAGGGAACGCCGCCGAGATTAAGCCAGGAGAGGTAGCCGGCAATGCCGTCATGGCCATGGAAATCCGGTTTTCCGAGAAGCTCCGTTATCGAAAAACCCATGACGGTGGCCAGCATCTCGATCGCCGTCAGGCCGGCAAGCACGGCGGCGGCGATGGCAAAGGGAGCACATTCGGGCGCGAAGAAAAGTGCCATCGGCGTTACCGGTTATCCGTCTTGAAGCGTGCAAGGCGTGCCTCGATCGCCCGTTCGCGGTGCAACCGGTCGAGCTCGTCCAACTCGGAACTATTGGCATGCTCGGCTGATGGAACGCCGGTCAGCCGCGAGACCGCTGCGGCCGCGCGAGCCGCACCTGCGCCGGGCGAGGGCTGGCCATGGCCGGTTGCCGCCTGTTCGGGATGCTGGGCGATGCTGCGCTTGAAATCGGCAAGACGCGCATCCGCCTCGCGGCGTGTGGCGAGCACGGCCTGCAGGGCTTTTTGGCCTTCATCCACCTGTTCCCTGGCATCGGCCAGCGCCTTGTCGAGCGCCGCGATCTGGGATTCGAGGTCGATCTGGCGGGCGACGCCGGCCTTTGCCAGGTCATCCCGCCCGGAGGAGACGGCAAGGCGGATCTTTGCGTCGAGCGCGTTCATGTCTTCGACGATTTCGTCCCTGCGGCTCTGGATGCGGAACTCCTCCGCGCGCGCCTTGCCAAGATCGGTGCGGGCATCATCCGCCGCCGCATCGATTTCGCGGATCGCCTGTTCGATGACGGCGATCTTGTTGACGCCTTCCGCCTTGTCGATCGCCGCATTGGCGATGCCGGCGATCAGGCGGCCCATGCGTGAGAGAATGCCTTCGTTCGTCATGTTTTCCTCCATCCGAGCGGAATTCGGCGTGACGCCGATGTGGATCTCGTAGCGGTCGGCGCCTGCAACGAGATAGGCCGGAAAATTACTCTCCCATCCCTTGGAATAACCCGCGACATCGAAGGGCACGGCAACGCGGCCGTGTACCGTGGCGATGGTCAGGTCCGAGGGGCCCTTTATGGCGAAGAGCTTGTCGTCGAGCGGCAGATGCGGCGGATCGGCAGTGGCGCCGCGATTGGCGGCAAAATCGCGAAGGCCGAGTGTCACCAGCCTTGCCGGCAAGCCCGTCTGCTCGCGGACGGTTTCATAGGCAATGTCATGCAGTACGACGAGGTTGGCGCCTGCTCCATCAGGGACGAGGTCGGTCAGGATTTCGATCATCCTGATATAGGCGGCAATGGTGTCATCCAGCGCTTGCCGGGCATTGGCATCGGGTGCCAGCGTGTAGCGCAGCAGGGACGGATGCGGTGTTCTGCCTGGGTTTGCCATGGATAAAACATAAAGCACCGCTTTTGTGCTTTCAAGGGGTCGCGCTAAAAATACAACCTAAGCTTAATGTGCCGTTAGGAGCAAAGAGGGCAGCGTCGATTGTGGATCGCATTGCCGATGGAAGCACAGACGGCAGGCCGATCCGTTCCTATCGGGCGGTCGTCTGCGCCTCACGAATGCCGGCGCTGATACGGTTGATGATGGTCCATATCAGAAGGAAAGCCACCACCGCCCAGAGCCACAACGTCCAGGCCGCAAACGTCCCACCGACCGCGACAAAGATGCCGAGCGCCCCGAAAACCACCGCACGGTCGCTCTTGCCCATCGGCCCGTCGTAACGCCGGCTCGCCCCGACCGTTTGACCCAGAACACCGGTAAATTCCGTCAGTGCCGAGAGGAATATGACTGATATTGCCGGCGCCACACCGTTCGGATCGATGAGCGCAAACGGCAAATACAGGGCGACATCCGACACGACATCACCGATCTCGTTCAGATAGGCGCCTAAAATGCTCTTCTGCCCATGTTCGCGCGCGAGCATGCCGTCAATGGCATTGAGGCCCATGCGCAGCAGAAACCATACAGGCACGAGCAGGAACCAATGCGGAAGCGGGACGACGCTCAAAAAAAGGCCCAAGACAACCGAGACGGCGGCGGCAACTGACGTCACCTGATTGGCGGTGACGCCTCGTGCCGCAAGCGAGCGCACCAGAGGGCGAAGAATATTCTGAAACCGGGACTTCAATTGATAAATAGACATGCGACCTCAGTGGAATTTTACGGCATTTGAACAGTCTATCCCGGCTCGGGCAGTGCGGATCGTCCTAGCTGTGGGAAAGCCCGCACTTCATATCGGCTCACCCAAAGGACTTATCATTTGCAGCTAGACTTTTGCAATGAAAGCAACTCACTGTTGCCGCCAATGGATGCAACCTATCCACCGATCAGAATTGGAGACGACCGTGCTGCAGACTGCCGATAGCGAGCAACCGTCCTCGACGACCAGACCTATGCATGAATCCGAATTCGCATCGCATGACGGCACTCGACTGTTTTATCGGACGTGGCCTGTGATCGGTGCTTCGCCGAAGGGCGCAATCATTCTTCTCCATCGCGGCCACGAGCACAGCGGCCGCGTCGCCCATCTCGCCACCGAGCTCGGCCTCGATGATTTTGCTTTCTACGCCTGGGACGCACGCGGCCACGGGCGTTCGCCTGGAGAGCGCGGCTATTCGCCATCCTTTGCGGCCTCGGCGCACGATCTCGACTGCTTTGTCCGCCATGTCAGCGAGACAAGCGGTACTCCAGTCGAAGACATCGCCGTCATTGCACAGAGCGTCGGCGCGGTACTGGCCAGCACCTGGGTGCACGACTATGCACCGCCGATCCGAGCGCTCGTGCTGGCCTCGCCGGCCTTCAGCGTCAAGCTCTACGTGCCTTTTGCCAGGGAAGGCATTGCGCTTTGGGAAAAGCTCAAGGGGACATTCTTCGTCAATTCCTATGTCAAGGCGAAGTTTCTGACGCATGATCCCGAGCGCATCGCCTCTTATGAAACCGATCCATTGATCACCCGGCCGATTGCCTCCAACATTTTGTTGCAGCTCTATGAGGCGGCAGCCCGCGTCGTCGGCGACGCCCGCGCCATCACCGTCCCGACCCAGCTGCTGATCTCCGGCAGCGACTGGGTGGTGCGACACGCGCCGCAGCACCGGTTTTACGAAAACCTCGGCAGCCGGATCAAGGAACGGCACGTGCTTGCCGGCTTCTATCATGACACACTTGGCGAAAAGGACCGCGCGATGGCGCTCGCCGAGGTCCGCCGTTTCATCGATGCGCGTTTCGCCGAGCCCCGGGCGCCTGCCGATCTTCGCACCGCCCATATTCAGGGCTATACCAAGGACGAGGCCGACCGGCTCGCGAGCCCACTGGACGCCACATCTCCACGCGGCATCTACTGGGCGCTCAGCCGCCTCAACATCAAGCTTGGCGCCCTCGTCTCCGAAGGCATAAGGACGGGGATCAAGACCGGTTTTGATTCCGGCTCGACACTCGACTACGTCTACGAAAACGAGCCCCGCGGGCTCGGTCCCGGCGGGCGTGCGATCGACAAGGTGTTCCTCGAGGCGATCGGCTGGCGCGGCATCCGGCAGCGCAAACTGCATTTGCAGGAACTGATCGATCGCGCGCTGCAGCGCCTGAAAGCAGCCGGCCGCAGCACCCATATGCTCGACATAGCGGCCGGGCATGGCCGTTATGTCCTTGATGCGATCGAGACGGCTGCCGTGCGTCCCGATAGTGCGCGATTGCAGGATTATTCCCCCATCAATGTCGACGCCGGCCGTGCCAGCATTGCCGCGCGTGGACTGGGTGATTTCGTCAATTTCCGCCAGCAGGATGCTTTCGACGGTGAGGGGCTGGCAGCCATCACGCCGGCTCCGGATCTGGCGATCGTCTCCGGCCTTTACGAGCTGTTTTCCGACAATGCGATGATCGCCGCTTCGCTCGACGGGATTGCCCGCGCGATGCGGCCGGGTGGTCTGCTTGTCTACACCAACCAGCCATGGCATCCCCAACTGGAGATGATCGCCCGCGCGCTGACTTCCCACCGCGGCGGCGAGGCGTGGGTGATGCGGCGGCGGACGCAAGAGGAAATGGACCAACTGGTCGCCGCAGCCGGTTTCCGCAAGATCGAACAGCGCATCGATCAATGGGGCATTTTCACCGTCTCGCTGGCCGAGAGAGTCTGAGGATAAAACGTGGAGAAGGCACGTTCCACTTTTTCCCGGGCAGCACCGGTTCCCAAGCGGGCGGCGCTCTGGCTCATGTTCCTGGCGCCGTTCTTCTATCTCAGTTATGGCGGCGCCAATTGGCTGGCATCGCAACGCGCGCATGTGCCGAACGTCGCCTTCGCATGGGAAAGCGCCATTCCGTTCCTCGGATGGACGATCATACCATATTGGTCGATCAATCTGTTCTATGCACTCTGCCTGTTCATCAACACGACGCCGCGCGATGTGGATAGGCTCGCGCGACGTTATCTGACGATCCAGATAGTGGCCGTCGCCTGCTTTGTCGCGTTTCCGCTCGAAGCGACCTTCGTGCGGCCGGCAACGAGCGGCCTGCCCGGCTTCATGTTCGCCGTCCTCGGTAGTTTCGATAAACCGTTCAATCAGGCGCCGTCGCTGCATGTCGCGCTCCTGGTGGTGATCTGGGACCACCTCCGCGGCCGGTTGCCGCGCAGGGCACGGCTTCTCTGGCACTTCTGGTGTTTTCTGATCGGAGCCTCCGTGCTGACGACGTGGCAGCATCACGTCATGGACATACCGACCGGCATGCTGCTCGGTCTGTTCGCCGCCTGGCTTTTTCCGCGCGATGCCGGTTCGCCTCTCGCGAAGTTTGCGATGAGCGGCGATCCAAAGTCGCGCCGTCTCGGCGTCTATTATCTGTGCGGTGCCGTCGTATGTCTCGTCCTTTCAGCGCTCGGTACCTCTCTAACGGCCGCGGCACTTCTGTTGCTCTGGCCGGCTGTTGCGCTGGCGATCGTCGCAGTCGGATATTTCGGCGCCGGCCCGCAGATATTCCAGAAACGCGCCGATGGCCGGGCCACGCTTGCCAGCCGCTGGCTACTGGCGCCCTACCGGCTCGGCGCTCTCATCAACGTTTGGCTCTGGACACGCACAATGCCGGCATCGGTGGTGATCGCTGACGGCGTCCATTTCGGTCGTTTTCCGCGTCGCCACGAGGCCGACCGTTTTGCCACGGTGATCGACATGACCGGCGAACTTCAACGCCCCGGCGGAACACTCGCGCGCTGGTGCAGCTTTCCCACTCTTGATCTTGCAGCCCTCGACAAGATCCAGACGTTCGCTGCGGCGAACCACGTTGAGGCTGCGCGCCAGCAGGGACCGGTCCTCGTCTGCTGCGCGCTCGGTTTCCAGCGGAGCGCCTGCGTCATCCTGCGTTGGCTGCTCATCAGCCGGCGTTGCGAAAATCCAGCCGAGGCACTGCGGTTACTCGAACGGGTGGGGCGGCGCGTTCATCTGCCGGCTAGAAGTATCCATGCCGCAATGGAGGGCTTGCAATGACGCAGTGGAATGCCACAGCCTCGGCGGTTGCGCGCAGTCTCGGCCGCAATGCAATCTTCTGCGGGCTGACGGCGTTGCTGCCACTGATCGTCGGCCCGATCACCGCGGGATATCGAGGCTTCGCTTCGCCGCTCGGCTGGCTCTTGATGCTTATTTTCTGCGTGGTTGTTCTTGCGCTGGCGATCCATCTGCTTTTCGATGCGCTGTTGTTTCGCCTCGCGTCGAGCTACGAGACCGAGACGGCCGGTCTTGCTGCCGTCGACGACCTGTTGTTCCGCATGCAACTGCGCAAGCCTGACAGGGCACCGCCTGGCCTCGAGAGGCGGATTGCCGGATCGCGCCGCATCGTCTGGCACCAGCGTTTTGCGCTCGCCGTCTGTCTCGTGATTTTCGCGATCCTTCAGCTCAATGCGAGCGCCGGCCAGCCGCCAGCCTGAATAGCACGCCGTTCCCGTCCGGCATGGATTGCCCGCCATCGGCGCGTTCAGCTGACGCCGATCTCTCTGCTTCAGCCTTGCGGCGATATGATCGACGCGTTCACGTCGTTGATATCGCGTTTGCCGCAGAGCGCCATGGTGATGTCCATCTCCTTGCGGATGATGCCGAGCGCCAGCGTGACGCCTTCCTTGCCCATGGCACCGAGGCCGTAGAGGAAGGGACGGCCGATATAGGTGCCTTTGGCGCCGAGGGCCACGGCTTTCAGCACGTCCTGGCCGGAGCGGATGCCGCCGTCGAGATGGACCTCGATGCGGTCGCCGACGGCATCGACGATCGCGGGCAGCATGCTGATCGAGGACGGGGCGCCGTCCAGCTGGCGGCCGCCATGATTGGAGACGACGATCGCATCGGCGCCGGTATCGGCGGCAGCCTTCGCATCCTCCGGGTCGAGCACGCCCTTGATGATCAGCGGGCCGCCCCATTGCTCCTTGATCCAGGCGACGTCGGCCCAGGAGAGCCGCGGATCGAACTGCTCGTGCGTCCATGCGGCAAGCGATGTGATGTTGGTGACATTTTTCGCGTGGCCGATAATGTTGCCGAAGGTGCGGCGCTTGGTCTTCAGCATATCCAGGCACCAGAACGGCCTACTCGCCATCTGCCAGACATGTTTTGGCGTGAATCGCGGCGGCGCCGACAGGCCGTTGCGCAGATCCTTGTGGCGCTGGCCAAGGATCTGCAGATCAGCCGTCAGCACCAGTGCCGAACATTTGGCGGCCTTGGCACGGTTGATCAGGCCAAGGACGAAATCCTTGTCCCGCATGACGTAGAGCTGGAACCAGAAGGGGCGCGTCGTCACCGATGCGACATCCTCGATCGAGCAGATGCTCATCGTCGACAGCGTGAAGGGAACGCCGAATTCTTCCGCCGCGCGCGCCGCCAGCATCTCGCCATCGGCATGCTGCATGCCGGTCAGGCCGGTCGGCGCCAAGGCCACCGGCATCGACACTTTCTGGCCGATCATCGTCGTTTCCAGCGTGCGGTCGCTCATGTCCACCATCACCCGCTGGCGCAGCTTGATCCGGCTGAAATCGCTCTCGTTCGCCTGATATGTGGATTCCGTCCAGGCGCCCGAATCCGCATAGTCGAAAAACATTTTCGGCACACGGCGCTGCGCGCGCTGTTTCAGATCGGCGATAGTGAGCGGAGTGGCCATGAATTAAACCTTCACATCTGAATTCGGCGATCCGGCGTAACATGGATTTCGCGGGAGTGTTACGGGAAATCGGCCGCGTCAGGCGGCTTTTCGTCCGCGGATCGGTTGAATGAGAATATCCAACGGAATGTCGAGATGTTCGTGCTATCGCCGGATCATATCGAGTGAAAGTGCACGCTTTCTGTTGAGAATTTCGGCCACCTGCCCGCGGCTGCCGAGGAGAGGTTCCAGGTCCTTCCGTGCCAGTCCCTGCTGTTCCATCCGGAAGAGGATCGCATCGATCGGATCCGGCAGATCGATGGGTATCGACCTGCTTCATAGGCGTCGATCAGCGTCGCCAGAATGTCGAGTTTGTCGGCTTCGGGCTGCTTCAACAGCAAGAGCGCGTCTTCGTAGTCATCGTCATTGCGGATGGGCTTCAGTGGCATCATCGAAGCCCCGTTTTCAAAGCGACGCCCGCCACATAGGTTTCGGCGACCGCCCGGTCGTCGCCCATCGTCTGCAAGAGGAAGAGTTCTTCGGGCAAGGTCTTCACCGCTTCCAGTTTCAGCGCCATGGCCGGGGTCGCCGCCGCGTCGAGGACGATGAGGTCGGCTTCGGTGCCGGGGTCCAGCGTGCCGATCCGATCTGCCAGTGACAGCGCCTCGGCATTGCCGCGCGTCATCAGGTAATAGCTTTCCAGCGGGTTCAGCCGTTCGCCGAGCAATTGCTGGATCTTGTAGGCCTCGTCCATCGTCTTCAGCATCGAATAGCTGGAGCCGCCGCCGATATCGGTCGCCACCCCGATGCGCACCGGCTTTTCGCGCCGCGCCAGCGCCTTCAACGGGAACAGGCCGGAGCCGAGGAAGAGGTTCGAGGTCGGGCAGTGGACGGCGACGGCGCCCGTCTCGCTCATCACATCGGCTTCACGCTCGGACAGGTGAATGGCGTGGCCGAACAGGCTTTTCGGCCCGAGCAGGCCGTAGCGCGCGTAGATGTCGGTATAGTCGATCGCGTCGGGATAGAGCTCGCAGGTGAATTTGATCTCGTCGTGATTTTCCGACAGATGCGTCTGGATGTGCAGGTCGGGAAATTCGCGAGCGAGCGCTGCCGTCGCTTCCATCTGCGCCGGGGTCGAGGTGATGGCGAAGCGCGGGGTGATGGCGACGTGATTGCGGCCCTTGCCGTGCCAGTCCGCGATCACCTGGCGGGTCTCGTCATAACCCATCTCGGGCGTGTCGAGCAGGCCCTGCGGGGCGTTGCGGTCCATCATCACCTTGCCGCCGACCATGCGCATATTGCGCTTCATCGCCTCAGCGAAGAAGGCGTCGGCGGAGGTCTTGTGCACGGAGCAATAGGCGACAGCCGTGGTCGTGCCGTGGCGGATCAGCTCGTCGTAGAAATGCGTGGCGATCCTCTCAGCATGCGCGCTTTCGACGAAACGGCATTCCTCGGGAAAGGTATAGGTGTTCAGCCATTCGAGCAGATTGGCGGCATAGGAGGCGATCACCTGCATCTGCGGAAAATGCAGATGCATGTCGATGAGCCCGGGCAGGATCAGATGCGGCCGGTGATCGATCTCGATCGTGCCTTCGGCGGCCTTCGCCTTGACGTCGGCATAGGGGCCGGCTGCTGCGATCAACCCGTCTTCGATCAGCAGGCCGCCATCTTCTTCGTAGAGATAGCTCTGGCTGTCGGCTAGACTGAGCGGCGCCCGATGAAAGGACAGCAGGCGGCCGCGCAGGAGTGTCGTCGTCATTGTTTCTTGCCTTCGACTGCGCTTTCGAACCAGGCGACGAGCAGCTTGCGTTCGTCCGGCGTGATATCGGTGATATTGCCGGGCGGCATGGCATGGCTGCGGCCCGCTTGTATATAGATCTCGCGGGCATGGGCGGCAATTTCCGCGTCGTTTTCGAACATCACCCCCTTCGGCGGCCGCACGATGCCCTCATAGACGGGCTCGGCGGCGTGGCACATCGAACAGCGCGTCGCGACCAGTTGCTTGACGGCGGGAAAATGCGGATCGCCGGCAAATTGCTGGAAGGCGGGCGCCGCCGCCGCCGTATCCTTATCGCCGGTCAGCAGTTTCGGCACCGTCGAAAGCCACATGATCAGGATGAAAAGGACGAGGGTGACGATCCAGGTCCAGGTCGGCCGGCCTTTCCGAGCATGGGTGGTGTTGAACCAGTGGCGGATGGTGACGCCCATCAGAAAGACCAAAGCGGCGATCACCCAGTTGAACTGCGTTCCGAAGGAGAGCGGATAGTGGTTCGACAGCATGAAAAAGATGACGGGCAGGGTCAGGTAGTTGTTGTGCAGCGAACGCTGCTTGGCGATCTGCCCGTATTTCGGATCGGGCGTGCGGCCGGCGATGAGATCGGCGACGACGATCTTCTGGTTCGGGATGATGATCATGAAAACGTTGGCCGACATGATCGTCGCGGTGAAGGCGCCGAGATGCAGGAAAGCGGCGCGGCCGCTGAAAAGCTGCGTATAGCCCCAGGCCATGAGGACCAGCACGACATAGAGGACCGCCATCAGGCCCCAGGTATTTTTGCCGAGCGGGGATTTGCAGAGCAGGTCGTAGATGATCCAGCCGCCGGCGAGTGATGCCAGCGAGATCAGGATCGCCACCGGCTTCGAAATATCGAGCACGTGGCGGTCGATGAGGAAGAGGTCGGCGCCGCCATAATAGACGATGCACAGCATCAGGAAGCCGGAAATCCAGGTGAAATAACTCTCATATTTGAACCAGGTCAGGTGCTCCGGCATTTGCGCGGGCGCCACCAGATATTTCTGGATATGATAGAAACCGCCGCCATGGACCTGCCATTCCTCGCCATAGGCGCCGGGCGGCAGATGCGGGCGTTTCACCAGTCCGAGATCGAGCGCGATGAAATAGAAGGACGATCCGATCCAGGCGATCGCGGTGACGACATGGAACCAGCGCGCCGCGAAAGCGAGCCATTCCCATGCAATGGCATATTCATACATCGAGTTCCCCTATCTTCCTCCGACTCGTGACATTGCGGAAATTTTGGCGGGGAGGGAAGAGGAGATTGAAAGATGGCGTCCGCATAGCGGCCGGTGTGGCAAAAGGAGCAATGGCATGATCACCGCGCTCTACAGCGATCAGCTCATCGCCGAAAACGCGCCGATGGACCGGCGGCTTGCGGCGCTCATTCTGTCGCGCGGGAGCAGCATCGGCTATATCGCCTCCGCCCCGGAGCCGCAGCGGGAGTTCTTCGATGAGAAACGACAGTATTATCTCAGATACGGGCTTTCTCTCGATCTCTTCGTCGATCTCGACGCGCTTTCCAGCGACGAGGAGATCGGCCGGCTGTTTGCCTGTAACGCCATCCATCTCACAGGCGGCCACACCGGCGATTTTCTGAGGCGGCTGCGCCAAAGCGGTATGCTGGAGAGGCTGCGCGCATGGGCGCGTGACGACGGCATTCTCGTCGGAACCAGCGCCGGGGCGATCTTGATGACGCCGACGATCGCCGTTGACGCACTCTTTTCCGGCGGCTCGCCGGATGCGGTGCGGGATGGCGCGGCTCTCGATCTGGTGCCTTTCGAATTCTTCCCGCATCTGAACGACGATCTTGGCTATCTCCCCGCGCTGCTGCGCTACAGCGAGACGACGGCAAATCCTATTCTTGCGTGCCGGGACGGCGAAGGTGTCATCCTCGGCGATGGACTTGTCGAGATCTTCGGCGCCCCACTGATGATTTCCGGCGGTTTTGCCGAAGTCGCCGAGCGCGGTCGCATCGCAGATCTGCTGTCTCGTGCCTAAAAGCTGCCGAGATGACTGTGCATTATCTCTGGCTTATACATGATGTGCTAATTCGGCACGCCTTGAACTATGGCAAGTGGATTACAGTTACTTTGCAGGCCGCCGGCATAAAATAAGAACCTTTAGATCATCGGCGGCGCATTCATCGACGGAGAAGATGCCCATGCGCAGCATTCTGACGTGTGTGATGATTGCGTACGCGTCGTTGGCGACGGCTCACGACGCACCCTCGGGGTGGAGTTATGATCCCTATTGTTGCAACGGCGACAGTCACAATGGCGACTGCCAGATGATCCCTTCGAAAAGCGTGGCGGTGACGCCGGGCGGATATCGTGTGACGCTCTTGCCGGGCGACCATCGGCTGGTCACGCATGCGCATGTCTTCCTGCTGCCAATGACGAAGGCGATGCAATCGGGCGACAACGACTATCATCTCTGTCTGTTCCCGAACGAGGATACGCCGCGCTGTTTCTATGCGCCGGAGATGGGATACTGAGGCCGAACGAAAGATCGGACCGGGTCAGACCGTCCGACGCCCGATCATCTAATTCCCGGCTGCCTGCATCTCTGCGAGGATCCAGTTGCGGAAGGCCTTGATCTTCGGCACGTTGCGGCGGTTTTCGGGATAGACGAGCCAGTAGGCCTTGCCGTCGCTGCGGGTCAGCTCGAAGGGCTGGTAGAGCCGGCCGAGTGCGATCTCGGCGGCATAGAAGGCCGGGTTGAGAATGGCGACGCCATGTCCCGCGATCGCCGCATCGGCTTCCACCGCCTGGGAGCCGAGCTGGTTGCGCGGGCGGCGGTCGAGATCCGTCTCGGTGACGCCGGCTGCCTCGAACCACTGTTTCCACCAGATATCGCCGGCGTCGAAGAGATCGAACTTCAGGAGATCGCGCGGCTCCTTGATGCCGCCTGCCGATTCCGCCAGCTTCGGGCTCAGCATCGGGGTGAATTCCAGGCCCATCAGCCGGTGCAGGCTTAGCCCCGGCCAATTGCCGTCACCCCAGCGGATGCCGACATCGATCTGCTCGCGGGCAAAATCGATAATGTCGGAGGTCGCCTGAAAGCGCACCGCGATCGCCGGGTGCTTCAAATGGAAAGAGCCGAGGCGCGGCGCTAGCCATTTCGAGGCGAAAGTATGAGTCGAGCTGATGGCGAGCGTGCCTTCGACACTGTCGCGCGCCGTCGCCATTGCATCGTGCAGCATGGCAAAGGCTTCGGTCACCTTCGGCGCCAGCCGTTCGCCGGTTTGCGTCAGCGCGATTTGGCGGGGACGGCGCAGGAAGAGCGGCTCGCCGACATTCTCCTCCAGCAGCTTGATCTGGTAGCTGACGGCCGTCTGCGTCATGCCGAGTTCGTCGCCCGCCTTGGTGAAACTGCCGAGCCGGGCAGCGGCTTCGAAGACGCGCAGCGCATTCAGCGGGAATTGCTTCGACAGTTTCATGGATAAGTTCTCTTGATGCAGGCAGACGGTCGTTCGATTGGAATTGCAGCATTTTTGGCGGCAAACTGCAACTCATCCCATCAATGTACCGAGGTGATGTCATGGATTGCTCGACTATCGAAGAGAACAGGCCGCAACATAGAATCGGTGCTTTCCGGGGCCTTGCCGGCTGGCTGGCGGGCAGCGCCGACCTTTTCTGCCGTCTGCCTCGGCTCGATCTTTCCGCTGCACCGGACCGCGTCAAGCGCGATCTCGGTTTCCTCGACGGGCGCGAGCCTTTTTACGAGGACGAGCGCATGCGGTAGGCTGAAAGTGCCGTCAGGATCTCGGCGGCGGTCATGGCGGCGATCACTTCGGGGCGCTTGTCCTTGACCGAGGAACCGCCGATCGGCAGCGTCAGCCGCTCCATCCAACCGCGTTCTCCACCGCCTTCGCGGGAAAGCCAGCTTGCCAAGGTGGCGCGCTTGGTCGCCGAGCCGATCATGCCGGTGTAGGCAAGGTCGCTCCTATCAAGCGCCTCGCGGGCGATGAGGAAATCCAGCGCGTGGTCGTGCGTCAGGATGACGACCGCGCCACCGTCCGCAATATCCTTCACCAGCGCCTCCGGCATCGGCACGAGCCGGGTTTTGGTCTCCGCCGGCAGATTGGCGAGTTCTTCCTGTCGCGTTTCGACGATCGTGACCGACAGCGGCAGCGGCGCAAGGGCTGCGGCCAGCGCCCGGCCGACATGGCCGGCACCGAAAAGATAGACCTCCGGCAGACGCTCGATCTCGCCGGCAATCCTGGCTTCGAGTTCGTCTTTTACCACCTGCGTCAGCCGGCGAAACCGCAACTGTGTGCGCCCGCCGCAGCACTGGCCGATTTCGGGGCCGAGCGGGATGTCCATGGCGGCGGTTCCGCCGGTCCCTGCGAGCATCTCCCGTGCATTCGCGATTGCCATGAATTCAAATTGCCCGCCGCCGATCGTGCCCCACAGCGCGGTCCTCGAGACGAGCATGTAGGCCCCGGCCTCGCGGGGGGTGGAGCCTTGCGCGCCGGTGATGTCGACGAGGATGCTGTCGGGGTTGGCGGTGAGGAAGGTGGGGAGGTCGGTCATGGGATAGCCCCGTGACCTATGGAGTATGTCGCGAAGACCCCCTCATCCGACCCTTCGGGCCACCTTCTCCCCGCTGTGGAGAAGAGGGAGAATGCCGAGCTCTCGTTGATCCCATCTACGTTTTTACATGTGGTTCCCACAGGTTCAGCGATTTGCTTGAGCGATGCGCAAACGTCTTGCTCCCTCTTCTCCCCAGCGGGGAGAAGGTGGCCCGAAGGGTCGGATGAGGGGGCTTGGTTCAAGCGCATTACGTTCTCAAATTCTCCGTACGAACGATCGCAGTATAGAAGCGAAGAATATCATCGCGCTGGAATATTTGCCTTTCAAGTGCGGCAAGGATCGTCTCAAGGACTGCTCTTCGCTCCTGGGTTATTTCATGATTCCAAAATCGGAGGATTGAATATCCAGCCCGGTTTAGCCACAAGGTCCGAGTCATGTCAGACAGATTGTCTGCGTGATGAAATCCGTCGATCTCGACAATCAGCCGTTCTTCCCGGCATAGAAAATCGACGATATAGACCCCCAGGGGAACCTGTCGTGCAAATTTGTATCCGTTCAAATGCCGATTTCGCAGGTTACTCCAAAGTCGATATTCTTCCTCGGTTTCTGTTTGTCGCAGTTTGCGGGCCTGTGCAGTCTTGCCGGGCCGTCTCTTTCTAATGTCTTCGAGATCAGACATCCGAGGGATCGCCTAAACCCGCTTCATCCGCTCCACTGCCATCAGCACCCGCTCCGGCGTCGCCGGCGCGTCGAGCCTTGGGCAGACCTTGTAGTCCGCCACGCTGGCGACGGCCATCGACAAGGCTTCCAGCACCGAGATCGCCAGCATGAAGGGCGGTTCGCCGACGGCCTTGGAGCGGCCGATGGTGGCCTCTGCGCTCTCCGACCATTCGGCAAGGCGGACGTTGAAGATCTTCGGGCGGTCGGAGGCGAGCGGGATCTTGTAGGTCGAGGGCGCATGGGTGCGCAGCCGTCCCTTGTCATCCCACCAGAGTTCTTCCGTCGTCAGCCAGCCCATGCCCTGTACGAAAGCGCCCTCGACCTGGCCGATGTCGATTGCCGGGTTCAGCGAGCGGCCGACATCGTGGAGGATATCGGTGCGGTCGATTAGATATTCGCCGGTCAGCGTGTCGATCGAGACCTCGGTGCAGGCGGCGCCATAGGCGAAATAGTAAAAGGGCGTACCACGGCCGGCCTTGCGGTCCCAGTGGATCTTCGGCGTCTTGTAGAAGCCGGCGGCCGACAGCTGGACGCGGGCGAAATAGGCCTGCTTGATGAAATCGGCGAAGGGGATTTCGATCTCGCCGACGCGCACGCGGTTCGGCAGGAAGACGACGTCGGCGGGCCCGACATCCCATTTCTCGGCGGCAAAGGCGACCAGGCGTTCCTTGATCTGGCGGGCGGCGTCATAAGCGGCCATGCCGTTCAGATCCGAGCCGGAGGAGGCGGCGGTGGCCGAAGTATTCGGCACTTTGGCGGTCGTCGTAGCGGTGATCTTTACCCTAGAGATATCGACCTGGAAGCTGTCGGCCAGCACCTGCGCCACCTTGGTATAAAGGCCCTGGCCCATTTCGGTGCCGCCATGGTTCAGATGGATCGAGCCGTCCTGATAGATATGGACGAGGGCGCCGGCTTGGTTGAAGGCAGTCATGGTGAAGGAGATGCCGAACTTGACCGGGGTCAGCGCGATGCCTTTTCTGATATAGCGGCTGTCGCGATTGAAGGCGATGACGGCATTGCGCCGCGCCCGATATTCGGCGGTTTCCTCCAGCTCATCGACGATGCGGGCGATGATATTGTCCTCGACCTCCTGATGGTAGGGCGTCAGCGTGCGCCCGGAGCCCGGCTGGCCGTAGAAATTCAGCTTGCGGATATCGAGCGGGTCCTTGCCGAGGGCGTAAGCGATTTCCTCGATGACGCGCTCGGCGCCGAGCATGCCCTGCGGCCCGCCGAAACCGCGGAAGGCGGTGTTGGAGACGGTGTGGGTTTTCAGCGGCTTCGACTGGAGATGCACATGCGGATAGAAATAACTGGAATCGGCATGGAAGAGGGCGCGATCCGTCACCGGTCCCGACAGATCCGAGGAGAAGCCGCAGCGCGCCGCGTAGGTGGCGTCGACCGCGTGGATGCGGCCTTCGGCATCGAAACCCACTTCGTAATCGACAAGGAAATCGTGGCGCTTGCCGGTGGCGCTCATGTCCTCGTCGCGGTCCGGGCGGAATTTGATCGCACGGCCGAGTTTCGTGGCGGCGATCGCCGCAAGGGCTGCGAACTGGTTGCCCTGCGTTTCCTTGCCGCCGAAGCCGCCGCCCA
Organism: Rhizobium sp. N324; assembly: GCF_001664485.1. Lineage (NCBI taxonomy): Bacteria > Pseudomonadati > Pseudomonadota > Alphaproteobacteria > Hyphomicrobiales > Rhizobiaceae > Rhizobium > Rhizobium sp. N324. The sequence continues at coordinate 3,412,022 of NZ_CP013630.1, read as the reverse complement.
TGCGGCGCACGTTGACGGTCACGGCGTTCGACGGAATATCGAGCACGTGGCCGACAATGTGCTGGATCTCGCTCGGATGCTGCGTCGACGACCAGACGGTGACCTCGTCGTCCTCGCCGGGAATGGCGACAGCGATATGGCCTTCGAGATAGAAATGCTCCTGCCCGCCGATGCGCATCTGCCCCTTCAGCCGCATTGGAGCATTCGGCATTTCCGTTTCCGGCTCGCCGCGCTGGAGCGTCATCGGGGCGATCACCAAGGGGCCGCCATTGGCGAGCGCGCCGTCGATATCGTGCCAGTGCGGCAGGTCGCGATAGTCGATCTTCGCCAGTCGGGCGGCCCGCCTCGCCGCGTCGCGCGTTTCGGCGACGACGGCAAAGATCGGCTGGCCGTGGAACTGAACCAAGGTTTCGGCGAGCAGCGGCTCGTCATGGCTGCCGTTGGAACTGGTGTCGTTGACGCCGGGCACGTCCTTGCCGGTAAAGACCCAGACGACGCCGGGATAGGCGGCGACCGCGGATAGATCGATGCTGATGATTTCGGCATGTGCCCGGTCGGAGAGGCCGAGCGCACCGTGCAGCAGGCCGGCGGGCGCGGGAATATCGTCGATATAATCGGCGCTTCCGGTGACATGTTTATGCGCTGAATCATGACGCAGCGAACCATGCATGGGGCCGGAGATGACGACCTTGGGGTTTTCGAAGGTGGACTTGTCCATTAGCGTCTCTCTGCCGGAAAATTGCCCGTCGCAGGTGCTCCGGGCGCTCGCGGCTCAGTGCCGCTCGCCCCCCTCATCCGCCCTATCGGGCACCTTCTCCCCGCTGGGGAGAAGAGGGAGTCGAGACGTCGCCCCTTGTCTCTTCTCCCCAGCGGGGAGAAGGTGCCGGCAGGCGGATGAGGGGGGCGGCTGGCGACAACGGTTGACTTCTCCATCACGCCACCTCCTCGAACCGCTTCAACTCCGCCGGCGCGCCAACAGTCTCCAGATAGAAACGCGTCAGCAGGTTCTTCGCCGTCAGCTGCCGGTATTCCGCTGTGGCGCGCCAGTCGGTCAGCGGCTGGTAGTCGGCGTCGAAGGCGGGGCGGGCGGCGTCGATCGTCGTTTCCGTCCATGGCTTGCCGATCAGTTCGGCCTCCACGGCGCGGGCGCGTTTCGGCGTTGCCGCCATGCCGCCGAAGGCGATGCGGATGTCGGTGACTATCTCGGCGTCGTCGAGCGTCAGCAGGAAGGCGCCGAGCACGGCGGTGATGTCTTCGTCGCGCCGTTTGGTGACCTTGTAGGCGGCAAAGCGGCTGGCTGGCTTGGGATAGGGCACGAAGACGCTCTCGACGAATTCGCCGGGCTTCCGATCCTGCTTGCCGTAGGCGATGAAGAAATCTTCGAGCGGCAGTTTGCGCTGGCCTTCCAGGGAGCGTAGCGTCAGCGTCGCGCCGAGCGCGATCAGCGGCGGCGGGCTGTCGCCGATCGGCGAGCCGTTGGCGATATTGCCGCCGATCGTGCCCATGTTGCGCACCTGCTCGCCGCCGATGCGATCGATCAATCGCCCGAGCGCCGGGATCTTTTTCGAGATCGCCGCGAAGGCGCCGCTATAGCTGACGCCGGCGCCGATGGTGACGCCGTCCTCGCTTTCGGTGACCGACTGCAGTTCACTCAAGTGATTGATGAAGACGACGGGGCTCAGCCGCCGCATCTGCTTCGTCACCCAGAGACCGACATCGGTCGAACCGGCGACGATGATCGCGTCGGGCTCCTGCGAGAGGACTTCGGTCAGCGCTTGAAGTGAAGCCGGAATGATCAGCCGGTCCTCGTCCTTGGCAATTCTGATCGTGCTGCTTGTCTGCATTGCCCAGAGCCGAGCGACGATTTCCGAGCGTGTCCGCTGCAGCGGGTCGAAGAGCGCGCTCGGCCGCATCAGGCTCACCTGCTCGGCGGCCTTGACGATCGGCTCATAGCCGGTGCAGCGACAGAGATTGCCTTGCAGCGCCTTTTCGATCTCGCGGCGGCTGGGATTTTCCTTCGTCAGCCACAGGCCATAGAGCGACATGACGAAGCCCGGGGTGCAGAAGCCGCATTGCGAGCCATGACAATCGACCAATGCCTGCTGCACCGGATGCAGCGCGCCGTCCCGGCCGGCCAAGTGCTCGACCGTCACCACATGGGTCGCATGCAGCGAGCCCATGAAACGGATGCAGGCATTGACGGATTCGTAGGCGAGCTTGCCATCGGCGAGCCTGCCGACCAGCACGGTGCAGGCGCCGCAATCGCCTTCCGCGCATCCTTCCTTGGTGCCCGTCAGCCGCCGCTTCAACCGCAGAAAATCGAGCAACGTCTCGGTCGGGCCGACATCGGCGAGCGCGATGTCCTCGCCATTCAGGATGAAGCGGATGCTGTCGTTCATGATATTCCCGGTTGTTTTTTCCAAATGGTTAAGCCGCCGTCCAGCCACCGTCAATCGAGATATGCGTTCCCGTCACCTGCCGGGCGGCGTCGCTGGCAAGGTAAAGCGACAGCGCGCCGATCTCCTCGGCCTTGACGAATTCACGCGTTGGCTGCGCCTTGAGGATGACCTCGCTCTTCACCTGCTCCTCGGTCATGCCGCGGGCCTTGGCGGTATCGGGTATCTGCTTCTCGACCAGCGGCGTCAGCACATAGCCGGGGCAGATGGCATTCACCGTTACGCCGAATTCGGCAAGCTCCAGAGCCGCCGTTTTCGTCAGGCCTAATATACCATGTTTTGCCGCGACATAGGCGGATTTGAAGGGGGAGGCGACCAGCCCGTGCGCCGAGGCGATGTTGATGATGCGGCCATGCTTCTTCGCCTTCATCAGCGGGATGGCGGCGCGCATGGTGTGAAAGGAACTCGACAGATTGATGGCGATGATCTGATCCCATTTCTCGATCGGGAAATCCTCGATCTTTTCGACATGCTGGATGCCGGCATTGTTGACCAGGACATCGACGGTGCCGAAGGTGTTTGCCGCCGTTTCGATCAGGTCGGCGATCTCGGCGGGCTTGGTCATGTCGGCCGGATGATAGATCGCCCGTGCCTTGGATACTGATTCAAGCCGTTCGACGATCGCCTTGATTTCATCGGCATTTCCGAAACCGTTGATGACGACGTTGTCGCCGGTTTCGGCAAAGGCGGTGGCGATCGCAAGGCCGATGCCGCTGGTGGAGCCGGTGACGACGACTGATCTGCTCATATTTTTCTCCTGACAGGCCGATGCTGCGTTGCAACGTTGGTGGCGAGGTTATGCCCAAAGCCGGCAGGCTGGCAATTCCGCTTTATTCGCTTTTCTCACCCGCATCCGTGTCCTATTGATTTGTCACGATAATCATATGCTTGAGGAGGATTTCATGGGTGGATATGTTCTGGCGATTGATCAGGGGACGACGTCGACGCGGGCGATCGTCTTCGACGTCGATATGCATGTCGCCGGCAAGGGCCAGAAGGAATTCACCCAGATCTATCCGCGCTCCGGCTGGGTCGAGCACGATCCCGAGGAAATCTGGGACTCGGTCGTCTCCACTGTCAACATGGCGCTGCGCGATGCCGGGATCACGGCCAAGGATGTGGCAGCGCTCGGCATTACCAACCAGCGCGAGACGGTGGTCGTCTGGGAGCGCGAGACCGGCCGGCCGATCCAGAATGCCATCGTCTGGCAGGACCGACGCACGGCAAGCTATTGCGACAATCTGAAACGGCAGGATCTGGAGCGGCTGTTCACCAAGAAGACCGGCCTGATCCTCGACCCGTATTTTTCCGGGACGAAGCTTTCCTGGATGCTCGCCAACGTCAAGGGCGCCAGGGCGCGCGCTGCCAGGGGCGATCTCTGCTTCGGCACGATCGATACCTTCCTGATCTGGCGGCTGACCGGCGGCAACAGCTTCGTCACCGATGCCACCAACGCCTCGCGCACGTTGATGTACAACATCGCCGAGAACGCCTGGGACGAGGATCTGCTCGATATTCTGCGCGTGCCTGCCGCCATGCTGCCTGAAGTCAAGGATTGTGCCGCCGATTTCGGCACGGTCGACGCCAGCATCTTCGGGGCCGCGATTCCGATCCTCGGGGTTGCCGGCGACCAGCAGGCGGCGACCATCGGCCAGGCCTGTTTTGCGCCGGGCATGCTGAAATCGACCTACGGCACCGGCTGTTTCGCGCTGCTCAACACCGGCGCCGATATGGTGCGTTCGAAAAACCGGCTGCTGACCACCATTGCCTATCGCCTGAACGGCGAGACGACCTATGCGTTGGAGGGTTCGATCTTCATCGCCGGTGCGGCAGTGCAATGGCTGCGGGACGGGCTCGGGATCATCGGCAGCGCCGCCGAGACCAATGCACTTGCCGAAAAGGCCGATCCGACGCAGGAGGTCTATCTCGTGCCCGCCTTTACCGGGCTCGGCGCACCGTATTGGGATGCCAAGGCGCGCGGCGCGATCTTCGGGCTGACACGCAACAGCGGCCCGGCGGAGCTTTCGAGGGCGGCGCTCGAAGCCGTCTGCTACCAGACCCGCGACCTGCTCGACGCCATGCAGAAGGACTGGAAGAACGGCGGTGACGACACGGTGCTGCGCGTCGACGGCGGCATGGTCGCTTCCGACTGGACGATGCAGCGCCTGGCCGACCTGCTCGACGCTCCGGTCGACCGGCCGGTGATTCTCGAGACGACGGCGCTGGGCGCTGCCTGGCTTGCCGGCAGCCGGGCAGGGGTCTGGCCGGACAGGGAGGGTTTCTCGGCGACGTGGAAACGGGACCGGCGTTTCGAGCCGGATATGGACGAGAAGGTCAGGGCGGCAAAGCTCAAGGGCTGGAAGAGCGCGGTCAGGCGGACGCTGAGCGAGGGCTAGCCTTCAACCAACCGGTCGCTCCTTCGCACGCAGCGGACCACGATAATTATTTGATGCGGCCTGTCGGGTTAGCGGCTACTCCTTCGTCATTCGGAAGAGGAGTGACCCGATGCTTTATGCAATCCTTTGTTACGCCCATGAGGAAACCGTGTTCGCCTGGACCAAGGAAGAAGAAGCTGCCGTCATGGAGAAGCTCTATGCCGTACAGGAGCCGCTTGCCGCATCCGGCAAGCTCGGCCCCGTCGGCCGGCTGATGCCGACGACGGCTGCGACCACCGTGCGCAAGGGCAAGGACGAGCCTTTGGTCATCGACGGGCCTTTTGCGGAAACGAAAGAGGCGCTTCTCGGCTTCTACGTGGTCGACTTCGAAACGCTCGACGAGGCGGTCGCCTTCTCGAAACAGCTTTCCTCCGTCAATCCGGGTTCCACCTCTTACGAAATTCGGCCGTTCTACGTCTTCAGGCCGGGAGATGCTTCATCATGACAGACATTGCCTGGATCGACCTTGCCCTTGCCTCGGCCCGCCCGAAGGCGCTCGGTGCGCTGCTGCGCTATTTCCGCAATCTCGATACTGCGGAAGAGGCGTTTCAGGAGGCATGCCTGAGGGCGATCCGCACATGGCCGGAGAAGGGGCCGCCGCGCGATCCGACGGCCTGGCTGATCTTCGTCGGCCGAAACAGCGGGATCGACGCGGTGCGCAAGCGGTCCAAGCTTCAGGCCCTGCCGGACGAGGACGTCATCTCCGATACCGAGGATGCCGAAGGCGATATTGCCGAGCGGCTGGACGATTCCCACTATCGCGACGATATCCTGCGGCTTCTCTTCATCTGCTGTCATCCCGATCTGCCGGCGACCCAGCAGATCGCATTGGCGCTGCGCATCGTTTCCGGCCTTTCGGTGCCGCAGATCGCCCGCGCCTTCCTGGTGTCGGAAAGCGCCATGGAACAGCGTATCACCCGTGCCAAGGCGCGCGTCGCCAAGGCGGGCGTGCCGTTCGAAACGCCGAGCCCCGAGGAGAGGGCCGAGCGTCTTACGATCGTCAGCACGATGATCTATCTGGTCTTCAACGAGGGCTACAGCCAGGCCGACCCGAAGCATGAGGCGGCTGCCTTTAGCGACGAGGCAGTCCGGCTGGCACGGCTGATGCTGCATCTCTTTCCGTCCGAACCGGAGCTGATGGGGCTGCTTGCGCTGATGCTTCTGCAGATCTCGCGCCGGCCGGCGCGGTTCAGCGCTGAAGACGAGATCGTGCTGCTCGAAGATCAGGACCGCTCGCTCTGGAACCAGCCCTTCATCAACGAGGCTTTGGCGCTGCTCGACAAAGCGCTGCGACATCGCCAGCCAGGCCCCTATCAGCTGCAAGCGGCGATCGCCGCCATCCATTCCCGGGCAAAACGCGCCGAAGACACCGACTGGGTGGAAATCGATCTGCTCTATCGCGCGCTGGAACGTGTGCAGCCTTCGCCTGTGGTGACACTCAATCGCGCGGTCGTTGTTTCCAAACTGCACGGGCCGCAGCAGGCGCTCGATCTGATCGATCCGCTCGGCGAAAAGCTCGGCGGCTATTTCTACTATCACGGCCTGCGGGGCGGGCTGCTGAAGCAGCTCGGCTTGACCGGCCAGGCGCGCGAAGCCTTCGACCGTGCCATCGCGCTTGCCCATTCGGCGGCGGAAGCTGCCCATATCCGCCGGGAGATCGACAAGATGCAGGAAGAGGCGACGCAGCCGGTCGCTAAATAATTCGGCGCGCTGTCGGAACGGCGAAGTTCGACACGTCCTTGCAACAACCTGATGAGAAACAGGTTTCACCTCAATGGAGACATCTCGAAATGACCGCCAGCACGCAACATGAACTCACCCTCGTTCGCGAATTCGACGCGCCGCGCGAGATGATCTACAAGGCATGGACCGATCCCGATCTGTTGAAGCAGTGGTTCGTGCCGCGCCCCTGGGGTGTTGCGGAAGCGACGCTCGACGTGCGCCCCGGCGGCTCCAGCCTCATCGTCATGCAGGATCCCGAGGGCAACCAGTATCCGAACCGCGGCGTCTATCTCGAGATCGTCGAGAACGAGAAGATCGTCTTCACCGATGCCTATACGAGCGCCTGGGTGCCTGCCGAAAAACCGTTCTTCACCGGCGTCATCCTGCTCGAAGATCTCGGCAATGGCCGCACGAAATATACCGCCAAGGCGCTGCACTGGCGGGCCGAGGACAAGGAAGCGCACGAGAAGATGGGCTTCCACGAGGGGTGGGGCAAGGCCGCAGACCAGCTGGCGGAGTTGTTGGCGACGATGTGAGCGGCTGAGCGGGGCGGCGTGGCAAGGCTGTGCCGTCCCGATGCTTCAAGTGCGATTTGAGGCGACTTGGAAAATGATTCCGCCGGCGCTTCGAAGTCTTTGATTTCAGATTCGAATTGGTGGTTGGATCTGCCCCTCTGTGCCTGCCGCCGGAAGGGCAAAGACATCACGCCCCTATCGAAATTCTCGAACATTCCGTTCCAGAGTTTGTATTTGCGTTCCCTGCCGCCGGTCCTTATCTCCAGGTTGAATTCAATGGGATGCCGACGATGGAACTGGGTCTTTATACGTTTGCCGATGTCAATCCCAATCCCTACCGCAGCAAGGGGGCGGAAGGGGCCGAACGGCTGAAGCATCTGATCGAGGAGATCGAGCTGGCCGATCAGGTGGGCCTCGATGTCTTCGGGCTCGGCGAACATCATCGGCCGGATTATGCCGCATCGGCGCCTGCCGTGGCGCTGGCGGCGGCCGCGGTCAAGACGAGGAATATCCGGCTGACCAGCGCCGTCACCGTACTTTCTTCCGATGATCCGGTGCGTGTCTTCCAGCAGTTTTCGACGCTCGACCTGATTTCGAACGGCCGGGCCGAAATCATGGCGGGGCGTGGCTCCTTCATCGAGTCCTTCCCGCTGTTCGGCTACAATCTCGAGGATTACGACCAGCTGTTCGAAGAGAAGCTCGATCTGCTGTTGGCGCTGCGTGATAGCGAGACTGTCGACTGGGAGGGCGAACTGCGGGCGCCGATCCGTGGGCGCGGCGTCTATCCCAGGCCGCTGCAGGATCAGCTGCCGTTGTGGGTGGCCGTTGGCGGCACGCCGCAGTCGGTCGCGCGCGCCGGTGCGCTCGGCCTGCCGGTGGCGCTGGCGATCATCGGCGGCGAGCCGCGCCGGTTCGCGCCGCTCTTCGATCTCTACCGGGAGGCGGCGCGCCGGGCAGGACAGGATCAGGCGAAGCTGAAGACTAGCATCAACGTCCACGGCTTCATCGCCGATACGACGGCGGCCGCCGCCGAGCAGTTTTATGGGCCGCAGGCCGAAGTGATGAACCGCATCGGCCGCGAGCGTGGCTGGGGGCCGACGAGCCGGGCGCAGTTCGACATGGCACGCGGACCGAACGGGGCGCTCTTCCTCGGCGATCCCGAGGGGGTCGCCGAAAAGATCATCGCCCATCATGCGCTTTTCCGGAACGACCGCTTCCTGCTGCAAATGGCGATCGGCCTGATGCCGCATGATCAGATCATGCGCGGCATCGAGCTCTACGGGACGAAAGTGGCGCCGATCGTCAGAAAGGCATTGACTGAAACGGACGGAGGGGCGAAAGCCACCGCTTAACCAAGGCGGCCGTGGCCGCTCTGCGCGGGGCCGGAACAGACGAATGGTTATCGCAAACGACGACGAACTGGCGAAACTCAAGGAGATCGGCCGGATCTGCGCCAATGCCATCCAGGTGATGGCGGCGGCGATGGAGCCGGGCATGACGACGCTGGAGCTCGACGGCATCGGCCGCAAGGTGCTGGAGGAGGCCGGCGCGCGCTCGGCGCCGGAGTTCTGCTACCAGTTTCCGGGTGCGACCTGCATCAGCGTCAACGAGGAAATCGCCCATGGGATTCCCGGGCCACGCGTCATCCGCGCCGGCGATCTCATCAATATCGACGTCTCGGCCGAGAAAGACGGTTTCTTCGCCGATACCGGCGCTTCCTTCGCGATGCCGCCGGTCAAGCCGAAGATCGAGCGGCTTTGCCGTGACGGCAAGCGGGCGCTCTGGGTCGGGCTCAATCAGGTGAAATCCGGCGAGCCGCTTGCCAAGATCGGCACCGCCGTCGGCGCCTTCGCGCAGAAGAACCGCTATACGCTGGTCGCCAATCTGGCGAGCCACGGCGTCGGCCGCTCGCTGCACGAGGAGCCGGCCGAACTCTCGACCTGGCCGGACCCTTCGGAAAAACGCGTTATGACGGATGGGCTCGTCTTTACCGTCGAGCCTTTCCTCTCGCTCGGCGCGACCTGGGCCGAAGGCGGCGACGATGCATGGACGCTTTATGCCGATCCGAAGGCGCCGACCGTGCAATATGAACATACGGTGGTCGCGACACGCAACGGGCCGGTGATCCTGACATTGCCGGATGGCCGGGCGTAAGGGCGACTTGCGGAGCTTTCCTTTCTCCGTGCGGCATTCTCCAAGACCCCTCACGCTGAGGCGCGCAGCCCGTAGGGCGCAGCCTCGTTGCTTCTTGCGTCATCCAGCATCAGCGCACCCGCCCCGTCCTTCGAGGCCCCGGCGGGGCACCTCGGGATGCGGCTCTCTTGGAGGCTGCGCCATCCTCCTGCGCCTAGTTTCGCGGAATTGATCGGTCGATCAGAATTACTTGATTGTGATGCAGATGCTGCGGCGCGATAAGCGCTGCATGCTCGAGCGCGCCCGTCATTCCCCGCCGAACCTCGTATCCACTGCCGCTGCCGGCGCCGTCGCCATGGCGGCGGCCATGGGCTTCGGGCGCTTCTCTTACACGCCGATCCTGCCCGGCATGATGAGCGGTGTGCCGCTTTCGGCGGCGGATGCCGGTTTTATCGCTTCGGCGAATTTCGTCGGTTATCTCGTCGGCGCCGTGCTTGCGGCCTATGGCTGGGCGGCGGGGCGGGAGCGGCTGGTGGCGCTCTCGGCACTGCTGGCGACCGCCATCCTGCTCGCCGCCATGGCCGCGACAGATTCCGTCGCGGTCTTTGCCGTCATCCGGTTCCTCGCCGGCCTCGCCAGCGCCTTCGCGATGGTCTTCACCTCGTCGATCGTACTCAGCCACGGGGCTGCCGCCGGCAATGACCATGTACAGGCGGCGCATTTCGGCGGGCCGGGGGCAGGCATTGCGCTGTCCTCGGTCATGGTGTTTCTGATCGGGCTCGGTTTTCACAACGGGCCGGGGGGCTGGCGGGCCGATTGGATCGGCGGAGCGCTCTATTGCGCGGCAAGCCTCGTCATCGTCTTCCTGCTCTTGCCGGCGGCCCCGGCGCAATCGGCGCGCGCGGGCACGGAGCCGGCCCTCACCTGGAGCCGGCCGATGGTGCTGATGACGCTGTCTTACGGCCTGTTCGGCTTCGGCTATGTCATCACCGCGACCTTCCTCGTCACCATCGCGCGTCTTTCTGCAACAGGCCCGCTGGTCGAATTCCTCTGCTGGTTCATTGCCGGGCTGACGGCGGCGGTGGCGCTGTTTGCCTGGAAGCCGCTGGTCAAGCCGCTCGGGCTTGGCGGCGTCTATGTCGCCGCACTTCTGGTCGAGGCGGCCGGCGTGCTCGCGACCGTGATGCTGCCGCACTCTGCCGCACCGCTGATCGGCGGGGCGCTGTTCGGCGCGACGTTTCTGGCGATCACAGCTTACGGGCTGCAGATCGGCCGCAAGCTTTCGCCGGACAGCCCGCGGCGGATCCTGGCGATGATGACCGCCGCCTTCGGCCTCGGCCAGATCGTCGGGCCTGTCGTTGCCGGCTGGATCGCCGAGCGCTCGGGCAGTTTCACCGTTCCGACGGTGATCGCCGCGGCGGCACTCATCGCCTGCGCGGGGCTTGTGATGCCGGTGATCAAGAAAATCGCTTAACCGATTACATCTGCGTAACAATCGGCTGAACCCATTGCTGCTTTCTTCGAACTGCCTTAGTTTCCGGGCAATCAGTATCTGTAAATGCTCTCGAAATTCCCGTTCAGGAAAGTGCCTCAGTGTTCCTATCATTTTTCCCGAAGCCAAAAGCTTTCTTCATATCGACAGCGGTCTGGTGTCTCGCCGCAGTCCTTCTCTGGTACTTTGGTGGCGAGCAGGCTGGCGCAGTGATTGGGCTGCCGCCTCTGCCCGAAGGGCAAGAGGCACCGGTCGGTGTATCCGTCTTTTGGACGGCACCTTTCCTGTGGTTCTATATCTATTATGTGATTGTCGTTGGTTTGTTCACCGCCTTCTGGTTCTGGTACAGCCCGCATCCTTGGCAGTATTGGTCAGTTCTCGGTGCTTCGCTGATCATTTTCACCACTTACTTTGGCGTACAAGTCAGTGTGGCGGTAAACGCTTGGTATGGTCCCTTCTACAACTTGGTTCAGCAGGCGCTACAGACGGTCGGTTCTGTTCCAGCCTCCCGATTTTATGCGGAGCTGTTGGTGTTCGCGGGTATCGCGTTCGTCGCGGTCGCGGTTCGCGTTTTTACCCTGTTCTTCGTAAGCCATTGGGTGTTTCGTTGGCGTACGGCTATGAACGACTACTATATTGCGCATTGGCCCAAGCTGCGGCATGTGGAAGGTGCGTCTCAGCGCGTGCAGGACGACACGATGCGCTTTGCATCAACGATTGAGAGTCTGGGCGTCAGCTTTGTCGATTCGATTATGACGCTGATTGCATTTTTGCCGGTGCTTTTTCGGTTGGGTGCCAATATTACCGAATTGCCGATAGTCGGCGCCGTGCCGCATGCGCTTGTCTGGGCCGCAATCTTTTGGTCGCTGTTCGGAACAGTTTTTCTGGCGATAGTCGGCGTCAAGCTGCCGGGGCTGCAATTCCTCAACCAGCGCGTTGAAGCGCGCTACCGCAAGGAACTGGTCTATGGCGAAGACTATGCAGATCGCGCGGCGCCGCTGACTGTAGCGGAGCTCTTCGCTAACGTCAGGCGGAACTATTTTCGTATCTATTTCCACTACACGTATTTCAACGTCGCGCGCCTATTTTATTCTCAAGCTGATAATATATTCAGCTTTATCGTTCTGATCCCCTCGATTGTCGCTGGTAAGTTGACGTTGGGATTGATGACGCAGATTACGAATGTTTTCGACCAGGTTCGCGGATCTTTCCAGTATCTCGTCAGCTCTTGGACAACGATCATTGAGCTGTTGTCGATCTACAAACGTCTCAGGACTTTCGAAGCTGCGATCGACGATGAACCGCTGCCCGACATCGACCAGCGCTATCTTGACCGTGATGCTGGCGTGATTCACGCGGACGGCTGATAGGAATGAAAAGGGCCACCAGAACGGTGGTCCTTTTTGTCAGCACCTTTGACAGTATCGGGTCTTACAGCCCTGACGTCTGCTGCAATCGTCCCCGCGCCTCGATCATCGGGATCGCTTCGGAATAGCTGACACAGGCGACGTCCTGTCGGTGGCAGACGTCGCCGACCAGCCGGTCGAGGGCGCGCCAGTAGGCGCCGCCGTTCATCTCGACGAAGTGGAAGCCGAGCTGGAGGGGAATTCGACTGCCGGCATATTGCTTGTCGAAAGCCTCTTTGAAGGCTGAATAGGCGCGGTTCTCGAATTCGGCGGAATCTGCCGTATCCTCCTCGCCCTTGGAGTGGCGTACGAAGAGATTGTAGTCCATGCCGATGATCGGTTTTTCGCTCGGGCCTTCGGGGATCAGCGGCAGGCCGAAGCGGATGATGCCGTCCTCCTCGACAGGCATGGCCGGGCCTTTGGTGACGAGGCTCGCATCATAGCTGAAGCCTGCCTTCTTTTCGGCTGCGATCATGTCGGCGCCTGCCGTCGCCGAGAGATAGGGCGCGCGAAAACCGTTGATGCCGTGATCGACAAGGTCCTGCCAGCCGGCCGGCTCCTCGAGGCCGACGCTGTTCCAGGCGTTTTTCAGGGTCGCGTGAAAGGCGGCGTATTCGGCCGACCAGTCGGCCTCGCTCCATTCGCGGCCGTCGAAATGGCCGCAGGCATGGCTCGATATGTCGTGGCCTTCAAGATGGGCATGCCAGATATTGCCGAGGCGCTCGCGGATCTCGTCGTCGCTCTGGGCGAAGCCGACATTGGATTTTCCGCGCTTCTGGTGCGGCGCCTGGTAGGCCTTCTTCGCCGCCTCGTTCATCAGAAAGGTGCAGGAGAGGAAATAGGTGAAATGGGCGCCGTTCTTCGCGGCCATCTCGCGGCTCTTCAGCCAGAGCGCATTGTCGTGGGCGCCATCGAACGAGATGATGACCAGCTGCTTCGGCCGGTCGGCGGCCTCTGCCACGACGGGGAGGAGGAACGAGGCAGCCAGGCAGGTGGAGAGCAGAAAACGAGACATGGGCACCGCGACAATTTGTTCGCGGTTTCCCTCCAATAGAATTGCGGCGAAGCTGCGGTCTCAACTGGTATTTTTTCCCGCCAGCCGGTAAGTCATGACAAACGGCACGGAAGGGACCCGCCATGACTTTGCTTATCGTCGGCATCATACTTTTCCTCGGGGTGCATCTCGTGCGGGTGGTCGCCCCCGGCTTCCGCCGTTCGATGATCGCAAGCCTCGGCGAGAAGGGCTGGCGGGCAGCCTATTCGATCGCCAGCCTGGCAACGCTGATCCTGTTGATCTACGGTTTCGGGCAGGCGCGCGAAGTGACCGGGATGCTCTACAATCCGCCGGTCTGGACGGCGCATATCGCGATCACGCTGATGCTGATCGCGATGATCTGTCTTGTCGCCTCGCTACTGCCGGCCGGACACATCGCCACCAAGACGAAACATCCGATGGTATTGTCGGTGAAGATCTGGGCGCTGGCGCATCTACTCGCCAATGGCGAGACGTCATCGGTGCTGCTTTTTGCCGCCTTTCTCGCCTGGGGCGTCATCCTGCGCATCTCGCTGAAAAGACGCCAGCGAGCAGGCGAGATCACGCTCCGCCCGTTCGTCTCGGCCAAATACGACCTCTATGCCGTTATCATCGGCATCGTCGCCTGGGCGCTGATCATCTGGAAGCTGCACGAATGGCTGATCGGCGTTCCGCCGCTCTAAAGCGCGTCGCGGTTAACTTGATTCATGCGACGCGCTTTAGCTCTTTGTTTTTATGCATGTCGTTATCCGGGAACCGCTGCACACTTTCCGGCGACATGCATTGGATGTAACGAATCTTTCATATCCCCCTTACAACCGCGGCAAAATGGGGTAGAAGGCCCGACAATGTGCATGTCATGCACGTGCGTATAGTATTCCGCGGCCGGAGACGAGAATGGCATTCAACGACGACAGCTTCATCCGTGAAGTCAATGAGGAATTGCGGTCCGACCAGATGAAGGGCGCTTGGCGCCGGTTCGGCCGCTACATCATCGTCGTCGCCATCCTGATCGTCGTCGGCACCGCCGGCAAGGTTCTCTACGAATATTGGGACGACAACCGCTCCTCCGGCACCGGCGACCAGTTCCTGGCGGCGATGAAGCTTGCCGACGAAAACAAGAACGACGAGGCGCTGGCCGCGCTGGACAAACTCGAGAAGGAAGGCCATGGCGCCTATCCGGTGCTGGCGCGCATGCGGGCAGCGACCGTCCAGGCACAGAAGGGCGATGCCGCCGCGGCGATTGCCGCCTTCAACGAGATCGGCAAGGACAATGGTGTTCCGGCCGCCGTGCGCGATGCCGCCAAAATGCGCGCCGGCTGGCTGCTGATCGAAAACGGCTCTTACGAACAGGTTTCGGCGGCGATCGAGGAAATGGCCGTGCCGGGCAACGCTTTCCGTCATTCGGCACGCGAAGCGCTCGGCCTTGCCGCCTACAAGGCCGGCAACATGGCCCAGGCCCGGCAATGGTTCCAGTCGATCGCCGACGATACCGACAGCCCGCGCAATGTAGCCAATCGCGCCCACATGATGCTTGATCTCATTACCGCATCCGGCAAGGCGCCCGCCGCGCAGGGCTGAGTTTTAAGGAAAAAGAATGAGTTTCACGGTCGCGATCGTCGGTCGTCCGAATGTCGGCAAGTCGACACTTTTCAACCGCCTGGTGGGAAAGAAGCTGGCGCTTGTCGACGACACGCCTGGAGTGACCCGTGACCGCCGGCCGGGCGATGCGCGGCTGATGGGCCTGACCTTTACGATCATCGACACGGCCGGCCTGGAAGAGGCCGACGAGGAAAGCCTGCAGGGCCGGATGCGCGCGCAGACGGAAGCGGCGATCGATGAGGCCGATCTTTCGTTGTTCGTCGTCGATGCCAAGAACGGGCTGACGCCCGTCGACACTGCGCTTGCCGAAATGCTGCGCCGGCGTGGCAAACCTGTGGTGCTGGTCGCCAATAAATCCGAGGCGCGCGGCTCCGACAGCGGTTTCTACGACGCCTATACGCTGGGTCTCGGCGAGCCGACGCCGATTTCGGCCGAACACGGCGAGGGCATGCTCGATCTGCGCGACGCGATCGTCGAGGCGATCGGCAAGGACCGGGCCTATGCCAAGGAGGATGTCGCCGTCACCGACGTCGATATTTCCGAGGTCGCAGGCGAAGGCGAGGACGAGGACGAAGAGCCCGTCTATGACGACACCAAGCCGCTCAGGGTGGCGATCGTCGGCCGTCCGAATGCCGGCAAGTCGACGCTGATCAACCGCTTCCTCGGAGAGGATCGGCTTTTGACCGGGCCGGAGGCCGGCATCACCCGCGATTCCATCTCGGTCGAATGGGATTGGCGCGGCCGCACCATCAAGATGTTCGATACCGCAGGCATGCGGCGCAAGGCGCGGGTGACCGAGAAGCTGGAAAAGCTCTCCGTCGCCGACGCGCTGCGCGCCATCCGTTTTGCCGAGACCGTGGTGATCGTCTTCGACGCGACGATTCCCTTCGAGAAGCAGGACCTGCAGATCGTCGATCTGGTGCTGCGCGAAGGCCGTGCCGCCGTGCTTGCCTTCAACAAGTGGGATATGATCGAAGACCGGCAGGCAGTGCTTGCCGATCTCCGCGAAAAGACCGACCGGCTGCTGCCGCAGGCACGCGGCATCCGCGCCGTGCCGATCTCGGGCCAGACCGGCTGGGGGCTCGATAAGCTGATGCAGTCGATCATCGACACGGACAGGGTCTGGAACAAGCGCATCTCGACGGCAAGGCTCAACCGCTGGCTGGAGACGCAGCAGGTCCAGCATCCGCCACCGGCCGTGTCCGGCCGGCGCATCAAGCTGAAATACATGACCCAGGTCAAGGCCCGCCCGCCGGCCTTCATGATCTCCTGCACCCGTTCCGACGCGCTGCCGGAATCCTATACGCGCTATCTGATCAACGGATTGCGCGCCGATTTCGACATGCCGAGCGTGCCGATCCGGATTCATTTCCGTTCGGCTGAGAATCCGTTCGAAGGCAAGAAGAGGCGGACCTAGGGCGCCTGTTGGTGCCTTGAGGAATGTCCGTTTGCGTCGTACTTGGGTACCCCCCTCTGCCCTGCCGGGCATCTCCCCCACAAGGGGGAGATCGACACGTGGATGGAATCTCCCCAAACAATTGATGTGGAGCGAGCGGGTCCGCCCAGCCGATCTCCCCACCTGTGGGGGAGATGCCCGGCAGGGCAGAAGGGGGTGCCTCAGGCACGACCTATCTCGATCGCCTTGAACTAAGCCACGCTTCTATCCAGCGCCTCGCGCAGCGCCACGATCTCGGCTTGGAGCCGAGTAAGATCCACGGCCTCACGACCGCTCGCTTCCACGACGCAGCCGGGGATGCCGATCGCCTTTTCCTTTAATCGCTTGCCTTCGTCGCTGAGCCGAATGACGACGACGCGTTCGTCCTCGCTGCTGCGTTCGCGCCTGATATAGCCGGCGCTTTCCAAGCGTTTGAGCAGAGGGGTCAGCGTGCTCGATTCCAGGAAGAGCTTTTCGCCGAGACCGCCGACCGTTTGGCCGTCCTGTTCCCACAACGCGACCATCGCCAGATATTGCGGATAGGTAAGACCGAGTGCGTCGAGAAGCGGCTTGTAAACCCGGTTCAGGGCATGGCTTGCCGTATAGACGGCAAAACAGATGAAATTATCGAGCTTCAGCTGATCCTGCATGGTCATCTCCAGAATTGAGTGAATTTATATCGTGCGATAAATAATCGCAAGCGTTTTTTTTGCATGGCAGGCATGCCGAAATTTAAATTGCGCAATAAATAATCGTGCGCGATATAACTGTCGTGTTCACGACGAACACCAAACCGAGAGGACAAGACAATGTCGACCATCCAGACCGCCGTTTCCGCCGCAGCACTCCTGGCAGCCTCCGCCGTCGGCGCGTTTGCCGACCCGGTACTCGAGCCGACAACGCAGACATTCATCGACAGCCTTGCCGGCGGCAAGCCGATCTACACGTTGTCGCCGGCCGATGCCCGGAATGTTCTGGCCGGCGCGCAGAAGGGCGACGTCAAGAAGTTTGCCGCAAAGGAAGAAGATAAGGTCATCAAATCAGGGCCGACCGGCAGCATCAAGCTGCGCATCGTTCGCCCGGAACATGCCAAGGGCACGCTGCCGGTTATTCTCTACTTCCATGGCGGCGGCTGGGTGCTGGGCGATGCCGATACGCATGACCGGCTGGTGCGCGAAATCGCCAACGGCGCCAATGCCGCCGTCGTCTTCGTCGATTACGAACGTTCGCCGGAAGCCCGTTATCCCGTGGCCATCGAGCAGGCCTATGCGGCGACCAAATATGTCGCCGAGCACGCCAAGGAGTTCAACGTCGACGCCAGCAGGCTGGCGGTTGCGGGCGATAGCGTCGGCGGCAACATGGCGGCGGTGGTGACGCTGCTTGCCAAAGAGCGCGGCGGTCCCGCGATCGACCAGCAGGTACTGTTCTACCCGGTCACCGACGCCAATTTCGACAATGGTTCCTATAACCAGTTCGCCAATGGTCCGTGGCTGACCAAGGAAGCGATGAAGTGGTTCTGGGACGCCTACCTGCCCGACGAGGCCAAGCGCAAGGAGCCGACGGCTTCGCCGCTGCAGGCCACGCTGGAGCAATTGAACGGCTTGCCGCCGGCGCTCGTCATCGTCGACGAGAACGACGTGCTGCGCGATGAGGGCGAAGCCTATGCCCGCAAGCTCAGTCAGGCCGGCGTTCGCGTCACGTCGATGCGTTACAACGGCACGATCCACGACTTCGTACTCTTGAACGCCATCGCCGAAACGCCTGCTGCGCGCAGCGCGATTGCGGTTGCGAACGACACGCTTCGCAACGCTTTGCACAAGTAAGGGCGATACAGCTCTTTGTGTTCACGCAATTTCGGGCAAAAGCGCTTTGCGCTTTGCCTGGCAAAACCGCGTCACACTTTTGCTGGAATTGCTTTAGTCTGCGGAGGGAACGGGCCCGGCGGTTTCGCCGGGCTTTCTGCTTCTGGGCAGCGACTTGGCAAATTGCCAGGCCCTTTTCCATTTCGGCGTGATGACGCCGTTGGCGGCGCGGATATTGTTGATGAACTGCAGCGTCGCCGCTTCCCAGGAATACTGCATGGCAAGCTCGCGTGCCTTGGTGCGCGAGGCGGAGAGGGCGGCAAGGCAGGCGGCTTGCAGGTTCTGGTCGAGCGCGCCGACCTCGATGTCTTCGCCGATGATATCGAGCGGGCCGGTGACCGGATAGGCGGCGACCGGGACACCCGATGCCAGCGCTTCAAGGATGGTGTTGCCGAACGTGTCGGTGAGCGAGGGAAAGACGAAGGCGTCGGCCTGGGCATAGATTTTCGCCAGATCCTCGCCGAACTTCACACCGGTAAAGTGCGCATCGGGATAGCGCTGCTCCAGCTCGGCGCGTGCCGGGCCGTCGCCGACGACGACCTTCGAACCGGGCAGGTCGAGATCGAGAAAGGCCGGCAGATTCTTTTCCAACGCCACGCGGCCGACTGTCATGAAGATCGGGCGCGGAAGGCCGAATGGCTCCTGTTCGAGTGGCATCGGATGGAATTGCGTGGCGTCGATGCCCCGGGTCCAAGGCATCAGGTTCTTGATGCCGCGGGCCGCAAGCTCGCGCGCAAGGCTCGGTGTCGCGACCATGCAGCCGGCGCCCCCATTGTGGAACCAGCGTACGAAGGCATAAAGCCAGCTTTGCGGAATCGGCAGGCGAGCCGACACATATTCGGGAAAGCGCGTGTGATAGCTGGTGGAGAAGGGCATGCCCTTGCGTAGGCACCATCGGCGGGCGGTCAGCCCCAGCGGCCCTTCGGTGGCGATATGCACATAGGAAGGATTGTGTTTTTCGATCTCACGGGCGATGCGGCGGTAATTGGCAATCGACAGGCGGATCTCGGGATAGGTCGGGCAGGGGATGCTGTTGAAGCGCTCCGGCGTCACCATCGAAACAGCCACGCCCATCTTCGCCAGCTCGCGATTGGTGTTCTCGATCGAGCGAACGACGCCGTTGACCTGCGGATGCCAGGCGTCGGTGACGATCACCAGCCGTTCCGGCAGGTTGCCGGCGGCTGTAGCATTGGCCCAGCTCTCGCTGTGATGAGTGTATGCCGGACGTTGCAGCATGTCACGATTTCCATCCGCGTTGCATCGGTGTGCCAACGCTCAATCCCAAAGCGAGGTTCCGGAACGGCGATTCCCGCCTGCCTATTTTGAGGCATGACCATGATGGAAATATTACAGCCGCATGCCCGCGTTTGCAGGCCTTTCAGCGGCCCGATCCCCGCGAATATGTCAGCGGCCGATCGCGGTTTCATGCGGTAAGAAGGACGGCGCCGATCGTGGACCGGCGCCGTTTGGGAGGTTAAGCGGCAGCAGAAGCCGAGCTTGCAGTCGGAACTTCCGAAATCGTCTTCAGAACCTGGGAAGCGATCTGATAGGGGCAGCCCTGCGAGTTCGGGCGGCGATCTTCCAGATAGCCCTTGTAGTCGTTCTTGACGAAGGAATGCGGGACGCGGATCGAGGCGCCACGGTCGGCAACGCCGTAGGAGAACTTGTTCCACGGAGCCGTTTCGTGCTTGCCGGTCAGGCGCTTGTCGTTGTCAGGACCGTAGACGTCGATGTGGTCCATCAGGTTCTTTTCGAACTGCGCCATCAGCGCTTCGAAATAGGCCTTGCCGCCGACTTCGCGCATGAACTTGGTCGAGAAGTTGCAATGCATGCCCGAACCGTTCCAGTCGGTGTCGCCGAGCGGCTTGCAGTGATACTCGATGTCGA
Source organism: Rhizobium sp. N324 (assembly GCF_001664485.1). NCBI lineage: Bacteria > Pseudomonadati > Pseudomonadota > Alphaproteobacteria > Hyphomicrobiales > Rhizobiaceae > Rhizobium > Rhizobium sp. N324. Next base: position 3,392,044 of record NZ_CP013630.1, on the reverse strand, counting down.
TGCCGTATTTTTCGGTCAGGCGCTGCAGCAGGTAGCGTGCCATCCAGATCTGGTCGGCGGCCTTCTTGGAGCCCTTGCCGAAAATCTGGAATTCCCACTGGCCCTTGGCCACTTCGGCATTGATGCCTTCGTGGTTGATGCCGGCAGCGAGGCAGAGGTCGAGATGTTCTTCGACGATTTCGCGGGCGACGTCGCCGACGTTCGAATAGCCGACGCCGGTGTAGTAGGGCCCCTGCGGAGCCGGGTAGCCCTGCTCAGGGAAGCCGAGCGGGCGGCCGTTCTGATAGAAGAAATATTCCTGTTCGAAGCCGAACCAGGCATCTTCGTCGTCGAGGATGGTCGCGCGAGCGTTGCTCGAGTGCGGCGTGACGCCATCGGGCATCATGACTTCGCACATGACGAGCGCGCCGTTGGTGCGGGCCGGGTCGGGATAAATGGCGACGGGCTTCAGCACGCAATCGGAGCTGCGGCCTTCGGCCTGCATGGTCGACGAACCGTCGAAGCCCCAGAGCGGAAGCTGTTCCAGCGTCGGGAATACGTCGAATTCCTTGATCTGCGTCTTGCCACGCAGGTTCGGTACCGGAGTGTACCCATCGAGCCAAATATACTCGAGCTTATATTTTGTCATCGTGACTCTCTCAATGCTACGAAGGTGAGCAAATCCGGAGACGATCTCGGCGCGCAAGCGCATCCAACCGCCAGGGGATGCACCTCTTGAAGCATGTAGCGTGCCAGTTCGGGTGTCGGGACAAGAAAAATCGCAAATCAGCCGGTCGCCACGCATTTTTCTTGTGCTGAAATCACCCCGTTGTGACGGCGGAGGGCCGTATCATCAGCAGGACATTGAGTTTTCCGCTTGGAACCGGATGAAAATTTCGGCGTTAGCCTGGCGTGATGAAGTGTTGAACAAATAGGCGGACGCTCTCAGCGCAGACAGCATATCGATCAATCATAATATTGAGATGCATATAATTTGTGCAATTTGCATAAACTATGTGCATCGTGCTATGGTCGCGGCGTTAAATGTCGATGCGCCGAACTGAATGGAGGCGATCTCATGCCCACCGGTTTCCATCGTGAATCCGCAACGGTCTACCAGTTTCCCGTCAAGCCGACGCGGGCCGCCAGCCGGTTCGAACGCTTTCGGACGATGGAGCGCGAGGCAGCCGATATTTGCGACGCGGCGCTCGACAGCTGCTGGTACCATGACGAGGCGGCTCGCGAGACCGACCGGCCGACGAAGTCCTGAGTTTTCCCCTTTAGCGGGTCAGAATGCCGACAAGGCGGCGAGCGCTTGCGTATCGCATTCGTCCCGGGTTGTCATGTTCGGGCTCAGCCGCCGTTCAACCCCAGTTTTTCCTTTGCCACCAATGCGCCGTGTTCACTGACGACGCGGGCTGCGACGCCTGCGGCGAAGCGGGCGGCGGCGGTTGCATCCGTTGTTTCCAGATAGTTTGCAAGGAAGGCGCCGTTGAAGCTGTCGCCGGCACTGGTGGTATCGACCACTTGGGCGACCTTCTCGGCCGGAACGAAGCTCTCCTCTCCGGCGAAATTCAGCCTGACTCCGTCCGCGCCATTCTTGACGACGATATGGACGGCGCCCAGCGCGTGATAGCGGTTGATCGTCGCCTCGATGGAATCGTCGCCGAAATGGGCGGCCTCATCATCGAAGCTCGGCATGACGATCACCGAGGAGCGGGCGCCCTCGCTGATCGTTGCGTGCATGATGTCATAACTCGACCAGAGGCGGGGGCGGATGTTCGGGTCGAACACCACCAGCTTGCCGGCGGCCTTGGCGCGGCGGATTTCGGCGAGCAGGGTCGTGGCATCCTCCTGCGGCAGGATGGCAAGGGTGATGCCGGAGAAATAGACGAGGTCAGCACTCTCAACCGCCTCACGCAGGCGGTCGGGGTCGGCGGCCAGTCCGCGGGCAGCCGAACTGTCGCGCCAATAGCTGAAGGAGCGCTCGCCGTTCTTCAGATTGATCATATAGAGGCCGGGCGTCTTGCCCCTGATGCGGCGGATGAGGCTCGTGCCGATGCCTGCCTTGTCGATGAAGGCGACCATCTCATCCGACATCGCATCGTCGCCAAGCGCGGTAAAATAATCGACCGACCAGTCGGGGCCGAGGCAGGCACGGGCATACCAGGCGGTGTTGAACGTATCGCCGGCGAAACCTTTGCGCAGCAGGCCGTCGCCTGCCTGCGAGAGCTCCACCATGCATTCACCGATCGATAGAAACCGTCTGCTCACCTTGTCCTCCCGGCGTTGCTCTTTATCGCTGATACGCGGAGCTAGGCGGAGTGACAAGCGTTGATATCATGGATGCCGATATCGCAGGAGGTAAAAGCCCGCCTTCGTCGCGAGGCGAAGACGGGCGCCGGTAAAGGCTCTTATTCGTGGATCGTGTAGCTGCCCATCTGGCAAAGATCCTGCGTGTCTTCGGTGGTCGCGAGGTTCGAACCTTCCTCGAACTCGAAGCGCATATCGTATTTGCAGACGGTGCGGCCATCGGCGATAGTGATGTCGATGCTTTCGCCCGGATCGAGAACGTCTTCGCCGAAGACGTCTTCCTCCCAGTTGGCGACACCCGTCGGCGAGCTGTAGAAGCGCGTCAGGACGGAGTCGGTGCCGTTGGTGAGCTTGAACTTCAGATCTTCGGCCTGTGCCGAAATGGCGGAGGCAGCGATGATCGCAGATGCAACTGCGATCAATCCCGATAGTCTCGATTTCATATATGCGTTCCCCTAACCCGTGATTGGGCGGGAAAGAGTTAGCATGCGCTCAGATAAATCTTTCTTATCGGGGACTTTAGAACCCAAAATAAGTCCGCTTTTCCAAGCGCTTCATCCTGAGATTGCGTAGTCGCTCATGGCCTGTCCATATGATAGCAAGCTGCCTTCTGACCGGGACGGACCCCCTCGGTCGGCGGCATTTCGGTGCGACAGATATCGGTCGCCTTCCAGCAGCGCGGCGAGAAGACACAACCTTTCGGCGGGTTGAGCGGCGAGGGCGGATCGCCCTGCAGGCGGATGCGGGTACGCTGGCGCGCGAGCTTCGGATCCGGGATCGGTGCTGCGGAAAAGAGTGCCTGTGTATAGGGATGGGCCGGATGATCGAAGACGGTGGCACAGTTGCCCGCCTCCACCACCCGGCCGAGATAGAGCACCAGCACATCGTCGGAAATCAGCCGCACGACGGAGAGGTCGTGGCTGATGAAAATCAGCGTCAGGCCAAACTCCTTGCGCAGCTTGCGCAGAAGCGTGATCACCTGGCCCTGGATTGAGACGTCGAGGGCCGAAACCGGCTCGTCGCAGATGATCAGCTTCGGTTTGGTGATGACAGCGCGGGCGATGCCGATGCGTTGCGCCTGGCCACCGGAAAATTCGTGCGGATAGCGGTTGATCATCTCCGGCACCAGGCCGACGGCAGTCATGATTTCGCGGACGCGTTCGGTGCGTTCGGCCTTTGAAAGCTTTGGCTCGAAAACGGTGAGCGGTTCGGCGATGATATCGCCGACCGTCATGCGCGGGTCGAGCGAGGCGATCGGATCCTGGAAGATGATCTGCATGTCGCGGCGGGCGGCGCGCATTTCCTCCTCCGAGAGGTCGAGAAGATTGCGGCCCTGCCAGAGGATGCGGCCCTTCTGCGATTTCAACAGCCGCAGGATGGAGCGGCCGAGCGTGGACTTGCCGCAGCCGGATTCGCCGACGACGCCGAGGGTGCGGCCTTCGGCGAGATCGAAGCTGACATTGTTGACGGCGGTGAGGAAAATCGGCGGCTTGAACAAGCCTTTCGCCGGCAATTCGAACTGGGTCGTCAGGTTCTCGACCCTCAGCAGCGATCGGTCAGCCATGGTTCAGCAACTCCTCACGGCGCGGGAACGGGTGGTAGCAGGCGGCGCAGTGGCGCGGCGCCAGGGTTTCGAGCGGCGGCGGACGGTCGATGCAATCGTCCTGGACCTGTGAACAGCGCGGCGAGAAATTGCAGCCCTTCGGCAGGTGCTGCAGGTTCGGCGGGCGCCCGGGGATAACGACCAGCTCGTCGACATCCTGATCCGGGCGCGGGATCGAGGCATGCAGCGCCGCCGTATAGGGATGGGCGGGATTGTCGAACAGCTCGTCGACCGGCGCCTCCTCGACGATGCGGCCGGCATACATGACGGCGACGCGGTCGGCGAGGCCGGCGACGACGCCGAGATCGTGGGTGATCATGATCAGCGCCGTGTTCATCTCCGCCGTCAGGTCGTTGAAGAGATCGAGGATCTGCGCCTGAATGGTGACGTCGAGCGCCGTGGTGGGCTCGTCGGCAATCAGCAGCTTCGGCTTGGTGAGCAGCGCCATGGCAATGACGATGCGCTGACGCATGCCGCCGGAAAGCTCATGCGGATAGAGGTGGAAGCGCCGCGTCGGGTCCGGGATGCCGACGCGTTTCAGCATGTCGAGGGCCGCCTCGGATGCGGCGCGTGCCGTCAGGCCGCGGTGAACCTCGAGTTGTTCCGTCAGCTGCCGCGAAATCCTGAGCGATGGATTCAAGGCGGTCATCGGATCCTGGAAGACCATGGCCATGTCCTTGCCACGGATCTGGTCGAGCTCGCGCGGTTTCAACGACAGCACATCCCTGCCTTCGAGCAGCGCCTGTCCCGCCGTCCTGCCGTTCTTGGCGAGCAGGCCCATGATGCCGAGGAAGGTCTGGCTCTTGCCCGAACCGGACTCGCCGACGATGGCGACGCGCTCGCCGCGCCGGACGGTGAGGTTCATATTCGAGACCGCCTTCACCTCGCCGTCAGGCGTTTTGAAGGTAATCGAATAGTCCTTGAGTTCGAGCAGAATGTCTTTTTGCGTTTCATGGGCCATTCTAGCGATCCTTCGGGTCGAACGCGTCGCGCAGGCCGTCGCCGATGAAGAGCAGGCTGAGCAGCAGGGCCACGAGGAAACTTGCCGGGAAGATCAGCAGCCAGGGCATGCTTTCCATGGCGTCGGTTCCCTCGGCGATCAGCGTGCCGAGCGAGGTCAGCGGTTCCTGGACGCCGAAGCCGAGGTAGGACAGGAAGCTTTCGGTGGCGATGATCTCGGGCACCGTCAGCGCCGCGAAGATGACCACCGGGCCGACGAGGTTCGGAATGATGTGCTTGACGATGATCTTGAACGGCCGCTGCCCGGAGGCACGGGCCGCCTCGATGAATTCGCGATGCTTGATCGACAGGGTCTGGCCCCGCACGATGCGGGCCATGGTCAGCCATTCCAGCGCGCCGATCGCGGCAAAGAGCAGGTAGACGTTGCGGCCGAAGATCACCATCAGCAGGATGACGAAGAGGATATAGGGAAGCGCGTACATGATATCGACGAAGCGCATCATGATCGCGTCCAGCCTGCCGCCGATATAGCCCGATATGGCGCCGTAGAGTACGCCGATGACGACCGAGACGACGGTTGCCGTCAGCGCCACGGCCAGCGAGACGCGGGTGCCGTAGAGCACGCGGGCAAGCAGGTCGCGTCCGTTCGGGTCGGTGCCGAAATAATGGCCGGTCTCGATCGACGGCGGAATGCGGAAGGCGGCCCAGTCCGGATCCTCGTAGTTGAAGGGAATGAACCAGGGGCCGAGGAAGGCGGCGAGGATCAACAGCGCCAGGACGGCGATCGACAGAACGGCCGCCTTGTTGCGCCCGAGGCGGCGGAGCGCATCCCTGGTGAGCGAACGGCCTTCGGGGGCCAGGCCCTCCGCCTGCAGAAGCTCCTCGGCGAGCAGTTCGCGTTTTGCGGGGTTGAGGATCATCGGTTTCTCACTTTCGGGTCCAGCCAGGCATAGGCGATGTCGACCAGAAGGTTCAGGAACACGATCAGCACCATGTAGAAGATGACCGTACCGAGAACCATGCCGTAATCGCGGTTCAGCGCTGCGTTGACGAAGTAGCGGCCGATGCCGGGCAATCCGAAGATGCTTTCGACAACGAGCGAACCGGTGAGAAGGTAGCTTGCCGCCGGCCCGAGATAGGAGACCACAGGCATGAGCGCGGGCTTCAGCGCATGGCGCATCACCGTCAGCCGCGGACCGATGCCCTTGGCTTTGGCGGTGCGGATGAAGTTCTGGTTCATCACCTCGATCATCGAGCCGCGGGTGATGCGCGAGATGCGGCCGGCATGCGGCAGGGCCAGAACGACGATCGGCAGGATCAGATGTTTGATCGAGCCGTCACCCCAGCCGCCGACCGGAAACCAGCCGAGCTGAATTCCGAAGATCAATTGCAGGATCGGCGCGATCAGGAAGTTCGGCAACACCACCCCCACCAGGATGAGGGCGCCGAGAATATAGTCCGGCGTCTTGTTCTGGTAGAGCGCGCCAAGACAGCCGACGGCGATGCCGACGATGATGGCGATCAGGAAGGCGGCGGTACCAATCGTGAAGGTATAGGGCAGACCGATCATGATCTGCTGGGCGACGGAAAAATCCTCGCTGGCGAAGGAGGGGCCGAGATCGCCCCGAAGCAGGTCACCGACATAGATCAGGTACTGCTGGATCAGCGGCTTATCGAGATTGTAATGAACCGCGAGGTTTTTCAGGATCACCGGCGGCAATGGCCTTTCGCCATCGAACGGGCCGCCGGGGGCAAGGCGCAAAACGAAAAAACAGGCTGTGACGGCGATCCACAGAACGGGGATCGTCGATAGCAGGCGACGGAGGGCATATTTGATCATGATCGTGGGCCGGTCCTTCCCGCGCGCGGCGGGAAGGACCGTTTTCCCTTACTCTTTCATCGACAGCCAGCGGGTGCGGTGGATGTCCTGAATGTTGTCGACGAAGCCTTCGATCTTCGGCGAAACGACGTTTTTCGAGACATAGTAGTAGATCGGCAGGGCGGCAGAATCATCAAGCGCCAACTGCTCGGCCTTCTTGAAGATTTCGGCGCGCTTCTTCAGATCCGTCTCGGCGTTGCCGTCCTTGATCAGTTTGTCGTACTCAGGATTGGACCAGCGGCCGTAATTCATCTGGACGCCTGTGACCAGCAGGTTCAGGAAATTGTCCGGATCGTTGTAGTCGGCGAGCCAGCCGGCGCGGCCGATCTGCACTTCGCCGCGCTGCAACTGGTCATAATGGACTTTGGTCTCGGCGTTGACGAGTTCGACATTGACGCCGAGCGGCTTCCACATCGAGGCGATCGCCACGGCGATGCGCTTATGGTTGTCGTTGGTGTTGTATTTGAGTTCGGCGGTCAGCGGATGATCCGGACCGAAACCGGCCTCCTTCAGCAGCTTCTTGGCTTCTTCGACCTTGTCCTTATAGGGAAGATCCTTCCAGGAAACGTAGGCCGGTTCGCCGTAGTTTGCCGTGCCCGGCGGGACCCACGAATAGGCCGGCAGTTCGCCGGTGCCGAGAATTTGCGGCCCGATGACTTCGCGGTTGATCGCCATGGAAAGGGCCTGGCGCACGCGCTTGTCGGCGAAGGGCGGCTTGCTCGAATTGATGACGTAATAATAGAGGCCGGAGAAGGGGGCCACATGCGCCTGGCCCGGCAGGTTCTTCTTCATCCACTCGTACTGGTCGGTGGGGAAATCGGTGAGGATGTCGAATTCGCCAGCACGGTAACGTTTCAGTGCCGCTTCCTGATCCTCAAGCACGAAGAACTTGGCGCCGTCGATCTTCAGGTCTTTGGCGCCGTACCACTGGTCGTTCTTAACTGTCGTGACATGCGAGCCCGGAACCCATTCGACCGGCTTGTAAGGGCCGTTGGTGACGATGTTGCCGATCTTGACCCAATCCTGGCCTTTCGCCTCGACGACGTGCTTGGGCAGCGGATAGGCGGTGTAATGCATCAGCGCATTTAGGAAATAAGGGGTCGGGTTCTCAAGGGTGATTTCAAGCGTCTTGTCGTCGATCGCCTTGACGCCGAGCTGGTTGAGATCGGTGATTTCGCCCTTGTTGATCTTTTCGGCATTCTTGATGGTGAACTGCAGATAGGCATAATCGGCGGCGTTCTTCGGGTCGACGAGGCGCTGGAAGGCGAAGACGAAGTCTCCTGCCGTTACCGACTGGCCATCGGACCACTTGATGCCGTCGCGAAGCTTGAAGGTATAGATCTTGCCATCAGGGGAAATCGTCCAGCTTTCTGCTTGGCCGGGGACCGGATTGTCCTTGGCGTCTTCAGTGACGAGACCTTCGAAAATGTCGCCGGCGATACGGTTCTCCCAGTCGCCGGAAAGCTTCTGCGGATCGAGCGATTGCGGGTCGCCACCATTGTGAATGTTGAGCGTGGCCGCATGCGCCGAAAACGCCAGCAATGTGCCAAGCATTGCGGAGGCGAGAAATTTTTTCGTGAACTGGTTCATCGTGGGTCCACCTTTCTAGGCTTTGCGCCTTTATTAGACATCTGTTCCCGACATTTGACCTCTTACGTGCAGGTCAGTGCGCACCTTATCGCAAAGGAATCGCGTTGCAACCCCAAATCCGGAGGCTGGAAACGGGTTGTGGACAAGCCTATATACGTCTCCCCCTTGTTGGATCGCGACGACACATTGCGACATTTCCAGCACATCCATAACGGCCTCACATGTTGTCTTTTGTTTCGTCCGCTTTAGTGTGGCGGGCGCTAACAAGGCAGGAGATGGAGCCGATGGCATTGCAGGCAGGCGGGAATGCGGACTGGTGGCGCGGCGCGGTGATCTATCAGGTCTATCCGCGCTCGTTTCAGGACACCAACAGCGACGGGCTCGGCGACCTCAAGGGGATCACCCGCCGGCTGCCGCATATCGCCAGTCTCGGGGTCGACGCAATCTGGCTTTCGCCCTTCTTCAAATCGCCGATGGCCGACATGGGCTATGACGTTTCCGATTATTGCGATGTCGACCCGATCTTCGGGACACTGGCCGATTTCGACGAGATGATGGCCGAGGCGCACCGGCTCGGCATCAAGGTCGTCATCGACCAGGTGATCTCTCATACATCGGACCGGCATCCCTGGTTTATCGAGAGCCGGTCGAGCCGGACCAATCCCAAGGCTGACTGGTATGTCTGGGCCGACCCGAAGCCGGATGGCACGGCGCCGAACAACTGGCTGTCGATCTTCGGCGGGCCGGGCTGGGAGTGGGACGGCGTGCGCAGGCAATATTACCAGCACAATTTTCTCACCTCTCAGCCGGATCTCAATTTCCACAGCAGGCAAGTGCAGGACGCGGTGCTGGAGACGGTGAAATTCTGGCTCGATCGCGGCGTCGACGGCTTTCGGCTGGATACGGTCAACTATTATTTCTGCGACAAGCAGCTCAGAAGCAATCCGCCGCACGAGCCCGATGAGGATGACGCAGGCCTCGATGCGCCCGACAGCAATCCCTACGGCATGCAGAACCACCTCTATGACAAGACGCAGCCTGAGAATGTCGATTTCCTCAAGCGCTTCCGGGTGCTGCTCGACCAGTATGAGGATCGCACGACCGTTGGGGAAGTCGGTGACGGGGCGCGTTCGCTGAAGACGGTGGCGGCCTATACGAGCGGCGGCGACAAGCTGCACATGTGCTACACATTCGATCTGCTGGGGCCGGAGTTCAGCGCCGAGCATATTCGCGGCTGCGTCGAGGCTTTTCAGAAGTCGGTGACCGACGGCTGGGTCTGCTGGGCTTTTTCCAATCACGACGTCATGCGCCATGTCAGCCGGTTCGCGCTGACGGCGGAGGAGCGGCCCGCCATCGCCAAGCTGGCGATCTCCGTGCTTGCTGCGCTGCGCGGCTCGATCTGCCTTTATCAGGGCGAGGAGCTTGGCCTGCCGGAGGCTGAGCTCGCCTTCGAGGATCTGCGCGATCCCTACGGCATCCGCTTCTGGCCGGCCTTCAAGGGCCGCGACGGATGCCGCACGCCGATGCCCTGGGAAGCCGGGAAGGCGCATGCGGGCTTCACCTCTGCCGAAAAGAGCTGGCTGCCGGTGCCTTATGAGCAGGCGGCCCTTTCCGTCGATACGCAGGAGGCAGGCGACGGCTCTGTGCTCAATCACTATCGCAGGACGCTCGCCTTCCGAAAAAACCACCCGGCGTTGATCGAAGGCGACATGACCTTCATTGGCACCAACGAGGACCTGCTCGCCTTCACCCGCGAGAAGGGCGGAGAAAAGCTGCTCTTCGTTTTCAACCTCGCTCGCAAGCCGGCGGAATTCCGCCTGCCGGAGGGCATGGTGCTCGCGGAACCGCTCGCCATGCCGGGGTTTAAGGCAGTGGCTGGCGCGGGCTCGGTGAAACTTGCGGCGCTGGATGGATTCTGTGCACGGGTTTGACGGTCTCGCTATCGCTGCGGAGGTAATAATTTTGACAGTATGTATTTTTTAAATTACAATTGATATGTTCGTTCTGAAGCAGACGGGCACTTTCCAGAAGTGGCACAAAAGATTGAAGGATGGAAAGGCGAAGGCAATGATCGCCCTGCGCCTCCAGCGTCTTGCGATCGGGCATGCCGGTGATGCAGCACCGGTTGGCGAAGGGGTGAGTGAACTGTGCATTCACTACGGGCCGGGCTATCGGATCTATTACCGCAAGCGGGGAGAGACCATCATTGTCCTTCTCTGCGAAGGCGACAAGAGCACGCAGGAAGCGGATATAAGAACGGCAAAGAGAATTGCCAATGGAATGGAGCGACGATCATGGCTGAACAGATCTTCGACTTCGATCCGGCTGAGTTGCTCGACTCCGACGAAGCCATCAAAACTTTTATTACCGAAGCGCTGCAGACCGGTGACGCGAAATTCATCGCGTCGGCTCTTGGCGTCGTTGCGCGCGCCAAGGGCATGAGCAAAATCGCCAGGGAAACCGGTCTTGCGCGCGAGCATCTCTATAAGGCGCTGAGCGAGAACGGAAATCCTACCCTTGAAACGACACTGGCCGTGATGAAGGCGATCGGGCTAGAACTGACGACGAGGCATCACGCGGTTTGAGTACATATAAGCGCTCTCACCAAATCTCGTGGGCCAATCAGTTGCATCGCCCAATCAGCGCGAACTTGTCCACATCGACCATGCCGCGGTCGGATATCTTCAGGTGTGGGATGACCGGCAGTGGCAGGAAGGCCAACTGGAGGAAGGGTTCTTCCAGCGTGGCGCCGAGTGCGAAGGCGGCCTTGCGCAGATGGTGCAGCGTATCGCGGACCGTCTCGTAGGGCTCGAGACTCATCAGGCCAGCGATGGGCAGGGCGATTTCGCCGGTGACCTTGCCGTCCTCGACGACGACAAAGCCGCCCTTGATCTCGCCGAGGCGGTTTGCGGCGCGCGCCATGTCGTCCTCGTCGACTCCGACGACGCAAATATTGTGGCTGTCATGGCCGACGGTGGAGGCGATCGCGCCCTTCTTCAGGCCGAAGCCCTGGACGAATCCGTTGGCGTGGTTGCCGTTCTTGCCGTGGCGCTCGATGACGGCGACCTTGATGATGTCGTTGGCAAGATCGACCGCCGTCTCGTTGCCTTTCACGGGCAGCCGGTAGCGGCGATGTTCGGTGATGATCTTGCCGGGCATGACGCCGATCACCGATGTATCGCCCTCCCTGGCCGGCACGCCGAAATGGGCCGCGTTGACCGGTCGGGCCTTGACGCTGTCAAGGCCGATCGGAGCGATCGGCTTGCGCGTGGAAAAGAGCGCGTCGGTGACGCTGCGGCCAGCGGAGAAGACCATGTCGGCGCGGCAGCTTTCCAGACTGTCGAGAACCACGAGATCGGCGCGCCAGCCCGGCGCCACCAAGCCGCGGTCCCGGAGGCCGAAGGCACGGGCGGCCGAGATCGAGGCGGCGCGATAGATCGCCAGCGGCTCGACGCCGTTAGCGATCGCCGTGCGGATCATGTGATCGAGATGGCCCTGTTCGGCGATATCGAGCGGATTGCGGTCGTCAGTGCAGAGTGCGAGATAAGGTGATAGCCGCTCGGTGATAATGGGCATCAGCGCGGCAAGATCCTTGGACACCGAGCCCTCGCGGACCAGGATATGCATGCCCTTGCGGATCTTTTCCAGCGCCTCGGTGGCGCTCGTGCATTCGTGCTCGGTGCGGATGCCGGCTGCGAGGTAGCCGTTGAGGTCGTTGCCGGAAAGCAGCGGCGCGTGACCGTCGATATGGCCGCCCTGGAAGGCGTCGAGCTTGGCCATGCAGACGGGATCCTTGTGGATCACGCCGGGGAAATTCATGAACTCGGCAAGGCCGATGACCTTCGGATGGTGGCGGAAGGGCAGGAGGCGCTCGATCGGCAGATCGGCGCCGGAGGTTTCGAGATGCGTTGCCGGAACGCAGGAGGAGAGCTGGACGCGGATGTCCATGATTGTCTCGAGCGCGGATTGAAGAAAGAATTCGATGCCGGCGGCTCCCAGCACATTGGCGATTTCGTGCGGATCGCAGATCGCGGTGGTGACGCCATAGGGCAGAACGCAGCGGTCGAATTCATGCGGCGTGACGAGCGAGGATTCGATGTGCAGATGCGTATCGATGAAGCCGGGAACGACTGTTTTTCCCGATATGTCGATTTCGGTTTCACCCCGGTAATTGCCCGAAGTGCCGACGATGCGATCGCCGCCAATGGCGATGTCCGACTGGACGAGCTCGCCGGTGACGAGATCGAAGAAACGGCCGCCCTTCAGCACGATGTCGGCGGGGATACGGCCCACACCCTGGTCGATGAGACGTTCGAGCTTGGTGGTCATGGTCTACCTCTCCGACTGATTTCTGCCATTGATACCGACTGAATGCTGGAAGATACCCGGCTGCTTTGATCCTTCCGGCAGCAGTGCTAGTGAAGCGAGAATACAGATGTCAATTTCCAACTCAAGGTCATGATATGAAAGCAATTATTTCGGCGCCTGTGCGGCTGTGGTGTTGTTGAGCGGCTGTGTGAACAACTCAGCGGTACTCAAGACTGACAAGCACCGGAAAGTGAGTCAGGTCATCCTTGAAAGGTCGACCGGAAGTGTCGCTTCGGACGAAGATCTAAAGCGCGTCCTGATCTCCCGTTTCTACGCGCGTGTCTCGAACCCGATACCTAGTTGACTTATCGTCAGCCGATGGTCCTTCCTAAACATCCTACAGTGGAGAGCTATCTGCGGGAGGATAAGAGGCAGCCTGATTGAGCGGCACTTCATCCTCCAAAATACAACCGGGCGCCGCGAGGCGCCCGATCCTGCTTTCGTCAATGCTGCAAGTCACTCAGCGGAAACGATCTTGCCGGCTTCCCACTTGTAGAGCGAGAAGCTCTGCGAGGTCAGGTCGCCGGTCTCGCCGTAGGTGACCTTGCCGATTGCGGTCGGGATCTCCTTGCCGTCTTTCAGCGCCGCCGCGACGGCTTCCGCGTCCTCGGCGCTGCCGGCCTTCTCGATGCCGGCTTTCAGCACTTCGACGGCGGCATAGGCGTTGAGCGTGAAGGCCTCGGCCGGGATGTTCTTGGCCGCGAGCGCATCGGCGGCAGCCTTGGAATCCGGGTTCTTGGTGGCGTCGGACGCGTTGGTGAACAGCGTGCCTGCTGCCGCATCCGTACCGATCGCCCAGAATTCGGTATTGGAGAGGCCGTCGCCGCCGATGATCGTTGCGTTAGAAGCGAGATCATGCAGCTGGCGGGCGAGCAGGCCGCCTTCCGGGTGATAGCCGCCAAAATAGACCACGTCGACCTTCTCGGACTTGATGCGGGTGGTCAGCGCGCTGAAATCCTTGTCGCCTGGAGTGACCGCGTCATTGACGACTTCGGTGATGCCGCCGGCGTTCAGCGTCGCCTTGAAAGCGTCGGCGAGGCCTTTGCCGTAGGCGCCCTTGTCGTTGACGATGGCGACGCGCTTGTCCTTGAAATTCTTCAGCACGTATTTGGCGGCGACCTCGGCCTGCTGGTCGTCGCGGCCGCAGGTGCGCAGCACGTTGGTGAGACCGCGCTTGGTGAGGTCGGGCGCCGTCGCGGTCGGGGTGACCATCAGCACGCCGTTTTCAGCCAGCACGTCCGAAACCGGAATGGCAACACCAGAGGTCACCGGCCCGACGACGAAGCGAATGCCGTCGCCGACGACCTTGTTGGCGGCGGAAACGCCCTGCTTCGGTTCGCCGGCATCGTCTGCCAGTTCGAGGACCACCTTCTCGCCGAGAATGCCGCCCTTCTTGTTGATCTCGTCGACGGCGGTCTGAGCGCCGTTCTTCACCTGATCGCCATAGGCGGCGACGGGGCCGGTCAGCGGCGCAATAAGGCCGATGGTGATATCGGCATGAGCAAACGGCGCAAAGGCAAGCGACGCAACGAGTGTCGCCGTCAATGTCTTGAGGGTCATTGTCTGTCTCCTTGGGTGGGGTCCTTCGACCCGCGATGAAGTGCCGCGCCGGTTTTTCCGATCATTCAACGGCCCTTTGGGCCGTGCCAAGGACGATCGACAAGGGCGCGATCAGTGAGCCTGCCGGCCATATTTGACTCGGGAAGGCTCATGGCGAGATTTCTAGGAATTTTGACGGGATTGCGCAAGTTCATAACAAAACGGAGGCAAAATCGGATCGATCCGGCCGGAAAGTCGCTTGAAGGCGATCGTTTTCTTCGTTTTTCGGTGATTTCTCATAAGGAACGACGCAACGGGCAGGCCGCCGCCCCGGGGGAAACCGCCTCCGTATGGTTGTCTTTGTCTTTCGCATTAACCGTTAGTTTGGCCAATGGCAGTAGTATCCCGCGATACCCAGAATACCGCAGCATTGAAAAAGAGACCCATACAAATAATTAGATAGACATATCGGGAATAGAGACTGGATGCTCAAGCGTATCGACGCCAGCCAGGTGCGTATCGGAATGTTTGTAGAGGCCGTCGAGGGCCTGTGGCAGGATCCGCTTTTGTCCAAGCGCAGATTCTCCCTGCGGCGCGAGGCCGATGCCGCAAAAATTCGCACATGCGGCACCGCCATCGTGGTGATCAACACCAGCAAAGGGCTCGATACTGGCGGCCTGCCGAGCCGTGACATCGATATCGATATCCAGGCCGCGCGCGAGACCGTGCAGAAATCCGTTCAGGTGCTGGAAGAGGCTTTCGCGAGGCTGCGGAATGGCGATGCGATCAGCGTCGCGCATGTAGCGCCGGTGATTTCTTCCGTCTCCAAGTCGATGGAGGACAATCCCTCGGTTTTCCTGAACGTCACGCGGTTGAAATCAAAAGACGAAGTGACCTTCCTCCATTCCATTTCGGTAAGCGCGCTGATGATCCTGTTCAGCCGCCATCTCGCACTCGACGAGCCGACGGTGCAGATGCTCGGCACCGCCGGGTTGCTGCACGATGTCGGCAAGCTTGAAATTCCGCTTGAGGTGCTCAACAAGGCCGGGCCTCTGGAAAAGGACGAGATCAGCCTGATCCGTGGCCACCCGGAGAAGGGGCACGCATTCCTGTCGCGGCAGGAGGGCATGTCGGAGATCGTTCTCGATGTCTGCCTCAATCACCATGAGCGTATCGACGGCAAGGGCTATCCGCGCAGGCTGTCCGGCAGAGAGTTGAGCCTCCACGCGCGCATTGCCACGATCTGCGATGTCTATGACGCGATTACCTCGGTGCGGTCATATAAGGCGGCATGGAGCGCGAGCGACGCACTGAAATGGATGTTCGGGAATGAAGGGCACTTCGACCGCCGGCTCCTGAAAAAATTCGCCCTCTGCCTTTCCGTCGCTTCCGTGACCTGAGGTCAATTTCTCGTGGCAACAAAAAGGCCTGCGTGGGCTTGCACCCGCCGCAGGCCATGATGGGGAAGCTTTCTCAGATGTTGTTCTGCAGGATGGTGCGCAGCTTGCCGAAGAGTTCGTCGATATGGTGCTTCTCGATGATCAGCGGCGGGGAAAGCGCGATGATATCACCGGTGGTGCGGATCAGCAGGCCGCTTTCATAGGCTTTCAGGAAGGCGGTGAAGGCGCGCTTGGTCGGTTCGCCGGCGATCGGATCGAGCTCGATCGCGCCGATCAGCCCGGTATTCCTGATGTCGATGACATTGGGGCAGTCCTTCAGCGAATGCAGCGCGTCGGCCCAGTAGTCGGAAAGCTCGGCGGCGCGCGTCAGCAGCCCTTCTTCCTTGTAGGTATCGAGCGTGGCGAGGGCGGCGGCAGAGGCGATCGGATTGCCCGAATAGGTGTAGCCGTGGAAGAATTCGATCATGTGCTCGGGGCCGTTCATGAAGGCATCATGGATCTCGGAGGTGACGAAGACGGCGCCCATCGGAATGACGCCATTGGTCAGTCCCTTGGCGGCAGTGATCATGTCGGGCTTGACGTCGTAATATTGCGCGGCGAAGGGGGCGCCGAGGCGGCCGAAGCCAGTGATGACCTCGTCGAAGATCAGCAGGATGCCGTGCTTGGTGCAGATCTCGCGCAGCTTCTGCAGGTATCCCTTCGGCGGGATGAGCACGCCGGTGGAGCCGGCCACCGGTTCGACGATGACGGCGGCGACCGTCGAGGCGTCGTGCAGGGTGACGATGCGCTCGAGTTCGCTGGCGATGTCGCCGCCATGCTCGGGCTCGCCGCGGGTGAAGTTGTTCTTGCCGGGCTGGTGGGTGTGCGGCATGTGATCGACGCCAGTCAGCAGCGTGCCGAACATCTTGCGGTTGGTGACGATGCCGCCGACGGAGATGCCGCCGAAATTGACGCCATGATAGCCGCGCTCGCGGCCGATCAGGCGGAGGCGTGAACCATTGCCCTTCACGCGGTGATAGGCGAGCGCCACTTTGAGTGCCGTCTCGACGGATTCGGATCCGGAATTGGTGTAGAGAACGTGGTTCAGGCCTTCCGGCGCAATGTCGACCAGACGGTTCGCCAGTTCGAAGGCCTTGGGGTGGCCGAGCTGGAAGGCCGGGGCGTAATCGAGCTCGCCGGCCTGTTCGCGGATCGCCTCGGTGATCTTCGGGCGGCAGTGGCCGGCATTGACGCACCAGAGGCCGGCCGTGCCGTCCAGCACCTGGCGGCCGTCATGGGTCGTATAATACATGTCCTTGGCGCCGACAAACATGCGCGGCTCCTTCTTGAACTGGCGATTTGCCGTAAACGGCATCCAGAAGGCGCGAAGATCATTCGGTGCGTTGAGGCGATTGGACATGCTGTTCTCCTGGCCGCTGCCGGCCCTTTCCCGGGCTTTGCGCCCATATTTTGACTGCCCGGTCAAATTATCAGGGCTTCTTGAAGCGTCAACGGCAAAAAGCCCGGGAGCCGTTCGTGACAGGAAGGCTTGAGTTTTGACCGGCTCGACCCGGGGATATTCAGGTAGAGCAAAAAGGGCACGACCGGCAAATCACATGGTTTTGCCGGTCGTGCCATAAGGTTCAGGTGCTGAAATATCGTTACCGCGCTTCCGGGAACATCCCCTTGCGGCACGGCATAGGCCGACATTCATGTCAGCGCTATCATCAAGCGGCGGATCTGTTCCGGTTCTGCACGAGGTAAATGTCTTCGAGCGTTGCCAGGATCTTCATCACCGGCTCGGAGGTGCTGGAATAGTAAATGGTCTGTGCATCCCGGCGGGTCTTCACCAGCTTCTGTGCGCGCAGTTTCGAAAGGTGCTGAGACAGTGCCGACTGGCTGAGGCCGACCTGCGTTGCGAGCACGCCGACGGCCACTTCGCCCTTCACGAGGCTGCACAGGATCAGCAATCTCTTGGGATTGGCCATGGCCGATAATAAAGCTGCGGCCACATTGGTGTGATCGGCCAAATCAGTGGTTTCCATATTGTTATCTTCCTAATGCGAAACGTACATCATGCGTGTTGGCACAGGCCGCCAGCCGGATTTCGACCGACGCCTAAAAACTAGCAACTGAGGTCGAAGATTGTATATACCTAAATTTAAGGTATCGAGTATGCTATTTTAGATATGTTTGAACAAATGTGATCGGCCTCCTCAGCGAGGGTTTCGAATTCATATCGCAGCAGAAAATCGCCGGAAATCATATCAAAACCTGAGGGATCGATACCACAAATGCGCCAGGAAGCCGGTTCCGGCGCCTTTAGCCTGGCAGCGAGCGTCTCTGCCACATCGGGGTGGCGTGCTACTAAATCTCGCACTGTTTCTGCCGCGCCGGCGGCAATCTCCTCATTCACGGCCGACTGGATGATGAGGTCGCTCCCATCGAGCTGGTAGGCACGGCCGAAGCCGCCATTGAGGTTGGCTCGCTCCGGCTTGAGGCGGAAGAAGAGGAAATCGGGAAAGTCGATATAGAGCTTTGCCTTGCTGTGGCGAGCGAGAAAACGCGTGCGCAGACGCGCGTGCAAGGCGTCGCCGCGCTCGACGGGCTCCGCCAGGCATTGGGTCGTCAGGCGAGGGTGGGCGAGCGGATCGCCCTTGCCGGGCTCGCCGGTCAGCAGCGAGGCGCGCGCGTCATGGCCGAGCGCTTTGGTATGGGCCGAGAGTTTCGAAACGAGAATGACGGGTGTGCCGTCAATATCGGTCGCGACGAGCACGCGGCTGGCGAAGGGGAAGCCGGTCTCGGGGTCGAGAACGGCAATCGCCGCATGCCGCGCGGAGCGCAGCAGCACGCGGGCGAGTTTGCGGGCGTCGTCGTCGGTTTCGCGTATTGGCGAGGGCTGATCCTTCATATCCGCTTTGTGGCAAAGCGGACTGAAAACATCAAGCGTCCTGCTTGCGGCGATGTCGGGTCAGGCCTGCGACGATATCCTGGGCCGAGATGGTTCCGACAATCGTGCCGTTCTCGACGATGCCGATGCTGCCCGGCTGGCGGGCAAGGGCATCGAGGATATCGACGAGCGGGGTCTCGGCGCGGGCCGTGGCGCTGACGCTCATGCCGGCGGCTGTCTGACCGAGTCCGGGCTGCATCACGTCGGCCGCCGTCAGCATGGTGATCGGGTTGAGATGCTGCACGAAATCGGCGACATACTGGTCGGCGGGGTTCTTGACGATATCGTGCGGCGTTCCGCACTGGATGATGCGGCCGCCCTCCATGATGGCGATGCGGTTGCCGATGCGGAAGGCCTCGTCGAGATCGTGGCTGACGAAGAGGATGGTCTTCTTCAGCCGCCGCTGGAACTCCAGAAGCTCGTCCTGCAGGCGGGTGCGGATCAAAGGGTCGAGCGCCGAGAACGGCTCGTCCATCAGCAGGATCGGGGCGCCGGTGGCAAAGGCGCGGGCAAGCCCGACGCGCTGCTGCATGCCGCCTGAGAGTTCGTTGACCTTGCGGTCGGCCCATTTCGACAGGTTGACGAGTTCGAGCTGCTCGCCGATGCGGACCTTGCGCTCCGCCTCCGGCATGCCGGCGAGCTCGAGGCCAAAGCCGACATTCTCGGCGACGGTGCGCCAGGGCAGGAGGGCGAACTGCTGGAACACCATGGAGACGGTGTGGGTGCGCAGTTCCCGCAGGGCTTTGGCATTGCATTTATAGGGGTTGACGGAGCCGGTCGTTGTGGAGACCGCGACATCGCCGCGCACCACGGGAGCGAGCCCGTTGACGGCGCGCAGCAGCGTCGACTTGCCTGAGCCGGAAAGACCCATCAGCACCAGGATCTCGCCTTCCTCGATCGTCAGCGAGGCATTGGCGACGCCGAGCACCAGGCCGGTGGCTGCACCGATTTCGTCACGCGTTTTGCCCTGGTCGGCCATGGCAAGGGCGGCTTGCGGCCGATCGCCGAAGATGATGCTGACATTCTTGAAATCTATCGCTGTCATGCGCCGTCTCCTTCGTCCCCTGCGCGGAATATGCGGTCGAGAATGATCGCCAGGATGACGATGCAGAAACCGGCGTCGAAGCCTTTCGCGATATTGACGGTGTTCAGCGCGCGCACGACCGGCACGCCGAGCCCGGGAGCGCCGACGAGGGCGGCAATAACCACCATCGACAGCGACAGCATGATGGTCTGGGTCAGGCCCGCCATGATCTGCGGCGCGGCGAAGGGAAGTTCGACCTTGCGCAGCACCTGCATCGGCCGGGCGCCGAAGGCGACGGCGGCTTCAACCAGCGACGGCGGCGTCGAGATGATGCCGAGGCGCGTCAGCCGGATGGGGGCGGGGATCGCGAAGATGACGGTGGCAATCAGGCCCGGCACCATGCCGAGGCCGAACAGGATGAGCGCCGGGATCAGATAGACGAATGTCGGGATGGTCTGCATGAGATCGAGCACCGGGCGCATTGCGGCATAGACCCAGGGACGGCGGGCGGCGGCGATGCCGAGCGGAATGCCGATCACCATACAGACGAAGGTGGCGGCCAGCACGAGGGCGAGCGTCTCCGTCGTCTCCTTCCAATAGTCCTGGTTCACGATGAGCAGCAGCCCAAGACAGGTGAAGAGGGCGATCGCAATCGACCGGCGCAGCCAGAAGGCGATGGCGGTGATGGCAGCGATGACGATCAGCGGGTGAGGCTTCTGCAGCACGAAAAGCAGGCCGTCTATGGCGCTGGACAGGAGGAAGGCGAGCTGGTCGAAGAACCATGCGCCGTTCGAGGTCAGCCAGTCGACGAAGGCTTTGGCCCCTAAGCCGATGGGAATTTTAAATTCGGTGATCCAATTCAAGGGAGCGCCTATCCAAAAAAAATCAACAATCGGACAAAAATGAAACGGGGCGGCGAGCCGCCCCGTTCATATCATCAAAGGCCGAGGCCGGTCTTGGCGGCCGCCAGCGCGTCGCCCTTGCCGTCGCGGGTCTTGACGCCTGCGAGCCAGGGCTCGAGCGCAGAAGGGTTTGCCTTCAGCCATTCGGTCGCCGCCGCTTCCGGCTCCTTGCCGTCGTCGAGGATCTTGCCCATGATCTGGTTCTCCATTTCGAGGGAGAACGTCAGGTTCTTCAGCATCGCGCCGACATTCGGGCATTCGCCGAGATAACCGGCGCGGACATTGGTATAGACCTTGGCGCCGCCGAAATCAGGACCGAAGACGTCGTCGCCGCCTGTGAGGTAGGTCAGCTTGAAGTTGGTGTTCATTGGATGGGGTTCCCAGCCGAGGAAGACGACGGGCTTACCTGCCTTTTCGGCGCGGGCGACCTGGGCGAGCATGCCCTGTTCGGAGGATTCGACGACCTCCATGTCCTTCATGCCGAAGGTGTTCTTTTCGATCAGGTCCATGACCAGGCGGTTGCCGTCATTGCCGGGCTCGATGCCGTAGATCTTGCCGTCGAGATCGTCCTTGTGGGCGGCGATGTCCTTGAAGTCCTTGATGCCGAGTTCCGCGCCCTTTGCGTTGGTGGCGAGCGTATACTTGGCGCCGACGAGGTTGGGGCCGAAGGATTCGACCGACTTGTCGTCGAGATAGGGGCGGACGTCCTTTTCCTGCGTCGGCATCCAGTTGCCGAGGAAGATGTCGATGTCCTTGTTCTTCAGCGAGGTATAGGTGACCGGCACCGAGAGAACTTTGATGTCGGTCTGGTAGCCGATGCTCTTCAGGACGACGGCTGCGGTGGCGGTGGTGGCGGTAATATCCGTCCAGCCGACATCCGAGAAGTGGACGGTAGAGCAGCTGTCGGGATCGGCGGCGAAGACGGTGGTCGCAACGGAGAGGGCGGCGACGGCAGTTGCGGTAACGAGTTTGAACGTGCTTGTTGTTTTCATTTTAGACTCCCAGTCTTTAAGTTCCCAAGCCAACCACCAATAGCCGAGTTTGACAAGCGACCTCAGTGCGTTTGCGTCGTATCGACCCATGCGATTGCGACGTCGGCGGATTTTGCGCGGCACCTGATTTTGAGGCGGCTCGGCGGTTTTCGGGCTGGAATTCCTGTGGTTATCGCCCATAGGGGGCTTTTCTTTGCCATTCTGAGCTTTCAATAACCGATCAAGGAGAGATCGGATGGCAAAACTCTATTTCAACTACTCGACGATGAACGCCGGCAAGTCGACGATGCTGCTGCAGGCCTCCTATAATTACCAGGAGCGCGGCATGCGCACGGTGCAGCTGATCGCTGCCTTCGACGAGCGCACCGGCCGGGGGGTCATCGGCTCGCGGATCGGGCTGGAGGCGAGCGCCATTCCCTTCGAACCGCACGAGGACCTGTTCCGGCTGATTGCGACGCTGAGTGGAGAAGGAGCGCCGATTGCCTGTGTCTTCGTGGACGAGGCGCATTTCATGACGCCTGCCCATGTCTGGGAGCTTGCCCGCGTCGTCGACAGGCTCGGCATTCCGGTGATGGTCTACGGCCTCCGAACCGATTTCCAGGGCAAATTGTTTCCGGCCTCGCAGGAACTGCTGGCGATCGCCGACGAAATGCGTGAGGTGCGGACGATCTGCCATTGCGGGCGCAAGGCGACGATGGTGGTGCGGCTCGACGCGGAAGGCAAAGTGCTGCACGAAGGCGCGCAGATCGATGTCGGCGGCAATGAGAAATATGTCTCGCTGTGCCGCAGGCATTGGGACGAAGCGATGAACGGGGCCTGGATCGCCGAGCCGGCCTGAAGCCGCGATGCCGCCTGTTTTTAGAGGCGCAAGCGACGTGCTTTCCATTTTACGCAATTCCGAGCGGAAAACCGCTTCACACTTTTCGGCATCATGCTCTAGCTTGGGCAATACGAGATTCCCTGGAGAGCCTGTGCGCAAACCTCCGCCATTCCAAAGCCAATACGAAGCTGCCGGCAGCCTTGCCGAGAGGGTTGCGGCAGACGGAGCCTATTGCGTGGCCGCGATCAGCGCCTTCAGCAGCGATGACGCACGGTCGGCCGACGAGGTTTTCCTCGAGCAGAATGCCCGTTTCCAGGCCCATATCGCCGATGCTGCAGCACTCGACGCCCTGCAGGCCGAGCTGGTCTTTTCCCTCGACCGGCTGACGGCCGAGGTTTCCGCCGATCTCGACAGCTTCCGGGGGCTGACGCTGCGCGAGAAGATGGCCGGCTGGACGTCGCGCCAGCGGATGTGGCGTATGTATACCGAGCGCGTGCGCGAGGCCCCGGTCATCGAGCGGCTGCTCGACCTTCTGTCGAAATCGGATGCGCTCGCCAGGCTGATCGGCGGCCAGCGCGCTGCGATCATCGAGCGGCACAGGGCCGCCGAACGCGGTCTCGTCGACATCGTCGAGCAACGGCGCCGGCTGGTCGATTCCATCGATATCGCCCGCCTCAAAATGAAGGAGCTCAACGCCAAGGCGCTGACGACGCAGGGCCGTATCGGCGTCTACGGCAACAGGGCGCATTGGGAGCAGATGGAGGCGGAGCGGCGGGCGCTGAAGGCGGAAGCCGAGCAGATTTCCGCCGGAGAGCACGAGATGCGCGACGACAGCCAGCGGCGCGAGCGTTTCATCGGTCTGTTCCAGAGCTTTGTCGATTCGCTGAACGGGCGGATTGCCGCCTGCAATGTGCTGCTGCGCAAATTGATGATCGACGTTGAGGAGCGGCTGATCATCTACCAGGCGCAGGTCGATACCGACAGGCCGGGGATGAAGATGCGCATCAAGCCGGAACTCTTTCCCGATATTGCCGCGCCGATCGGGCTGTTCGACAAGGGCATGCTGGTCGCCCAGGATCTGGAGCGGCGCAAGAGCCGCGCCGATCTGGACTTTACCAGCAGGTTTCCGACCTATGCCGAAGCTTCGCCGGAGACATCGGGAGCGCCTCTGATCGACACGGCGCGCAGGTCCTTCCGTATCAGCTTGTCTTTCTTGCGTTCCTGACCTGCGGGGCCTGGTTCGCGATGCGCGGCGATGCCTTCGATCCGAAAAATCGAAGGGCTCGTGTTGTGCTCTGCTCGTCGAGCGCATATGTGGGTATTCAATGTCCCACTGCAGAATTCCTTAAATCGGAATCGATTTAAGGAATTCTGCAGTAATTGAAAGTGTTACAGCGCCCTTAGCGCGTCTGAAAAGACGCGCGGCGCTGTAGTGTTCGCCTCGCCTGACAGGAGACGACGATGCTTGACCGGATAGCCGGTTTTTTCAGGCTGATCGGCCGGACGATCGGTCGCTGGGCCCGCCTGTTTTCCGCCTGGGCCTTCTGGCCCTTTCTTGCCGCGCATGGCTGGTATCAGCGCCGGAGCTGGATGATCCGACTGCCGGTCATCGCGCTCGTGGCGCTCTTCGTCGTGCTCTACGGCTATTTCTTCTGGCAGACGCAGGTCTGGTCGAATTTCAACACCGCCTTTGTCGACCAATACCGGCTTTCCGAGCGCAAGGTTGCCGCCGGCCAGGAAGTACCGGTCGCCGAGGGAAGCAACGCTACGGCGGGCAAGAGCTGCCAGCGTTCGGCGATCGTCGACGTGACGGCTGACCTGACCGACTTCAACGTCAACCAGAACGCATGGATATCCTCCATGCTGCTCTATAAAATGGGCTTTTTCGGCATCGACTGGGATCACACGCCCTTCCTCGACAACAAGGCGTCGTTCCAGCGCGGCATCAACCAGGCGGTCCGGCGGACGTCGGCGGAGCTAGTCGATACGCTGGGGCGCGTGCGCGGCACCTCTGGTATCAACAACGATCTGCAAAGTGCCCGCGGCAACCTGCAGTTCGACGAACATAGCTGGTATTTCGGGCTCAATCCCTTCGGGCCGAAGACGCCGACGCCCTCTTATTACCGCGCGGCGATCGGCAGCCTGCGCAAGTTCAACACCGATCTTTCCGCGTGCAATGTGATTTTCGACGGCCGCGCCGACAACCTCATGCAGTTCATCGACCGGATTGCCAACGATCTCGGAGGCACGTCCGACATGCTCGCCGAGCGCTCGGAAAATCACAATCGCGGCTGGTTCGATACGCGTGCCGACGACCGGTTCTGGTTCGCCTACGGCCAGCTCTACGCCTATTACGCCATCCTTGCCGCCGCGCAGGCGGATTTCTCGCAGGTGGTGCAGGAGCGCAATCTCGGCGCGGTCTGGGGCAGCACGATGCGGCAGTTTCAGGCGGCATTGCGCATCCAGCCGGCGATCATCTCGAACGGACGCGAGGACGGCTGGATCATGCCGAGCCATCTCGCCACCATGGGCTTCTATATTCTCAGGGTGCGCTCGAATATTGTGGAGATCCGCTCGGTGCTCGACCGCTAAAGCGCGTCGCGATCATCCAGATTCGCTCCTCGCGCTTTAGCTCCTTTTTGCGCATGTCGTTGCCGCAGAACCGCTGCACACTTGTGCGCGACATGTCTTAGACCCCGTGGAGTCAGCGGGGTCTCGTATCGTCCTCGAAGCCGACGATGCGCAGTTTCTCGACGAACTCATAGGTCACGCCGACGATGCCGCCGCCGCTTTCACCGTCCCGGAAGCGGCCGACGCTGCGCACCAGCTTGTGGCCGCCAAGCCGGTTGTCGACGCGGTATACGAAATGGAAGCCGACGCCGTGAAGGCTCGCTTCTTCGAAGGTCTGGGCGACCAGGCCGCGGTCATCCTCGTGGATGCGCGACATCAACTCGGTCAGATTGACGGGACCGACGCTGTAGGGGAGGTCGAAGATCGTGTGCACATCCTCGCTTGCAAAGAAATGTCCCGTCTCGATGTCGATCCGCCAGAAGCCGAAAAGGCGATAGGCCGCAAGCATCTGGACGATTTCCGCATCGGTGATGCCAATGTGGGCTCGGGATTGCTCCACCTTGTCAATGAGGGGCTGTTCGAAGCGAAGAGACACGTTTCCCCCAGATCACGGGTCCCCCAGATCACGGGACGACGTCCTGACTCTCTTCCGATACTCAGTTGATCAGCTTCAATCGAATGGCCTTGGCGACCAGCTGGGTGCGGTTGACGCAATCGAGTTTTTTGATCGCATTCGTCATATAGGCATTCACCGTATGGTCCGAGAGCGCCAGGATCTGTCCGATTTCGATCGAGGTCTTGCCCTGGGCAGTCCAGCGCACAACTTCCAGCTCTCTGGTCGATAGCACGTTATGCGCGCATTCCTCATTCCGCTTGACTGCATTGTATGCATCGAGCGCATGCAGAATGATCATTGCCAGTTCATTGACCTCGCTCTGGCTGAGCGCGGCGCGCTCGCCGCAGAACCAGAAGACCAGGCGCTGGCCATTGGCGGTAATGGTCGGCATGGCAACGCCCGCCGGGATGGCATGGCGCAGCATCAGTGCACGCAGTTCGGCCGGGAAGGCCTGACCATTGACGGCGTCGTTGAGGTGCCAGGCAGGTGGGACGGCGGATTCCCGCAGCCGTAAGCCAAAAGGACAGCCGCGCATCATGTGGGCGCGGTCGAACTCCCTGATATAGGCGGCCGGAAGCGAACTTTCGATCAGCAGGGGTTTCAACAGGAGGTCTTCCGGGGATGGGGCGTGCATCAGCGTCGCATGCGACAATCCGAAAGCGGCAGAGACCCTGCCGAGCGCTTGGGCAAACAGGCTGCGCGTTCGGGCAGCGGCAAGTTCTGCCGAAAGCAATGACTGTCTTTCAGAGGTGGTCATGTAAGACATTTATACGCCCCGGCAGTCCCAATGTTAACGCTATCAAACACGGAAAGGCGGCCGGATGCTAGTCCCAATTGGCTTAACCTCGGCCGATTTACTCATATTGTGTAAAATTATTGACGGGAGATCGCGCTTTAGTTGAGTATCGACTTACGGATATAGCGTTTTGGTATCTTCGATTTTCCTCATGCTCATAGTCATGGGTGTCGCGCGGTGATGCAGGGAGAGAATCATCTTGGAAAGAGCTGGCGCAACAAGTGTCGAAAACCGGCTTGCTGGCGATCAATGCAATTGCTAAGCGTCGTGCCATGTATAATTGAGGCAATTTAATCGTGCGCTCTGCGATTTCTTTTTTCATGAAATCCCTGTTTCCCCTATTACTTTCTTTATTATTCCTGACCCTGCCGATCGGAGCGGCAACCTCGCAGGCCGGCGGGCAGAAGAAGCAGGCGGGGCAGCCGCCGATGCGCTTCATCCTCGTGCGCAGTCTGCTGTGCATGGAAGACTGTCCGGAATGGATATCGGCGGAGGGACGGATAACCTCCGATACCCCGGCTCAGCTCCGCAAAATTCTGAAGAAGATCGGCGACCGGAAATTGCCGATTGTCCTGCTTTCGGAGGGTGGCGAAGTCGATGCGGCCTATGCAATGGGCCGAATGATCCGCAAGGCCGGACTGGAAACAGCGGTCGGCGGCACCCGGTTGAAGGATTGCCCGGCGGAAGACATGCGTTGCGATGCTGCTGTGGCAAAGGACGGGGCCTCGCTTGGTGACACCTATTCCTATGGTGCATACTGCTTTTCCGCTTGTCCGCTGGTGTTCGCCGGCGGAACCGTGCGTGCGGCGCCGCAATGGGCGTTCATCGGCGTCCACCAGATCACCACCATCTATAGCAAGGTGCGCGTTTCCTACCGCATCGAATACAAGATCGTGAACGGCAAGAAGACGGAAATCTCCCGCAAGGAGGTTGGACGCAAATCAGCGGGGCAAAGCAGTTCGACCAAGTTGGGAAAGAAGGCAGCCGCTGCGCTCGCAGCCTATCTAAAAGAAATGGGCGTCAGCGCCGATCTGATCGGTGTGATGATGAGTGCCACGCCTGACAAAATCAACGTCGTACCGCCCGAAGACGCCCTTCGAATGGGTCTCGCAACCGACGTGCTGGCGTATAATGAATGGCCCGGCATGCCGCTTTGCGCGTTGGATGCGGCGGCTGAGGCTGTTTGTCACCGCCGTCCGGCGGCCGAAGCGCCCGCGCAGGACGCGGCAGCGGTCGCCAGCCAGACTCCGCCGGAAAGTCGGCCAATGGATTTTCTGCTGATGTATGACGGCAATTGCCAGGACGAGTGCACGCAGTGGATTTCTGCGGAAGGAGACATTACGGCGGAGACCCCGGCTCGGCTGAAGGCGATCTTGAAAATGCTTCGCGAAAGAAAGCTGCCGGTCGTCCTTCAGTCCAATGGCGGGGACATGGATGCGGCTTTCGCCATGGGGCGTATGATCCGGGCTGCTGGCCTGGAGACCTCGATTGGCAGAACGCGGTTGCCGAACTGTCCGACGCTGGATCCGCGTTGCAAGGCGAGCATGGCCAAAAGCGGGCCGACCAAGGGCGAGGTCTCCGCTGGCGGTGCATACTGCCTTTCGACCTGTACTCTCGTCTTGATGAGCGGAACGCCACGCCTTGTCGGATATTCCGATATCGGCCTCGTCAGACCCACGACGGCTAAAGAGACGAAATTCTTCGCCTATGTCGACGAGATGGGAGTCAATGCCGGGACATTCGAGACGATGGTACGTGCGGCATCGATCGAGCAAAAGACCATACCTCGTTCTCAGGCGCTCGAGCTCGGCATCATCAATGGTATCATCCCTTATGGTGACGAACCCGGTTCTCGCCTGTGCGGACCCGACGCCAAGGAAAGTCTCCGGTGCCCGAAAAAAGCTAAGGCAGGGATCGCTCCTACTGCCGCTTCGCTAAATTGATATCAGCATGCGGAGGAGAGCAATTCGGCGGTCCCGCTTTCGAGGCGCCGCTCTTCCATTCTCTAACTCTTATCCTTCAAGTCATTCTTCGACGTCGCGCTCATCAGCTTTTCCAGGAAGCCGAGCATGACGGCGGAGGCGACGAAGGCGAGGTGCATGAAGGTCAGCCACATGATCTTGCCGTCCGCATATTTGTCGGCGTTGAGGAAGACCTGCAGCAAGTGGATGGAGGAGATGGCGACGATCGAGGAGGCGACCTTGATTTTCAGGCTGCCTGAATCGAGCTTGCCGAGGAAGGAGACTTCGTTGTCGGCTTCACTGGCTTCATCGAAGCGGCTGACGAAATTTTCATAACCCGAGATCATCACCATGACGATCAGGCTCGCGACGAGGGCCGCATCGATCAGGCTGAGCATGGCAAGGATCATCTCCGCCTCGTCGAGGGCGAAGACGCCGGCGGCGATCTTCAGCAGCTTGTAGCCGAAGGAAACCGCATAGACGGCGAGCGCTGCGACCAGGCCGATATAGAAGGCGACGAGGATCCAGCGGCTCGACAGGATAATGCGCTCGATGATGAGTTCCAGTGCTTTCATATCTTCACTTTCAGAAACCGCGATCGTTGATCGCCACTTAAACGTCGGGCGTGGCGACCGCAAGGCGCAGCGCTATTCACACCTCGTCGATATTTCGCTATCCCGATGAAGAGAGAGCAAACGCCTCCGCGCCTGCGGAAGGCCGGGACGGGGAACATCCATGCCATCGATCAAAACCGATATCGAAATCGCGCGTGCTGCGGCCAAGAAGCCGATCTTCGAAATCGGGGCGAAGCTCGGCATCTCGGTCGAGCATCTCGTTCCCTACGGTCACGACAAGGCAAAGGTCAGTGCCGAGTTCATTGCCGGGCAAACGGGCAAGAGGGACGGCAGGCTGATCCTCGTCACCGCGATCAATCCGACGCCGGCGGGCGAGGGCAAGACGACAACCACCGTCGGGCTCGGCGACGGGCTGAACCGGATCGGCAAGAAAGCCATCGTCTGCATCCGCGAGGCTTCTCTCGGCCCCTGCTTCGGCGTCAAGGGCGGTGCGGCCGGTGGCGGTTATGCGCAGGTCGTGCCGATGGAAGACATCAACCTGCATTTCACCGGCGATTTCCATGCGATCACCTCGGCGCACAATCTCTTGGCGGCGATGATCGACAATCACATCTACTGGGGCAACGAAGAGAATATCGACATTCGCCGCATCACCTGGCGGCGGGTCATGGATATGAACGACCGGGCGCTCAGGAGCATGGTGTCCTCGCTCGGCGGCGTTGCCAACGGTTTCCCGCGCCAGGGCGGGTTCGACATCACCGTCGCCTCCGAGGTGATGGCGATCCTCTGCCTTGCCACCGATCTCAAGGATCTGGAGCGGCGGCTCGGCGATATCATCGTCGGCTATCGCTTCGACAGGACGCCGGTGCATGCGCGCGACCTGAAAGCCGACGGCGCCATGGCAGTGCTCCTGAAAGATGCGATGCAGCCGAATCTCGTGCAGACGCTGGAGAATAACCCGGCCTTCGTGCATGGCGGTCCTTTCGCCAACATCGCCCATGGCTGCAATTCGGTGACGGCGACGAAGACGGCGCTGAAGCTTGGTGACTATGTGGTGACGGAAGCGGGTTTCGGGGCCGATCTCGGCGCCGAGAAATTCTTCGACATCAAGTGCCGCAAGGCCGGGCTGAAGCCGGATGCAGCGGTCATCGTCGCAACCGTCCGGGCGCTGAAGATGAATGGCGGTGTGAAGAAGGAAGATCTCGGCACGGAGGATGTCGCGACGCTGAAGAAGGGCTGTGCCAATCTTGGCCGCCACGTCGCCAATGTGCGCCGGTTCGGGGTGCCGGTCGTGGTGGCGATCAACCATTTCGTCTCCGATACCGACGCCGAGATCGCGGCGGTGAAGGAATTCGTCTCCCGGCTCGGTGCCGAGGCGATCCTCTGCCGCCACTGGGCGCTGGGTTCGGCCGGCATCGAGGAACTGGCGCACAAGGTGGTGGAACTGGCCGAATCCGGTCAGGCGAAATTCCAGCCGCTTTATGGCGACGACATTTCGCTGTTCGAGAAGATCGAAATCGTTGCCTCGAAGATCTACCATGCCGGCGAGGTGACGGCCGACAAGGCGGTGCGCGACCAGTTGCAGACATGGGAGGAGCAGGGCTATGGCAAGCTGCCGGTCTGCATGGCGAAGACGCAATATTCCTTCTCCACCGATCCGAACCTGCGCGGTGCGCCGGAAGGCCACATCGTCACCGTGCGCGAGGTGCGGCTTTCGGCGGGAGCTGGCTTCGTCGTCGCCATCACCGGCGAGATCATGACAATGCCCGGCCTGCCGAAATCGCCGTCGGCGGAGCGGATTTTCCTGAACGACCAGGGTTACATCGAAGGCTTGTTCTGATCCGGCGACGGTTTGCCAAAGCGCTCGAGCAGGCGGCGCTCGCGGCGCTTTTCAAAGTCCGGATCGATGAACAGCCAGATGAAAAGGCTTTGCAGCGCCCCGAGAAACAGCATTCCGATGGCAAAGCCCCAATGCAATTCACCGGTAAAGATAAAGCCGACAGCGACGATCAGGAGAACCGCGATGACGTTCGCTATGATCTTCATTTGCCGCTGATCCCTCCACCCATTTGCAGCTTCTATCTGGTTATTTCGCTGCACGATTCAAGCGAGAATCGCAGCCGCTGAATGATCAGTGGCAATAGCGATAGCCACCCTTTCTCTCGATCACGTCGAGGTGAAAATGGGTTTCGTGAGCGGTGTCACTTTCCGGGTCGAGGACGGTGGTGAAAAAGAGGCAGCCGGCGGCGCTGACGGTGCGCTGGAAGGCGCCGGTCAGCGTCGGGTCCTCGCGGCGGGAGCGGACGGCGACATCTTCGCCTTTCTCGAAATGGAAACTTGCAATATCGATGGCATTGCCGCGGGCATGTTCAGAGATCTTGCCGGTTCCGGCGCCGTTGCGCAGGCGGCACATATAGGACGTTGCCTGGTTGACAGTCGTGAGGCGGCCCTGCTCCGGCAGGGCGGCGGTGGCTGCCGGAATAACACTCTCTTTCATCCAGCGGGCAAGGGCGAGTGCGGCCGGGCAGCGGATCGTCGCCTCCGGCTTCAGCGTGATGCCGGGCAGGGCTTCGGAAACGACGATCGGCTTGTCGATGCCGCAGCCGTTGCCGTCGTCGATGCGCGGCGCGTCCTTGAAGACAACGCCCAAGGCTTTGAGCGCGGCGGTGCATTCGGCGTGCTCGGCATCGCTTTCGGGTTCGATCGTCAGGTGCTGCTCTTCGAGTGTCTGTTCGGCAGGCGGCTTGTTGTCTTCCGCCGGCGGCTGTGGGCCTTTGCCCGGCGGCAGCGGCGGGCCCTGCATCGGTTCTGCCGGTGCGGGCTTTATTGGTTCGGGCTTTGGCCGTTCGGGTTTTGCCGGTTCGGTTTGGGGCGCCGACGGCTGGTCGGGCGCCGGTGTCTCCGGCTCCTTCACATCAGGCTTTGGCTGAGGTGCTGGCACATCATCCGGTGCCGGCGGTTCGGCCTTATCGGGCAGCGGGGTGGGGCTGGTCGTATCGCTGGTATTCGGTCGAGGTTGGGGTAAGGGGCCGTGCGGGGGCAGGCGGGCACCGGCAAGAAAGGTGGCTGCGGCCAGAAGGATCGCCAATATCGAAAGTTTTCTCAACGCATCCGTTTCCGTCATGTCGATCGCGTAGGGGTAACGCATTATGGCGGTTTTCGTTGCAATTGCGCAACGCAAGGGAGGATCGTTAAAACTTGATCATAATATTCAACATAACCTTTCAAGTTATGTTGACAAAACTTCTCATGTTTTTTATGCGGCGAAAAGAAGGCGGAATTTTGCATCGTCTTCATCCGCAAAAGCCCAGCCAGCCCCTCGAGCGTTCGACGCGCCACGACCAGCCAGCCCGGTAATCATCATGAGAGGGTAGGTTATGATCGTCCGGTATTGGCGCTCGGTGCTATTGGTCTGCACGGCAGCCGCAGTTGTTCTTCCAGTTTCGCAGTCTTTCGCGCAGAGCGCTCCGGCAACCACGCCGCAAGCGACAACGGATGACAGCACCGTTCTGCAGAAGATCGTCGTCAAGGGCAAACGCGTGGCGCCGGGCAGCGTCGCCGATACGCCGCTTGCGACGGAGATCACCCAGAAGCAATTGGAAGAGAAGCAGGTCACCAATTACGACGATATCGGCCGTAGCGTCGATGCGGGCGTGAACTATTCGCGCGGCGACGCAGGCTTCAACCTGCGCGGCCTTTCCGGTGCTCGCATCCTGACCACCATCGACGGAATTCCGATCCCTTATATTTCGAACAGCTCGCGCCAGGGCGCTTTTGCGCCTGCCAACGCCAATGGCGGTGGCGACACATTCGATTTCGATTCGCTGTCTTCGCTCGATATCGTGCGCGGCGCAGATTCGAGCAAGGGCGGTTCGGGCATGCTCGGCGGCGCCATCGTTCTCAATACGCTGGAGCCGGAGGATCTCATTCCTGAAGGCCGGGACTGGGGTGCGATCGTCAAGTCGACCTATGACAGCGAAGACAGGAGCCTTTCCGGCTCGGCTGCCGCCGCCAAGAAAATCGGCGGCACGTCGATCCTGTTCCAGGGCGGCTACCGCAAAGGCCATGAACGCGACAATATGGGCGATAACGACAGCTATGGTCGTTTCCGTACCGAGGCGAATCCGGCTGACTTCGATCAGAATAACCTGCTCTTCAAGCTGCGCCAGGACCTGGAAGGCGGCCATCGCATCGGCCTGACGGCGGAACGGTTCCGCCGCGATCTCAACACCGACCTGAGAGAGCTGCAGGGAACCGGACGCCCCTACATGATCGACAATTATGACGGCCGCGAACTGCGCGACCGCGATCGTGTATCGCTCGATTATGACTATGAAGCGCAGTCTTCAGATACGTTCTTCAGCAGTGCGCGCGCCACGCTTTATTGGCTGGATTTGAAGAAGGAAGCCGGCAGCAGGGGCCGCACGACCGCCAATGTTGCCTATGGCCGTAACAACGAGGTCGAAAACGAAACCTGGGGCTTCAGCGGCGCCGCGACGAAGGATTTCGAATATTCCGGTCTCAACCACTCTGTTCGCGTCGGCCTCGACGTCGGCGTCTCCAGCTGGAGCCAATATAGCTGGGCTCTTTGCCCCACGTCGACCACTTGCCCGTCGCTGAACAACCAGGCCGAAGTTCCCAATGTGGACAGCCAGACTCTCGGTCTTGTTGTCGAAGACAAGATCGAAATCGGCAACACCGGCTTCGCGCTGACACCCGGCTTCCGCTTCGACTGGTTCAACTACGATCCTTCGACCGGCGGCGGTTTTGCCAATAATACCGGCCTTACGCGTTTCGGTGGTCTTCGCGACCGGACGGAAGCCGCCCTGTCGCCGAAGATCCTTGCGACATACGACCTGACGCCTGATGTAGAGCTCTACATGCAGTTGTCCGTCGGCTTCCGCGCGCCCACCGTGGACGAGCTCTACAGCCGTTTCTACAACCCCACGGGTCGCTACGCCCAGCTCGGCAATCCCGATCTGGAACCGGAAATCGGCCGCGGCATCGAAGTCGGCGCCAATTTTGACACGGGTGATGTTGCCGGAAGGGTCGCGCTTTTCCACACCCGCTACCAGAACTTCATCCAGACGGTGACGAGCGTCGACGCGACCGGATTCACGGAGTTCAATTACACGAACGTGGCAGCAGCCACGATCTCGGGTATTGAAGCCAGCGCCGTCAAGACCTTCAACAACGGCATCAATCTGCATGCCTCGCTTGCCTATGCCTATGGCAGGAACGAGGAAACTACCCAGCGGCTGCGATCGGTGGCGCCGTTCAAGGCGATCGTCGGTGGCGGCTGGAGCAACGAGACCTTCGGCTTCGACCTTTCCTCGACGCTTTCGGCCGGCATGCTGACCGACCACCTCAATACGCCCGTCACCAACACCGCCGACACCACATTCGATGCGCCAGGCTACGGTGTCGTCGATCTGACGGCATGGTGGACGCCGGAGCAGATGAAGGGCCTGCGCATCCAGGGGGGTGTCTACAACATCTTCGATCAGGAGCACTACAACGCGCTCGCCGTGCGCGAGGTCAACCTGAGCTCGGCGACGGCATCGCAGCCTCGGGAGTGGTATTCCGAGCCGGGCCGTACCTTCAAGGTCTCGCTCACCAAGACGTTCTGATTGCGGATTACGCGTTCAAGGTTGGGGGCAGGGGCGGCTTTCGGGCTGCCCCTTTCATTCGCGCAATCGCCTCTTGCGCGGCGGCTGATCTCAGGCTAACAATTTTCCCATGATCAAGTCCTTGAACATTGCTGTTTGGTGGTGGGCTCGCTAAGGCGGCCTCGACCAATCGTGTCCAAAGACGACGACGAGTGAGCCGCCCGAAACTTCGAGGCGGCTTTTTTATTTATCGCCGCCTGTCGTCCGGGCCCCGATAACGGAGTGGAACAATGGTAACGATCCTGCGGGATGATGGTGCGGAAATCTACGAGACCAAGGGCGGCATATCCGTCACGCGGCAGCGGCGGGCGATCCCCTACAGCGATGCGGTCTCTTCCTATATCGACAAGCTCGACGAGCGCCGCGGTGCGGTGTTCTCGTCGAACTACGAATATCCGGGCCGTTACACACGCTGGGACACCGCCGTCGTCGATCCGCCGCTCGGCATCTCTTCCTTCGGGCGCGATGTCTGGATCGAAGCCTATAACGAACGCGGCGAAGTGCTGCTCGGCTTCGTGACCGAGCGGCTGAAAACGGTGGCCGACCTCGTGCTTGGCGCTTCCTCCGCCCGCCGTCTCGACCTCTCGGTCAAGGCACCGGACCGGGTGTTTACCGAGGAAGAG
Source organism: Rhizobium sp. N324 (assembly GCF_001664485.1). NCBI lineage: Bacteria > Pseudomonadati > Pseudomonadota > Alphaproteobacteria > Hyphomicrobiales > Rhizobiaceae > Rhizobium > Rhizobium sp. N324. Next base: position 3,356,935 of record NZ_CP013630.1, on the reverse strand, counting down.
CGCTCGAAGATGCCGACGGTCTTTACCGTGCTGCGCGCCGTCACCGATCTGTTCTATTCGCAGGCGGATGCGAGCCTCGGGCTTTACGGCGCCTTCGGCTACGACATCGCCTTCCAGTTCGACGCGATCGAGCTGAAGCTGACCCGGCCCTCCGACCAGCGCGACATGGTGCTCTACCTGCCCGACGAGATCCTCGTCGTCGACAACTACGCCGCCAAGGCCTGGATCGACCGTTACGATTTCGCAAAAGGCGGCGTGACGACGGAAGGCAAGGCGCAAGACATCGCGCCGGAGCCGTTCAAGCACACGGATGCCATTCCCCCGAAGAGCGATCATCGGCCGGGCGAATATGCCGAGCTCGTCGTCAAGGCGAAGGAAAGTTTCCGCAAGGGCGACCTCTTCGAAGTCGTCCCCGGGCAGAAATTCATGGAGCGCTGCGAGAGCAAGCCTTCCGACATTTCCAAGCGGCTGAAGGCGATCAATCCGTCGCCCTATTCCTTCTTCATCAATCTCGGCCAGCAGGAATATCTGGTCGGCGCCTCGCCCGAAATGTTCGTGCGCGTTTCCGGCCGGCGGATCGAGACCTGCCCGATCTCGGGGACGATCAAGCGCGGTGACGACCCGATCGCCGACAGCGAGCAGATCCTGAAGCTCTTGAATTCGAAGAAGGACGAATCCGAGCTGACCATGTGCTCCGATGTCGACCGCAACGACAAGAGCCGCGTCTGCGAGCCCGGCTCGGTCAAGGTGATCGGCCGCCGGCAGATCGAAATGTATTCGCGCCTCATCCACACGGTCGACCATATCGAGGGCAGGCTGCGCGACGACATGGATGCCTTCGACGGGTTCCTCAGCCACGCCTGGGCCGTCACCGTCACCGGCGCCCCGAAGCTCTGGGCGATGCGCTTCATCGAGAGCCGTGAAAAAAGCCCGCGCGCATGGTATGGTGGCGCGATCGGCATGGTCGGCTTCAACGGCGACATGAACACCGGCCTGACGCTGCGCACCGTGCGCATCAAGGACGGTATCGCCGAGGTGCGCGCCGGTGCGACGCTGCTCAATGATTCTATCCCTGAAGAAGAAGAAGCCGAAACAGAACTGAAGGCCTCTGCCATGCTTTCCGCCATCCGCGACGCCAAGACCGGCAATTCCGGCAAGACCCAGCGCGATGTCGCAAGCGTCGGCAAGGGCGTCAACATCCTGCTCGTCGACCATGAGGACAGCTTCGTCCACACGCTTGCCAATTATTTCCGCCAGACGGGGGCGACCGTTTCGACGGTACGCACGCCGGTGCCGGAGGAAATCTTCGACCGGCTGGACCCGGATCTGGTCGTGCTATCGCCAGGACCCGGAACGCCGAAGGATTTCGACTGCAAGGCGACGATCAAGAAGGCCCGGGCGCGCAACCTGCCGATCTTCGGAGTCTGCCTCGGCCTGCAGGCGCTCGCCGAAGCCTATGGCGGGGAATTGCGCCATCTGGCGCTGCCGATGCACGGCAAGCCCTCGCGCATCCGGGTGCTGGAGCCGGGCATCGTCTTCTCCGGCCTTTCCAGGGAAGTGACGGTTGGCCGCTACCACTCGATCTTCGCCGATCCCTCGACGCTGCCGCGCGAGTTCATCATCACGGCGGAAAGCGAGGACGGCACGATCATGGGCATCGAACACGCCAAGGAGCCGATCGCCGCGGTGCAGTTCCACCCGGAATCGATCATGACGCTCGGCGGCGATGCCGGCATGCGGATGATCGAAAATGTCGTGGCGCATCTGGCGCGCAAGGCGAAGACGAAGGCTGCCTGAGCGCAATTCCTTCGCCTTTCCTGCGGTTGCGGGAAGGGCGGGCGTCTGCCGAAAAGTTCGGTTGACTTTCCCTAGCAAATCAGAACATTTCAGGAACGATCAACCGGAACCCGTTGCCGTGGCCAGTGAAAAGTTCATCGTTCTCCCTTACCGCAAGAACCGCGGCAATCTCGTGCCCGGCGAAATGCGCCAGGCATCGAACTCCGTCAGCGCGGAAAAGATCGCCTCGGCGATGGCTGAGCGTTTCGTCGGCGTGGCGGCCTATGCCGTGATCGTCGACGAGGAAACCGGCGATATGTCCTCGCCGCGACTGCTGGCGCGATATGGCGAGATTGCCGATCTCAACGCCGCCTGAGGCATCGGTCTGCCATGGAGACGTCGCTTTACCTGCCCGTCAAAGCCTTCCTGGAGGCCGCCGGTTATGTCGTGAAGGGTGAGGTCGGAAAATGCGATCTCGTCGGCTTGAGCGATGGCGACCCGCCGGTCGTGGTGGTCTGCGAACTGAAGCTCTCCTTCAACCTCGAACTCGTTCTCCAGGCGGTCGACCGTGCGGCGATGAGCGATGAAGTCTGGATCGCGGCGCGCGTTTCGGCCAAGGGGCGCGGGCGAGAGGCCGACAGGCGCTACCGCGACCTCTGCCGGCGGCTCGGTATCGGCATGCTCGGCGTCTCCGATGGCGGCGAGGTCAGCATCATCGTCAGTTCGATCTCGCCGATGCCCCGGACAAACCCGAAGCGGCGCTCGCGCCTCGTCAGCGAGCACCAGCGCCGCCGTGGCGATCCCGCCGTCGGTGGCGGTTCGCGCGCCCCGATCATGACCGCCTATCGTCAGCAGGCGCTGCTCTGCGCCTCGGCACTCGAGCAGGGCCTGAAGCGGCCGCGGGACATGAAGGCGCTTGCGGCCAATGCCGGAGCGATCCTGCGCGACAATGTCTATGGATGGTTCGAGCGTATAGAAAAGGGCATCTACGCCCTGACGCCGGCAGGGCAGGCCGCGCTGTTGCGCTGGCCGCAGCCTGTCCTTTCCGACCCGGCTCCTTGAACCGGTCTTGATCGAGAAGACGCCGTCTGTGAACGAGGTTTCATTCCCTTTGACAAATCCTCCTTCATCACCCATATCACCTTCAACTGAACCGCCTTCGCGATAGCCGCGTGGGCGGTTTTGCGTTTCAATGGCTTAAGAGCTGCAATTCATTCGCAACCGCAGGGGTACGATATGAGTGACAACGGCGACCTTACGGTTCGGACGCTGGCGATATGGGGGATTCCGCTGTCGCTCGGCGTCATGGGCCTGAAGATGGTGGCCTGGTGGGTCACCGGGTCGGTAGCACTGCTGTCGGACGGGCTCGAATCGACGGTCAACGTCGTTGCCGCTTTCATCGCCTTTTTCGTCATCCGCTATGCGCAGAAGCCGGCCGATCACGACCATCCTTTCGGCCATCACAAGGCGGAATATCTGTCCGCCGTCACCGAGGGCGTGCTGATCGTCGTCGCCGCACTTCTGATCGTCAACGAGGCCGTCGGCTACCTCGCCGAGCCGCGCATGCTCGATGCGCCCGTGCTCGGCCTTGCGATCAATGTCGCGGCCGGTGTCATCAATGCGGTCTGGGCGCGGCTGCTGATCCGGACCGGGCGCAAACACCGCTCGGCAGCGCTTGCCGCCGACGGGCAGCATATCATGTCCGATGTGGTGACCTCCGCCGGCGTGCTCGTCGGCCTGCTGCTGGCGCTGGCGACCGGTTATGCGATCTTCGACCCGGTGCTTGCCATTCTCGTTGCCGTCAACATCCTTTATCAGGGCTGGAAAGTGATCTCGCAATCGATCGGCGGGCTGATGGACCAGGCCGTCTATCCGCTGGAGGAGGAGGCGATCAAGCAGGCGATTGCCACCCATGCAGCTGGTTCGATCGGTGTGCACGACCTGAAGACCAGGCGGGCCGGCGCCGTCACTTTCATCGATTTTCATATGGTGGTGCCCGGCACTATGTCCGTGCGGCAGGCGCATGATATATGCGACCGCCTTGAGGATGCCATCAGTGCGGTGCATGAGGGCGCCAAAATTGCCATTCACGTGGAGCCGGAGGGTGAAAAGGCCCATGGCATCCGCGTCAAAGTCGTCAAGGAGGCATGATGCCGAATACCGATACCTCCAGCCTGTCGATGCTGGGCCAGCAGACCGAAACCGCACAATCGCCGGAGGTGGCGGTGCTTGAAAAGGTGCCGTCCAACCATGCCGGCACCGACTACGTCGTGCGTTTCACCGCGCCGGAATTCACCTCGCTCTGCCCCATGACCGGGCAGCCGGATTTTGCCCATATCGTCATCGATTACATTCCGGGCGAATGGCTGGTGGAATCGAAATCGCTGAAGCTCTTCCTGCATTCCTTCCGCAATCACGGCGCTTTCCATGAGGATTGCTCGATCTACATCGCCAAGCGCATCGTCGAACTGCTCGATCCCAAGTGGCTCAGGATCGGCGCCTACTGGTATCCGCGCGGCGGCATTCCGATCGACGTGTTCTGGCAGACGGGCAAGCCGCCGGAAGGCGTCTGGCTGCCGGAACAGGGCGTTGCCACCTATCGCGGACGTGGGTGAGCCGCGGTCGGGCGCAGCCCGAGCAATCGATCCAGTGAATCGATTGCAGCGGTGAACGCCCTGAGCCCAAGCGAAGGGCCGGGATACGGTGCGGCAATCGAATACCAATTGCCACCCATCCTTGTCGGTCAAACCTCACACATCCGTAACGTCGCCGGACGAGTCATCACTGTAATCGTCGCCGTCGTCGTAATCGGCCTGCTGTACATTGGCATTGTCGTCATCGGCAGCGTTGTCGGACGCCTGACGGGTGTCGTCGTTGCCGTAATAATTGTTGATGACGGTTTCCTCGGTGGGGGCGCTGGCGTTGCCGAAGGGGCTGGCGCCGAAGGGCGAGCCCCAGCCGAGCGAGGACATGTGGTTGCCGAAGATGCCGCTCAGCGAGTTGGCAAGCAGCATGCCGCCGGCAACGCCGGCTGCCGTGCCGAGCGCGCCGCGCAGGAAGCTGCCGCCGGCCGATGGCGCATAGGCCTGCTGGCTCCAGGGGCCGGTCGGCTGCTGCTGCGGCTGGCGGCCATCGCGGTCGTAACCGCGGGAATCGTCATAGGCGCGGGATTGCTGCCCCCAAGGACCGGGATTGGACGGGACGGGTGCGGGCTGCTGCGTCTGGGTGTTGCCGAAGATCGAGCTCAAAAAGCCGCCGCCTTGTTCGGCCTGCCGGTGTTCGCTCGCGCCGGCTTCCAGCTGGCGGACATGCTCCTCGAGTTCCTTGATATGGTTGGCGGCGGCTTCCAGCCCCTTTTCCTGAACGATGACGGCCTGGGCGAGGTAATATGTGGCGGAGGGTTGCTCGCGCGTCGCCTGGTCGATAAGGGCCTCGGCGTCGCGGTCGCGCGGCTGGGCCGCTGCGGTGCGCACGCGGTCGAAGAGGGCGGTCAGCAATTGGCGTTCTTCGGGTGACATGTCCTGCCTCCTGTTGGTCCGGAGCGCTGCCGTGTCCGACCGGACGCGTAAAGCCCGCTCCATGATTTTTCGGTGCAGCTATCGCTGCGTGAGGTTGAGGTAGGAACCGATTCAGGCTTTTCAAAGCCTTCCACCGTTACATTTCAGTAAGGCTTGCAGAACGGCGCGCGGCTTCTTAAGGATATCTCCATCGCTTCGGTGCCTTGTGTTTTTCCCGCATTGTTTTAGGCATTGAGTCGCACTATGTGCGGGGAAGCCGAATTCATCTCCAAGAGGTTCGAATGAACGACGAAGACCAGGACGACAAGACGAAGGAACTGCCGCTCGGCAAGGAAACGGAGGCGAATCTTTTCAAGTCGCGTTCGATCTTCATCTACGGACCGATCAATCAGGAATTGGCGCAGAAGGTCTGCTCGCAGCTCGTGGCGCTTGCCGCGGCCAGCGACGAGGACATCCGCATCTATGTGAATTCGCCCGGCGGCCACGTCGAATCCGGCGATTCCATCCATGACATGATCAAGTTCATCAAGCCGAAGGTCTGGATGATTGGCACGGGCTGGGTCGCCTCCGCCGGTGCGCTGATCTATGTCGCCGCTCCGAAGGAGCAGCGCCTGTGCCTGCCGAACACCCGCTTCCTGCTGCACCAACCCTCGGGCGGCACGCGCGGCATGGCATCCGACATCGAGATCCAGGCACGCGAGATCATCAAGATGAACGAGCGCCTGAACAAGATCATGGCGGCGGCCACCGGCCAGCCGCTCGAAAAGATCGCCAGGGATACGGATCGCGACTACTGGCTGTCGGCGGAAGAGGCGAAGGACTATGGCCTCGTCTCGCGGATCGTGACGTCGCAGGCCGATATCTGAGTTTTCTCGGCCAAAAACCGTCGGAGCGCCCTTGCCTGTGGATATCAGGCGAGGGCGTTTTGTTTAGGCCGGCAAGGGGAGGCCGGCATTGAGATGCAGGCCCTGAACGGAAAGGGCTGAATTCGGACTTGCGCCTGCGGCAACCGTCATGCTCCATGCGCCATTCCCGCAGATCGCGAGTCCCGCCATGCTCAAAGATTTTTCCGTCCAGGCCCTGTTCATGGGGCTGCTGACCGCCTTCGTCGGTTCCGCCAGCTCGTTTGCCGTCGTGCTGCACGGGCTTGAGGCGGTCGGTGCTACGGATGCACAGGCGGCGTCTGGGCTGATGGCATTATCGATCTCCATGGGCGTCTGCGCGATCGTGCTCTGCGCCATCACGCGATTGCCGATCAGCATCGCCTGGTCGACGCCGGGTGCTGCACTGCTGGCCAGCACCGGGCCGATCGAAGGCGGCTTCAATGCGGCGGTCGGGGCCTTCCTGATCTGTGCCGCGCTGATTATCGTCGCGGGGCTGTTCAAGCCGCTCGGCCGGGCGGTCGCTGCCATTCCCGCACCGCTTGCCAATGCGATGCTGTCAGGCGTGCTGATCGGCCTCTGCTTCGCGCCGGTAAAGGCGATCGGCTTCAATCCGCTCCTCGGCCTGCCGATCGTCATCGCCTGGATTGTCGTCGGCGCCTTCAAGCGCCTCTGGGCGGTGCCGGCGGCGCTCGCAGCCTTCGTGCTGGTGCTCGCCTTCGGTGTCGATATTCCCGCTGGCGCCTTCGCCTCGCTCGAACAATCGCTGGTGCCGACCGCGGAAATCGTCCGGCCGGTATTCAATCTTGCCGGCCTCGTCTCGATCGCATTGCCGCTGTTCATCGTGACCATGGCTTCGCAGAACATTCCGGGCATCGCGGTGCTGAAGGTCAATCATTACGATCCGAAGCCAGGTCCACTCTTTGCCGTCACCGGCTTTTTCTCGCTGCTGTCGGCCCCGTTCGGCGGCCATGCGGTCAATTTGGCGGCAATCACCGCGGCGATGTGCGCCGGGCAGGATGCCCACACCGATCCGAAGAGGCGCTATTGGGCAGCGCTGATCGCCGGCATCGGTTATGTCATCCTCGGGCTGCTCGCCGGCGCGGTGACGGCTTTCGTCGCGCTTGCGCCACCGATCCTGATCCAGGCGGTGGCCGGGCTGGCGCTGGTCGGGGCTTTCTCCTCCTCGGCAATGTCGGCCTTCCAGGCGCCGGATTCGCGTGAGGCGGCCGCGATCACCTTCCTCGTCACCGCCTCCGGCGTTTCCTTCGGCGGCATTTCCGGCGCTTTCTGGGGCCTGATCGCCGGCGGGCTGATGTTGGCGCTGTCGCGGCTGGTGAGCGTTTGGAAAGACCGACGCCAGCTGCGGTAGCGGACTGTCGTTGCGGTCGGCGGCCAAAAGCCTGGGCAAGGGCTTGCCAGTTTCGCCGCCCAAGGCTATAAGCGCGGCCATGAAGACCACTGGCGCCAAGATTTCCGACACGATTGCACGCGGCCGCATCGCCCTGCGTGACAATACGCGCGCCCTGACCTCGCTTCTTCTCCTCGGCCTTACGCGCGGTTGCCGGGTCCTTTGAGGAGCGCCCGGCGGCCGAAAGCCCGCACGGCCATCGCTCCTCGCGACTCACTTTCAAAATTGACCTAACGACCGACAAGGTCCGCATTTGTTTATCGCCAAGCCTGACATGATCGGCTAAGAGCGGAGCAAATGCCGGGACGAGGAGACGATACGATGAACGCAACGACGCAATTCTCCGAGAGAAAAACGGCCTCCACCAAAGGCATGCCTGACGCTACGGTGAAATACCGGGCCTATCCGCAGGTGAACATTCCCGACCGCACCTGGCCGACGAAAACCATCACCAAGGCGCCGGTCTGGTGCTCGGTCGACCTGCGCGACGGCAACCAGGCACTGGTCGACCCGATGGGCCACGACCGCAAGGCGCGCATGTTCCAACTGCTGCTGGAGATGGGCTTCAAGGAAATCGAGATCGGTTTCCCCTCCGCTTCGCAGACCGATTTCGACTTCGCCCGCTGGTGCGTGGAGGAGGGTAACGTGCCCGCCGACGTCTCCCTGCAGGTGCTGGTGCAATGCCGCCCGGAACTGATCACCCGTACCTTCGAAGCACTGGAAGGCGCAAACCGGCCGATCGTGCATTTCTACAACTCGACCAGCGAGCTGCAGCGCCGCGTCGTCTTCGCCAAGGATGTGCAGGGCATCAAGCAGATCGCCGTCGATGCCGCCAAGATGATCACCGATATGGCCGACAAGGCAGGCGGCGGCTACCGTTTCGAATATTCCCCCGAGAGCTTTACCGGTACCGAACTCGAAGTGGCGCTGGAAATCTGCAATGGCGTCATCGAGGTGGTCAAGCCGACGCCCGGTAACAAGCTGATCATCAACCTGCCGTCCACCGTCGAGATGGCGACGCCGAACGTCTATGCCGACCAGATCGAGTGGATGTGCCGCAATCTCGACAATCGCGAGAACCTGATCATCTCCTTGCATCCACATAACGACCGCGGCACCGGCATCGCCGCTGCCGAACTGGCATTGCTGGCAGGCGCCGACCGTGTCGAAGGCACGCTCTTCGGCAATGGCGAGCGCACCGGCAATGTCGACATGGTGACGATGGCGCTGAACATGTTCACGCAAGGCGTCGATCCCGAGATCGACTGCTCCAATATCGAGCGCATCAAGGAAGTGTTCGAATATTCCAACCAGATGGCGATCGGCGAGCGCCATCCTTACGTCGGCGAGCTGGTCTATACGGCCTTCTCTGGTTCGCATCAGGATGCGATCAACAAAGGTATGAAGGCGGCGCAGGTCGCCAACCATCCCGTCTGGGAAGTGCCGTACCTGCCGATCGATCCGCGTGACGTCGGCCGTTCCTACGAGGCGATCATCCGCATCAACTCGCAGTCCGGCAAGGGCGGCATCGCCTATATCCTGCAGCAGGATTACGGGCTGAACCTGCCGCGCAACCTGCAAGTGGAATTCCGCGAGGATATCCAGCGCATTACCGACGTCGAGGGCAAGGAGCTTCCTTCGAAGCGGATTTACGACCGTTTCATCGAGCGCTACGTGACGCAGCCCGATGGACGCCTCAAGTTTGTCGACCATCACACCTATCCCGATACCGAGCACAAGGGCCAGCGGATCGTGGCGGCCGAGATCACCGACAATGGCGAGATCAAGCGCATCGAAGGGCGCGGCAACGGCCCGATCGACGGCTTCATCAACGCGCTGTCGCATTATCTCGGCATCGAGATGTCGGTCGAGGATTATTCCGAGCATTCGCTGCAGCACGGCTCGAACGCGGCGGCGATCTCCTATGTCGAAACCTCCTATCCCGGCGGCAAACTCTTCGGCGCCGGCATCAATACCAACATCGTCGCGGCATCGCTGGAAGCGATCGTCTCGGCGGCAAACCGCGTGCTCGACGTGAAGGCCGGCAAGGCCTGACCGGGCAAAGGCAGGCCGCGATCGTAACGGTAGGGCGCGGCCTGAGGATGTAGTTAGCAATCCTGTCGGCTCATTCCAACAACCGAAATGTCAGAGGGGCGAAACGTCGCCACGAGTCCGCTTCTCCCCAGCGGGGAGAAGATGCCGGCAGGCAGATGAGGGGAGCGACGACAGGAGCGAATGCGCTGAGCGCAAGCGAAGGGCAACAATGAATGTTGTGCCGTGTGGCCCCCTCATCCGACCCTTCGAGCAACCGACCGGGGTTGAGCCACGGGTCTCAACCCGTCCTTCGGACCCCCGCTGGGGAAGAGGGTAGCAGCGTTATCGTCTCACCAATAATTCGACCTCGGAGGAGCCTGAAAGACGGGCGAGGCTGATGCTGATGGTCGATTTTGCAACGGCGCCGCTTCAACTGCGCTGGCGGTAATCATGCTCCAAAGACGACAGCCGGCATCAAATCGCCGTGGCGATCTTCATGGCGAGCTGGCCGAGCGCCGCTTCGGCGGAGGGGCCGGCAAGCACATAGGAGGTGCCGGCATTGTGCCATGTCACCAGGCCGATCTCGTCCTTGATGGTTTCCTTGAAGTCGTCGGTCTCCGGCGGCTGCGCGTCCTTGCGGAAGCAGATGGAGATGACGTCGCCGTCGGCATTGGAATAGACGAGCTGGCCGACAGGGCGGCTGTCGCCGAGGATGACGCGCGCGCCCTGGAAGGTCCAGGATTCGGCGCTGAGATCGGGCACGCGGAAGGGCACGCCGATCGCGGTCGTGAGCCAGCTGGAGATTTCCTCGGCCTGCGAGGCGGGCACTTCGACGAGATGACGGGGTTGGCGGATCAGCAGGCGCTGATAGGCGGTGACGTCGCCCAGCCAGTCGCTGGTATTGGCCGGCGCCGTCGCGGTAGTCGTGGTGGCGATTTCGTCGGCATCCGGGCTGGTGCCGACGAAATAGCCGATACCGCAGCCGACGGCGAAGAGGATGAGAGCGGCGGCCAGCGCCTGCGGGCCGCTCGGCGCCAGCTTCACCTGCGGGCGCGTGGCGCGCTGGGCGATCGGCGTCTTCGGCGGCTGCGTGCTCTTGATTGAGCGGACGAGGGCGAGCGGCACCGGCTCCTTCAGGATGTCGTCGAGGCGGCGGCGGCCGAAATCGGCGCCGTGGCGAAGTTTCTCGTGCAGCCGGCGTGCATTCTCGTCGGTTGCCAGACGCTGCTCCAGTTCGTGGCGCTGTTCGGGCGAGACCTCGCCATCGAGAAGGGCGGTGAGCTGGGCTTCGAGTGGCAATTTCCTAAGATCGAGCAATTCAGTACCTGTGGATCGGGTGAGTGCCGGCGAGCCCGGCAAAATGCAGCCTTGCGGTCGCGAGCTGCGAGACGACATTTGCCACCGGCGTGCCCATGATGTCGGCTGCCTGCTGATAGCTGTGGCCTTCGATGTCGACGAGCAGGAACACGCTGGAAAGACCGTCCGGCATATCGGCGATCATGTGATGGATGGCGTCGGGATCGGCTGCCGTCGAGCGTTCGCGGGCGGCTTCGCGAATATCGGTGACGTTGCCGCGGAGGGAGGCCTTGGGCTTGCGCTTGCGGCTGTCGTCGGTCCATTGCTGGCGGGCAAGCGTGTAAATCCAGCTTTCCAGCCGGCCTTCACCGCTCCATTGATGACCCTTGGCGATGGCGCGCTGACAGACGGCCTGGACGAGTTCATCGGCCAGAGCAGCCTCACCCGCGAGCGTGATCGCGAAGCGGCGAAGGCGGGGCAGAAGGCCGACGAGATCACGCCGGAGATCGATGGTCGTTGCGGGTTGACGCATTGTTTATCCAAGAAGCATTCACAATGGTTTCGCGGACGAAGGGTTCGCCGTCGGGCGCGAAACCGGCTTTATCGAGGCCGACGATGATGCATTTGCTTTATGAAACAAGTCTCCTGCACTTCGCAAGCATCCGGCCGTCTTCATCCCCTTTTCTCTAGGGATTTTCGTATTGTAGACCACAAAACTTGCGTCAATATGTCTTGTAGCCATTCAAGCTTTGCAGCAGAGCACGATAGGCCCATGTGCCTTCGCCGCCGCGATCGCGGATTTCCACGAGCTGGACGCGGGCGCCCTGGATATCTCCCTGCTCCACAAGCGCCATGCCCATATAGGAGCGGGCGAGGATGTAGTTCTCATCCGCCTGCAGCGCCTTGCGGTAGTAGGACATGCCGAGCTCCATGCGGCCGGCCTTGCGGTTGGCGTAGCCGAGGTAGTTCAGGATGCGCGGGTCGTTCTGGTTGCGGGCGAGATTGAGCACGGTGATGGCATTGTCATACTGGCCGGCATAGGCAAACTCGCGGGCGAACTTGTAAAGATCGTCGTCGTTGAAGCTGCTCTTCTTCGGATTGACGCATTCCTTCTTGGCCTTGTCCCAGACCTTGCCGCCGGTGCAGGTCTTGGTCGTTTCGGTCTTCGGCGGCGGATTGGTGTTATCGTTGCTGTCGCCGACCGCGAAAGCGGCCGTGGCAATGCCGAAGGCAAAGCCGGCGGCGAGCGAAAGTCTGGACAGGTGACGGAAAGAAAACGTCATTGGCGGGGCTCCGTTCTGAGGCGATGCTGTTGGCCGGATTGTACGCTTACCGCTAAAAATACCAAGAGGGTAAGCCGCCGCCATGGCAATTGTTGCAACGATGGCCCAACCTTCTCTCAGGTCGCTTCAAGTGCTGGAAGAAAGGAGTCCGGAGCCGGCGCTAACGCGCGAAAATATCAACACTTTCCGCCATCACCGCATCGCCGGATCGGTTAACGCTGAAGCGCTCGCCGCTGAGTTCCCAGGCGCCGGGAGAGCCGTCGATGGAGAAGAGGTTGTAGGCGGCGGGCGGCTTGATGCTGCCCGGTCCCTGCGAGGCCGAGGCGATGCCGACGACCGGCACCGGCTGCACCTGGCCGCGCAGCCAGTGCAGCGTGTTCAGATGCGTGTGCCCGTGCAGCACAAGTTCGGCGCCGCCGGTCGAAATCACCGCGGCGAAGCGGCGAATGCCGATCATCCGCTTGTAGAAGGTCGTGGCGCCGCGGATCGGCGGATGATGGATCATGACGACCCGGAAGAGGCCGGCTTCGCCGGCTGCTCGCAGCATGTTGACGGTATCGCGCGCCTGGCGCGCGCCGAAAAAGCCGGAGGCGGCAAAGGGAGGGGTGGCGACTGCCGTCGAGCAGCCGACGATCGCGACTTTGCCGCGGATGCGCAGATAAGGAAAAATATGGCGATCCTCCTGCCATTGCGGCGGGGCGAGATCGCCGCGGACATATTCGTACCAGGCGCGCATCGACTTTTCGTAGGCGCCGGGCACATAGGCATCGTGATTGCCGGGAACGACCGAGGTGTCGGCGGGATCGCCGAGCGCGCGCAGCCAAGCGGCGGCGGCGCGGATCTCAATCCCGCTCGCCAGATTGACGAGGTCGCCGGTGACCGCGAGATGATCTGCCTGATGGGCGCGGATGTCGTCGAGCAACAGATCCAGCGTGCCGCCGAAAAGGTGCTTGCGTCGATTTCGATGCCAGTTCACAAAGCCCGTTATGCGTTTTGAAAACAGCTCCTGGATGGAAAGACGGGGCAACGGCCCAAGGTGGACGTCGGAAATATGCGCGAGCTTGAACATGTTACGAGACATAGACCAGCTTATTGACAAATCAAACACATCCGGCGCGATGAAGGGCTGAAACGGAGCGATGGTGGATAAAGAAAAGCGGCCTCTTCATATCAGGATGGCCCTGCGCCTTCTGCATGTCTATTTTTCCTTCGCCCGCGGCATGACGATGGGCGTCAGGGCCGCCTGCTTCGATGCGGAGGGGCGGATTTTCCTGGTGCGCCACAGTTATGTCGGTGGCTGGCATATGCCGGGCGGCGGGTTGGAGCGCAACGAGACGGTCGGAGAGGCACTGGCCAAGGAACTGCGCGAGGAGGGCAACCTCAGGATCATCGGTAACCCACAGCTGGTTCAGGTCTATTTCAACACCACGATCACACGGCGGGACCATGTCGTGTTCTACCGGGCGAGTGTCGAGCAGACGGCGCCGCGCCCGCCCGATTGGGAAATCTCCGACAGCGGCTTCTTCTCCCTCGACAGCCTGCCCGAGGGCACGACCGAGGCGACGTATCGCCGCCTTGCGGAGCTTCGGGGCGAGCAGGAGCCCGACCACCGCTGGTGAGGCTGCGCAGTTTTCAACGCGCGTCGCGTCAAATCTCATTCATGCGACGCGCTTTAATCCTTTGTTTTGATGCATGTCGTTGCCCCGGAACCGCTGCATACTTCCGGGCGACATGCATTAGGCAGCGGCAAGCTTCGCACGTCCATGCGGACTGTCGAGATCGAGCGCCGGACCGACGGGAACGATGCCTGTCGGATTGATGGTCTTGTGGCTGCGATAGTAGTGTTCCTTGATGTGCTTCAGGTTCACCGTTTCGGAAACGCCCGCGGTCTGGTAGAGGTCGCGCAAATATCCAGGCAGGTTGCGGTAGTCGGCGATCCGGCGGATGTTGCACTTGAAATGGCCGACATAGACGGCGTCGAAGCGCACCAGCGTCGTAAACAGGCGCCAATCGGCTTCGGTCAGCCGGTTGCCGAGGAGATAGCGGCCCTTGCCCAAGCGTTCGTCGAGCATGTCGAGCGTTTCGAACAGCCTCCCGACATTTTCCTCATAGGCTTCCTGGGTGGTGGCAAAGCCCGCCTTGTAGACGCCGTTGTTGACGGTGTCGTAGACGGTGGCGTTCAGCGCATCGATTTCGGCGCGGAGATCGTCGGGATAAAAATCGGCCTTCGCGCCGGTCAGCTCGTCGAAGGCGCTGTTGAACATGCGGATGATCTCGGCGGATTCGTTGCTGACGATCGTGCCGGTTTTCTTGTCCCAAAGGACGGGAACGGTGACGCGACCTGAATAATGCGGATCGGCCTTCGCGTAAATCTGCCAGAGGGTGGCGACGCCGAAGAGCTGGTCGCCGGTGGCGCCATCACCGACCTTGAATTCCCAGCCGTTGTCGAGCATCAGCGGGTCGACAACGGAGACCGAGATCAGATCCTCCAGCTTCTTCAGCTTGCGGAAGATCAGCGTGCGGTGAGCCCATGGGCAGGCAAGCGAGACATAGAGATGGTAACGCCCGGCCTCGGCCTTGAAGCCGCCGCTGCCGGAAGGGCCGGCCTGACCGTCCGATGTCACCCAGTTGCGGAACTGCGAGGGCTGACGCTTGAACTGGCCCTTGCTCTCCTTCGTGTCGTACCAGACATCGTGCCAGACGCCGTCCACCAGCATTCCCATGATCTTCATTCCTTTGGTTGCGTGTCGGGATCGAACTTAGCTGAGATAGCGGGGCTTTGCAGGCGGTAAAGGTTGAACAGTGTGTCGCGCCGTTCCGGCACTGCATGGTTTCGAGTGCCGTCGTGTGCATTTTGCGTTGGACGGCGGAAATTTTTCCTGCTATCGGCCTTTTCACGATTTTAGGATCCCTGCCTGATGTTCATTTCCAGAAACCCGCGACGACGCTGATGCTCCCGAACGCCCAAGGCGTGTTCGAGACCCATCAATCTGTCCATCCGGTTTCTGTCATCATGTACAAGCACGATCTCGTCTACCTCACCGAAGACGCGTCTCATGACGCCGCCATCGAACATATCAACGAAGAAGCTTTCGGTCCGGGCCGCTTCACGCGGGCGGCGGCTCGCATCCGCGAGCAGGGACCGCACGATCTGTCGCTCTCCTTCATCTGCACCGACAATGGCGAAACGATCGCCTCCGTGCGCATGACCCCGGTGCTGGCCGGCACGGTGAAAGGCCATCTTCTCGGTCCGCTCGCCGTCCGGCCCTCCCACAAGAACCAGGGCATCGGCCGGGAACTGGTGCGGATCGCCGTGGAGGCGGCAAGACGCCAGGGTTCGGAAGCCGTGATCCTCGTCGGCGATCCGCCCTATTACGGCCCGCTCGGATTCGAGAGAGTCGCCTACAACGCGCTTTCCTTCCCCGGACCGGTCGATCCCGGCCGCGTGCTCGTCGTTCCGATCGCCGAGGGCGTGCACGAACGGCTGAAGGGCATCATCGCCTGGCACGGATGATCAGAGAATTTTCCGGAGAAAGCTGCGTGTGCGGCCCTGCGGAAAATGCTCGAGTTCCCCAAAGATCTCATAACCCTGACGCCGATAGGCGCTGAGAGCCTGTGGGCTGAAGGTGTCGATCCACGCGCCGTGGCAGCCGCGGGCTCTCGCCTCTTCTTCCGCCTTTGCGAGGATCTTGCCGGCGAGACCGGTGCCGCGCAGCGTGTCGGGAATATAGAGCATTTGCGTGAAGAGCCAGCCCCAGGCGGTAAAACCAGACAGGCCGCCGGTGACCTTGCCGTCGGTGTCGCGGATCAGGACGGCGAGCGACCGGCGGTCGGCGGGGCCGACATCACCGGCGTTGAAGGCCGAGAGCGCATCGGTGATCGCCGCCAGTTCCTCCGGCGAAGGTGAGGCGGTCAACTCGAATTCCGCCATTAAATTACCGCCCCTCGCGCCACCACATGGTTCCGAAGGCAAGCAACAGGATGCCGACGCCGGCGAAACCGGCAAAGAGCGGCAGCGTGTTGATGCCCTTCAAAACGGTCTCGCTGGTCATGCGGATCATCATGCGATCGTTGTCGGCGACGCGGACCTGGCCGCGCACCGGCAGGATCGGCGGCACGGTGATCCTGCCGCTTTCGTTGGCAACGCGGGTGACGAGACCCTTGCTTCTGTCGGCGACCGGCGTCAGCACATCGGTCGTCGAGATCATCGCCTTGAACTCCGGCGCGTCGACGGCGCCGATATGGACGAGCGTCGACAGCTTGCCGTTGTGAATTTCGAAGAGACCGATCTCGTCCATCCTTTTCTCGGCCTTGTAGAGTCCGGGTTCGGTCTGGGTGAGCGGCAGGGTTTCGGTCTTGCCCGAGGGATAACGCGCGGTGGCGTTGCCGGGATTGTCGCCGATCGTCTGGCGCGTGACTTCAAGCGTCCGGCCGGAGGCGCGCGCCGTCAGCGCTTCTTCCTCGAGCGCCGGTTCCTTCATCAGCCAATGGGCGATGCGGCGATAGAGCGAAACGTTCGGGCCGCCGCCTTCGAAGCCGCGCGCCCAGAGCCAGCCCTGATCGGAAAGCAGCATGGCGACCCGGCCCTGGCCGGCGCGGTTCAGCACCAGCAGCGGGTGGTTGTCGGCGCCGAGCATGATCGTCTCGCCCTGCGGCCGGTCGACATCGACGCTGCGGAACCAGCGGCCCCAATGCGGCGGATCCTCGCCGGAGCCGTCCAGGCCGCGGGTGACGGGATGTTTGCGGCCTTCTTCGGAAAGGCGCGGGTAGAAAGCCTTCTCGATCATCTCTCCGGTGGGTGTTGCCGGCAGCACCGAGGAGAGCGGGGTCAATGCGATGGAATCGGGGCCGGCATGCTCGGGACCGGCGGCGATCAGCAGCGCGCCGCCATTGTCGACATATTGGGCGATGTAATCGTAATAGAGCAGCGGCAGCACACCGCGGTGCTGGTAGCGGTCGAAGATGATCAGGTCGAAATCCTTGATCTTATCGACGAAGAGTTCGCGCGTCGGGAAGGCGATCAGCGACAGCTCGTTGATCGGTGTGCCATCCTGCTTTTCCGGCGGCCGCAGAATGGTGAAATGGACAAGATCGACCGAGGCGTCGGATTTCAGCAGGTTGCGCCAGGCGCGCTCGCCGGCATGCGGCTCGCCGGACACGAGCAGGACGCGGAGATTCTGGCGGATGCCATCGATGACGTGAACGGCGCGGTTGTTGGCGGTGGTGACCTCGCCCGGAAGTGCGGCGACGGAGAACTCGAGCACATTGCTGCCGCCGGCCGGCACCTTGAAGGAGAAGGGCGTGTCCTGACCGGGCGTCGCCTGCAGCGTGGCGATCTCGTCTCCGTTCAGCTTCACCGTGACATTGGCAGTGCCGCCGGGGCTCGGGCCGTCGTCGAAGACGCGCAGAACGACCTGCTGCTCCTCATTGACGATGCCGAAACGCGGCCCCTTGATGACTTCGATGCGGCGATCGAATTCGTTGGCCTTGCCGGTGATGAGGCCATGGATGGGCGCATCGAAACCGAGTGCCTGATTGGCGGCCGGAACATCATGGACTTCACCATCGGTCAGCATGATGGCGCCGCCGATGCGGGCCGGCGGGACGTCGGCGATGTTGGCCGACAGCGCTTCGAACAGACGCGTGGACGGTACGTCGGAATTGGGGTCGCCTTCGACATCGACGAAGCGGGGCTCTATCTGGGGGAAGCGGGCGAGTTGCCCCTTCAAGGCCGCCAGCGCATCGTCGGTCATCTTGACGCGATCGGGCGTCTGCTGGCTCTGGCTTCGGTCGACCAGAACCGGGACGATCGTCGATAATTGATCCCGGTCCTCCTGCAGCAGCACGGGATTGGCAAGGGCGGCCAGCATGGCCAGTGCCGCCAGCGTTCTGATCCAGGCGCCGCGAATGCCGCGCCAGATCGCGAAGGCGGCGATGAGGACGCTGACGGCGGCCAGTGCGGCCAGAACCGGCCAAGGTAGGAAAGGCGAAAAGTCGAAGGTCATCTCACTGTCCTAACCGTTCGAGAAGGTCGGGAACATGGACCTGGTCGGTCTTGTAGTTGCCGGTCAGCATGTACATCATGATGTTGACGCCGGCACGATAGGCATATTCGCGCTGGGCTTCATCGGACGGCACGGTCGGCAGCATCGGCACGCCATTGTCGTCGACTGCCCAGGCGCCGGCGAAATCATTGCCGGTGATCAGGATCGGCGAAACGCCGTCGGCCGTCGCAGCCGATTTTTCGGTCGCTTCACGGCCGCCCTGCCGAGCCTCGATCCAAAGCGGGCTGCCGGTGTAACGGCCGGGAAAGCTCGACAGGAGATAGAAGGATTTCGTCAGCACGTGGTCCGATGGCACGGGCTCCAGCGGCGGAATGTCGAGATTGGCGAGGATTTCCTGCAGCCTCTGGCCGTTGGCGCTGACATTGCCGCCATTGTCCAATGCGCTGATCTGATCGCGCGTATCGAAAAGCACGGTGCCGCCATTGCGCATATAGGCGTCGATCCGGCTGATCGCCGCCGTCGACGGCATCGGCGCCGTTGCCGAAACCGGCCAGTAGATGATCGGATAAAAGGCGAGTTCGTCCTTGGTGAGGTCGATGCCGACGGGCGGCGACGGCTCCAGCGTGGTGCGAAATGTCAGGAACTGGGTGAGGCCCTCGAGGCCGCGCTCGGATATGTCGTCCACTTCCCTTTCCCCGGTGACGACATAGGCGAGGTGCGTGTTGTCGAGCCTCTGCAGGATGAGGTCGTCGCCGGGCTGGGAGTCGTTGGCGTGAAGCGTGCCGGGTTGCATGAAAAAGCCGGCACCGAGAGCAATGGCGACTATCGCCGCATCGCGGGCAGCCGGGCGCAATCGCGAGAACGCGCCGTTCATGAAAAGGACGACCAGGCTATCGGCCAGCAGCAGGAGAAAGGCCGCGAGAAAAAGCGCGGGCTTTGCCGACCAGCTTTCGCCGCCGATCAAGCCTTCGCGCACGGCATTGGTTCCCGCTGTGGCAAGCGGCGTCAGTTCGGCGTCCTCAGGCAGTACGTTCAGGGAGGTGAAACCGTCTTCCGAACCGTAGAGCCCGGGTGGGTTGTCGAAATTCGCCGTCGGTTCGGCTCCGGCCTGTGGAATGAGGGGCCGCGCCGACCCCGTCTCGGAGACGAGCGTGCCTTTGGCCGTCAGCATGCGGAATGGCGGCAGGGTTTCGGAGACACGTGCATTGCCGCGCGCCTCCGATGTCACGCCGCCGGAACGCGATATCTGCAGGAGGTGACGCAGCATGTCGACGAAAGTGCCCGAGATCGGCAGGTCGGACCAGGTCGCTTCCGCCGTGACGTGGAACAGGACGATCTGCCCGGATGCGAGCTGCTTCATGGTCACGAGCGGCGTGCCGTCAGCCAGGCTCGCCCAGGTGCGTTCGGCCAGATCAGGCGTCGGTTCGGCCAGCACCTGCCGTTTGATGACGACATCAGCGGGACGCGCTATGCCGGCGAAAGGCCCGAAACTTGGAAATTCAGCCAGCGACTGCGGCTCGCTCCAGGACAATGTGCCGCCCAGCGCCCGTTCTCCCTGGCGCAGGATAACCGGGATCAGCGGATCGTCCGCAGGGGCTGCGGCCATGCGCGGGCCGGCGAAACGCAACAGCATGCCGCCATTCGATATCCAGCGTGTCAGCGGTCCGTAGGTGTCCTCAGGCAGACGGCCGATATCGGCCATGATGATGATGGAGGGATTGCTGGCGAGAAGTTTCGGTATGGCGACCGAAAGATCGGAATCGCTGGGCTGGATCAGATCCGCATAGGGCTGCAGCGCCCGCTGGATATAATAGAGCGGCGAGAGCAGCGGCTGAAACTCATCCCCGCCTTCACCCGACAGCAGGACGACTCGGCGGCGCTTGAATGCGTCGTCGAGAAGATGGACGGCGCCGGCCGTTGCGCCGTTATCGACACTGACGCGAGCGAAATCGTTGCGCATCTCGAAGGGCGCGGTGATCGAACTCGTGGCAACGCTCTGGCCGGGGCGGAAATCCACCCTGCCGTTGGCGATCGAGCGGCCCTGGGTATCGACGGCGTTCAGCGCCACGGATGCGGCACGCGAACTGTTGAGCCGAGTGACCTTGACGGTCATGGCGTCAGCCGCATTGTTGGCCGCGGTGATGGCGACCGTGCGGGCGGCATCACCCTCGATCAGGCGGAGATCGGCGGGCTGGAGTTCCGCCAGCCTTTGCACCGTCGCGTCGTCCGGTTTGGCGGCGGCGCCGTCGGTCAGAAAGGCGAGGGTGCCGGGCTTGGTGCCGTCCAGCGCGGCGCGCAGCGCCTGGAAGGCGCGCTCGCGGTCCGGCACCAGCGGCCGCGGCTCGGCGGCGCGCAGCTTGTCGCGGGCGGCAGCGGCGGTACCTGGAACGGCGTCGTTGGTCGGATCGGCGGTGAAGGCGATCGACACCGGCGTGCCGGCGGATTCGGCGTCGTCTATCAACGCGTCGGCCGTCTGGATGCGGCGCTCCCAGTCGGGCGCTGCCGCCCAGCTGTTGTCGACGAAGAGGACGAGCGGGCCGCCTGAGGCGAGCGAACTGGTGCGCGGATTGAAGACTGGATCGGCGATCGCAAGAATGACGGTGGCGGCGAGCAGCATGCGTAGCAGCGTCAGCCACCACGGGCTCTGAGCCGGGGTCTCCTCGCGCTTCAAGACGGAGGCGAGAATCTTCAGCGGCGGGAAGACCTCGGTCTTCGGGCGTGGCGGCGTCAGCCTGAGCAGCCACCAGATGACCGGCAAGGCGACAAGGGCGCCGAGGATGGCAGGATAGGCGAAAGCGAAGGGGAGAGCGTTCACAGCTGCCCTCCATGCGTTGCCTTGGCCGGCATGCCGGACAGGTACATGTGCACCGCGACCAGCGCCTCCGAGGCGAGATGATCGGTGCGGTGCGTCGCAAAGGTCCAGCCGAGGTGACGCAGCGATTGGCCGAGGCTTTCCCTGCGGGCGAGGTAGGCGTTGCGATAGGCCTCGCGGATGTGTTCGGCGCGGCCGGCGATAAGCCTGGCGCCGCTCTCCGGATCGGTGAATTCGGTGCGGCCGCTATAGGGGAATATTTCCTCGGCGGGATCCGATATTTCGACCACGTGGCCGCGCAGGCCGCGGCGGGCGAGCGGGCCGAGGCGTTCCATGATCGCCGGCGCGTCATCGAGGAAATCGCCGATGAGGACGAGGTCGCTCCAGCCGCGGATCATTCCCGTTTCCGGCAGGCCGCCGGTCAGCGGCGTGTGCATGAGCGCGGCCGCAAGGCGCTCGGCGGCATTGCGGCTCGAGGCGGGCTCCATGATGCCCGGGCAGCCGATGCGCTCGCCGGAACGGGCGAGGATTTCGGCCAGCGCCAGCATGACGACCAGCGCGCGGCTTTCCTTGGAGACGCTGCCATAGCTCGACTTGTACATCATCGAGGGCGACATGTCGCACCAGAGCCAGATCGTGTGGGCCGCCTCCCATTCGCGCTCGCGCACATAGGTATGGTCGTCGCGGGCGGAGCGGCGCCAATCGATGCGCGACAGGCTTTCGCCCTCGGCATAGGGACGGAACTGCCAGAAATTCTCGCCGATGCCGCGTTTGCGGCGGCCATGCCAGCCGGCGATCACCGTGTTGGCGATGCGCTTGGCTTCCACCAGGCAGTCGGGCACCAGGGCGGCCCGCTGCCTGGCGCGGGAAAGGGCATCGCTGCCTGACGTCGGATTGACGATCTGTCCGATAGATGCCACGCGTCCGGCTTCCTTATCCCTTTGCCTGCTTGACCAGTCCGGCGATGACGTCGCGCACCGACATGCCTTCGGCGCGGGCGGCGAATGTCAGCGCCATGCGGTGCTGGAGAATGGGTTCGGCAAGCGCGAAGATATCGTCGAGCGACGGCGCCAGACGGCCTTCGTAGAGCGCCCGCGCACGCGCGCAGAGCATCATCGCCTGGCCGGCGCGGGGACCGGGGCCCCAGGCGACGTTCTTGTCGGTCGAGGCATTGCCTTGCCCGGGGCGGGCGGAGCGCACCAGCGCCAGGATGGCGTCGACTACCGTATCGCTCACCGGCATCTGACGCACCAGGGTCTGGATTTCGATCAGCCGCTGTGCGTCGATGACGGCTGCCGGCCGGGTTTCCCCCAAGCCGGTCGTTTCGAGCAGAATCTGGCGTTCGGCAGCGAGCTCGGGATAGTTGACGTCGACCTGCAGCAGGAAGCGG
Organism: Rhizobium sp. N324; assembly: GCF_001664485.1. Taxonomy (NCBI): domain Bacteria; kingdom Pseudomonadati; phylum Pseudomonadota; class Alphaproteobacteria; order Hyphomicrobiales; family Rhizobiaceae; genus Rhizobium; species Rhizobium sp. N324. The sequence continues at coordinate 3,334,529 of NZ_CP013630.1, read as the reverse complement.
TCGAGCTGAGCTTCGGGCAGGGGATAGGTGCCTTCCTGCTCGAGCGGGTTCTGGGTGGCGAGCACATGGAAGGGCGCCGGCAGGTCATAGCGCTGGCCGGCGATGGTGATGTGATATTCCTGCATGGCCTGCAGAAGCGCCGACTGGGTCCGTGGCGAGGCACGGTTGATCTCGTCGGCCATCAGCAGCTGAGCGAAGACAGGGCCCTTGACGAAACGGAAAGAGCGGCGTCCACTGTCGTCCTGGTCCATCACCTCGGAGCCGAGAATATCCGAGGGCATCAGGTCCGGCGTGAACTGGATGCGGTTGGCGGCGAGGCCGAGCACTTCGCCGAGCGTCGTCACCAGTCTGGTCTTGGCAAGGCCGGGGACGCCGACGAGCAGAGCATGACCACCTGACAGCACGGCGAGAATGGTGTTCTCGACGACGCTTTCCTGACCGAAGATCACCTTCGAGACTTCTCCGCGGATGGCGGCGATATCGGAGAGCGCCTTTTCGGCAGCGGCGACGATCGCCTTTTCATCGAGGCTGGCTTCGGTCTTCATCATACCCACGGGCATCTCCAACGGCTGAAATCATTCGGCAGCGAATCGGCGGACTTATACATCTGCCTCATACTCGATAGAGTTATGGAGATGCGACGGGCTGACAAGTTCGTTGCGAATGACTATCTCGTGACTTCACTTCGTTAAGGACAAACCGGGACGGAAGAATGGCAGCCGAGGAAATCAGCGGACAGGCGGATGCGGCGGGACTTGCCGCCATGATTTCGCGCGCGTCCGACGAAAGCGGCGGAAAAAAACGCGGTTTACCGCCGGTCGAGCGGTGGAATCCGCCTTTCTGCGGCGATATCGATATGGAGATCAAGGCCGACGGCACCTGGTTCTATATGGGCACGCCGATCGGCCGGCCGGCGCTGGTGCGGCTGTTTTCGACGGTTTTGCGCAAGGACGACGACGAGAAAACCTATCTTGTAACTCCTGTGGAAAAGGTCGGCATCAGGGTCGCCGACGCGCCGTTCATTGCCGTGGAGATGAGTGTGGCGGCGGGGCAGGGTAAACAGACGCTGACATTTCGGACCAATGTCGGCGATGTCGTGGAGGCGGGACGAGAGCATCGGCTGCGCTTTGCGATTGCGGACGGCAATGCCGAACTGAAACCCTATCTGCATGTGCGCGGGCGGCTGGAGGCGCTGGTGTCGCGTGCAGTGATGTATGAACTGGTCGCGCTCGGCGAGATCCTCGACGTGGAGGGGCGGGGGATGTTTGCGATCCGCTCCGCCGGCGAGGTCTTCCCGGTGATGCCGGCCGACGAACTGGATGCTCTTTGCCGATGAATGATGCGATCGCCCACCGTTATCCGCTGTTCTCAGCCGCCGAATTCCGCCGCCGCGCGCTCAACCAGAATGGCGGGCCGGTCGACCATGCCTGGCGCGATCACGGCGACCACATCCTCAATCCCGATATCGTCGCCGAGGTCGAGACCTTCAAGTTGCGCGACGCCGCCGTGCTCGTGCCCGTCGTCGACGGCGGCGAGGAGGCGCATGTGATCTTCACCAAGCGCACGGCGACGCTGCGCAAGCATTCCGGGCAGATCGCCTTTCCCGGCGGCTCGATCGATCCATCCGATATCTCACCTGAGATGGCGGCGATCCGCGAGACGGAAGAAGAGATCGGCCTTGCCGGTTCCTTCGTCGAGACCGTTGGGCGGCTGCCGAATTATCTTGCCTCGACCGGCTTCCGGATCACGCCGGTACTCGGCGTCGTTTCGCCGGGCTTTGCGCTCACCCCGAACCCAGCCGAGGTGGCTGACGTGTTCGAGGTGCCGCTGTCCTTCCTGATGAACCCTGCCAACCATGCCCGCGACAGGCGTGTCATCGACGGCATCGACCGGCATTTCTACCGTGTGCCCTATGAAACCAGAATGATCTGGGGCATCACCGCCGGCATCGTCCGCACGCTTTACGAAAGGCTTTATGCATGACCGGTCTTGCCGACCAAGCATGGTTCCGCGACCCGGCACTCGGCCGGATTCTTGCGCTTCTCAATACCGATGGCGGGGAAGGGCGGGTGGTCGGCGGCGCGGTGCGCAACAGCCTGATGGGTCTGCCGGTCAGCGATATCGACATCGCCGCGACGCTGACGCCGGAGATCGTCATGGAACGGGCGGCCGCCGCCGGCATCAAGACGGTACCGACAGGCCTGCAGCACGGCACGGTGACGCTCGTCATCGACGGCAAGCCCTTCGAGGTGACGACGCTTCGCACCGACGTCGAGACCGACGGGCGCCACGCCAAGGTCGCCTTCAGCACCGATTGGAAGGCCGATGCCGAACGGCGGGATCTGACGATCAACGCGCTTTATGCCGATGCCAAGGGCGAGGTGGTGGATCTGGTCGGCGGGCTTGCCGATATCGAGAAGCGCAACATCCGCTTCATCGGTGACGCGGCAAAGCGCATCGCCGAAGATCATCTGCGCATCCTGCGCTTCTTCCGCTTCTTTGCCTATTACGGCTCCGGGCGCCCGGATGCCGAGGGGCTGAAGGCCTGTTCGGCGGCGCGCTCGAAGCTGAAGGCGCTGTCGGCGGAACGTGTCTGGTCGGAACTGCGGAAGCTCTTGAGCGCTGGCGATCCCGGCCGGGCGTTGCTCTGGATGCGGCAGGTTGCGGTGCTGACGGAAATCCTGCCGGAATCGGAAAAATGGGGGATCGATGCGATCCCTTCGCTGATTTCAACCGAAAAGGCGCTCGGCTGGAGGCCCGATCCGCTGCTGCGGCTGGCGGCGATCGTGCCGCCCGATGCGGCGCGGCTGGAGGCGCTGGCAGCCCGGCTGAAGCTTGCGAATGCAGAAGCGGCCACTCTCAAGGCCTGGGCGATGGCGGCACCTGTCAATGACGACATGTCGTCAGCCGCCTTCGAACGGCTGCTTTACCGCAATGGGGCCGAGGGCATCACGACGCGGCTGAAGCTGGCGCTCGGCGTGGCGCGTGGCAAGGCTGAAGCGGATTTCGACGAAATGGCGCGGTCGGCGCGGCTTACAAAGCTTCTGGATCAGGCCGCGAACTGGAAGAAGCCGCAATTTCCGCTAAACGGCGGCGATGTGATGTCTGCGGGGATAGCCTCCGGCCCGCGCGTCGGCGAGTTGCTTGCCGGCCTGGAAAACCAGTGGGTGGAGGAAAACTTCATTTCCGACCGGGCGGCACTGCTCGCCCGGCTGCAGGAACGGGTGCAATAATCAGGCTGCGTTGACCTCGTCGCGGATGCGAGCCTTGATATTATCCACCATGTTCTCGCGGATCGTGGTTTCGCCGTGAGCGTTTTTGAGGTGCTCGACGGCGCGGCGGACCACCTCGGCGTCGCTATCCGCCCGTGTATGCCAGGCGCAGCCCGGAACGAGAGTGCCGCATTCGAAAAGTCGCATGGTCTTCTCCTCTGTTCGAAACACAAGGACGATCGCGATTTGACGCGATTTATGAATGTGCGGGGGGAAGGGAAGGTTCCGGCCGGCATCGAGATGCCGGCCAGTAAAGGCCGTGTCAGTCGGGCATCGCCCAGGCTTTGTAGGTATCCGAAAGTTGGCCGGGCATGTTGCTGTTGGCGGCCGCTGCTTCGTTCTGCAGTTGTTCCGGCGACTTTCCGCCGGCCAGCTGCAGCTTAACCTGCTCGATGAAGCAGGACAGCGGCAGATCCGAGCCGCTCTTGGCCCGCAGTTTCTCGGCGATGCGCGTCAGAAACTCGGATGTGTCGATCGTACGGGATGTTTCCTGGACATCCGTGGACGCAGGCGAACCACTTTGTATCGTCATGACAATCCTCCTCCGATTGTTACGCACATACATATAAAGTTAGGACGCGCTTAATTTTCGTGAAGGTCTATCAACTCGAATTTATCGACGAGTTATCACAGTCTCATGGCCAGCGGACGACGGGAGGCAAGGACGAAAGAATGGATTCAACATTGCCGCCGGTCTTCAGGCCGAAGATCGTGCCACGATCATACAGCAGATTGAATTCGACGTAGCGGCCCCGGCGGATCAATTGTTCGTCACGGTCGGCCTCTGTCCACAGCTTATTGAAGTTGGAGCGGACAATCTTCGGATAGATCATGGCAAAGGCCCGGCCGACATCGCGGGTGAAGGCGAAATCGGCGTCCCAACCGCCGGCCTCCTCGCTCGAATGCAGCCAGTCATAGAAGATGCCGCCGATGCCGCGGGCCTCGTCGCGGTGCTTCAGGAAGAAATATTCGTCGCACCAGGCTTTGTAGGCATCGTAATCGGCGACGGCATGATTGCGGCAGGCGATCTCCATCGCCTTGTGGAACAGCTGGCTGTCCTCGTCCTCCTGGGTGCGGCGGCGCGACAGCACCGGCGTCAGGTCGGCGCCACCGCCGAACCAGCGGCTGGTGGTAACCACCATGCGGGTGTTCATATGCACGGCGGGGACGTTGGGGTTCACGGGATGGGCGATCAGCGAAATGCCGGAGGCCCAGAAACGCGGATCGTCCTTGGCGCCGGGTATCTGGGCGCGAAAGTCCGGGGAGAATTCGCCATAAACGGTGGAGGTGTGGACGCCGACCTTCTCGAAGACCCGGCCTTCCATCATCGACATGCGGCCACCACCGCCGGCGCCGTTTTCGCGCGACCAGTCCTTGGCGGTGAAGCGGCCGGGCTCCTGATCGGACAGCGGGCCTTCCAACGCGTCTTCGAGGGCTTCGAAGGAGGCGCAGATCGTATCGCGCAGCCCTTCGAACCAGGCGCGGGCGGTGGCCTTCTTCTCTTCGATATCCTCAGGCAAGCCGATCGGCAGTTCCGGTCTTTCCATGTCACGCCTCCAGCGGGCGGCATCCGTTAAGGGGTGCGACTCGCTCATTCCTCGTTGCCGGCCACGTCTAGCAGGTGGCGCTGCATCTCGCCAAGCCAAGGGCATGGCTGCCCGGCGTTTCCAATATTCGACTCGCAAATCAAGTATTTCGATACTACCTTTTCCGAAGAGGTAGGTTTGATGAAAAAAGTTCCAGGACCTCCGTCCTTCGACGGCCTGAAGCGCAGGATAGCAAGACATCGGGCGGAAACGTCCTCCCGCCGGAAAGACCATTTCGTGCGTGAGACATATTGCCTCGGCCTCCTCGACGCACGCGCCAAAGCGCGCGAATGGTTCGACGAATATCCGAAGGCGGCCTACTGGACAGAGGTGGAAAGCTGGCGCCAGCTCGACGGCGATCAGATCGAATTCACGATGCGGCGCCTGCCTTCGGCCGATTGACGGTCACTCCGCCGCGGGTCGCACGCGGCTTTCGATCAGCAGGCCGCTCTCATCCATGATCGGATGCGCCACCGAGACGATGTGGGCGTTGATGCGCTTCAGGTCGCGCAGCATGTCGAGATGCAGCGAACTCGTCTGCAGGCTGTCGGCGCGGCCGTCGCGCAGGCGTTCCAGATGGCGCTCGGCCGACTGCTTCTCCATCCGGCGCACCTCGACCTTTACCTCCATCATCTGCCGCGCGAGATTGAAATCGCGGGTGACGAAGATCGTCTGGGCGACACGCAGATTGTCGATCGTCAGATCGAACAGCTTGCGCAGTTCCTGATGGCCGTCGTCGGAAAATCTCAGGCCGAGCGAGATCTTCTTCGCCACCTCTTCCCGCAAGCCTTTCTCGATGATGTCGCCCATATGTTCGAGATTGATCGCGTAATCGATGACGACGATCGAGCGGCGGGCATTTTCGTCGCTGAGACCCTCACGGCCGAGCTTCGAGAGATAGACCTTCACCGCCTGCTGCAACCGGTCGACGCGCTCTTCGAGAGCCGGGATTTCGGCAAGTTTGCCGGCATCATTCTGCTCGAAGGCTTCCGAGACCCGGACCAGCATGCGCTCGATGAGGTCGCCGACGCCGAGCACTTCGCGGGTGGCGCTGGTGAGCGCGATGACGGGTGTCGAAAGCTCCTGCGCGTCGAGATATTTCGGCGCGTTGTCAGGCTCGGCCTGATCCGGCACCAGCCGGGCCATCAGGGTGGCTAGCGATCGGGAGAATGGCCAGGCAAGCGCTGCCAGCAGAAGATTGAAGGCGAGATGCGCGTCGACCGGCAGCTTGGCCGGGCCGAAGGGCAGCATCTGGATGAGTTCGGCGCCATAGCCCGCCAGCGGCAGGGCAATGAAGCAGCCGAGCGCGCGCACTGCGAGATTGCCGAGCGTGACGCGCCGCGCCGAAACCGGGCCGGACAACGTCGCGATGACAGGCGGGATGGCGCCGCCGAGATTGGCGCCGAGCACGAGCACGATGACGAGTTCAGCCGAGACCAGGCCCGCCGAGGCGAGCGACAGGATAAGCACCACGACTGCCAGGCTCGACGAGGAGAGGAAGGCAAGGGCTGCCGAAAAGAGCAGCGCCACGGGCAGCGCGCCGTCCAGCAGGCCGATAAAGGCGGCGAGCGCCGGCGAGGCGCGCATCGGTTCCGTCGCGAGGCTGAGCAGATGCAGCGACAGCAGCATCAGACCGATGCCGATCAGCGCCGCGCCGCCGCCCTGGCGGGCGCTGGAGCGGCCACGGTAAAGCACGATGCCGGCCAGGATCAGCAAGGGAGAGAGCCATTCGATGCCGGTGGCGACGATCCAGGCGGTGATCGCGGTGCCGACATTGGCGCCGAGCAGGACGATCTGCGCCATGCGCGGCTTGATCAGGTCACGTTCGACGAAGGATGCGGTCATCAGGGCGGTTGCCGTCGAACTCTGCAGCGCGATGGTCGCCACCAATCCCGACAGAAAGGAACGGAAACCGCCGCGCGTGCCGGTGGCCAGCCCTGTTCTCAGCCGTGCGCCGAAGGCCCTGGACACGCCGTCCTTCACCTGCGCGAGGCCGAACAGCAGCAAGGCCACGGCGCCGAACAGGTTGATCATGATGATTGTGGAATCCATTTTCTTGTTTTTATTCTTCTTTCATCTGTGTGCAGAGGCGCCGGTCTTGATATAGCCTTCCAAACTGTTGAAATTGTGGAGGCTGTCGCAGTATTTTTGTTTGCTCGGCTAATAAATATAGACTGATTTGTCAGATTGACAATGTCATTTTCCGACAGGGTTCGGAGCTGATCGGCCATTTCGCCGACGCCGGTGCAGGCCAACCTCAGACGGTCAAGCCCAGGCTGTCTGGCGCATCGCTTCGCCGACGATCATCGCGGCCGAGACGGCGACGTTGATCGAACGCTGGCCCTCGACCATCGGGATCAGGATGCGGGCATCCGCCTTCTCATGCACCTGATCCGGCACGCCGGCGCTTTCGCGGCCGAAAAGCAGGATGTCGTCGGGGCGGAAGGCAAAATCGGTGTAACGGTCTGCCGCCTTGGTCGAGGCGAGGATCAGGCGGCGGCCGGTCGTGGCGCGCCACGCCTCGAAGCGGTCCCAATTGACGTGGCGGGTCAGTGCAGCCGCGGCGATATAATCCATGCCTGAGCGTTTCAGGTTGCGATCTGAAACGTCGAAGCCGGCCGGTTCGATCAGATCGACGGCGAAGCCCAGGCAGGCGGCAAGACGCAGGATCGTACCGGTATTGCCTGCTATATCCGGCTGATAGAGTGCCAATCTGAGGTCCGTCATCACACGCCGCTTATTTCGTTGGGATGGTTGAGACCTAAAGCAACGGCCATGTCGCTGCAACAGGGCGCGTTTTGGCTCGGAAACGTTCAAATTACGCCATTATAGGGCTGGAAATTTCGCGATTTTCGCGTTATCCATGCACATCTTCAATCGCCAGCAGGGAGGGCCGTCATGAATATTTTGCTCGATATGCGCTTTCCCGCCGTGATGCCGATTAGGGCGACACGCCGCCGCTAGGGCGCATTTCTTCCCTGACTTCCTTTTGATCCATTGTGCGGCTGCTTCAGCCTCGCCCCTTGAACGTTCGGTTCCCATATGTGCATGCATAGCGCCGGGATGGCGCGAAGCCGGGAGCCGAAACGCTGACGTTTCGGAGCAATTTCATGTTTGGCTGGTTCGAACAGCGACTCAATCCCTTTCCGAGCGAGGAGCCCGTCGCTCCGCCGAAGGGTCTGTTTGCCTTTTGCTGGCACTACAGCAAACCGGCCGCGCCCTGGCTCGGCCTGATGGCCGTGCTGACGGCGCTGATCGCCGTCGGCGAAGTGGCGCTCTTCCAGTTCCTCGGCGATATCGTCGACTGGCTGACCAATGCCGATCGTGCCACCTTCCTTGAGACGGAAGGCCACAAGCTGTTCTGGATGGCGGCGCTGGTGCTGATCGGCCTGCCGCTGACGGCCGGCCTCGATTCCCTCATCATGCACCAGATGCTGCTCGGCAATTATCCGATGAGCGCGCGCTGGCAGATGCATCGCTTCCTGCTGCGCCACAGCATGACGTTCTTCGCCAACGAGTTTGCCGGGCGTGTAGCGACCAAGGTGATGCAGACCTCGCTGGCGGTGCGCGAGACGGTGATGAAGATCCTCGATGTCTTCGTCTACGTCGTGACCTACTTCCTGACGATGATCATCGTCATCGCGGCTGCCGATTGGCGGCTGATGATACCGATCCTCGTCTGGCTCGCCGTCTATATCGGCATCGTCAGCTATTTCGTGCCGCGGCTTCGCAAGATCGCGGCGGCCCAGGCGGATGCGCGCTCGATGATGACGGGGCGCGTGGTCGACAGCTATACGAATATCGCCACCGTCAAGCTGTTTTCGCATGCCGGCCGCGAGGAGGTTTATGCCAGGGAAGGCATGGACGAGTTCCTGCAGACCGTGCACAAGCAGATGCGCAAGGTGACGCTCTTCCACATCAGCGTCTACCTGAACAACTGCATCGCGCTCTTCATCGTCTCGGGCATGTCGATCTGGTTCTGGCTGAACGGGGCGATCTCGGTCGGCGCGATCGCCATCGCCATCGGTCTCGCCATGCGCGTCAACGGCATGTCGCAATGGATCATGTGGGAAGTCTCGGCGCTGTTCGAGAATATCGGCACGGTCTATGACGGCATGGAGATGATGAGCAAACAGCACGACATCGTCGACAAGCCGGACGCCCCTCCGATGACGGCGAAGAAGGGCGCCATCCACTACGACCGCATCCGCTTCCATTACGGCAAGAGCAAGGGTGTGATCGACAACCTGTCGCTCGACATCAAGGCCGGCGAGAAGGTCGGTCTCGTCGGGCGCTCCGGCGCCGGCAAGACGACGCTGATGAACCTGCTGCTGCGCTTCTACGATCTGGAGGGCGGCCGCATCACCATCGACGGGCAGGACATCGCCGGCGTCTCGCAGGAAAGCCTGCGTTCGCTGATCGGCGTGGTGACGCAGGACACCTCGCTGCTGCATCGCTCGATCCGCGACAACATCGCCTATGGCCGTCCCGACGCCTCGGATGCCGAGATCATCGAGGCTGCCAAGCGTGCGAATGCCTGGGAGTTCGTCGAAGGGCTCGTCGACATGCAGGGCCGCCAGGGGCTCGACGCGCAGGTCGGCGAACGCGGCGTCAAACTGTCCGGCGGCCAGCGGCAGCGCATCGCGATCGCCCGCGTCTTCCTGAAGGACGCGCCGATCCTGGTGCTCGACGAGGCGACCTCGGCGCTCGATTCGGAAGTCGAGGCGGCGATCCAGGAAAACCTCTTCGCCCTGATGGAGGGCAAGACGGTGATCGCGATCGCCCACCGGCTGTCGACGCTGACGGAGATGGACCGGCTGATCGTGCTCGACAAGGGCCGGATCATCGAGGCCGGCTCGCACGGCGAACTGATCGAGAGCGGCGGCATCTACGCCGACCTCTGGAACCGCCAGTCCGGCGGTTTCCTCTCCGATCACGCCGAGGAAGCGGAAGAGGCGGCGGAATGATAAAAGGCCCTCCCGGCGGGAGGCGGGGAGGGCCTTTAATTCCTATCCTGGCTTTACATTGTGCCTGCCAGCGGTGCTGAGGACTGCTGGCAGGCCGCGCCTATTTATTCACAGACTGTCAGCCCAGTCGATGACGCGGTCATGTTCGACGAGGATGATGGTGTTGGCAGCGGCCAGCGTGCGCAGCGCGGCGATGCGGCGGTGCTCCTCCTGGTCGAGCCAGGCGGTAACGGCCTCGGTGACGACTTCGTCGCGCGGCAATTCCAGGTCGAGAGCCAGGGCATCGAGCCTTTCCGCGAGCGGAAGCGGAATATGCGCAACGAGCATTTTCGTTTCCATGGACCTTCTCTCCGGTGAAGCGCGATCGTATCGTCAGATTGTCACGGGTTCGGGCGGAATCAATGGCGATGCCGCCGATGTTATCGATCATTACCAAAATATAAGGTTGAGTCCGCTTTTCATTCCCTTTGCCGCTCCTTCCAATCCGCCTATATCGCTTCCATGTTCCTGCGCCCCATCCTTCGCCTGTTCGAAACCTGGATCGATCCGTTCCGTCCGCGCGCCAATCTTCAGCCGCCGGGCTCGACGCTCGGGTTTGTCTGGTTCTATATCGGCCAGGCGAGGATGCCGTTCATCGCCATGCTTATTCTCGGCGGGACATCGGCGGCAATCGAGGCGGCGCTTTTCTGGTTCGTCGGTCGACTGGTCGATATCCTAGGCAGTATCACGCCCGGCGCCGGTTGGAGCGGTCTTCTGGCAGCCCATGGCGGCGAGCTGTTCGGCATGCTCGCGCTCATCGGGCTCGTGCGTTTCGTCGTCGCCTTCCTGATCGCGCTCGTCGATCAGCAGGTGATCACGCCGGGTTTCTATAATCTAGCACGTTGGCAATCCTATCTCCATGTCTCCCGGCAGTCTTTATCGTTCTTCCAGAGCGATTTCTCCGGACGCATCGTTACCAAGGTCTGGTCGGCCGGGCAGGCCACCGGGGATCTCGTCACCTCGCTGATGGAAAGCGTCTGGTTCGTCGGCATTTATGCGGTGACGACGCTCGTGCTCGTCGCCCGGCTGGACTTTTCCCTTGCCGCCGTCGTGCTGTTCTGGCTTGGCGCCTTCGGCCTGCTTGCCCGCCACTTCGTTCCGAGGATCCGCCATCATTCCCGCGAAACGGCGGAGGCCGGATCGATGCTGAACGGCCGAATGGTCGATTCCTACAGCAACATGCAGACGCTGAAGCTGTTTGCCCGCGACGAGGAAAGCGACCGCTACATGCGGCAGGGCTTCGATATCTTTCAGGATACGGTGCTGCGCTTCACGCGGTTCATCACCGGCGTCAGGGCTTCGATGGCGCTTCTCTCCGGCCTGATGATCGTGACGATGGCGGGGCTGAGCGTCGATCTCTGGCTGCGCGGCATGGTGAGCTCCGGAGCCGTGGCCTTCTCGCTGGCGCTGGTGCTCAGGCTGAATTTTCTGCTCGGGCGGCTGATGACGCAGTTCAACGGCATCATGCGCAATCTCGGCACCATCCAGAACGCCGCCGAGCTGATCTCTCAACCGCTGGGGCTCGTCGATCGGCCGGATGCGAAGAGCCTAGTGATCCGGCAGCCCGGCATTCGTTTCGACAATGTTTCCTTCCGCTACGGCAAGGGTCACCTGCCGGTCGTAGAGAATTTCTCCCTGACAATCCATCCCGGCGAAAAGGTCGGGATCGTCGGCCGTTCGGGCGCGGGCAAATCGACGCTGATGAACCTGCTGCTGCGCCTCTACGACATTCAGGACGGCCGCATTCTCATCGATGGCCAGGATATTGCAGCCGTGACGCAGGAATCGCTCAGAATGCAGATCGGCGTTGTCAGCCAGGACACCTCGCTGCTGCATCGTTCGGTGCGCGACAATATCCTGTTCGGACGGCCAGATGCCGGCGAGGAGCGGTTGGTCGAGGCGGCCCGGCGTGCCGAAGCCATCGACTTCATCGAGCGTCTGCAGGATCAGCAGGGGCGCAGAGGCTTCGATGCGCATGTCGGCGAACGCGGTGTCAAACTGTCGGGCGGCCAGCGGCAGCGCATTGCCATTGCCCGAGTGATGCTGAAGGACGCCCCGATCCTCGTTCTCGACGAAGCGACGTCGGCGCTCGATTCGGAGGTAGAGGAAGCGATCCAGTCCAATCTCCATCGGATCATGGAAGGCAAGACGGTGCTTGCGATCGCCCATCGGCTGTCGACGATCGCGGCACTCGACCGGCTGATCGTCGTCGATCTCGGCCACATCATCGAGGAGGGCAGCCATGAGCAGCTGCTTCGCCGCGGCGGGCTCTATGCCGAGCTCTGGGCGCGCCAGTCCGGCGGCTTCCTGGCGACGGACGAGGATGCGGGCTCAAGGGTCGATGGCGAATTCCGCCATGAGGCCAAAATGATTTGAACCGAAGCTGTTCTCGATGCGGCGTACCGATTTCAGCCGCAGGGGCGCCCGGCTGAAGATGTGATCGATCGGGATGCCGAAGGCGCCTGCCGCGATCGGCCATGTCGCCGGCTCCAGCGAAACCGTGCCCAAGCCTTGGCTGCGCATGAGATACTGCACGTCGGGCGCCAAAATCGACGTGTTGAAATCACCGGCAAGGACGAGCGGCCCAGGCAGGGACGGAATAATCTCGGCGAGATCCTCGATTTCCAGGCCGTGGAATTCGTCGTAATAGGGCTTGGTCAGGTGCGCGGCGAGGAAATTGACCTTCTGCCCGTCGAAATCGATCGCCGAGATCGTCAGGCGGTTGCGCCAGAGCAGCCCGAGATTGCGGATGCGGGGTTCGATGAGAGGGCGCTTCGACAGCACCAGCGTATCGCATTCCTGCATGCCGGCGCCGCAGCCGATGTAGTAGGGGTAGGTCTTCAAGAGCCGCGGCAGTTGCGACAGCAGCGGCTCGGCCTCCAGGATACTGACGACGTCGGCGCCCGAGGCGATCACCATGTCGGCTATATCGGCGCCGTTGGCGAAATTGTCATTCTCGATATTGAAGGACATCAGCTTGAAAAGGGCAGGGCGGCTCTCTTCGACCGCCGGCTCGACGAATTCGCGCATCATCACGACGCCGTGGGCGGCAAGAACCACGGATACGCAGAGCGTCACCACCGCGTACCAGTGGCGCTTGACGAGAAGGGCGGCGACGGAGGCGGCTGCCGCGGCCGCCGCCAGATGGACCTGGAAGCTGTAAAAGAAGGAAAGCAGATAGAAATCGGTGACATACCGCAGCGAGACAATGGCGAGGACGAGGGTCGTGAGAACGCTGAATACGCAAAAAATCGTGTCTCTCATCCGTTCCGGTCCGGCTCGCTGGCATGGCTGCGACTGCGCCTATCACGGCGGCATTTTTGTTGCAATGCAACATAAGAGCAAGCTCGTGTTTGCCCTAAAAAATTCATCGGAAATTCCCGCGACATTGTGCCCTCATCCCCTTGCCAAGGCTGGACATAATTTGCGATCAAGCTTAGAACGCGCCGGATTGCCGGGGAATCTATGGCCGAATTGTGTCCAGATCGATTCGCCGGCAGAGGGGGCAGGGCGGAATTCCGCAATAATTGCGCAGAGGATGGTTAGGCCGTGAGCGAACACGTAACGACAAGCGAGGCTTCGACAGAGCCTACTCGCCGTGATTTCCTTTATCTCACCACTGGTATGGCGGGCGCTGTCGGCGCCGTCGCGGTTGCCTGGCCGTTCGTCGACCAGATGCGACCGGATGCGTCGACGCTGGCACTGGCCTCCATCGAAGTCGATGTCGCGAGCCTCGAGCCCGGCATGTCGCTGACGGTGAAGTGGCGCGGCAAGCCGATCTTCATTCGCAACCGCACGCCCGAAGAAGTGAAGGCCGCCGCCGATGTTCCGCTGGCCGATCTCAAGGATCCGGTCGCCCGCAATGCCAACCTGCCGCCCGAGGCTCAGGCAACCGGTGTCGACCGTTCAGGCGGCAAGGACAAGGAAAACTGGATCGTCATGATCGGCACCTGCACCCATCTCGGCTGCGTGCCGCTCGGCCAGGCCGGCGAATATAATGGTTGGTTCTGTCCCTGCCATGGCTCGGTCTACGATACGGCCGGCCGCATCCGTAAGGGTCCTGCGCCGCAGAACCTGGCGATCCCGACCTTTTCATTTATATCCGATACCAAGATCAAGATCGGTTGAGGGGAGACTGATTAATGAGTGGCCATTCCAGCTACGAGCCGTCAACCGGCCTTGAGAAATGGGTCGATGCGCGCCTGCCTTTGCCGCGCATGGTCTATGACAGCTTCATTGCATATCCGGTTCCCAGGAACCTGAACTATGCCTACACGTTCGGCGCGATGCTCGCCGTCATGCTGATCGTACAGATCCTGACGGGCGTTACGCTCGCCATGCATTATGCCGCCGACACATCGCTGGCCTTCAACTCCGTTGAAAAGATCATGCGCGACGTCAACCACGGCTGGCTGCTGCGCTATATGCATGCCAACGGCGCCTCGTTCTTCTTCGTCGCCGTATACCTCCACATTGCCCGCGGCCTCTATTACGGTTCGTACAAGGCGCCGCGCGAAATCCTCTGGATCCTCGGCGTCGTCATCTACCTCCTGATGATGGCGACCGGTTTCATGGGCTATGTTCTGCCCTGGGGCCAGATGTCCTTCTGGGGCGCGACCGTCATCACCGGCTTCTTCTCGGCCTTCCCGCTGGTCGGCGAATGGATCCAGCAGTTCCTGCTCGGCGGCTTCGCCGTCGATCAGCCGACGCTGAACCGCTTCTTCTCGCTGCACTACCTGCTGCCCTTCATGATCGCCGGCGTCGTCGTGCTGCACATCTGGGCGCTGCATGTCACCGGCCAGACGAACCCGACCGGCATCGAGGTCAAGACCAAGACGGACACGGTGCGCTTCACGCCTTATGCAACGATGAAGGATGCGCTCGGCGTCTCCGTCTTCCTGCTGGTCTACGCCTACTTCGTATTCTACCTGCCGAACTTCCTCGGCCATGCCGACAACTACATTCCGGCAGACCCGCTGAAGACGCCGGCCCACATTGTTCCGGAATGGTACTTCCTGCCGTTCTACGCGATGCTGCGTTCGATCACCTTCAACGTTGGCCCGATCGACTCCAAGCTTGGCGGCGTCCTCGTGATGTTCGGCGCGATCATCGTGCTGTTCTTCCTGCCCTGGCTCGATACCTCCAAGGTCCGCTCGGCCGTCTACCGTCCTTGGTACAAGCTGGCCTTCTGGCTGTTCGTGGTCAATGCGATCATCCTCGGCTGGCTCGGCTCGCAGCCGGCCGAAGGCCTGTTCACCACGATTTCGCAGATCTGCACGCTCCTCTATTTCGCTTTCTTCCTGGTGGCGATGCCAGTTCTCGGCCTAGTCGAGACACCGCGGCGCATCCCGAACTCGATCACCGAGGCGGTGCTCGAAAAGCGCAACAAGACAGCCGCAGCCAGTGCGGCGGCCAATGCCTAAGCGCGCGACGGAAGGAAACAGAAATATGAAAACGCTTGTTGCAAGCATTCTTCCGCTCGCAGTCGCTGCTCTTCTCGGCAGCGCCGCCTTCGCCGAGGAAGCCACGCCCGCCAACGGCGCAGCGCCCGCCCATCACGAGGAAAGTGCGACGCCGCACTATCCGCTGAAGGAGCCCAAGGAGGAAGAGTGGAGTTTTGCCGGTCCGTTCGGCCACTACGACAAGGCCCAGCTTCAGCGCGGCCTCAAGGTCTACACCGAAGTCTGTTCCGCCTGCCATTCGATGAACCTCGTGCCTTTCCGCATGCTCGACGAACTCGGTTATTCCGAGGCGCAGGTGAAGGCTTTCGCCGCGAACTACGAGGTCCAGGACGGCCCGAATGCCGCCGGCGAGATGTTTACCCGCAAGGCAGTTCCTTCGGACCACTTCCCGGCACCTTTCGCCAATGCGGAGGCGGCTGCCGCTTCCAACAACGGCGCGGCTCCGCCTGACTTTTCGCTGATCGCCAAAGCCCGTGAAGTCGAGCGCGGCTTTCCGCGGTTCGTCGTCGACATCTTCACGCAGTATCAGGAAAGCGGCCCCGACTATATTCATGCGCTGCTGACCGGCTATGAAGAGCCGCCGGCCGGTTTCCAGGTGCCGCAGGGTGGACATTACAACCCGTATTTCCACGCTGCCGCCGTCCTCGCCATGCCGAAGCCGCTCTCCGACGGCCAGGTGACCTATGACGACGGCGCGCCGCAGACCGTCGACCAGTATTCCAAGGACGTTTCCTCCTTCCTGATGTGGGCCGCCGAGCCGCATCTCGAGGAGCGCAAGCGCACCGGTTTCATGGTGATGGTCTTCCTGGCGATCTTCACGCTGCTGATCTACCTGACGAAGCGCTCGGTCTACGCCAACAAGGAGCATTGAGCGCTCCCGATCAAAATTCAAAAGGCGGCCTCGGCCGCCTTTTTTGTTGGTTCCGCCCCTGGCAATTGATAGGGTGCGGCCGATTTAAAGCGCTCGCAGATATGGACTTTCCATGGACAAGAATATGACTTCGGAGCTCGCCGCCAGCATCCGCTCCATTCCCGACTATCCCAAGCCGGGCATCATTTTTCGCGACATCACCACGCTGCTGGGCAATCCCCGCGCTTTCCGCCGGGCGGTCGACGAACTCGTGCAGCCCTATGCCGGCACGAAGATCGACAAGATCGCCGGCATGGAGGCGCGCGGCTTCATCCTCGGCGGCGCGGTAGCGCACCAGCTTTCCTCCGGCTTCGTACCGATCCGCAAAAAGGGCAAGCTGCCGCATGATACCGTGCGCATCGCCTACAGCCTGGAATACGGCGTCGACGAGATGGAGATGCATCGCGACGCGGTGCAGCCTGGCGAGAAGGTGATCCTGGTCGACGACCTGATCGCCACCGGCGGCACTGCGGTGGGCGCTACCAAGCTGTTGCGCCAGATCGGCGCCGAGGTGGTCGGCGCCTGCTTCGTTATCGATCTGCCGGACCTTGGCGGCCGCAAGAAGCTGGAAGAGCTCGGCGTCGTCGTGCATACACTGGTCGAATTCTCCGGCCACTGACCATGCATTCCTCTTGCGACGTCAATCGAATTCCAAGACGCCGCTTTCAAAGCGCATGACGGGTTCGCCGTTCTGGTTGACGCCCTCGCAGAGGATGGTGTTGAGGTGCCAGCCCGGCCGCGACGCGAGCGGCCGGCTGGAAAGCAGGGCGACGGAATAGGTCACGACGTCGCCCGGGAAGATCGGCCGCAGCCATTGCAGTTTCTGGAAGCCCGGCGAAGGGCCAAGATTCGGCGCCTTCAGGCCCCTTTGGGCGAGGGTGATGTTCTGGTTTTTCCAGAAGGCGAGGAAGGTCCGCATCCAGGCGGCGGTGGTGTGCCAGCCCGACGCGCAAAGACCGCCGAAGAGGGTGTCCTTGGCGGCGTCCTTGTCGACGTGAAAACGCTGCGGATCGTAGCGTCTGGCGAAGCGGATGATGTTTTCCTCGGTGAAGGCGTAGCTGCCGATCTCGGCCTTTTCGCCGACGGTGTAAAGTTCAGACATTCTCATGCTGTCATCTCCGGGGTCACGGTGATGCCCGGGGCAGGGCGCATGCGGATCATGACCGAATTTTCCGACAGGCAGACGAGCTCACCGCGCTGGTTTTCCACCTCGTGACGGAATTTGACGATTCCGATGCCGGGGCGCGAGCGCATCGGCCGAGCTTCAAGCACGGTCGAGTGACCCTGCAATGTATCGCCGGAAAGCACCGGTTTTCGCCATTCCATCAGGTCGATACCCGGCGCACCCTCGCAGAGCGCATTCAGGATGTAGCTGTCGGCCATCATGCGCATCAACATCGAAGAGGTATGCCAGCCGGAGGCGGCGAGACCGCCGAGAATGCTGGCGCGGCCGGCGGCCTCGTCGAGATGCATGGGCTGCGGGTCGAATTCCGCTGCAAACTCGATGATCTCCTCGGCGAGCACCAGCTTCGGGCCGAGGGCGAAGCGGCGGCCGGGCTCGAAATCCTCAAAGGAAAGCTTTTCTGCCGCCATTCGCTTCTCCCGCCATATGCAGCGCCTGGAACAGGATGATCTCAGGCCGGATCAGCCTAAAATCTGAATCCTGTTCTACATTAAAGAGTTAGAGCATGATGTCGCCCGAAAACCACTCACACTTTTCGGCACCATGCTCTATTGCTTACAATAGCATCCGCGCGGGCTCAATGATTCCGGGAAGAGAAACCGGCATGACGGAACTGAGGTCGATACTCGACGAGGCGGCGCGCCAAGGGCTGATTTCGCCGGAGGCGGGAGGGCGGCTCTTGCCGTTCTTGAGC
Source organism: Rhizobium sp. N324 (assembly GCF_001664485.1). Classification (NCBI taxonomy): domain Bacteria; kingdom Pseudomonadati; phylum Pseudomonadota; class Alphaproteobacteria; order Hyphomicrobiales; family Rhizobiaceae; genus Rhizobium; species Rhizobium sp. N324. The sequence goes on along the minus strand of NZ_CP013630.1, from coordinate 3,316,416 downwards.
GAGCGCGGCGTCGCTGTCGTCGAAGAGCCGGCAACGAGCGCCGAGGGGCGGGCCTGGTCGGACACGGAGACGCCGCGCTTCGTGCGCGGGTTCCACGACGTGCTGATCACCATCGGAGTCATCGTGGCGCTTTGCGGCCTCTGGGGGCTTGCCGCACTTTATGCTGTGCTGCCTGCCATCATCGTGCTTTCGGAAATACTGGTGTACCGCCAGCGTCTCGCTTTGCCGGCCGTCAGCCTGACGATCGCGCTGTTCTGCTGGACAGGACTGCTGATGTCCCATTTCTTCCCGCCGTGGACGCCGACCTCCCAATCCTTCGGAGCGGAGGCGACGCAGTTCGTCGCCGGCTTCCCGATCCTTCTCGGCGTCTACTACGTCCGCTACCGCGTGCCGCTGTCGCTGGCGCTCTCTATCATGTCGGCGCTTGCTTTCGTCCTCACCCTGCTTTTGCGGCTGGTGCAATGGGCAAGCGGCAATCCGGCGTTTTTCCTCGATCATCCCGCCGTGCTGGCACTGGTTTCCCTGATCTGCGCGCTCGGACTGTTTGCGATGGCGCTCTATTTCGATCTCGGCGACCGGCTGCGGCGGACGACGCGTTCGGATATTGCCTTCTGGCTGCATCTCGGGGCGGCGCCGGCGCTGCTCTACAGCACCGTTTCCCTGCTGTCTCTAGGGGCAGACGTCCGTATCCTCGACGTCGCGAACATGTCGTCGCAGACACCTGCGGTCGTCGCGACGGTGACGGCGCTGATGCTGATCGGTCTCATCATCGACCGGCGCGCCTTCGTGACGTCGGGTCTGCTGTCGCTCGGTGTGGCGATCTTCAGCGTCTTCCGACAGGGAAGCGCCACGGTCGATACCTACATCTTCACGACGCTGATTGTCGTCGGCGCGATCGTATTGATCATCGGCACTGGCTGGATGCCGCTTCGGCGGCTGGTGCTGCGCGCACTGCCGCCGGTCATCGCAAACAGGCTGCCGCCGGGTTGAGGCGCCAGCCTAGCTCGGTCAGGTATTGAAACGGAAGTGGATGACGTCGCCGTCCTGGACGACATATTCCTTGCCTTCGTCGCGCGCCTTGCCGGCATCTTTGGCGCCGACTTCGCCGCTGTATTTGATGTAATCGTCATAGGCGATGGTGTTGGCGCGGATGAAACCGCGCTCGAAATCCGAATGGATGACGCCGGCGGCCTGCGGCGCCTTGGTGCCGCGCTCGATCGTCCAGGCGCGCGTTTCCTTCGGACCGACGGTGAAATAGGTGATGAGGTGGAGAAGCTTGTAACCAGCGCGGATCAGCCGGTCGAGGCCAGCCTCGTCGAGGTCGAGGGCGGAGAGGAATTCCTTGGCCTCATCCTCGGGAAGCTGGGCGACTTCGGCCTCGATCGCCGCCGAGATAACGACGGTTTCGGCACCCTGTTCCCGAGCCATGGCGGCGACGGCCTCGGTGAATTCATTGCCTGTGGAGGCCTCGGCCTCGGCGACGTTGCAGACGTAGAGCACCGGATGCGAAGTCAAAAGGTTGAGGCCCTTGAGGATTGCGATTTCCTCGGCATCGAGCGTCGACAGCAGCGTGCGCACCGGCTTGCCTTCGTTGAGCAGCTTCAGCGAGGCTTCCATGATCGGCAGCATTGCCACCGATTCCTTGTCCTTGCTGGTGGCGCGCTTTCGCGTCTGCTCGGTGCGGCGCTCCAGGCTTTCGAGGTCGGCGAGCATAAGCTCGGTTTCGATGGTCTCGGCATCGGCGACCGGGTTGATGCGGCCTTCGACATGGGTGATGTCGCTGTCTTCGAAGCAGCGCAGCACATGCACGATGGCGTCGACTTCGCGGATATTGGCGAGGAACTGGTTGCCGAGGCCTTCACCCTTCGAGGCGCCGCGCACCAGGCCGGCGATGTCGACGAAGGAGATGCGGGTCGGGATCAGTTCCTTCGACTTGGCGATGTCGGCAAGCTTGCGCATGCGCGGATCGGGCACGGCGACTTCGCCGGTGTTCGGCTCGATGGTGCAGAAGGGATAATTCGCCGCCTGTGCGGCCGCCGTTTTGGTGAGCGCGTTGAAGAGGGTCGATTTGCCGACGTTCGGCAGACCGACGATGCCGCATTTGAAGCCCATGGCTAAAACCTGCTGTTCTTGAATTCCTTGCTGGTGCCTATGGGATAAAGGAGCAATATGGTCAAGTCTTAGAGAGGTTTTAGCGTCGTTCACTTGCCGACCAATCCGTGCTGACCTATTGTTAAAAGCGACGGAGATTTCGACGCATTGCGGATTTCACCGGAATGTGCCCTCGCTCAGATGCAATTGACCGCATCGATGTCGCAGCCGGCGAGCGGTTCTGCTCGTTTGACGCTTGGAGCCGCCACGGCTGACTACTGAAAATTCGTCATCGACTGATTGGCTGTTTTGAAGATTGCTCACCCCATGTCATCAACGGGTGGATTTTCCGATGAGTGACAATGACGTTGCCCTGAAACCGAAGACCAAGGTGAAGCCGAAGCTGGACAAGCCGAAGCTCTATAAGGTCATCCTCGTCAATGACGATTATACCCCGCGCGAATTCGTCATCGTGATCCTCAAGTCCGTCTTCCGCATGAGCGAGGAAACCGGCTACCGGGTGATGATGACGGCGCATAAGCTCGGCTCCTGCGTGGTGGTGGTCTGCGCCAGGGATATCGCCGAGACCAAAGCCAAGGAGGGCGTCGACCTTGCCAAGGAGATGGGCTTTCCGCTGATGTTCACGACGGAGCCGGAGGAATAGCGCGTCTTCAAGGCCGGCGGATCTGATAGCCGGTCTTATCCCGCACGAAGCCGCAATTCTCGTAAAAGCGATGCGTCGCCGGGTTCGTCGAGCCGGTCAGCAGCATCACCTTGTAGCAGCCGGCTTTCCAGGCCTCGGTGACCGCATGGCCGATGACGGCGCCGGCATAACCGCGCTGACGGTGATCGGAATGGGTGACGACGTTTTCGATGAGCGCATACGAAGCGCCGTTCCGCGTCATGTTCGGCACGACGATCAGCGTGACGGTGGCGGCGGCGAGATCGTCGGCAAAGCCGATGAAAACAGTCATGCCGGGCTGGGCGAGGATGGCCGAGAAGCGCTCTTCGGCCACGGCCTTGTCGAGAGCCGGATCGTTAGGGTTCAAATGCCGATAGAGGATGGTCAGTCCCGGGAGATCGCCGGCGGCAGCGGGACGGATGGCGAAATCCAGGTTCGGCACCGGCCTCACTCCCCCTTGTTGCCGAACATCTTCTTCAGCATCTCGGCCATGGGGCCGGTCGCCAGCACCTTCGGCTGATTGTGATTGCGGGCCTGATGGATATGGGACTGGCCGGCCGGCTTCTTTTCGGCAGTCTTGCTGTCCTTTCGCGGCTTCTCCTCCTCGGCCTTGCCGCCGAGCGCCAGCGCGATCTTGTTCATCAGTTGCGAATCCTCGTTTCGCACCAGCATGTCGGTATTATCGGCAAGCGTGTCGAGAAGCGGCTCAAGCCAGGCCCTGTCGGCCTTGGCAAAATCGCCAAGTACATGGTTCTGCACCATTTCCTTGACGCCGGGATGGCCGATGCCGAGACGCAGCCGCCGGTATTCCTTGCCGCAATGGGCGTCCAGCGACCGGATGCCGTTGTGGCCGCCATGGCCGCCGCCGGTCTTCAGCCGCGCCTTGCCCGGGGGAAGGTCGAGCTCGTCGTAGATCGCGACAAGATCGGCGGGCTGGAGCTTGTAAAAGCGCATCGCCTCGCCGACAGCCTCGCCGGAGAGGTTCATGAAGGTCTGCGGCTTGATCAGCAGCACCTTCTCGCCGCCGAGGTCGCCCTCGGCGATCTCGGACCTGAATTTCTTCGACCAGGGGGAGAAGCTGTGGCGCCGATGAATGGCGTCGACGGCCATGAAGCCGATATTGTGGCGGTTGCCGGCGTATTTGCTGCCGGGATTGCCGAGACCCGCGATGATCAGCATGGCCTGTCGTCCTCGCTTAAGCTTTTTCCACGTTCACCACCCGGAAACGAGAGCAAAGTCAAGCGGAAAGGGCAAGCCCGCCGGCAGCGTCATTCCGAAAGGTTCATGCCGTATTTCAGGAAGATCTGCTTCTGGACGCCATCGGCGATCAGTTTATCGAGGGCCGTCTGCATCCTGGCAAGCAGATCGTCGGGAAAGCTCTTCTCGCAGGCGATGCTCATCGGCTGAGCGGAGAGCACGGTCACCATTTCCACCGGCTGGTCGGCCTTCAGCTTGTCGAAATAAAGTTCGGAAATCGGCATCATGTCGATGCGGCCGCCGAGCAGCTTGCGCAGCGTCGCGTTGAAGTCGCTGGCGATATCGAGCTTGGTGAAGCCCTTCTCCTTCAGGATCGTCTCGGTATAATCCTCGCGCTGCGTGCCGATCGTATATTTCTTCGCCTCGTCGAGGTTGCCGGCGGTGACGCCGGAGCCTTTGCGGGTGATCAGGATGTTGCGATCGATGAGCAGCGGCTCGACCCATTTGAACAACGGGTCGCGTGCGCCATTGTGGGCGGTCGCGAAGACGCAGGTCATCGGCACCGTGCGAGCAAGGCCGAAGGCGCGCGCCCAGGGCATGATCTCGATCGTGTAGTCGACGCCGATCGCCGCCATCACTTTTTCGACCTGCTCGACGGTTGCGCCCTTGATCTCTTTGCCGTCGCGATAGTTGAAGGGGGCATAATCCTCGGTGGTGAAGGTTACCGTTTGCGCATGGGCGGCGCAGGGCAGCGCCAGGCATGCGAGAAGCAGGAGCTTTTTCATCATTTCATCTCCTTTATGAGGCGCGCGCGACGGCCGATTGCGAGACCATCAGTTCCTCGATCAGCACGGCGGCGTGCTGCGGACGGTGGAAGAGGTAGCCCTGGCCGTAATCCAGCCCCATCTGGTGGAGCGTGCGGCATTCATCTTCGGTCTCGATGCCCTCGGCAATGACGGTGCAGTTCATCTTGTGAGAGAGCGTGGTAATGCCTTCGATCAGCATGCGGCTCTTCTGGCGCACGTCGTCGTCGCCGTCGTTGATCGCGCGGGTGAAGGACTGGTCGATCTTAATGATGTCGACAGGGAAGCGGTTGAGGTAGCTCAACGACGAATAGCCGGTGCCGAAATCGTCGAGCGCGATACGGCAACCGAAACGGCGAAGCTCGGTGACGATCATGCGGATCTGCGGGTTGTCGTGCATCAGCACGGCTTCGGTGATCTCGACGACGATGCGCTCCGGGCGGATGCCGTGGCGGCCGACGATGGCGGCAAGCCGGGCGGGCAGCGCAGGCTCGAACTGCAGCGGCGAGAAGTTGATGGCGAGATAGGTATCCTGCATGCCTGATATGCGGGAAATCTTCGCGAGGTTGGCGATCGCCTTTTCCATGATGACATTGCCGACGCGGACGATCTTTGCCGTCTCTTCGGCGACGCTGATGATCTCGGCCGGCGGCATCAAGCCCTTCTGCGGATGGTTGAGGCGCATCAGCGCTTCGAAACCGGCGATCCCGCGACCGTTCAGATTGACGATCGGCTGCAGGAAGGCCTCGAACCAGTTGTCGACGAGAGCGGCTTCGATATTGGCTTCGATCTCGGCGCGGCTGCGGGCGCGGTCGAGCATGGCGTTGTCGAAGAGCTGGGCGCCATTCTTGCCGTCGCGTTTCTTGGCGTACATCGCCAGGTCGGATTTCTGCAGCAGTTCGGCCGCGGTTGCGGCATGGTGCGGATAGATGGCGATGCCGACGGAGGCGCTCAGATGCATGTCGGGGGCGAACGGCGTTTCGAAGATCGAGGCGATCTGCTCGCACATTATCCTGGCGCGTTTTTCGGCATCCTTGGCCGGCAGCAGGATGGCAAATTCGTCACCGCCGAGACGGGCCGCATCGTCGGAGGGAGCGAGATAGGTCTTCAGGCGCTCGACGAGTTCGATCAGCGCCATGTCGCCGGCGGCATGACCCATGTTGTCATTGATCCACTTGAAGCGATCGAGATCGACGAAGAGGCAGGCGAGTTCCTGGCCGGCGGCGTCGGCAGCGGCGATCTTGCTGTCGAGCACGGCTTCGAAGCCCTGGCGGTTGAGCAGCCCGGTCAAATGATCGGTAATCGCCTGGCGGTGGTTGCGGTCCTCGGAGGCCTTGAGTTCGGTTACATCGGTCATGACCGAGAGCGAGAGGCGGTCGTGAACGCCGGCTTCCGCTTCCGATTCCATGATGAGAACGTCCATGATGCGGCCGTCGAGGCAGACGAATTTGACGGTAACGGTCATGCCGCTTTCGGCCTGGCGGCGCTTGACGAACTTGTCGCGGGTGGCCGAGGTGACGAGATCGGCGAAGTTGCGGCCGATGACGGCGGCGCGGTTATAACCGGTGGCAAGCAGCCAGTAATCGCTGACGGCAGTGATGCGGTCTTCCTCGTCGAGAGAGAAGAGCATGGCGGGCGTCAGATTATAGATGTCGGTGGCGCGGCGGTGCGCGAACTTCAGCTCCTTTTCCTCGCTTTCAAGCTTGGTCTGCATCTCGTTGAAGCTGCGGGCAAGCCGTCCCATCTCATCGTTCGACTGCCAGTCGACATGATGGCGGGAGCCGAGCTGACGGGTGGCCTCGATCGCGGCCGTCAGCCGCATCAGCGGCTGGATGACGAAGAAGCGGTTGCCGATCAGCGCCGTGCCGAAAACGGCCAGGACCGCGAAGAGGAAGATCGAGATGAAGACGACCTCTTCCTGCTTGAGACCGGAAAACAGACCGAGTGCGGGATAATAGACGCTGATGCTGCCAAGGTTCTTCGGGCCATCGACGGTGTTGTAGATGATGGCGCGCGACACCTGCACGAGCTTGCCGTCAAAGGAGCGCGGGATGGTGGACTGACTGATGTCGAGCTGGCCCGACTGGTCACGCACTTCCACCTTGACGATGGCGCCCTGGGAAACGACCGTCGCGCTGATCTGGGTGACGCTCTCCTCATCGAGATCCCAGAGCGGCTTTGCCAGCGCCTGGGCATTGGCGACAAGAAGAACGGAAATATGATCGCGTATTTCTTTGTCGGCCCGTTCCGAGGAGAGAAAAAGGAAGAGAACAAAGAGGGGGGCGACAAAAACGAGCAGCGCTCCGCAAACAATTCCAAAAAATCTGTTCTCAACGGAATTGTTCATGGTTCCGTCTTCTCCCCCAGGCCGACCCTATCTGCTGTCGCGCGCTAAGGCGGGCTTCTTCGCAGCTGACGAAGCATGCTTTCACGAATACGTTAAATGTTGCTGAAACAGGGGCTTGCCGGGCAATGAAAAGCCCGCCTCCACTTGGGGGAAGCGGGCCGTATGCTTTACAAATTGGTCGAAGCGATCAGGCTTCGGCTTCGCCTTCCGCAGCACTCTCGATGCCGGCAGCCGGAGCGATGATGGTCGCGATGGTGAAGTCGCGGTCGATGACCGTCGTGACGCCCTTCGGAAGTGTGACTTCCGAAATATGGATGCTGTCGCCGATCTTCTTGCCGCTGAGGTCAACGTTGAAGAATTCCGGGATCGCATCGGCCGGGCAGTGAACTTCGACTTCATGGCGGACGATGTTCAGAACGCCGCCCACCTTGAGGCCCTGGGACTTCTCTTCGTTGATGAAGTGAACCGGGATTTCGACGGTCACCTGGGTGTTGCCGGAGACGCGCAGGAAATCGACATGCATCGTGAAGTCGCGGACCGGATCGAGCTGGTAGTCCTTCGGCAGAACCTTGTACTTCTTGCCGTCGACTTCGATCGTCGCCACGGTGGTCATGAAACCACCTGCATGAATGCGCTTCGTCACCTCATTGGTGTTGAGAGCGATGGAAATGGGGGCCTGCTTGTCACCATAGATGACAGCGGGTATCAAACCGTTGCGGCGAAGTTCACGGGCGGACCCCTTACCAACCCGTTCGCGCGCCTCGGCCTTGAGCTCGTAAGTTTCCTGGCTCATGGCTATTCCTTTCGAGGTTATTTGGAGAGTTCGTCGGCGGTCAAAAGCCTGTTCCGTCGAACCGGAGGCGGGTATAACCCAACCTCATCCGCGTTGCCTCCAAGGGTGTCTACGCGGACCGGTGGCCTATACTATAAGTCGATCGGAAACGCAAGTTGCGGATTCAGGCTGTTTCGGCGAGCCGAATGCCTCGTCCGCGGACGCGATGTTTGCGCCTGCTGCGAAATCCGCATTCCCGTAAAGCGGCAAAATCAGCGGTGCCGATGTAGGTGAGGTTGACATCGGCGCGCTTCCCCTCTTTGGATGCCGCAATCAAAAAAGCGGCTGAGGAGAAATCGGACTATGCGTCTTAAACTTGTCACGGCAACGAGCTTGCTGGCACTTTGCCTTGCCACCACGGCCCAAAGCGTCGAGATCAACCAGGACGGCGCCAATGCGGTCAAGGACACTCTGACGAAGCTGCTGCCCGAGGACATGGCAAAGAGCGGCTTCATCAGCGTCAATCCGGCCGGTACGCGCTACGAGATCATCTACGATCTGGCGAAGCTGCTTGCCAAGGTCGATCCGGCGAAATTCGCGATCAACGGGCTGACACCGTTCTCGACGTTCGCCACGCCCCTCGACAGCGGGCTCTGGAATATCGAGGGTGACAACAAGCTCAACGTCTCGGGCCATTTCAAAGGCCCCGACGAGAAGCCGACGGATTTCGCTTATTCCATCGCTTCGCTTGGTTACACTGGTCTGTTCGACCCGGCGATCAGCTATCTTCGCTCGGGTACCTTCACCGCCAAGGACATCAAAGTCAGCAGCAAGTCCGACACCGAGGAAGTCCATGCCAGCATCGCCGGGATGGACCAGAAGCTGAGTTCGACCGACAGCGCCGGCGGCAACGGGCGTATCGATTTTGCGGGCAGCGGCTCGATGTCGACCTTCGTCGAGCAGGTTTCCGGCCTGCAAATGCCGCCCATTGAAATCCGCGCCGACTCGATCGATTTCGACGCCAAGGTGAACGGCCTGCCGGCCAAGCAGATCCGCGAGATCGTGCTTTTCGTCCTCGATCATCTCGACGAGAAGGAGTTGAGCCCCGAAAACAGCGACAAGATCAAGGGAATGCTCAAAGAGGCCTTCCCGCTTCTTGCCTCGTTCAGCGAGACGATCGGGCTCAATAATCTGACCGTCAGCAGCCAGATGGGCAATGGTGGCGTCAAGGCGTTTGGTTACAACCTGGCTGTGGACGGGCCGAGCGACGCCATGCGTTTCGGCTTCGGCATGAATGCGCAGGACATCAGCTTCGACAGCCCGCTGATGCCCGCAAACTATTCGCCGTTCCTGCCGACCAGCTTCGAGATGCAACTCGCCATGCCGAATCTGGATTTCGCCACCTTCGGCGAGGCTTTGATGACGATGGATTTCAACGCTACTAAGGAGCCGGAGCAGAGCGGCGACGAGATGGCGAAAAAGCTCTTCCGTGACGGTCGCCTCGCCGTCGAGTTTCCCAAGATCAGTGCCAAGTCTGAGGTCTACGACATCGACGTGACGGGCAAGATCGAAGGACGGGTCGACACCGAGAAGGACTATTCGATGGAGGCGACGATCCTTGCCCGCGATCTCGACAAGACGATCGCCGCGGTTCAGGAGCTTGCCAAGACCGATCCCGATCTCAACCAGGTCTCCTTCGGCATCATGATGGTGAAGGGCTTCGCCAAGACCGATGCGGACGGACGCTCGCGCTGGGACATCAGCATCAGCCGCGACGGCGCGGTTGCCGTTAACGGACAGGTGGTCAAGGGGCCGGACGCTCCGGATCAAGATCCGGGGCTTGAGACAGACCAGGAGCAGGAACCGGACCAGGGCCAGGATGCGGCACCTGCGCCGCCGCAGCAGCCTTGAGCGTTATCAATCAGATAAGAAACAAAAGAAGCCGGCCTTGTGCCGGCTTTTTGCGCCTTACATGACAAGCTTCGCGGAATGATTGGATCGGCGGTTTATTCTGGTTAATTCACACTGCTCGATGAGCATGCCCGGTGATAGCCAGGTCCATGCAGAAATTGAAAGAGCCGGTCGAATGCCGGCTCTTTCAATCGAAGAGGCTGGAGACGGACTCTTCCTGGGCTGTTCGGCTGATGGCTTCGCCGATCAGCGGCGCCGTCGTCACGATGCGGATATTGTGCGCCGAGAGCACGGCCGTCGTCGGCTGGATCGAATCCGTGATGACGAGTTCGCGCAGCTTCGAGGAGGTGACGCGGGTGACCGCGCCGCCGGAGAGGACGCCGTGGGTGATATAGGCGGTGACGCTGGCTGCGCCCTTGGCGAGCATCGCGTCGGCCGCGTTGCAGAGCGTGCCGCCGGAATCGACGATGTCGTCGATCAGCAGGCAGTCCTTGCCGGCGATATCGCCGATGATGTTCATCACTTCGGATTCACCCGGCCGATCGCGACGCTTGTCGACGATGGCCAGAAGACAGTCCAGCCGCTTGGCAAGGGCGCGGGCGCGAACCACGCCGCCGACATCAGGCGAAACGACCACGACGTTGCTGAGGTCGTAATGGCTCTTGATGTCGCGGGTCAGCACAGGCAGGGCGAAGAGATTGTCCGTGGGTATATCGAAGAAGCCCTGGATCTGCCCGGCATGGAGATCGAGCGTCATCACCCGGTCGGCGCCGGCTTCGGTGATGAGGTTCGCGACCAGCTTGGCGGAGATCGGTGTGCGGCCTGAGGCGCGCCGGTCCTGGCGCGCATAGCCGAAATAGGGAAGCACCGCGGTGATGCGGCGGGCTGAGGAACGACGCATCGCGTCGATCATGATCAGCAGTTCCATCAGGTGGTCGTTGGCAGGGAAGGCGGTGGGCTGCACGAGGAAAACATCCTCGCCGCGCACATTTTCCTGGATTTCCACGAAGATTTCCTGATCGGCAAACCTTCGAACACTGGCTCTCCCCAAGGGAACGTTGAGATAGGTGCAGATCGCTTCGGCGAGTTGCCGGTTCGAATTGCCTGCGAAAACCTTCATTTTGGTCCGCCCGTTATGCGCTGATAGCCGCGCTTTTTAGCCAGCTTCCCCGTGAATGCAAGGGCAAAGGCGCCACAGGCTTTCATATTTGCGAAAAGTTTGTGACTAACCGCCCCGCGTCTGCCGCCAGGAGGAGAATTCCGCGATGGTTTTCGAGCCGATCTGCTGCATCACCGAGGCGGGAACGCCAGCCCAGGGATCGGCCGCGGCCGTCGGCACGCTTTCCTGCCCCTGGATGCGGTGCAGGCGACCGCCGCTACTGTCGAGAATGTCCCAGACATAGACCACGGTGACCTTGCCGTCGTCGCTGAAGGCGGAGAGATAACCTTTGAGAATGTAATCGCTGCTCGCATCGGTCGAGCTCCGGATGGAAAGGCCGTGGGCACGTGCCTCGGCGCCGAGCTGGCGCGAGAGCGGGGTCACCGCCTGAACCGGCGCGCCGATGATCGGCAGGAAGCGCACGGTGTTGCCGCGGGCAGAGGAGGATGCGGGCAGGGCGGCGGTCTGTTGCGGCTGTTGCGTCTCGATCGGCTGAGCCGACTGCGCGGGAAGCCCACCGCCGGAAGCCGGCGGCGGCAGTGATTGCCCTTCGATCGGGGCGGAGGCGGCCGGCGAGGGACTGCTCCTCGACAGGGCGTCTGCCTGCTCCTGCATTGTCGTCGGCGGCGCGCCCGTGCCGGGCCGATAGGCCTGCTGCGACTGATCATAGGCTGGATGGTATCCGCGCGGCTGCTGGTCGCCGGCGAAACTGGGCTGGCGGGTGCCCGCGAGACGCTCGGCCTCGCTCTGCGTCACCGGGCTCGACGACGCGCGTGCGGAGGAATCGCCGATATCGACCTGCGGCGTCAGCGCATCGGTGGTATTGCAGGCGGTCAGTAGAGCCGTGACGACCAGGAGCGTGGGCACAATCGCAGCTCGCGTCATCCCTTGATCCGTCCTTCCCACATTCGCATCAGCCCCGTCCGAATTTATGGGGGCGGGGGCGGGCGTCTGTCAATTCCGGATTCTCATCGGTCAAAGACCGATGAAATCGAGAGGGTGGCGGGACAACGCGCGCGGCGCATCCGCCGTCGTCAGATAGGTCTGGCCGAGCGTCATCGCCGTGCCTGTGTCTGAATCGGCGATGATCATGTGCACGAAAAGCGACATGTTCGGCTCGATCGGCTGCGGATTGCCGGCATGGAACATCTGATGCTCCATCCAGGAGGGCGAGAAGCGGGCGCCGAGCGAATAACCACAGGCGTTCAGCCGGTGGCGGGCGAGGCCGCGCTCGTCCATGATCCTGGCATGCATGTCGAAGACGTCGCCGAAGCTGTGGCCCGGCTTCAGCACGGTCTCGATCGCCTCGATGGTTTCGCGGCAGGCATTATAGAGCTCGCGGTGGCGTTGCATCGGCTCGCCGATGACGATCGTGCGCATCATGGCGGCATGGTAATGCGCGTAAGTGCCGGCCCATTCGAGCGTCAGCTGGTCGCTGGCGTCGAGTTTGCGGCGGCCGGCCTTGTAGCGGCAAAGCAGAGCATCGGCGCCGGAGCCGATGATAAACTCGTTGGCGGGATAATCGCCGCCGCCGGAAAAGATCGCGCCCTGCATGGCGGCGAGGATATCGGCCTCGTCGGCGCCGGGCTTCGTGAGCCGGATCGCGGCGTCGAGCGCGTCGTCGGCGAGAACAGCGGCGCGCTCGACATAGGCGACCTCAGTCGGGCTTTTGACGAGGCGCAGCCGGCTGACGAGATAGGATGCGTCGACGATCTGGCCGAACGTGGTCAGCTGCGCGTCGAGCAGCCGGGAAATACGGCCGGTCATGCCGTGCGTGTCATATTCCACTCCGATGCGGGCGCCGAGCAGGTCCATCTCGACCAGCAGGTTCTTCAGGTCGAGCGTCGGATCGGCATTGACCCGGTCGACCCAGATGTGGATGTCCTCGAGGATCGAGGTGTGCCTGGCCTGGCGAAGATCGGCCGAGCGGGTGATCAGCGCCATGGTGCCGTCGCTCTTGACGATCAGCGTCTGGAAGAAGCAGTAGCCGAAGGTGTCGTAGCCGGTCAGCCAGTACATGCTTTCCTGGGCGAAGAGCAGCAGGGCGTCGAGCTTTTCTTCCTTCATCTTCTCGGTGAGGCGCGCAAGCCGGCTTGCGAATTCGGCCTTTTCGAAGTGCAGTGCCATTCTGCTCAAGTCTCCCTGATTGAGATCGCGGAAATCTGGCGGCCGTAATCCGGCTCCTTGCGATGTGTCGTCCTGCGGTAGGAAAAGAAGCGCTCGCTGTCCGGATAGGTGCAGAGGCCAAGGCTTTCCGCCCGCACGCCGGCTTTCGTCAGTCGGTCGACGGTCAATGCCGGCAGATCGAACATGGCGTGGCCGGGCTTTGCCGAAGGCGCGAAGAAACGTCGGTAATCCGGGTTCTCGGCGAGGAAGCGCTCGACGAATTCCGGGCCGACCTCATAGCTTGTCTGGCTGATCGACGGGCCGAGGCAGGCGATAATGCGTGCGCGGTCCGCCCCCAGCCTCTCCATGGCGGCGATGGTGTTTTCAAGCACGCCCGTCAGCGCGCCCTTCCAGCCGGCATGGGCGGCGCCGACGACGCGATTGTCCGGGTCGGCAAACAGGATGGGGCCGCAATCGGCGCCAAGCACGCCAAGCACGATGCCGGGGGTGCGCGTTACCATCGCATCCGCGTCGGGGCGGGCGCCGTCGTAATCGGCATCGATCGTCACGACATCGGGGGAATGCACCTGATGCACGGTCGCCAGCCGCTCGACCGGCAGGTCGAACCAGGCGGCGACGCGGCGGCGGTTTTCCAGGACCTTGTCGCGTTCGTCGTTGGAGCTGAGGCCGACATTGAGGCCATGATACAGCCCTTCGGAAACGCCGCCGGCGCGGGTGAAATAACCGTGGCGGATAGTGCCGCCCGCCGCTTCGTTCAGCAGCGCACTTTCGATCGGTGCGGGAGAGGCCGCGTCCTGCATCTGTGATTCCGGGGTTTTTTAAGAGGTTTGTTATTATCCCAAGCGCATCGCACTGGCGGCGCGCTTCAAGTTCTTGGTCGCGCGGATGTTGAACTAGCCGCGTGCGCCCTGTCAATCCACCGGGCGAAAGGGCATGAGGTCGACTGCCGGATGAGAGACGGCCATCGCCTTGAAGAGTTCACCCATCCGGCCCTCACCGGCGCCGGCGAGCCGTTCGACTGCCGCTTGGATAACCTGCTGCGTTTGCGGCTCGCGATCCTGGCCGAGGGCGGCGGCACGTTCGAGGATGCCGAGCCCGGTCAGAAAATCACCTTGATGCAGAGCGCCGTTCAGATGGACGCCGGCCGCAAGCGCGGTTTCGGCGAGCTGCTGGAAGTCGACATGGCTCGTCAGATCGGCTTCACCGGGATGGGCGAGCGGCGGGTCGAATTCATGCATGCGCACGGCCTGCAGCGTATCGCCGAAGCCGGTGACGAGATGACCGTAATCGATCGCGAGCGCCGTGCCGCCGAAGGCGCGCAGCCGCTCGCAGATCGCCATCATCACCGCCTGGCGGGCAGGCGAGATTTCGAAGAGCGTGCCGAGCGGCAGGTTCTGCACTGGTTCGGGCAGAAGCGCCGGATCGAGGCCGGCGACGCCGGCGGCGAAGGTCAGCTCGCCCTCGGCATCAATGCCGATCATGCGCTCGCGGAAACCCGTCGGCATGCGGACGAACTGGCGGATCGGAATGGCGTCGAACAATTCGTTGGCGGCGATCAGCGTGAAGCCTGGCGGGACTTCATCGAAGCCGCCGTGCCAGGTGATCTTCTCGCCGTAGGCTTCGAGCGTCTGGCTCTGGACGTCGCGCAGGCGCTCGCTGGTTTCGACGAGATGCACGGTCATCGCCTCCATGAGGGGCGGGGCGATGCGGGAAATGACGCGCAGCATGTCCGCCATCATCGTGCCGCGGCCGGGGCCAATCTCGACGAGGCGCACGCCCGCCGGCGTGCCGTGACGCTGCCAGGCATGGACGATGAAGACGCCGATCATCTCGCCGAAGATCTGGCTGACTTCGGGCGCGGTCACGAAATCACCGGACCGGCCGAAGGGCTCGCGGGTGCGGTAGTAGCCGTGTTCGGGATCAGCCAGGCAGAGCGAGAAATAATCGGTGACGCTGATCGGGCCGTTGGCCTGGATGATCGCCTTGATCTTTTCGCCTAGAGCGGTGGTCATGTCGCGCGTCCTGCCGTTTTCAGAGCTGCAGCGCAGCCTGGCGGCGGGCCCTGAGCATCGCCCAGAGGCCGAGCAGGATCATCGGGGAGGAGAGCACCATGCCCATGGTCAGCCAGTTCGTGCCGAGGAGGTAACCGAGCTGGGCGTCAGGCTCGCGGAAGAATTCGACGAAGATGCGCGACAGCGCATAACCGCAGACGAAGACGCCGGTGATGAAGCCGGGGCTCTTCAGCGCCCGCATGCCGTAAACCAGGGCGGCCAGCACCAGGAGGAGAACGATGCCTTCGAGGCCGGCTTCGTAAAGCTGGCTCGGGTGGCGGGCGAAGGGACCGCCGGTCGGGAAAACCACGGCCCAGGGTACGTCGGTCAGCCGGCCCCAGAGTTCGCCATTGATGAAATTGGCGATGCGGCCGAAGAACAGCCCGAAGGGAACGACGGTGGCGACGATATCGAACAGGCTCCAGATCGGGATGCCGTTGCGGCGGGCAAAGACGATCATGGCGATCGTCGTACCCGTCAGGCCGCCATGGAAGGACATGCCGCCGTTCCAGATCTCGAGCGCACGGATGGGACTGCGCATGACGGCGGGAAGATCATAGAAGAAAATATAGCCGAGACGGCCGCCGAGGACGACGCCGAGGGCGGCCCAGACGATGAAATCGTCGAGCTGCGTCTTAGACATCGGCGAGACGTTGCCTGGCCAGAGACTGTCATTGGCGGCGAGACGGCGCGCATAGGCCCAGCCGAGCAGGATGCCGGCGACATAAGCGAGACCGTACCAATGAATCGCCAGCGGGCCGATCGAAAAGGCGATCGGATCGATGTCCGGGAAAGGCATGATGGCAAGGAGATTGGCTGCTGTCGGCAAGGTTTTCCCACCTGTTTGGTTGCGCGGAACATGCCGCTGCGATCCCGGACGGTCAAGTCCATTATTCGTGATGGCGCTTTCGCGGCCCGTTCCGGCAAGCCGATCCAATGCAAAGCGCTTGCATCGCGGGTGGCGAAGCCCTACCTCAATCCTTGAGGCCCCAAAGGGCTGAAGTTCACCTCATGCGAAGGGAGAAAAACGCCATGACGACCGGAACGAACCGCATCATGGACGAATTCGCCAAGCTGATGACCGATGCGGCAGGTGCTGCCCAGGGCGTCCGCAAGGAGATCGAGACCGCCTTCAACGCCCAGGCCGAGCGTTGGCTGAACAGCATGGATATCGTCAAGCGCGAGGAGTTCGAGGCCGTGCGCGAGATGGCGATCAAGGCGCGCGACGAAAACGAGGCGCTTGCCGCCCGCATCGCGGCGCTTGAGGCGAGGCTTGCCGGCGAGGGGCACTGAAGCGCGTCGCGATCTTTCAGATTCCCTCCCTGGCCGTTTGTCTCCACAACCGCAAACCGCTGAGCACTTTGCGCGGCATGCTTTAACGTCCCGATATGACGCAGATGCGGCGTTGCCTTCATGCCACACGCCGCATCCGTCACAAAAAATTCAGGTGAGTTTTCCACCTGTGGACACTGCCAAAAAAGCCAATTCGCAGAGTCGCTTATTCTCCCTTCTGAATTGAATTTCGAAGAGCCTTTCCACAGTGGCGCGGCCTAATTTCCCCTCAGGGGGCTGGCAGGTGGCAAGGGGCATTATACACTGATTTTAAATGATGATTCGAAGCGACTTGGTAAGCTCCGGGCAGGTTATCTGCGTTAAGTCTGGCAGCGGTTCAACGATCATCCGAGTGGTGGTTCCGGTATTTGCGTGTGTCTTTTCTTGTGTTCGTACACCAAGTTAGGTCGCATTCGTTCCGGTCAAGAAGGTGCTGCATGAACCTGATGGAATTGGAAGTCGAGCGTCAGTCGAACCCGGTCGATATGATCGAGTACGTTGCCTCCAACAACGACTGGTCGTTCGAACGCTCCGGCGAGGACGAGATCGCGATGACGGTCGAGGGCCGCTGGACGGACTATCACGTCTCCTTCTCCTGGATGGAGGAATTCGAGGCGCTGCACCTTGGCTGCGCCTTCGATATCAAAGTTCCCGACATCAGGGTCAACGAGGTGGTTAAGCTGCTCTCGGCGATCAACGGGCAGGTGCTGATGGGGCATTTCGACCTCTGGCGCCAGGAAGATGTCGTCATCTTCCGCCAGTCGCTGCTGCTGGCTGGCGGCGCGGACCCCACCAACCGCCAGGTGGAGGTGCTGCTTTCGAGCGCGCTCGATACCTGCGAAGCCTATTTCCAGGCATTCCAGTTCGTCGTCTGGTCCGGCATGGAAGCGACGAAGGCGATGGAAGCCGTGTTGTTCGAAACAGTCGGCGAGGCATAAGATGCCTGCAAACACGTTCTCCTCGACAAATCCGGTCGTCCTGATCGGCGCCGGAAATATGGGCGGGGCGATGCTCTCCGGCTGGCTGAAAAGCGGTGTTCCGGGCTCGGCCGTCATTGTCGTCGATCCCGGCCCGTCGCCGGCGATGCTGGCGACGATCAGTGAGGCCGGCGCGACACATATGGTTGCCGCTCCTGCGGATCTGAAGGCCAGCGTGCTGTTTCTCGCGGTCAAGCCGCAGGTGATGGAGGCGGTGCTGCCGGCGGTGAATAGTGCCGTCGGGCCGGAAACCGTCATCGTCTCGGTGGCCGCCGGCAAGACGCTCGGTTTCCTCGAGAAGCATCTGGGCAAAGCCGCCATGGTGCGGGCCATGCCGAATACGCCGGCAATGGTCGGGCGCGGCGTCACCGGCGCCTTTGCCAATTCAGCGGTCAGCAAACAGCAGCGCGAACGTGTCCATTCCCTTCTCAGCGTCTCGGGTCCGGTGGAATGGGTGCCTGCGGAGGCCGATATCGATGCGGTGACGGCGCTTTCGGGCAGCGGTCCTGCCTATGTGTTCTATCTCGTCGAATGTATGGCGGAGGCAGGCCGTAAACTCGGCCTGCAGGCGGACCTCGCCATGCGTCTTGCGCGGGAAACAGTCGCGGGGGCTGGTGAACTTTTGCACCAGTCCCCCGACGACGCTTCGCGGTTGCGGCAGAACGTGACCTCTCCCGGCGGAACGACGGCGGCGGCACTCGCCGTGCTGATGGCCGAAGATGGCATGCAGCCTCTGTTCGACGCGGCACTGGCGGCGGCGCGCAAGCGGGCCGAAGAGCTGGCCGGCTGACGGAGACGATATGGCCGAGGAGATTAGCTTCGCTGATTTCGAGCGTGTCGACATTCGCGTCGGCACGATCATCGAAGCCAGTCTCTTTCCGGAAGCGCGCAAGCCGGCGATCAAGCTGGTCATCGATTTCGGTCCCGAGATCGGCATCAGAAAATCCTCGGCGCAGATCACCGTGCATTACACGCCCGAAAGCCTGGTTGGCCGGCAGGTGCTTGGTGTCGTCAATTTCCCGCCGCGCCAGATCGGGCCGTTCCGCTCGGAAGTGCTGACGCTGGGATTCGAGGACGAGAACGGCGCGATCGTGCTTGCGGCCGTCGGACAGCGGGTGCCGAACGGCCGCAAGATGATGTGAACGCGGCTTGCTTTATTCTATCGCGTTTCGCCTGATGCGCCCGCGCCGGCTGCTCCAGGGGCTCTGATTTCCTGCAAAAATGGATTGCTGCGCCGCTCATCGCCGATGCGGCTGCCGGGGCCGTGGCCGCAAATGAAGCCGACCTCGTCTCCGAGCGGCAGCACCTTGTCGCGGATCGAATCGAGAAGCTGCTGATGATTGCCGCCCGGCAGGTCGGTGCGGCCGATCGAGCCGTTGAACAGCACGTCGCCGAGATGGGCAAAATTCTGCGCACGGTTGAAATAGATGACGTGGCCGGGGGCATGGCCGGGCGCATGATAGACCTCGAATTCGTGGGCGCCGAAAGAGATCTTGTCGCCATCCTTCAGCCAGCGGTCGGGCACGACGTTGCGCAATCCCGATATGCCGTATTTTTCGGCCTGAGTCTCGATCCGCTGCAGCAGCGGCAGGTCGTCCTGATGCGGGCCGACCACGTCGATGCCGATGGCTTCCTTCAGTTCGCTGGCGCCGCCGGCATGGTCGAGATGGCCGTGCGTCAGCCAGATTTCCTTGATGAGCAAGCCGTTTTGCGCGATCGCCTGCAGGATGAGCGGCACATCGCCGCCGGGATCGACGACGACGCCTTCCTTGGTCTCGGGATCGAAAAAGATCGTGCAGTTCTGCTGGAACGGTGTCACCGGAATGATGCCGGCCTGGAGCATGCCCATAAGTGCCTCGCTTGGTGTCTCGGATGCTCAGGGTATAGTCCGAAACCGCGTCAAGGACAGCCGGAATCTTCTGTGACTGCTGCCGGCCTCACGGCAAAAAGAGGGGCTGCAACAAGAATTCATGCCTGGCGATATTGTCGTCAGCGGCCAAAAAATTCTTATTTTATTTAATTTTTCCAATGGCTTGTGAATAGTATCCCGCAAGCGGTCTTTCGCGCTGCGGAACGTATGGGAACATCGTGGAACGCCGTGCGTTGTCCGGCCATCGAAACCAAGGAGACGCTCAGATGACCTTGAAGAGAAACATTCTAGTGGCCGGAGCCGTGCTCCTGGCGAGCGGCGGTCTGGCGCAGGCGGAGATGATGGCGACGACCGTCAACGATCTCAACGTCCGTGCCGGCCCGGGCCCGCAATATCCGGCGGTCGGTCTTGCCACCCGCGGCTCGACCGCGGTGCTCGACGGCTGCATCGAAGGCAGCCGCTGGTGCCGCGTCGATGTCAACGGCATGCGTGGTTGGGTCTATGCCGATTATCTGCAGGTCGACCGCGGCGGCACACCGGTCATCGTCGAACAGAACCGCGCCGAGATCGGCGTTCCCGTCGTGACCTACGAATCGACGGCCAGCGTCGTCCCGGTTGACCCGCAGCCGGCGCCGGGCGACGAGTTGATCGGCCCGGTCGGGGCGGTCGAGACCATCACCCCGCCGGAGACGGTCCGCACCTATATCGACACCAATCCCGGCCAGACGGTGCAGCTCGGCGGCGATGTCGTCGTGGGCGCGGAGGTGCCGGCCGATGTTACCTTCCAGTCGATCCCGGATTACGAATACCGCTATACAAGGATCAACGACCGGCCGGTGCTGGTTGATCCCGGTACCCGCCGGATCGTCTACGTTTATCAGTGATGTAAGCGGCAAAGTTACAGTGAGGCGGTCGGCTGACCGCCTCACTTCCAACCCGTCCTCTTCCTCCCATGCCTCCCGCATGGGTTGATTTTTTCTTAACGCTTTCCTTCCGAATATGATAAAATACTAATATGACGACGGTTCGGCATATAGCGGCGATCGGGGAGATCGCCAGAGGAGGAAAGTCATGGAAGCGCTACTTCCGCTCGTCATACAATTGATTGCCGGTGCCATCGGCGGCAATGCCGCGAGCGCCGCCTTGAAGCAGCATGCAATCAATGTCGTCGCCCGCACGATCGCCGGCGCGATCGGCGGTGTCGCCGGCGGCATGCTGCTCGGCATGGTCGGTGGGGAGGCGGCAATGACCGGCCTGATCGCCGACGGCATCGGCGGCCTGATCGGCGGCGGCATTCTTTCGACGCTTGCCGGGTTGGTCATGGCACGGGCGCATCGGTAAATGACCGCGGGCGTTCAGCCTGGCGCCGCGCGTCCTTTCAGCCGTGCGGCGCCGCAACGCTTTGAATCACTGGGTCGACCGCGCGAAACATTTTATCCGGCAGCGACTGCGGCTGGATACACTTCCTTCGTGTCGCCGTTCATCAGCGTTTCGGAAACCGGCGTCACCTCAGCAACCGAGCCGGTGAGGAAGCACTCGCTGAAACCAGGGAGTGCTTCCGGCAGGATTGCGTGCTGTAAGACCTCGATGCCGCGACGCTTGGCGAAACCGTTTGGTGATATCAGGTGAGCTTGAACAGCCCGCCGCCATAGGCGGGCTCGCCCTTAAAGCCGGCGCTTCAAACTCCATGCCTGTTGATTGTTGTCCCCATTACGTTTTATCCACAGATGCAAGGGGTAATGGCGTATTGCTTCGGAGTGCCGGACAGGCCTTGGTCAGGGAAATACTGAGGAAATAACGGGGCTCCCGCAGAGGCTGGAACACTCACAGTGACGCAAATTTATGTCAATAAAGCTGGCATATCTTGGTGAAAATTTCCCGCGGGAGCGGGAAGAGAAAGGAAATGCCGCGTGTCACGACAGACCGGCCCGAAAACAGCCAAGCCAGAGCCGCTGGCCACGCCGATGGAAGATACCGACATCATCGATTTCGAGATCATCGAGCTGTTCTTCTTCGCCTATCGCGACTTCGTTTCCGATCCTGACGCCATCCTCGAAACGAGCGGCTTCGGGCGGGCGCATCACCGCGTCGTGCATTTCGTCAACCGCAACCCCGGCATGACGGTGGCCGATCTTCTCGATACGCTGAAGATCACCAAGCAGAGCCTTGCAAGAGTGCTGAAACAGTTGATCGATTCAGGCTATATTCGCCAGGTTGCAGGGCCAGAGGACCGGCGGCAGCGCAAGCTTTATCCTACGAAATCGGGACGAGAGCTGGCGCTTGCCCTTGCCGAGCCGCAATCGCGCCGCATTGAGCGGGCATTCGAAGGGGCTTCTGCGGAGGTGCGGGAGGGCGTAAAAGCTTTCCTTAGAGGCATGCGGGACAGACAGAAGGCGGTTTGAATGGCGGTCAAGACAGGTATTTCCGACGATGCGGCGCATCTGCTGGTGGTCGACGACGACTCGCGCATCCGCGCGCTGCTCAATCGCTATCTCGCCGAGAACGGATTCCGCGTCACCGTCGCCGCCGACGGCGCTGAGGCGCAACGCAAGCTCGCGGGCCTCGATTTCGACCTGATCATCATGGATGTGATGATGCCCGGCGAATCCGGCATCGAGGTCACCCGCGGCCTTCGCGCCATCAAGAACGTGCCGATCATCATGCTGACGGCGCTGGCGGAATCGGGCAACCGCATCGAAGGCCTCGAGGCCGGCGCCGACGACTATCTTTCCAAGCCCTTCGACCCACGCGAACTGGTGCTGCGCATCAACAACATCCTGCGTCGCAATGCCGGTGGCGAGGGACCGAAGATCGAACAGGTGATGTTCGGCCCCTACACCTTCTCGCTGACCCGCAAGGAACTGAAGAAGGCCAGCGAAGTGATCCGGCTCACGGACCGCGAGCAGGAGATCATGCTGCTTTTTGCACGGCGCGCCGGCGACACGATTCCCCGTCACGAACTGATCGGCAACGACACCGAAGTGGGCGAGCGGACGATCGACGTGCAGATCAACCGGCTGCGGCGCAAGATCGAGGACGATCCGGCCAATCCTGTCTGGCTGCAAACCGTGCGCGGCATCGGATACAGGCTGAGTATCGACTAAAGCATGTCGCGCAAAAGCGTGCAGTGGTTTTGCGGAAACGGCATGCGGAAAAACAAAGACCTAAAGCGCAAGGAGCGAATCTGAAAGATCGCGACGCGCTTTAGATATAAGGATAGAGGCCAGGACCGGCGCTGATGGTGACGATCGACAGCTTGCGGCGGGAAGACCGCAGTTCTGCGCCGGGTTGGCGCTGGATCGTCCGCTGGCTGCGCCGGCGGCTGCCGACCGGGCTTTACGCGCGATCGCTGCTGATCATCATCATTCCGATGGTGCTGCTGCAATCGGTCGTCGCCGCCGTCTTCATGGAGCGCCACTGGCAGATGGTGACGGAGCGGCTGTCGCTCGCCGTCACCCGCGACATCGCCGCGATCATCGAGATCATCGAGACCTACCCGCAGAATTCGGACTATAGCGAGATCGTCCGCATCGCCCGCGACCAGCTCAGCCTGCAGATCTCCATCGAGCCGGACGGCGACCTGCCGCCGCCGCGCGTCAAGCCGTTCTTCTCGATCCTCGACGGCATCCTCAGCGACGAGATCACCGACGAGATCCACAGACCTTTCTGGATCGACACGGTCGGCAATTCGAATCTCGTCGAGATCCGCATCAAGCTCGACAACAAGATCCTCAGGGTGCTGACCAAACGCAGCCAGACCTATGCCTCGAACACGCATATCTTCATCGTCTGGATGGTCGGCACCTCGCTGGTGCTGATCGGTATCTCGATCCTCTTCCTGCGCGGCCAGATCCGTCCGATCCTGACCTTGGCGCGCGCGGCCGAAAGCTTCGGCAAGGGGCAGAAGCCCGATAATTTCTATCCGCGCGGCGCCGACGAGGTCCGGCGCGCCGGCCTTGCCTTCATCCTGATGCGCGAGCGGATCGAGCGGCAGATCGAGCAGCGCACCGCAATGCTCTCAGGTGTCAGCCATGATCTGCGCACCATCCTCACCCGCTTCAAGCTGCAACTGGCGCTCGCCGGCGACAATCCCGATCTGCATGGGCTGAACGACGACGTCGACGATATGCAGGCCATGCTGGAGGCCTATACGGCCTTCGCACGCGGCGAGGTCGAAGAGGATGTCGGCGAGCTGAAACTCAGCGAGGTCTTCGCAAAGCTGGAATCCGATTTCGCTCTGCACGGCAAGACATTCAGCTATTCGATCGAAGGCGATGACGACATATCCGTCAGGCCGAACGCTTTCATGCGTCTCGTCACCAACCTTGCCTCGAATGCGCGGCGTTATGCGGGCAGGCTCGACATAGAGGCCAAGCACAGTGCCAAATGGTTGACCGTCATCTTCGACGACGACGGGCCGGGCATTCCGGAAAAGAATCGCGAGGATGTGTTCAAGCCGTTTTTCCGGCTGGATGCGGCCCGTAACCTCGATGCCTCGGGCACCGGCCTCGGCCTTGCGATCGCCCGCGACATCGCCCGCAGCCACGGCGGCAATGTCACCCTCGGCGACAGCCCGCTCGGGGGGCTGAGGGCGACGATCCGCATTCCGGCTTAGACATCGGTGGCTGCCGTCAGTTTTACGGCCTTGCGCGCATCGAAATCACCAAGCCGTTCGACGATCCAACGCCAGAGGGCGGCAACCTGCATGAGGAGGTCGCGTCCGAGCGGGGTCAATTCATATTCGACGCGCGGCGGCACTTGCGGATAGAGCGTGCGAATAATGAGGCCGTCTCTTTCGAGGGTGCGTAGCGTCTGCGTCAGCACTTTCTGGCTGATGCCCTCGACCCTTTCCATGAGACGCGAGAAGCGCAAGGGTGCGCCGGCATCGGAGAGCACGTGCAGGATGCGCAGCGGCCATTTCGCCGCCGCCCGCTCGATCAGTTCGCGGGCCCGCGCATCCTGTTCGTCCGTCATGGAGCAGCAGAAATCGAATATGTCGCTGGTCAAGTCAGTTACCTCAAGGTGTGTATAGATCGTCTGGGTACCTTCTTTCGATCGGATACAATAGACCATACATCAGCCGGGAACCAAAGAAGGAAGGGTTTCCGATGTCCAGGGTCTGGTTGATTACAGGAAGTTCGCGCGGTCTTGGCCGGGCGCTGGCGGAGGCGGTTTTGGCCTCCGGCGACAATCTGGTGGCGACGGCGCGCGATTCCGCCCACCTTGCCGATCTCTCCGAGCGGTATGGCGGCCAGGTGCTGACGGTCGCCCTTGATGTCACTGACGAGACGGCGGCAGCGGCGGCGGTCGAGGCTGGCGTGAAGAGGTTCGGGCGCATCGACGTGCTCGTCAACAATGCCGGCTACGGCAATGTTTCCTCGATCGAAGATACGAGTCTTGCCGATTTCCGGGCACAGATCGAGGCCAACCTGTTCGGCATGATCATCATGACCAAGGCGGTCATCACCCTGATGCGCGGGCAAGGGGGCGGGCACATCATCCAGTTCTCATCCGTTGGCGGCCGCATCGGGCCCGCCGGGCGCGGCGCCTATTCGGCGGCGAAGTTTGCTGTCGAGGGCTTTTCCGAGGTGCTGTCGAAAGAGGTCGCGCCATTCGGCATCAAGGTGACGGTGATCGAGCCCGGCGGATTCAGAACCGATTTCGCCGGCGCCTCGACGGTGCTTACCGAAGGGCGGCAGGATTATGCGGAGACGGTCGGCGCCACCGTGCGCTTCCAGCGTGAGTATAACGGCCGCCAGCCCGGCGATCCCGCCAAGGCGGCCGCGGTCATCGTCCATATCGCTGGTCTCGATCAGCCGCCGTTCCGGCTGCTGCTTGGCAGCGATGCGGTCAGCAATGTCGAGAAAGCCGATGCCGCGCGTATCGAAGCGGATCGGGAATGGCGCGCAGTCAGCGTCTCGACTGATTTCGAGCCCGATGCCGAGGTGGGACCCATGCCCTGGGAAAAGAAGGCCGGGTGAAGGTCTCCAAAAAACAAAAAGCGCCGCTGAGGAGCGGCGCTTGGTATCTGGGATTGCTGAGCGATCAGCCGGCGGTGCAGAAGTGGCTGCGGCCGTCATTGCCGATATAGGTGCCGCTGCGCGGATCGAAGGAGCGGTAGCGGTAAGCGCAGTAACGCTCCCATTGCGGCGACCAGGGCTCCACGGCGGCGCGGGCCGGCGCATAGTATCGCGGCTGCTCGACATATTGCGGCTGCTCGACATAGACTCGGCGCGGGGCGCGATAGACCGGGGCAGGCTCGTAATAATCCGGCTCGTAGGCCGGGTCGATGTAGCGGCGCTCTTCGTAGGCGGGACCATTATTGGCATTAGCGATGGCCGAGCCGACGATCAGGCCGGTCGCGAGACCGACGGCGCCGCCCACGAGTGCATCATTGCCGTTGTGATGGCGCCAATGACGGTCGCGGGCCGATGCCTCGCCGATGGCGGAAAGCGTGAGTGCGGCAGCCGTTGCCGTCAGCAGAAGAGTCTTGGCGAGCCTGTTCATCAGCATAAAGTCCTAATCCCGGGAACCGAACGCCGGTTCCTTTCTCGATGATGACAGTACTATCGATTGGTAGCTGAACGAAGGCTGAACGACAAAACCCGGCATTGCTGCCGGGCTTCAACTCGAAATTCGACAGCCTTGTTAAGGGTTCAGCCCGCAATCTGCAGATTGACGGCCTTGGGGCCCTTGCCGCGGCGATCCGGCTCCGTGTCGAAGCTTACCTTCTGATTTTCCGTCAGGCCGGCCAGCCCGGAGGCTTGAACGGCAGAAATGTGAACGAAGATATCGGCGCCGCCCCGGTCCGGCTTGATGAAGCCGAAGCCTTTGTCGGTATTGAAGAATTTTACAGTGCCAGTCTCTGCCATGCGTCAGGTCCTTTTCTCTCTGCCCGCCATCCACACGGGCAGCATCATAGCATTGCCTCCCTTGCGGGAGGTGTTGGCAGGCAATTCTTGAAATGTGAGAAAAAGGTCCCCTCTACCTCGGCCTGCTCCAGGCAGGACTTTCGCCCGCCATTATCGGAACCGGCTGACCGGGATAATTGGCGTTCCCGGCGCGCAAATACTTAAGGACTTCCCATGCTCGCAAAATGCCCGAACGCGCTGAGAGTGCTGCGTTAAACGAATTTTGGCAAGTAAAAGTTTTTTGCCGTGTTGGCCGCAGCACACCCGCCCGGATATCCAATTTGCGCAAAAACGCAAAATTTCCGTCGCCGATAGGGAATGATTAACGTTTTATATCGTCTGCAATATAAATTTCGAGCAGATTTTCCCAAAAGTGCAACGTAAACGCGTCTTCTCGGTTCCGACAAATTTTTTTAAAAGACGCCACTCACCCATATTTGGACGCGTGTTCAGGCGGCTGGCACACGTCGCCGCGCGAATCCGGGTACGAGTTCGACTACAAGCATAGCGATAAACATGAGCGCGCAACCTGCATAACCGGTCGCCGGCATCGTCTCGTCGAGCAGCAGGGCTGCGAGCGCGGCGCCGAAAAGCGCTTCGGAGGAAAGGAAGATCGCGGCCTGCGAAGGTGTCGTGTAGCGCTGGGCGATCACCTGCAGCACGAAGGCGAGGCCGGAGGAGAAGATGCCGACATAGAGGATCTCGGGTCCTGCCGCCCATATCGCCGACAGGGTGATCGGTTCAAAGGCTGCGGCAATCGCGAACGCACAGACGGCGGTGACGGCGAATTGCGTGGCCGAGAGCGCCAGCGGCCTTCCTGTCGCAGAAACGGTCGTGCCGGCAAGGGTGATCTGGATTGCCCAGAAGACGGCGCAGGCGACGGTCAGGAGATCGCCTGACGTGAGCGCCGAGAGATGGCCACCTGACAGGAGATAGATGCCGGCGACGGCCATCAGCGCGCCCGGCCAGATGATCCAATGCGGGGCGCGGCGCAGGAAGAACACGGCAATCAGCGGCACGAAGACGACATAGAGGCCGGTGATGAAGCTGGAATTCGTCACAGTCGTCGTCTGCAGCCCGACCTGCTGCGTGACTGCGCCGCTGAACAGGGCAAGGCCGGTGAGGATATAGAGTTTCGCATGGCGAGCGCTTGTCTTCGCCTTGGCTTTGCGCGCTTCAAACACGACGAAAGGCAACACAGCCAGCGTGGCGACGGCAAAACGCAGGGCGATGAACCAGAAGGGGCCGACCGCCTTCATCGCCGTCGACTGGGCAACGAAGCCTCCGCCCCAGATGGCGGCTGCGAGCAATAGCAGGAGGTTCGCCTGAGCGCGCGTCATGTCGTCCTCGATGGGGAAGGGGATGTGCCTCAGCGGTTAGCAGTTGCGTTTCCTCAAGGCAAGGGTGAAGACTTCATGCCTGTCGGCGGAGATGACAGGATGCGACACGAAGAAAGCCAGCTGGCCGGCGATACGGCAGGATATTCAGGCAGGCCGCTGGCGAGCAAGCTCGGCCTTGGGCGCGGGCAGGCGGCTGCTCTTCTCGGCGTTCCCGAAACGATGGGCGACATCCATGGCTTCGATAGTTTTGCCTCGGTCACGCTTGCGCTTCCGGAGACGCCTCGACGGGCGTTCGACTATGTGCATCTGTTTGTGACCGAACGAGCGGCGCTGGAGGCTGTCGCGGTTAAGCTCTTCGGTATTCTCAAGCCGGACGGCATGCTCTGGATCTCCTGGCCGAAAAAGATTTCGCGGGTGCCGACCGATGTCACCGAGGACGTTCTGCGGGAGACCCTCCTTCCGACCGGTCTTGTCGACGTCAAGGTCTGCGCCGTCGACGAGATTTGGTCCGGGCTGAAATTCGTCATCCGCAAGGAGCTGCGTGGGGCGTTGTGATCTTTCAGCCGTTATTGGCCTCAGCGCGCGAAACCCTGAGCAGCGCGCCGTTATCTTCGTCCGTCACCATCAGCAGCGCCCCGTCGGGCGCGACGATGACATCGCGAATGCGGCCGTATTCGCCCTCGAACAGGCGCTCTTCGGCGACGAAGGCGCCGCTCTCGTTGTGCTGCATGCGCGAGAGCAGTTGGAACTTCAGCGCCGCGACGAGGAAATTGCCGTCCCATTCCGGAAACATGGCGCCGCGATAGATGGTGAGCGCGCCGGGAGCGATCGATGGATCCCAGTAATGCAGTGGCTGTTCCAGCCCTTCCTTCGCGGTGCCCTCGCCGATCTCGGCACCCGAATAATCGCGGCCGTAGGTGATGATCGGCCAGCCATAATTTTTGCCCGCTTCGGGCTGATTGATCTCGTCGCCGCCGCGCGCGCCATGTTCGACGGTATAGAGTTTGCCGTCCTTGCTATCGAAGGTGATGCCCTGTGGATTGCGATGACCTTTCGACCAGATTTCCGGCAGCGCCTTGCCGCCGTCCTTGAAGGGATTGTCGGCCGGGATGCTGCCGTCGGCATTGATGTGGATGATCGAGCCGGCATCGTCCCGCCAGTCCTGCGAGCGGTCGCGGTCGCCGCGGTCGCCGACGCTGATGAACAGCGAACCGTCACGGGCAATGGCAATGCGCGAGCCGTACTGGATATTGCCTGAGGTAAAGCGCTGCATGGTGAAAACAGGCGAGACGGCGTCCAGTCTCGTCTCGTCGGTGGAAAGCGTGGCGCTGAAGGCTTCGGTGCCGGAGCCCTGTCCATTAGCGATGGCGGCGGTGAAATAGAGTTTTCTCGATGTCGCAAAATCCGGAGAGAGTGCCACGTCCATCAAGCCACCCTGGCCACGGGCGCTGACTTTGGGCACGCCGGCGATCGGGTCGGAGACCTTGCCCTCGCGGATGATGCGCATCCGGCCCGGCCGCTCGGTGACGAGGTAGGCGCCGTCGGGCAGCACCTCGACCGCCCAGGGATGGTCGAGACCGTCGGCGAGCTTGTCGACACGGACCGCCAGATCCTGCGTATTGACGGTGTCGGCCGCCTCGGCTGATAGGGCGCCGATCAGAAGCAGCGCTGCGGCGATTTGAAAGGCGGATATTCTGGTCATCTTGCTTCCCATCGTCTGTCACGCTGGAACGTGGAGCGGGCAGGGGAGAGCTTCAACCCTCATTCGGTCCGATATAACGGCTTTGTGTTTGCCGGTTGAACGGAACCTGTCGCTTGTCCATCGACCAGTTCGGCTTCGAGGATATAGCGCAACGGCCCGCGTTCGGTCGCATCGAAAGGCCAGCAGGTGGTCAGCACCAGATGGCGGCCGTTGGAGGCGGGATCGATGCCGCTGGCATCCCAGGGGGCGATGCGGCCTTCGCCGGCCTTGAAGGTCAGGACCTTGCCGTCACGACGGGTGACCTCGATGGTATCGCCGGGCTTTATATATTGCAGCCAGCGAAAGTGGGTGTCGCGATGAGCGGCGATAACAGCGGTGCCTTCATCGCCTGGCTGCGGCGTGTTGGCGAGCCAGGCAGGTCCAAAGGCGAGAGCTTCGCCGGAAGCGCCGGACAGCACGATCGCCTCCTTGCCGAGGCGCGGCGCACGCACCTTGGCCTCCGTGGTGAAATCAGCCCAAGGCCAGGGTTTTGTCTCCTGGCCCTTGAGTTCCGCGGCGAAGGCGCGTTTCAGCAGGATCTGGGAGAGCTCCGCCTTCGCCTTCAGCAGGAAGCCGTCGCCGATCAACGCCAAGCCGTAAAGCGCAAGGCCGGCAATGGCGACCGCTATGGCTTTTTCTATCGAGGAAAGACGCCAGAAGAAGAAACCCTTCCTCTGGCGCGCCTTCGGCCTGTCGTGGGCCGTGGCAGCGGCCATGGCGAGTTCCAGATAGGTCGGAAGCGGCTCGAATTCGGCCGCTTCCTCGTTCTGGCTAGCGAGGAGCCTAGAGACCATTTGGCTTGGCTCCGAGTGCGATCATGCGTTTGATGCGCCGACGCCAGACGGCGAGCCCGCTTGCCGCCGTCAGCGCCAGGAGCAGCATGGTAAGCCCGCGGATGATCTGCTCGTCGGCGCGCGTTGCCGTCTGCGGCAGGTTCACGGTCGAACTCTTCTGCGCGATCATCGTCGCGGCCTTAGCGGTCGGGGCTGCGGCCATCAGGTTTGCGATCTCGGGCGATGCGGCGAGATCCCGCGTTCCGGCCGCGGCCTGCTGCGGTCCGGCGTTTCCTGCGGGCGTAGCCGCGCCATAACGTTCTCCGCCGGCCGGAGGCGTAGCGTCTTCGCCGAAGACTTTATCGAAGTCCCAACCTTCTGGCAGGTTGAGCGGCAGTTTCGCCGAGCCGAGCGGCTCGCCGGCCGGCCGCGACGGGGTGACGTCGACGGCGACCAGGCTGGTGAGGCGGGAGACGAGGTGATGGGTGAGCGCCACCGTCTCGATATCCTTGTCGAGCGCAGCCGGATCCTGACGCTCATAGGCGCGGGCTTCGAAGTCGTCGATCTTACGTCGCGCCCACAGCTTGGAGATGCCGCCGCCACCGGCGGCGTTGGCGATATCCATTTCGACGCGCCAGGGCTGATCGCCGGTCTTGCCGACGATCTCAAGCTTGCCGGCGGGCTTATTCCCAGGCAACTCCGCGGTGAGAACGACGGGTTCACCGCTGTAAAGGTCCGGCATCGGGTTCGGCGTGATGTCCTCGGCGGCGATGCCTTCGAAATGCGCTGATATATCGGTCATGGCGGGGTTCTGCAGCTTGGCGAAAAGCTCGCCCATTCGGCTTGCCACCTGATCGGCCGAGCCGATCTGCGTGAAGGTCCCACGGCCGATTTCGGCGGCCTTGGTCATGAAATAAGTGTTCGGCGCCGAGCCGATGCCGACGGTGAAGACGCGGGCGTCGCCGCGGTTTGCGGTGATTTCCTGGAAGAGCTGCTGCTCGTTGCCGATCGCACCGTCGGTCAGAAACACGACCTGCCGCAGTGCTCCGGTTGCGACCGGTCCCTGATTGCGCAGCGCATCCTCGAGCGCGGGCAGCATTTCCGTGCCGCCGTCTGCGGTCAGGCCCCTGACATAGGCGATCGCCTTTTCACGGTTATCCGGGGTGGCGGCGACGAGGCCGTTGAAATAGTCGGTCATCGTGTCGTCGAAACGAATGACGTTGAAGCGGTCGTCGGGGTTCAGCCTGGAGATGGCAAGCGCCAGGCTCTGCCTTGCCTGCTCGATCGACGGGCCGGACATGGAACCGGAATTGTCGATGACGAAGACCACTTCGCGTTTTGCCGGCGCGGCTGCCGCATCCGGCGCCGTGGGCGGAGTGACGAAGGCGAGCAGATAGGTCTTGCCATCCTTCACCTCGCGGAAGAGGCCGGCACTTGGCAGCTTGCCGGGGGCAGCTTTCCAGGTGAGCTCGAAATCCTTGTCGGCGGGAACGGCGTCTCCCTTCAGGCTGATCGTTTTCGCCTGATCGCCGTCCTGGCGGATATCGACCTCGTGGAAGGACGATTTGACGTCGCCGAGCGGGAAGCCGGCCTTGAGGTCGACGGTCAGCGAAACTGGATGGATCTTCGCATTTTCGCGCGGATCGAGCGCGGGGGCTTCGATCTTCTCGCGGTTTTCCACCGGATCGCGCGGCGTGGCGAAACCGGCGCCGTTGTTGAACTCGACGGTCTGGACGATCGGGGCCGGATTGTAGCGCGGGGCGACGACCATCGGGAAGCGCAGTGAGAACGCGCCGCCCGACTGGTGGACCGTCTGCTGATATTCGATCTGAACGACGATCTCTTCCCCGGGGCCGATATTGGCGACCTGGTTGGTGAAGATGTTCGGCCGCTGCTGTTCGAGAAGCGCCGTCTTCTTGCCCTCGGCCTTGGCCTGCTCGTAGATCTCGCGGGCTTCCTGGCGCGGCTTAATCTGGCCTTCGATGAAGCGTTCGCCGATCTGCATCTTCAGCGCGTCGACGGCGGAATTCTCCGGCAGCGGGAACACATAGGTGCCCTCGACCCAGCCCTGGCTCGGGTTCTGGAAACGCTGTGTCACCTTCACCCGTGCGATCGGGCCGGACACATCGATTGCGACGTCGGTCTTCAGCCGCGGCGCTTCGACATAAAAGCCCGGCTCCTTCGACGGGAAGAGCAGCGAGCCGCTGTTGACGTCGTTCGGCCGGACGAAGGCCACGAGTTGGCCGGATGCCTGCTGTGTCTCGGCGCGGGCGGCGGAGGCAAGCCCCAGTATTGCCATGACACAGGCGACAAAGGCGGTGGCGGCGACAAGAAATGAAATGGAAATCCGGCGCATGCGCATGCGCCCGATGGCGAACTCATCTTCCAGAAACATTGGCGTACCCTCAATAACCAATTTTGGATAACGCAATGATGCGGCTTCGATCTCGGCGCGCTCGCGACCGAATTGCGGCGGCGTGCGGCATTTGTTGCGGCTTATTCGTGGCGATGACGAAATCCGACGATCTGTCTGATTTTAAAAGACATAGGCGCCGAAAATCGCGATGGCAGCAGCCGCGAACATGCCGGATGCTTCCGGGGCGGCCGGCACGATACGCGCCGGCATCGGATCGAGAGGAAGATCGGGCTGAACGGGATCTCGCGGTCGGCGGCGAGGCGGCTTTGTCATGGTTGCCGTTCATCAGCAATACCTTAAAAAACAATTCATCCAGATTGATTATGGCTGGGCGCCGCAAGCCATGCCGAAGAGCACAGGGGGTCGGCTCGCCGGTGCGGCGAAACGATCAATAAGAATCATTGCCCCCATCACGCCTTTGCGCTTGAAATGCCGTCATACATTGGACATAGAGCTAACCGCAGAACTCCGGTCTCGGCTTTCTGCCCGTTTCAACCAATAGGACCGATATCATGGCCTTCCTTGCCGATGCTCTTTCCCGTGTGAAGCCTTCAGCCACCATCGCCGTCTCTCAGAAAGCGCGCGAGCTGAAAGCAAAAGGACGTGACGTCATCGGCCTCGGTGCAGGTGAACCGGATTTCGATACGCCCGAGAATATCAAGACGGCCGCCATCGACGCGATCAACCGCGGCGAGACGAAGTACACGCCGGTTTCCGGCATTCCCGAACTGCGCAAGGCGATCGCCGCCAAGTTCAAGCGTGAAAACGGCCTGGAATATACCTGGGAGCAGACGATCGTCGGCACCGGTGGCAAGCAAATCCTGTTTAACGCCTTCATGGCGACGCTGAACCCCGGCGACGAAGTCGTCGTTCCGGCGCCCTACTGGGTGTCCTATCCCGAAATGGTGGCGCTGTGCGGCGGCACGCCGGTTTTCGTTTCGGCGACCCAGGAGCATAATTTCAAGCTGCAGGCCGCCGATCTCGAAAAGGCGATCACGCCGAAGACCAAGTGGTTCATCTTCAACTCGCCGTCCAACCCGACGGGTGCTGCCTATACGCATGCCGAGCTCAAGGCGCTGACGGACGTGCTGATGAAGCATCCGCATGTCTGGGTGCTGACCGACGACATGTACGAGCACCTGACCTATGGCGACTTCAAGTTCGTCACGCCTGTCGAAGTCGAGCCGAAGCTCTACGATCGTACATTGACGATGAATGGCGTTTCCAAGGCCTATGCGATGACCGGCTGGCGTATCGGTTATGCGGCCGGCCCGATCCAGCTCATCAAAGCGATGGACATGATACAGGGTCAGCAGACCTCGGGTGCGACGTCGATCGCCCAATGGGCGGCCGTTGAGGCGCTGAACGGCACGCAGGACTTCATTCCGGCGAACAAGAAGATCTTCGAAGGCCGCCGCGATCTCGTCGTTTCCATGCTGAACCAGGCCAAGGGCATCGTCTGCCCGGTGCCGGAAGGCGCCTTTTACGTCTATCCCTCCTGCAAGGGCTTGATTGGCAAAACCGCACCCTCAGGCAAGGTTATCGAGACGGACGAGGATTTCGTTTCCGAGCTCCTGGAATCGGAAGGCGTTGCCGTCGTTCATGGCTCGGCTTTCGGCCTCGGCCCGAACTTCCGCATCTCTTATGCGACCTCGGAAGACCTTCTCGAAGAAGCCTGCCGCCGCATCCAGCGCTTCTGCGCCGCCTGCAAGTAAGCGGACTGCGACAGTCTCGATCGAAGGCCTGCCGGCGACGGCGGGCCTTTTACTTGTGGCGACGTTGACGATGTGGCTGCATGTAGCTACATTTGAGTTCATGAAGACCGTTTCGATCCGCGATGCGAAGAACCGCCTGACCGAGCTTGCCCGCGAGGTCGAGGAAGGCGAGACCATCGTCGTGACGCGCAACGGCCGGCCTGTGTTCGATCTCGTGCCGCATCAAAAGCGCGGCGGCTTGGACCTGGAAGCCGGTCAGGCTTATCTTCGTGCGCGGGGCATCACCAATCCTGTACCGTTCATCGCCGATGATTTTGATGATCCGCTGCCCGAGGATTTTCTCCTGAAGCCTTTGCCGTAGCAATGAGGCTTCTCCTCGATACTCATATCGTTCTCGCGATCCTGCGCAAGGACGTGGGACAGAGGTTCCCGGAGATCGCGGCGCTGCTTGGTGATAGCAGGACCGAGGGATTCGTCAGCGTCGCAAGTCTCTGGGAAACGGCGATCAAGGCTCGTCTGGGAAAGCTGGATCCTGGTATGCCGCTTGAAGACATCGCGCGGTCGCTCGAAGAAATAGGATTGATACTGTTGCGGATCGACATCCCGCACGTCATCACCGCCGCCGAACCCGAGCCGAAGACGCGCGATCCCTTTGACCGCCTGCTGCTGGCGCAGTGCAAGGTCGAGAGCTTGCAGCTTGCGACGGTCGATAGATTGCTCGTCGATCATCCGCTGGCGCTGCGACTCTGAATCAGGCTTACGTCCCGATTCAAGATCTTGCGGCATTGATTCCGCTTCGACTCGCAAGTCGTTGAATTCCGACTCAAATCGTGACAGGGAGCGTCGGTGGCGCGGGTGATCTCAGGTTGCGGGCAGCCTTCAAACCAACTAGATATCCGGCATCAAGTTCAAGTTGCCGCTTCGGGAGGCCGATTTTGCAGAGTAGCGCCGTCATCGTCTGTTCTGACGTTAATATGCTGCCGGCTGCCTGCTGCACTCTGCTTTCCGTCAAGCGTAATTTGGTGGACGTCGGCCTGGAGTTCCTGCTTCTCGGTATCGACCTCAAGCCGAACGAGATCGCCGAGGTCGAAAGTTTCGCGCGTCTGCACGACATGACGATCAAGGTGCTGCCTTATGTGACGCCGGAGACGGCAATGCAGGCGCGGGGCCGCTGGTCGGGTGCGACACTGGCGCGGCTCTATATGGATCTGCAGATCCCCGAGAATGTCGAACGCCTGCTTTACCTCGATGCCGACGTGCTCGCGGTGGCGTCCGTCGACGAACTCTTCACGAGGGATCTCCAGGGCAAGGCGCTTGCCGCGGTCGACGATTATGTCTTGGCCTTTCCAGAGAAAGCCGGAGCACGGCAGCGGAAGATCGGCATGGGCGAGGGCGGACGCTATTTCAATGCCGGCGTATTGCTATTCGACTGGTCGGTCTGCCGGGAGAAGGGGCTTTTCGCCAGAACCCGGGAAATCTTTGAGGAGCGGTCGCATCTTTTCGAGAACAACGACCAGGATGCGCTGAACGTGACGTTCGACGGCGACTGGCTGGTGCTCGATCCGCGCTGGAATACGCAAACGGGGCTTTTGCCTTTTGTCGATCGGCCAGCCATCTTTCACTTTACCGGTCGGAAGAAACCGTGGCAGGCGACCGTGCCCTGGGTGCACCGGCGGATGGCCAGGCACTATGCCGAGGATCTGTACAACACGCCCTGGGCCTCCTTCTGCAGGCAGCCGACTATGATGGGCCGGGTGGCGGGCTTTCTCTCGCATTTGGGAAAGCAGATCGGCGGGCTGGCGCGGCTTGCCCGGATGCGCGCCTATTTCAGCAACAGCTAGCAAGGCGTGTCCTTGGAAGGTGCATGTGAGCCGATATGGAACCGATCCCCAGTGATTTAGCCGCCGCCGATAGCGGCTTCAATTTCCTGACGCCAGACGGATGGACGGCGGTGCTCTCGCGCTATTCGCACATCGTGCTGGTGGCAAACAGCGAGGCGGTCGATTTCGAGCGGCTCAGAAGCGAGCTGCCGGAGACGGCGCTCTACGTCTTCTTCAACAATGTCTACAAGGTGCTCGACGAACCCTTCGCCGGTCATGCAGTGCTGGTCGCCCGCAGCGGCGTGATGGGCGCCAATATCGTCCACCGGCGCGAGGTGGCTGACGTCCTGCGGTTCTTCGCCGGTGATGATTTTCTGGGTGTCGTCAACATCCGCGTTTCCCCCGAGGAGAACTTCAGCGAGGAGAGCCGCTTCAACGCCACCGGCGCCCGCCACCTCGATCTGACGCAGATGCTCGCCGATCTCTATCCGACAGGCAAGATCGCTACGAGTGGCTTTGCGATGGCGCTCTGGCTCGCCGACCTGCACCTGCCGGGCAAGATCCTGCTTGCCGGCTTTTCGGCAAAGAGAAGTGAGAAGTGGAAGGTCTTCGACGTGCACGATTGGACGTTCGAGCAGATTTTCCTGCGTCTCTTTGCCAGGATGGGCACGATCTCGATGATGGGGGGCGTCGATGCCAGCCCTTATGCGGCGCTCGCCAAACGCTTTCCGCAGGTGCCGCCGATCGAGATCGCGATGACGGCGGCCGAAGTCCTGTCCGAGCGGCTTCACAATGCGAACAGCCAGATCGACAGGCTGATGTCCGTCACCAAATCCATCCGCGCCATCGAAAATTTCTTCCGGCGATTCAAGCCGAAAACCCGTAAAGAACGTTTCCTGGAAAAATCCAAGGATTGACCGACGCACCTGCCCCAAAGGTGCGACGGCTGAGTGCGCGCTGCGGTGCGCCGTCTTCAAAGGCCCAGCGCCGTCAGCATGACGAAGGTGGCAAAGAGGATGAAATGCGTCATACCTTCGATGGCGTTGGTCTCACCGTCGTTGAGGTTGATCGCCGCGGCAATCAGCGTGATCGTCACCATCACCGTCTGCACCGGGGTCATCGCCATGATGAAGGGCTGGCCGGTATAGAGCGCGATCGCCTCCATCACCGGCACCGTCAGGATCACGGTGGAGAGCGAGGCGCCCATAGCGATGTTGACGGTCGCCTGCATGTGGTTTCTGAGCGCTGCCCTCAAGGCGGTCAGGATCTCGGGAGCGGCTGAAATCGCCGCGACGATGACGGCGGTCACGGCGATCGGCGCGCCGCTGTCGCGCAGGCCCTCGGTCATGAAGGCGGCCATGAACTCGGCCAGCAGGCCGATGATGACGACGCCGACGAGAATGGTGGCGATCGAGATTGCGGCCGGCTCGTTGGAGCCATGTTCGTCCGGACTCTCCTTCATCCGTTCGGAGCGCGGGTAGCTGTAGCTGAAGAAATAGCTGTGCTGGCCGACCTGCATGCGCAGGAAGAGGCCGTAGAGCGCAATCATTGCGACAATGGTGAAGGCGGAATAATAGTGCCATTTATCGCTGGGCACGAATTCCGGAACGATCATCGAGATGCCCATGGCGGTCAGGATCATCACGCCGTAGGTCTTGCCCGAATTGTCGTTGTAAGGCTGTTCGCCGTGCTTGAGGCCGCCGAGCAGGGCGGCGAGACCCAGAATGCCGTTGATATCGAGCATCAGGGCGGAATAGATCGTGTCGCGCACCAGTGTCGGCGAACTCTCTCCGCTCATCATGATGGCGAGGATGATGACCTCGACGGCGACGGCCGACAGCGTCAGGATCATCGTGCCATAGGGATCGCCGACCTTGACGGCGAGCAGTTCGGCATGATGGGCGACACGGATCGAGGCGAGAACGATGGTGCCGACCAAGGCGGCGGCGGCGATGAGCGCGACACCACGTCCCATCTCGATCACGGCATGTTCCAAGACATAGGCGACCGCCGCAACGGCAAGCGCGGCGACCAGAAACTTCTCTTCTTTCAAGCGTGACGCAATCCCCACGTCCTAGCTCCCGTCCTGATTCATGCGTTTTATCTAAGTCACTGATTTCGCATATCAAGCAGGTTGCTATCCAGTGCCATTTGCAGTCTTTGACGTTTAATGGAATACTGAACGCCATCGGGGCCGGAAAGCAGATCGCGGCGTCCTCGAATTCTCGTCAAGCGGCCGCGATGATCCGGATCCTGTCCGGAAGCGTGCGAATGCGCAAAAGAAGATGAGGAGACGGATGCATGATCAAGGTGGTCTACGAAGTCGTGCCGCATGACGGCGGTTGGGCCTACAGGCTTGGAGGCGTCTACTCCGAAGCATTCCCGACCCATGCCGAGGCGCTCGAAGCTGCGCGCATCGTTGCGGCCGAACAGCAGGTCGGCGGCGATTCCGCCGAGATCAGTTGGCAGGATGAAAACGGCAAGTGGCATGAAGAATATGCCGAAGGCGGCGACCGGCCGGAAACCGAGGTGGTGGATGGTCAGTGGAAGGACCGTGCGGCTGGAGCCTCGCAAGGCATTTGAAGTCAACCATCGTTTGCCAAAGCCCGCGCGACAATCGCGTCGACGAAACCGCGCTTCTCGGCGGTATAGCGGTTGCCATCCATCCTGAATTCGGCTGCCAGCCTGCGTTTGAGCGCGGCATATTCGGCCGCTGCGTCTGGATGCGCGATGAGATAATCCCGGAAAGCCAGCCTGTTTCGATGCGTGCCATTGCCGGCCGGGCAGAGATAGACCCGCTGCCGCGGCACCGACCCTCTCGATAAAAACGCCCAGACCTCGTCGTCATAACGATTGCCGCGCGGTTCGTAGTCTTCGGTCAGAAGTACGCGCGTGGCATCCTCGATATGCCCGAGGCCGGGAAGAACGACGTCGATGTCGATGAGCGGCTTGGCGGTCATGCCTGATATGGACGTGCTGCCGAGGTGATCGATGGAGAGCGCCTGCGGCAGCAAGACGAGCAACCTGTCGCGGATGCGCCGGAAGGCCTGCGGCCACTGCGGATCGTAGGGCACGAGTTCAACCGGGTCGTGGGTCATTTGTCTTCATCCGCTAAAAGCGCGGCCCATCAGATAGGACGCAGTTTGAATGCTCTTTTCGGTTGAAGGTTGCGCATGATTCTCTGCGAAAATCGAATCTGGATTTCGAGAGGTTAAGTGCCGATCGAATATCGGTGATAGTCCTGAAGCCCCTTGACCAGTGCGTCGAAGGTGGCGCGGCAGCGCGGCGAGGTCTTCAGGCTCTCATGCATCGCAACCCACGTGCCGAGCGGGATCTTGAACGCATCCGGCAGGAGGTGAACCAGATCGGGATTATCACGTGCGAGCCCGATCTGGCAGAGACCGATGCCGACGCCGGCGCGGATCGCCGAAAGCTGGGCGAGATTGCTGTCGGTCCTGTAGGAGAAGTCGACGCCCGGCACTTCATAGCGTTTTGTTACCATGCGGACATAGGCCGTCTGCCGGTCGAAGCCGATGAGCCGGTGGTTTGCGAGATCAGCCAGGCTTTGCGGAATGCCGTATCGTTCGAGGTAGCGGCGATGGGCGTGGAAACCGAGCGGGATATCGCCGATGCGGCGTACGACGAGCGCGCCTTGCTGCGGCTCGGCCATGCGCACGGCGATATCGGCCTCGCGGTTCACCAAATCCTCGATCGCATCGGAAGACGAGAGCTCGATCTGGAGTTCGGGATAGGTCTCCTGCAGCGGTCCGAGAATCCCCGGCAGCACTTCGACGGCGATCACCTCGCTGGCGCTGACCCTGACGGTTCCGGCGACGCGCTCGCGCTCACCGGATGCGGTGCGCAAAAGGGCGGCGGCGGTCGCCGCCAGCGTCTCGGCATAGGGCTTCAGTGCCAAGGCGGCGTCGGTCGGCAGCAGCCCGTTCGGGGATCGGGTGAAGAGCTCGGCGCCGATTGCCGTTTCCAGTGCGTCGACATGACGGCCTATGGTCGGCTGCGTCAGCCCCAACTCGCGGGCGGCGGCCGAAAGCGATCCTTGCTGGAGCACGGTCAGGAAACTGCGGTAGAAATCCCAACTCGGTTCGGTTCTCATATATTTTTGTATAGCAGCTGAATGTATTTCGTCAATTTTGTTTATTCCGGCCCGGTGGCATTGTCCTTCTATTCAGTCGAAGGAGATGGTTGTCATGAGCAGCGAAATGAAGACGACGGTGCTTGTTCTCGGCGCTACCGGCGGTATTGGCGGCGCGGTTGCCCGCAAGCTGCTTGCGCGCGGCTGGCGCATCCGGGCGCTCAACCGTGAAGCCGCCAAGGCGTCGAGGCGCGAGCCGGCTTTCGAATGGGTGCAGGGCGATGCGATGAATGCCGGTGACGTGTTGAGGGCGGCCGATGGCGTCAGTCTGATCGTGCATGCCGTCAATCCGCCCGGCTACCGCAATTGGGAAACGCTGGTGCTGCCGATGTTGGACAATACCATCGCCGCTGCCCGCGCCGTCGGCGCACGCATCGTACTGCCTGGAAACGTCTACAATTTCGGTCCCGATGCCCTGCCGGCGCCGGCGGAGGAAAGCCCGCAGCATCCGCTGACGAAGAAAGGGGCAATTCGCGTCGAGATGGAGAAGCGGCTGGAAGCGGCATCGCAAGCCGGTGTTGGCGCGATCATCGTCCGGGCCGGAGATTTCTTCGGCCCGGGCACGACTGGAAACAGTTGGTTTTCATCGGGTTTCGTCACGCCCGGCAAGC
Source organism: Rhizobium sp. N324 (assembly GCF_001664485.1). NCBI lineage: Bacteria > Pseudomonadati > Pseudomonadota > Alphaproteobacteria > Hyphomicrobiales > Rhizobiaceae > Rhizobium > Rhizobium sp. N324. Next base: position 3,275,620 of record NZ_CP013630.1, on the reverse strand, counting down.
CGGTCGGCACGATCAAGAATCCGGGGCAGCGCGGCATCGGCCACCAGTGGGCCTATCTGCCCGATATGGCGGAAACCATGGCCCAGCTCATTGAGCGGGCCGATCGGCTGCCGCTCTTTGCCCTCTACCATATGGAGGGGTTCTGGGATGCCGACGGTATGCAGATGGCCGAAGCGATCAGGCGTGTTGCCGGCGGTAAGGCGAGGATCGGCCGTTTTCCCTGGTGGATCGTACCGCTCGCCGCGCCGTTCGTTCCGATCATGCGCGAGATCAAGGAGATGCGCTATCTCTGGAAGGTGCCGCTCAGGATGCGGAACACCAGGTTGATAGCCGAACTTGGCCAGGAGCCGCAAACGCCGATCGACGAGGCCGTCAGAGCTTCGCTTGTGGCTCTCGGCTGCCTGCCGGAACCGCATCATGACACGGCGACGGCCCTGATTATGCCTTCGCCTGAGAATGCGGGTTAAGTCTCGAGTTCTGCCAACGCGATCCGGGCGACCGTCAGGGCCTTTTCTGCCTGCTCGATGTTGGGGTCGCCGAGGAACCAGGCGGCGGATAGGCCGGAATAGGCGGCGATCCATTGCAGCAGCCGCTTCGGCTCCAGCCGAGCCTCTGCCGAAACGACAGCGAGCTGGCGGCGGAAACGGGCCGGATCGGTGATGACAGGCAGTTCTTCATTGGCGAAGATATTGGCGAAATCGAAGCCGCGTTCGCCATGGAGCCGCTTCGGATCGATCGCCAGCCAGCCGCGCGCCTCGAAATCTAGAATGTTCTCGTGATGAATATCGCCATGCAGGACGGTGAGGTCGCGCGGATCGGCGAGCAGGGCGTCGGCAATCGCCGAGCAATCGGCCAGCGTGCCGCCATGGTTTTGGGCTGCCGGCTCCAGATCGCGGAACCAGCGGGTGAGGGGCACGGGATCGGGCAGCGGTTTTTCGCGCGGCGCATGCAGCCGTGCCGCCGTCCGGCAGAGGATGCGGCTCGCCTCATCGTCCTCGCCGTTCATCGCCATGGCAAGCAGCGAGCGTTTTCCCGTCGCCCGTTCCAGGAGCACCGCGTCGTCTTCATGAGCATAGACATGGGCCGCGCCGTCGCCGTCCCACCACTGCATCAGCAGCGCCCCGTATCGTTCGTCGATATCGGTCGCCACTTTCAGCATGGCGGGCCTCTCCTGCCAGAGCACGGGCAGCAGGCGGCTTGAATGGGTGATGATAGGCTCGCCGTCTGCTATCAGCGACCAGCGATTAAGATGGGGAGCGAACATGATGGCACCCTACAGAGACATATCAAAAATGGAAATCCCGCCTTTCGGCGGGATTCACGTTGGCGTGGATCGGTTCAGGCGACCTTTTCGAGGGCGGGGTAATCGACATAACCCCTGGCGGTGCCGCCATAGAAGGTCGCCTGGTCGGGCGTGTTGAGCGGCAGGTTGTTCGCCAGCCGTCCGACGAGATCGGGATTGGCGATGAAAGGTTTGCCGAAGGCGACGAGGTCGGCGCGGCCGCTTTCGACGGCGTCGATCGCCAGATCGCGGTCATAACCGTTATTGACCATCCAGTCGGCCTTGCCGCCGGCCTTTTCATAAGCCTGGCGCAGCGCCTTATAATCGAAGGAAGGATTGTCGCCCTGGCGATAGTCGCGGTCGCCGCCGGTCTGGCCTTCGATGACATGGATATAGGCGAGAGCGTATATTGCCAGGCCTTCGACGACGTGGGTGAAGGTCGCTTGCGGATTGGAATCGTAGCTTTCACCCGACGGCGTTACCGGCGAGATGCGGATCGCGGTGCGGCCTGCGCCGATTTCCTTCACCACGGCATCGACGACCTCGAAGGCCAGCCGCGTGCGGTTTTCGATCGAGCCGCCATATTGGTCGGTGCGATCGTTGACGCCGTCGCGGATGAACTGGTCGAGTAGGTAGCCGTTGGCGCCATGGATCTCAACGCCATCGAAGCCGGCGTCGATCGCCGCACGAGCGGCCTTGCGGTAATCCTCGACGATGCCGGGGATTTCGGCGGTTTCGAGCGCGCGCGGTTCGGAGGTGTCGGCAAAGCTGCCGCTGCCGTCGCCATCGACCAGATAGGTCTTGGCCTTGGCGACGCGGTCGGTGGAGGAGACCGGCTTGTTGCCGTTCGGCTGCAGCGTCGTGTGCGAGATGCGGCCGACATGCCACATCTGGACGACGATCTTGCCGCCGCCAGCGTGAACGGCGTCGGTCACGCGCTTCCAGCCGTCGAGAGCCTCTTTGCTATAAAGGCCGGGCACGTCGGCATAGCCTTGGCCCTGATGGGTGATCGCGGTCGCTTCGGTGATGATCAGGCCAGCCGTGGCGCGCTGGCGGTAATATTCGACATTGAGGTCATTGGGGATGGCGCCCGGCGAGCGGTTGCGGGTGAGCGGCGCCATGACGATGCGGTTTTTGACAGTGATGTCGCCGACCTTTGTGGGTTCGAAAAGCTTGGCCATGATGGTCCTTTCTTTTGCGGGGGGATCACTCGGCGGGGGCAAGTGCGGCCCGGCCCCGGGCAGAGAGATAGGTGAGTCCAGTCGCGCCGAGGCCGATCAGGGCCATCAAGGCTGCGGCGAGCGGAACGCGGGTAAGATCGAAGCCGGCATCGATGACGAGGCCGCCGACCCAGGCGCCGAGCGCATTGCCGGTGTTGAAGGCGCCGATATTGATGGTTGAAACCAGGTTCGGAGCGTCCTTGCCGAAGCCGACGACGCCGACCTGCAGCGCCGGCACGGCGGCAAAACTTGCCAGTGCCCAGAGAAAGAGCGTGATTTCAGCCGGGATGAAGAAGTGGCTGGTGTAACTGAAGGCAATCGAGGTGAGGGCGATCGCGGCGAAGACGCCGGCAAGCGTCGCGCCAAGCCGCCAGTCGGCCAGTTTGCCGCCGAGGAGATTGCCGATGGTCAGCCCGAGGCCGATCAGGAATAGCGTCCAGGTGACGCCTTCCGGCGAAACGCCGGTGACGTCGCGCAGCAGCGGCGCGATATAGGTGAAGAGCGCGAACATCGAGGCGGCGAAGAAGACGGTGGTGGAAAGCGCCAGCCACAGACCGCCATTTTTGAGCGCTGCGATTTCGCGCAGAATACTGCCGTTTTCCTGCTGCTTATCCCTGGGCAGGATGGCGATCAGGCCTGCGATAGTGACGACGCCGATGACGGTGACGATCCCGAAGGTGGCGCGCCAGCCATAGGCCTGGCCGATCGCGGTGCCGAGCGGCACGCCGAGAACATTGGCAAGCGTCAGGCCGGTAAACATCAGGGCGACGGCGCGGGCCTTGCGGTCTTCGGCGACCAGGCCGGCGGCGACGACCGAACCGATGCCGAAGAAGGCGCCGTGGCAAAGCGCGGTAACGATACGGGCGATCATCAGCACCCAGTAGCCGCTTGCCAGAGCGCAAAGCAGGTTGCCGGCGATGAAGAAGGCCATCAGCGCGATCAGGGCGGTGCGGCGCTTCAGCTTCGCGGTGGAAATAGCCATCACCGGGGCGCCGATCGCGACCGCCAGCGCATAACCGGTGACCAGCCACCCGGCCTGCGGGATCGTCACCGAGAGATCGGCGGCGACCTCGGGCAGCAGACCCATGATGACGAATTCCGTGGTGCCTATCGCAAACGAGCTCAAGGCGAGGACGAGAAGGGCGAGGGGCATTTCAAAGATCCTGCGTCAGTTGCTTCAGGAAGGCAGCGATCGTTTCTTCGTTGCGCTTGTAGAAGATCCACTGTCCGACGCGTTTGGTGGTGACGAGGCCGGCGCGATGCAGCGTTCCCAAATGGGCCGAGACCGTCGACTGCGACAGGCCGCAACGCTCGAACTGGCTGGCGCAGACGCCCATTTCGAAGGGATGCTCCTGCGAGGGGAAATGCTGCTCGGGATTTTTCAGCCAGGTCAGAATGTCCATCCGGGTGGGATGGGCGAGCGCCTTGATAATCTCGTCTTTGTCCATCGTTGTTCGCCGAATTATAAATCGTTATTTATCGATATATTGATCGTCAGGCGCCGATATGCAAATCACGGAGGCGTGAGGCGGCGAGTTTTGTCAGGTGAGCAAAATTTGGGCAAAAAAAGAGGGCCACCGGAAAACCAGGGCCCTTGTAATTGTGAAGGTCAAAAACCTCCAGAGGGGAACAGCTAATGCGGTGGTACTGGGAGAGAAACCACAAGATGCATCAGCTGAGAGAGATATGGTGCTTCCTTGGGCAGGTTTCAATGCTTTTTTGTGCATGCCTGCTATGCGCCGCACAATTTTTTTGCGGTGCGGCATTTCCCGGAGAGCCAAGGCAAAAAAAGAGGGCCACTGGAAAACCAGGGCCCTTATAAGTGTGAAGGTCAAAAACCTCCAGAGGGGAACAGCTAATGCGGTGGAACTGGGAGGAAAAGCCACCATGTGCATCAGCTATGTGCGATATGGTGGTTTAATGGGCAAACGGCAACCCTTATTTGTGCATGCCAGTTATGCGCTGTCCGCATAGTATGGAAATCATTCCATAAATCTGGCTCAAAAATTCCAGTTTCTGGCCTTGCTGACGATGAAATCACGGAAAGCCTTCAGCTTGGCGGCGTTCTTGATCTCATCGGGATAGCAGAAATAGGTGTCGAAGGAGGGGACGTCGGCATTGATCGCCAGCTGGATCAGGCCGGGATCGCGGCCGACGATGTAATCCGGCAGGCAGGCGACGCCAATGCCGAGCAGGGCGGCGCGCTTGATCGAGGTCTGGCTGTTGATCTGCAGATGCGGGATGCGCTTGTTATCCGACGAGCGGCCTGCCACCTCGAGCCAGTTGACGTCGAGCAAATAGCTCGGCGCCGGCTCGCCGAAGGTGATGATGCGGTGATTGTCGAGATCCTCGATCTTCTGCGGCTCACCGTGGCGGTTGATGTAGGAGGGCGCAGCATAGACGTGCATGTGCACGGTGAAGAGCTTGCGCTGGATGAGGTCGGATTGCTGCGGCTGGCGCAGGCGGATGGCGCAGTCGGCATGGCGCATGTTCACATCCACTTCCTCGTTGTCGAGGATCAGCTGGATCTGCACATCGGGATAAAGCTGCAGGAATTCCTGGATCTTGTCGGTGAGCCAGCCCTGGCCGAGACCGACCGTCGTCGTCACGCGCAGCTTGCCGGACGGTGTCTCGTTGGTCTCGGTGAGCTGCATCTTCACGGTTTCGAGCTTCAGCAGCACGTCGTGGGCGGTGCGGTAGAGCAGCTCGCCCTGTTCCGTCAGGATCAGGCCGCGCGCATGGCGGTGAAACAGCTTGGTGCCGACATCCTGCTCCAGCGCGCTGACCTGGCGGCTGATGGCGGATTGGGACAGATGCAGCTTATCCGCCGCATGCGTGAACGAACCCGCCTCGGCAGCTGCGTGAAAAATACGCAGCTTGTCCCAATCCAATGGCATTCCCCCACCCCTCATGCCGATCCTACTCCGCTGCCACGGCGACGGGCACGTGGCTCGTCAGATAGCGCTCGGCTTCCAGTGCCGCCATGCATCCCAGGCCGGCGGCGGTGATCGCCTGGCGGAACGTATCGTCGGTCACGTCGCCGGCGGCATAGACCCCTTCGAGGCTGGTCGCGGTCGAATCCGGCGCGGTCCAGAGATAGCCGTTGTCCTTCAGCTTCAGCTTGTCCTTGAAAAGTTCGGTTGCCGGCGCATGGCCGATGGCGACGAAGACGCCGTCGATCGGCATCTCGGTGATCACACCGGTCCTGGTGTCGCGCAGCCGCGCGCCGGTGACGGATTGCGGCATCGGGGGCTTGGCCGGCGTGCCGGTGATTTCGGCCACTTCGGTGTTCCACAGTACCTTGACGTTCTCCTTGGAGAACAAGCGTTCCTGCAGGATCTTCTCGGCCCGGAAGAAGTCGCGGCGGTGGACCAATGTCACCGACTTGGCGATGTTGGAGAGGTAGAGCGCCTCCTCGACGGCGCTGTTGCCGCCGCCGACCACGATCACATCCTTGTTGCGATAGAAGAAGCCGTCGCAGGTGGCGCAGGCCGAAACGCCGAAGCCCTGGAAATGCTGCTCGCTCTCGATGCCGAGCCATTTGGCCTTGGCGCCGGTGGCGATGATCAGCGTGTCAGCGGTCCAGACCTGGCCGCTGTCGGTGCGGGCGACGAAGGGACGCTGGTTCATGTCGACTTCGGTCACCAGGTCGTTGACGATCTCGGCGCCGACATGTTTTGCCTGCTGCAGCATCTGTTCCATCAGCCAGGGGCCCTGGATCGGATCGGCAAAGCCCGGATAGTTCTCGACATCGGTGGTGATCATCAGCTGGCCGCCCTGTTCGAGGCCGGCGATCAGAACCGGCTTCAGCATGGCGCGCGCGGCATAGACCGCGGCGGTATAGCCTGCGGGTCCGGAACCGATGATGAGCACCTTCGTGTGGCGGGCGGGCATGTCATTTCCTTTCGACTGGCGGGAGGGCGGCGGCTAAGTGGCGATTGCGGCCGTTTCGCGGTCCCTGCGCCATTTATGAACGTCCAATGCTTTTATTCAAGGGCAGCCTTGCGTTACCAACAAGGCAAATCACCCGGATGTGCAAGAATCCGTCATCGGCGTGAAACATTCTTGCGTATTCCGCCGCTTTATATAGAAGCTCCCCGCGGAGAATTAAAGAAAGGCAATGATGTGGGTCGCGCCGAACTCGACGTCATCGATATAAAGATCCTCCGGGAATTGCAGGCCGATGGCCGCATGACCAATGTGGAGCTTGCCGATCGCGTCGGCATTTCGGCGCCGCCCTGCCTGCGCCGGGTGCGCAAGCTCGAGGAAGCCGGCATCATCGAGGGCTACCATGCGATGCTGAACAGCCCGAGGCTGGGCTTCGATCTCGTCGCTTTCTGCATGGTCGGCCTCAAGCATCAGTCGGAAGGCAATCTCAAGGCCTTTGCCGCCGCCACCACCGAATGGCCGCTGGTGCGGCAGGCCTGGATGGTCTCCGGCGACAGCGATTTCCTGCTGCATTGCGTGGCTGAAAATCTCACCCACTTCCAGGATTTCGTCATCGAGGTGCTGACCGCCAACGAACATGTCGATACCGTGCGCACCATGCTGACGATCCGGCAGGTGAAGAAGCTGGGACTGGTGGAAGTCTGAAACCGTCTATTTGCGTGCGGTATAGCCGCCGCGGTTGATGCCGTGGCGCTGGAGCTTGTCGTAAAACGTCTTTCTCGGAATGCCGAGCGCCTCAATGGTGCTGCGCACGTCGCCGTCATTGGCTGTGAGCGCCTCGCGGATGATCTCCGCCTCGTAGCGTTCCAGCCGTTCGGGCAGGGTGCCGCCGCCGGTCGGCTGGGCAGGGACGGGTGCGGCTGCGCCGCCTTCGACGCCCAGCACCACACGCTCGGCATAGTGCGAGAGCTCGCGGACATTGCCCGGCCATGCGTGCGAGGCAAAGTGGCGGCGCATCCCGGGCGACAGCTCCGGCACCTCTCTGCGGAAGCGCTCGGCGGCGCGGGCGGCGAAGTGGGAAAACAGCAGCGGAATATCGTCGCGGCGCTCCCTCAGCGGCGGAATGGAGATCGTCACTACATTCAGCCGGTAATAGAGATCCTCGCGAAAATCGCCGCGCAGCTCGGGATCGCCGAGGTCGATCTTGGCGGCCGCGACGACGCGGAGATCGACCGGGCGCACCTCATTGGTGCCGAGCGGGGTGATTTCGCGCATTTCCAGCACCCGCAGCATCTTGACCTGGGTGGCGACCGGCATGCTCTCGATCTCGTCAAGGAAAAGCGTGCCACCGCTTGCATGTTCAATGCGGCCGGTGCGGCGTTTTTGGGCGCCGGTAAAGGCGCCGGCCTCGTGGCCGAACAGCTCGCTTTCGATGACGGTTTCGGGTAGCGCCCCGCAGTTCAGCGCCACGAAATTGCCCTTCCGGCGGTGGCTCCACTGATGCAGGATCTGGGCCACGACTTCCTTGCCGCTGCCGGTTTCGCCGGCCACGAGCACGTCGACATCGGTATCGGCGATGTGGCGCAGAATCTTCCGCAAATTTTCCATGACCGGCGTCTGGCCGATCAGTGGCGAATTCTCCTGCGCATCCTCGGCCGCTTTGCGCAGCATGCGGTTTTCCAGGATAAGCCGCCGCTTCTCGCCGGCGCGACGCACGCTTTGAACCAGCCGGTCGGCCGCAAACGGTTTGGCGATGAAATCATAGGCGCCGTTCTGGATCGCCTGCACGGCCATCGGAATATCGCCATGGCCGGTCATCAGGATCACCGGCAGGTCGGCGTCCATGCTCTTCAGCGTGGCAAACAGCTGCAATCCGTCGATCTCCGGCATGCGGATATCGGTCACGACGGGGCCGGCAAAGTCGGCGGGCAGGTCGGCCAGAGCGGCCTTCGCACCATCATAGGCGGAAACGGAAAATCCGGCGAGCTCGAGCGTCTGGGCGGTGGCGCGGCGCAAATCCTTATCGTCGTCGATCAGCGCAACCGGCATCACTGTGGTCATGATCTCAAGCCTTCCTCAAATGCACGACGAACCGGGTTCCGCTGCCGTCGCTGTCGACCTCCATCCGGCCGCCGTAATCGCCGACGATATCCTTGGAGATGACCAGCCCGAGGCCGAGGCCGCTTTCCTTAGAGGTGTTGAACGGCGTGAACAGGCCCTTGCGGATCTCCGGCGAAATGCCGGGGCCGTTGTCGGCGACCGTCAGCGCCACCATGTCCCCTTCGCTTGACGTCCTGACCTCGACGCGCGCCTCGTCGGCCTTCGGCGCCACGGCTTCAAGCGCGTTCTGAAGCAAGTTGATCAGCACCTGTTCGAGGCGGATCCTGTTGCCCATGACCTGCAGGTCGGCCGGCGGCAGGTCGATGTCGAGCGTGTCCATGCGGCCGGCAAAGCGGCTGCGCAACAGCATCACGGCGCCCTCGATCACGTCCTTCAAGCCGGTCGGTTCGGCGCCGCCGCGGCCCTTGCGGGCGAAGGTCTTCAGCTCGTCGGTGATCGAACCGATGCGCTCCGTCAGCGCCGCGATGTTTTCGAGATTTTCTCCGGCAGGAGCGGTCTGACCGCGGTCGAGAAAGGTGCGGGCATTGTCGGCATAGGCACGGATGGTCGCCACCGGCTGGTTGATCTCATGGGCGACGCCGGCGGCAACCTGACCGAGGATCGCCAGCCGGTTGGCCTGCACCAGATCCTGCTGCACCGCCTGCAGCTTCTGCTCCGTATTCCGGTGGCCGATGATCTCGGCCTGCAGCCGGTCGCGCGCCTGGCTGAGATCGAGCGTCCGTTCGGCAACGCGCCGTTCCAGCTCCTCCCGCGCCTGCTGTTCCCTGAAAATCTTCAGGGTGACCGTCTGGCGGCGGCGCAGCAGGAAGGCCGCGCCCGCCAGCAGCGGCAAGAGCGTGAGCAATGCCAGCATGCGGGCTTCGCGAACGCCAGCGTCCACGGATGGTCCGAGCGTCACGAGGTGCTGCAAACGCCAGGCGGTGGCTGGAACCGGCATCCCGACATCGAGAAATCTGGTTTTTCCGGCGCCGCCCGGCATGACGATCTCTACGACGTCGAGCCTGTCGCCAAGGCTGCGGACGGTATCGAGCGGCAGCGGCTGAAGCGGCGCATCGCCGAATTGCAGGCTCTCGCGGATCGCCGTCAGCCGGTCTTCGGCGATCCGGCCGATGGTCATGAACCGCCAGGAGGGAATGCTGGTGATGAGGACGATGCCGCGGTCGTCAGTGACGTAGGACGGTGCGTCGCTCGCATTCCAGTCGGCCTCGACGTCGTCGAACTCCACCTTGACCACGACGACGCCGAGCAGCCCATTGCTGCCGGTGATCCGCTCGGAGATATAGAGCCCGGGTTTCTTGCTGACGGTGCCGAGCGCGAAGCGCTCGGCTTGTCCTGCAGCGACCGCGCCCTGGAAATATTCCCGGAAACGATAGTCGTTGCCGACGAAGCTCGTCGGTTCGCGCCAGTTGCTGGCCGCAACCGCCATGCCGTCCTTGTCGATGACATAGATGACGGCAGCCTTCGTGCCCGCCGCCAGCGTTTCCAGCTTCCGGCTGAGCTCACCGAACGTGGCGGCATCGTTTCCTGTCAGCGCTGCGGCGAGTGCCGTGTCCTGCGACAGCACGAAGGGCAGCGCCCGGTATTTTTCGAGAACCGTGCGCAGCAATGCCGCATTCAGCCTGGCATCGGTGCGGGCCTGCTCTTCGAGGGCCGTCTCGGCCTGGCGGCGACCGATCTCGCCGCTTGCCCACAGGCTTGCGGCGACGGCGACAAGGGCGATCACCGCATAGGCCCACCACATCCGGCGGATGCGGTGCCGCAGAGGCAGGGAAGGCCACAGCGATGACAGGGACAGGGACATGGCGGATTTGTGCATTTTTCTGCACTGGTTGCAAAGGGATTTGTGCGGACTTCCGCATTTCTTAACGAGCCGGCAATGAGCTAAGATTTTTTTACTATGTGAAATCAATTGCTTAATTCGATGACGTCAAACTGGCACGGTGATTGCGAAGGAGAAGGCAACAACGGCTGAGCTGTTGGATTGAAGCGAACGGCTCGGGAGGCCGGAGTTGTTCGGACGAGCCTTAAGGAGGACATCATGATCGCAGCACCATTCGATGCAGTCGCAGAGAGCAAGGGCAAGAAGCCCTTTTATTCCCATCTTTACGTTCAGGTTCTCGCCGCTATCGCCGCGGGTATCCTTCTCGGCCATTTCTATCCCGAACTCGGCGCCCAGTTGAAGCCGCTCGGCGATGCCTTCATCAAGCTCGTCAAGATGATCATCGCCCCGGTCATCTTCCTGACGGTGGCGACCGGCATTGCCGGCATGAGCGACCTGAAGAAGGTCGGCCGCGTCGCCGGCAAGGCAATGTTGTACTTCCTCACCTTCTCGACATTGGCGCTCGTCATCGGCATGGTCGTCGCCAATGTCGTCCAGCCCGGCGCCGGCATGAACATCGATCCGGCATCGCTGGATCCTGCCGCCGTCGCCAGTTTTGCCACCAAGGCGCATGAGCAGAGCATCGTCGGCTTCCTCACCAATATCATTCCGTCGACGATCGTCGGCGCTTTTGCCGATGGCGACATTCTGCAGGTGCTGTTCTTCTCGGTGCTCTTCGGGGTCGCGCTCGCCATGGTCGGCGAAAAGGGCGAGCAGGTCGTCAATTTCCTCAACGCCTTGACGGCTCCGGTCTTCAAGCTCGTCGCCATCCTGATGAAGGCCGCCCCGATCGGCGCCTTCGGCGCCATGGCCTTCACGATCGGCAAGTACGGCATCGGCTCGATCGCCAATCTCGCCATGCTGATCGGCACCTTCTACATCACCTCGCTGCTCTTCGTTCTCGTCGTTCTCGGCGCCGTCGCCCGCTATAACGGCTTCTCGATCGTGGCGCTGCTGCGCTACATCAAGGAAGAGCTGCTGCTGGTGCTCGGCACGTCGTCGTCGGAGGCCGCCCTTCCGGGCCTGATGAACAAGATGGAGAAGGCCGGCTGCAAGCGCTCGGTCGTCGGTCTCGTCATCCCCACGGGCTATTCCTTCAATCTCGACGGCACCAACATCTATATGACGCTGGCGGCGCTGTTCATCGCCCAGGCAACCGGCATCAATCTCTCCTGGGGTGACCAGATCCTGCTGCTGTTGGTGGCGATGCTGAGCTCCAAGGGTGCCGCCGGTATCACCGGCGCCGGCTTCATCACCCTTGCCGCCACGCTTTCCGTCGTGCCTTCCGTGCCGGTTGCCGGCATGGCGCTCATCCTCGGCATCGACCGCTTCATGTCGGAATGCCGGGCGCTGACCAACCTCGTCGGTAATGCCGTGGCGACGATCGTCGTGGCGCGCTGGGAAAACGAACTGGATACGGCGCAGCTTGCCAGAGCCTTGGGCGGCCAGGCAGAAGAGACGGCTCCGGCCGGCGGACTTCAGCCGGCGGAATAATCAGCCACTCGCTAGTCGCGGATATTTGCAACGGCCCGTCATCCGGCGGGCCGTTCGCTTGTCAATAGATCCCGTTCTCTACTCGACGTCATCCTCGGCCTTGTGCCGAGGATCTGCTGCCCTATCGACCGGAGGCAGATGCTCGGGACAAGCCCGAGCATGACGGAGGAGGGGGTGGCTGTCCTTTTCAACAGGCCGCTTCTCGCTCCGCTCAGCCGCGGTTGTCGCTAAGAAGACGGTCGTAAATGGCGCCGATGGCGGTTGCTTCCTTCTCCAGGGCAAAATTCGCCCTGACGTGGCGCAGGGCATTCTCGCCATGCGCGATCGCCAGACCGGGATCGGCGATATAGGGCGCGATCGCCCGTGTCAGTGCTTCGCCATCGGTGGCGACGACGACCGAGCCGGTCTCGCCTTCGGCGATCAGTTCGGCATAGGCGCCGGCGTCCGATGCCACCACCGCCGTCCGCGACGCCATGGCTTCGAGCGGCGTCAGCCCGAAACCCTCGTTGCGGGAAGGGGCGACGTAAAGCGTCAGGCGGCGATACCAGACCTTGATATCGGGCACTTCGCCGAGGAAGAGGATACGGTCGCCGAGGCCAGCCGCCGCGACATCGGCCTTGAGCTTGTCTGCGAAGGCCGTGTGCTCCGCCGTTACCCGGCCGGAGACGACGGCCGTCCATTCGGGGTGCTGCGGCAAGAGTTCGATCATCGCCCGGACGAAGAGATCGGTGCCCTTCTGATGGCGCACGCGGCCGAAACAGCCGACGAGGTGGCGGCCGGGCAGGCCGGTCGCAGCAATACCGTCTTCCGCCGTTTCCGGCGGGTGGAACAGGGAGAGATCGACGCCGTGCTGGATGACGGCGTGCGGTACCTCGAGGAAGGAGCCGGACCGGTCGCTGGTTGCGATCACCGCATCCATGCGGCGGATCAGCCATTTCGTGTAGGCGGTGTGGCGGCGTTGCGCGGCCGAGGTGAAGACCAGCTTCAGCGGCATACGCAGGAGATGGCGAAGCAGGATGCCGACCGCCATCTCATTGTTGCGGCGGGCGTGCCAGACACGCCGGCGCCGGCGGGCCGGCGGGCGCCAGAGACCAAGGAGCTGCGACCATCGCAGCTTCGGCAGGTCTTCCGGCAGGCCGGGGCCGAGGGTTGCGATCCTGACGCCGAGCCGGATCTGGCAGGGGATGAGCTGGACGATGGTCGACGTGACGCCGGAGAGCCGGCGCTTGAAATTGGGCGCGATGATCTCGACGTCACGCATATCAGGCAAGGGATGGGTCTCGTCTGTGGCGGGCGATCAGCCCCAGGAAACCTGGAGGATTTCGTAGGCCTTGGAGCCGCCCGGCGCGTTGACCTCGATGGAATCGCCGACTTCCTTGCCGATCAGCGCGCGCGCAATCGGAGAGGAAATGGAGATGCGGCCGGCTTTGACGTCGGCTTCCTGGTCGCCGACAATCTGGTAGGTCTTTTCTTCCTCGGTGTCCTCGTCGACGAGCTTCACCTTGGCGCCGAACTTGATCTTGTCGCCCGACATCTTGGTGAGGTCGATGACCTCCGCGCGCGCCGTCAGGTCTTCCAGCTCGCTGATGCGGCCTTCATTGTGGCTCTGGGCTTCCTTGGCGGCGTGATATTCGGCGTTTTCGGAAAGGTCGCCATGAGCACGGGCTTCGGCGATCGCCTCGATGATTCGCGGGCGCTCCTCCTGCTGACGCCAGCGCAGCTCTTCCTGCAGCTTGACGAAACCACCCTGTGTCATCGGTACCTTATCAACCATTTTTCTGTCCTTCACTCCCTGTATCCGCCAGCCCTGCTTGACGCAGTCCAGCACACACAAAAGAAAACAGGTCCCGAAGGGGAGCTTCGGAACCGTGCCACAATCCTAGTTAAGTGCTTATAGCAGATCGCCAAGGCCGATTTCCAGAAAATTCGCATGAATGAAATGCAAGCCGCCCCGACAGCCAGTGTCCCGCCGAAAACGCGGCCAAGGCGGGATGACCGTGGTTGACTTTGCGCGTTAGAACATATAGTGAACACACTAATGAAGAAGTCGCTAACAGAACGCTTGGCAATCCTTTCAGACGCCGCCAAATATGACGCTTCCTGCGCCTCCAGCGGCACGGTGAAACGCGATTCGGGAACAAGCGGCGGGCTCGGTTCGACCGAGGGATCCGGCATCTGTCATGCCTATGCGCCGGACGGGCGGTGCATTTCGCTTCTGAAAATACTGCTGACGAATTTCTGCATCTATGACTGTGCCTATTGCGTCAATCGTTCGTCAAGCAATGTCGAACGGGCGCGCTTCACGCCCGAGGAAGTCATCTGGCTGACGCTGGAATTCTACCGGCGCAACTATATCGAGGGGCTGTTCCTGTCCTCGGGCATTATCCGCTCTTCCGATTACACGATGGAAGAGATGGTCCGCATTGTCCGCGAATTGCGCGTGACGCATAATTTTCGCGGTTATATCCATCTGAAATCGATCCCCGAGGCGTCGCCGCGGCTGATCGAGGAGGCGGGGCTGTTTGCCGACCGCCTGTCGCTCAATATCGAGTTGCCGACGGATAACGGCATCAGCCGTTTCGCGCCGGAAAAGAAGCCTGCCAATATCCGCCGATCGATGGGCGATCTGAGGCTGAAGATCGAGGCCGCAGGCGAGCCGACGCTGCGCACGAAGAAGCGTCAGCGCTTCGTGCCGGCCGGCCAGAGCACGCAGATGATTGTCGGCGCCGACGGCGCGAGTGATGCGACGATCCTTGCGACCAGCGGCCGGCTTTACAGCAGCTACGGCCTGAGGCGCGTTTATTATTCCGCCTTTAGCCCGATCCCGGATTCGTCGAAAAACCTGCCGCTGATCAAGCCGCCGCTGATGCGTGAACACCGGCTCTATCAGGCCGACTGGCTCTATCGGTTCTATGGTTTCGGCATCGACGAGATCACCGCCAGCCAGACGGACGGGATGCTCGATCTGAACCTCGACCCGAAGCTTGCCTGGGCGCTCGCCAACCGCGCCGAATTTCCGGTCGACATCAACAAAGCCGAGCGGGAACGCTTGCTGCGCGTGCCCGGTCTCGGCACCAAAACCGTCAAATCGATCGTTTCGGCCCGCCGTTTTCGCCGCCTGCGGCTCGACGATCTCTCGCGGCTCGGCATTTCTATCAAGAAGGTACAGTCCTTCATCTCGGCGGAAGGCTGGTCGCCGCGCCGGCTGATCGACCGCCCGGACCTTCGCGCCATGTTCGAGCCGAAGCCTGAACAATTGTCGTTGCTATGATGCGCCGGGTCGTGCTTGCAGGACGGGGCGACCTTGCCGAATGGCGTGATGCCGCGCGCGCCTTCGCGGCCGCCGGCATATTGCCCGAGGAGATCGACTGGCGGGAAAAAAGCGCGGAGGCCGATCTTGCATTCCAACGCGACGCCATGCCGCCGGCGCCTGTGACACGCAAGCCGATGACGGTGCCGCCGGCCTTTATCGAGCTTGCGGAGACCGTGCTTTGCCATTGCGACCCGGCGCGCTTCTCGCTGCTTTACCGGCTGCTCTGGCGGCTGCAGCTGGACCGGCAACTGCTTGAGGTGGCCTCCGACGAGGATGTCGTGCGGGCCCGGCTGATGGCAAAAAATGTGCATCGCGACGCCCACAAGATGACGGCTTTCGTCCGCTTCAAGGAGGTCGGCGCGGTTTCCTCGGGACGGCGAAAATTCATCGCCTGGTTCGAGCCGGACCATCATATTGTCCGGCGTACCGCGCCTTTTTTCCAGAGGCGCTTTACCGACATGGACTGGCTGATCGCCACGCCCAAGGGCTCGGCGGCCTGGGATGGCGAAAGGCTGACGATGAACGACGCGCCGTGCGAGAAGCCCAATCTCACCGATGCCACCGACGATCTCTGGCGCACCTATTATGCGAGCATCTTCAATCCGGCGCGGCTGAAGCTGAAGGCGATGCAGGCGGAAATGCCGAAAAAATACTGGAAGAACCTCCCGGAGGCCGATCTCATTCCGGGTCTGATCGCATCGGCCGAAAGCAAGGTGCGGGAGATGGCGGCAAGGGAGGCAACGCAATCGCTGCCCTTTCACGACCGGCTGCAGCAGGCGGCGCGCAACCTTCCCACAGAACCCGAAGCGCCGGCCGGCACGCTGGAAGCCCTGCGCGCCGAGGCTGCCGCCTGCACCCGCTGTCCGCTTCACGCCAAGGCCACGCAAACCGTGTTCGGGGAGGGGCCGCGCGATGCGGCGGTGATGTTCGTCGGCGAGCAGCCGGGCGATCAGGAGGATATTGCAGGACGCCCTTTCGTCGGTCCGGCCGGCAAGCTTTTCGATCAGGTCATTGCGGAGGCGGGCATCGACCGTTCGATGGTCTACGTCACCAACTCAGTCAAGCATTTCAAATACGAGCCGCGCGGCAAGCGGCGCATTCACCAGAAGCCCAATATGGGCGAGGTCAAACATTGCCGCTGGTGGCTGGATCAGGAGCTGACACTCATCAAGCCGAAGCTGATCGTCGCCATGGGGGCGACGGCGCTTGCGGCGCTGACCGATATGAAAGAGCGCCTGCAGGACGTCAGGGGAACGGCGATGGCGATCGAAGGGGGGCGCACGCTCTTCGTGACGGTGCATCCCTCCTATCTTCTGCGCATTCCCGACGAGCGGCTGAAGGTGGAGGAGATGGCGCGCTTTCGTCAGGATATGTTGGAGATTCATCGGCTTATGACGTCAGCCGGATAAAGTGATTCCGCTTTAAGTCCCGTCACCGCTCATCGAGCGGTGACGCTGTTCTTTGTTTTTTGCGCAATTCCGGACGCAAAACCGCGGGCGCAGATTTGCTGGAATTGCTTCAACCTCAGGCGAAGTAGCTCTGCAGCGGCCGCACTTCGAGATTGCCGGCCTTCAGCGCCTTGATCGCCTGGGCGGCGGCTTCGGCGCCGGCCATCGTCGTGTAGTAGGGCACCTTCTGCATCAGCGTCGCGCGGCGCAGCGATTTCGAATCCGAGATCGCCTTGTTGCCGTCGGTGGTGTTGATGACGAGCTGGACCTGGCGGTTGCGGATGGCGTCCTCGATATGCGGACGGCCTTCGAGCACCTTGTTGATCTTGGTGGCGGTGATGCCGTTTTCGCCGAGGAAGCGGGCGGTGCCACCGGTTGCCAGCACCTTGAAGCCCTGTTCGACGAGAATGCGGATCGCCGGCAGCACGCGCACCTTGTCCTCGTCGCGCACGGAGACGAAGACCGTGCCGTCACGCGGCAGTTCGACGCCGGCGCCCAGCTGCGACTTGGCGAAGGCCAGCGCGAAATCGGTATCGAGGCCGATGACTTCGCCGGTCGAGCGCATTTCCGGGCCGAGCAGGGTGTCGACGCCGGGGAAGCGAGCGAAGGGGAAGACGGCTTCCTTGACGGCGATATGCGTGAGCTTGCGTGGATCGGGCTTCTGGCCGTAGGCGGCAAAGGTCGCATCGAGTTTTTCGCCGGCCATGACACGGGCGGCGATCTTGGCGATCGGCGCGCCGATGGTCTTGGCGACGAAGGGCACGGTGCGCGAGGCGCGCGGATTGACTTCGAGAACGTAGACGATGCCGTCCTTGATGGCGAACTGGACGTTCATCAGGCCGCCGACATTGAGCGCCTTGGCCATCGCCTTTGCCTGGCGCTCGAGTTCGTCGAGCAGGTCGACGGGCAGCGAACGCGGCGGCAGCGAGCAGGCACTGTCACCTGAATGAATGCCGGCTTCTTCGATATGCTCCATGATGCCGGCGACGTAGACGTCGGTTCCATCAGAGAGGCAGTCGACATCGACTTCGATGGCGTGGCTGAGGTAGCTGTCGAAGAGCAGCGGGTTCTTGCCGAGAAGGGTGTTGATCTGGCCGGTCTTGTCGTTGGGATAACGCTGCTTGATATCTTCGGGCACCAGTTCCGGAACCGTGTCGAGCAGATAGGTCTGCAGCTGGCCCTCCGAATGCAGGATCTGCATGGCGCGGCCGCCGAGAACGTAAGACGGGCGCACGACCAGCGGGAAGCCGATCTCGGCGGCGACCAGGCGGGCCTGCTCGACCGAATAGGCGATGCCGTTGTTCGGCTGGTTGAGATCGAGCTTCATCAGCAGCTTCTGGAAGCGGTCGCGGTCCTCGGCGAGGTCGATCATGTCGGGCGCGGTGCCGAGGATCGGGATGCCGTTCTTTTCGAGCGCCTCGGCAAGCTTCAGCGGCGTCTGGCCGCCGAACTGGACGATGACGCCGACGACTTCGCCCTTTTCCTGCTCGGCGCGCAGGATCTCGATCACGTCCTCGGCCGTCAGCGGCTCGAAATACAGGCGATCCGACGTGTCGTAGTCGGTCGAGACGGTTTCCGGGTTGCAGTTGATCATGATGGCTTCGTAACCCGCATCCTTCAGCGCGAAGGCGGCATGGCAGCAGCAATAATCGAACTCGATGCCTTGGCCGATGCGGTTCGGGCCGCCGCCGAGGATGACGACCTTCTTGCGGTCGGATACTTCGGCTTCCGAGCGAGCGGCGCCGACGAAGGGGGTCTCGTAGGTCGAATACATATAGGCGGTCGGCGAGGCGAATTCGGCCGCACAGGTATCGATGCGCTTGAAGACCGGGCGGACGTTCAGGCCGTTGCGGAGTTCAGCGACCTGCTTGGGGCGCTTGCCGGCGAGCGTCGCCAGACGGGCGTCGGAAAAGCCCATCGCCTTCAGCATGCGCAGGTTGGCCGCATCTTCAGGCAAGCCATGCTCGCGGATGCGGGCCTCCATGTCGATGATGTTCTTGAGTTCGGCGATGAACCACGGATCGATCTTGCAGCCCTCATGCACCTCTTCGATGCTGAGACCCATACGCAGCGCCTGGGCAACCATGCGCAGGCGATCCGGGGTCGGCGTGCCGATCGCGGCGCGGATGGCGTTGTGGCTGGATTCGCCTTCTTCGGAATCGGGGATCTCGATTTCGTCGAGGCCGGTCAGGCCGGTTTCGAGGCCGCGCAGCGCCTTCTGCAGCGATTCGGCGAAGGTGCGGCCGATCGCCATCACTTCGCCGACGGATTTCATCGCGGTCGTCAGCACCGGCGAGGCGCCGGGGAATTTCTCGAAGGCGAAACGCGGGATCTTGGTGACGACATAGTCGATCGACGGTTCGAAGGAGGCAGGCGTTGCGCCGCCGGTGATGTCGTTGTCCAACTCGTCGAGCGTATAACCGATGGCGAGTTTGGCGGCGACCTTGGCGATCGGGAAACCGGTGGCCTTGGAAGCGAGCGCCGAAGAGCGCGAGACGCGCGGGTTCATTTCGATGACGACCAGGCGGCCGTCCTTCGGATTGACGGCGAACTGGACGTTCGAGCCGCCGGTCTCGACCCCGATCTCGCGCAGCACTGCGATCGAGGCGTTGCGCATGATCTGGTATTCCTTGTCGGTCAGCGTCAGCGCCGGGGCGACGGTGATCGAATCGCCGGTGTGGACGCCCATCGGATCGATGTTTTCGATCGAGCAGATGATGATGCAGTTGTCCGCCGTGTCGCGGACGACCTCCATCTCATACTCCTTCCAGCCGAGCACCGATTCTTCGATCAGCACTTCGGTCGTCGGCGAGGCATCGAGGCCGCCGCCGACGATTTCGAAGAATTCCGAGCGGTTGTAGGCGATGCCGCCGCCGGTGCCGCCCAACGTGAAGGACGGGCGGATGATCGCCGGCAGGCCGACATGATCGAGCGCCTGAGCGGCAATCGCCACGGCGTGGTTCATGTAGCGCTGCTTGCGATCGCTCTCGCCGAGGTTCCACTGGTTTTCCAGTTCATCCAGCGCCTTGTCGAGGTCCGGGCCGGAGAGGCTCTCGCGCAGCTTGCTGCGCTCGGCTTCGTGCGTCTTGCGGTCGAGGTCCTTGATGTCGGTGGCATTCGCCAGCATCGAGCGCGGCGTTTCCAATCCGATGCGGGCCATCGCCTCGCGGAACAGCGCCCGGTCTTCGGCCATGTCGATGGCGGCCGGCTTGGCGCCGATCATCTCGACATTGTAGCGGTCGAGCACGCCCATGCGCTTCAGCGAAAGCGCGGTATTTAGCGCCGTCTGGCCGCCCATGGTCGGCAGCAGCGCATCCGGGCGCTCCTTGGCGATGATCTTGGCGACGACCTCCGGGGTGATCGGCTCGACGTAAGTGGCGTCGGCAAGGCCTGGATCGGTCATGATCGTCGCCGGGTTGGAATTGACGAGGATGACGCGGTAGCCTTCCTCCCTCAGTGCCTTGCAGGCCTGGGTGCCGGAATAATCGAACTCGCATGCCTGGCCAATGACGATCGGTCCTGCGCCGATGATGAGGATCGATTTGATGTCTTGGCGCTTCGGCATGGGCGATATCCACTATCTGGCTGCGCAAAAAGCCGGCCAGGGTGGGAGATCACCGGGTCGGGTCGCGCATTGAGGTCTTTTCAGGCTAGAAGCGGCTTATAGGCAAATGTATTTGCAAACGGAACCCCATAAATCGCGGAATCGACAGGAATCCAACATGGTGCGGAAGACTATTTCGTCAGGAGCGACTACCCCCCGATGAACGCGCTGGAATTCCGGCCGTCGACGGATATATAGATTCCTGAAGTGCAATCACGGGCATTGCCGGGGAGAACGAAGATGGAATGGAGAGGCCGGCGTCAGTCCGACAACGTCGAGGATCGCCGCGGCGATCCGAGCAGCGGCGGTTTCGGCCGCGGCGGCGGCTTTAACTTTCCCTCCGGCGGCGGCGTTCGCCGTGCCGGCGGCGGCTTGAGCATCGGCACGATCATCTTCCTCGTCGTTATCTATTTCATCTTCAAGATGATGGGCGTCGATCTGCTACAGGTGCTCGAAGGCGGCGGCATGTCGAGCGGTCCAGGCTACGAGCAGAGCCAGTCGCAAGGCACCCGCACGCCCGCCAATGACGAGATGACCGCTTTCATGCGCACCGTGCTTGCCGAAACCGAGGATACTTGGACGGGCATCTTCCAGGCGCAGGGCAGGGATTACGAGGAGCCTCGCCTGGTGCTGTTCTCAGACCAGACGCAGTCGGCCTGCGGCTTTGCCTCTGCCGCGACCGGTCCGTTCTACTGCCCTGAAGATCATAAGGTCTATCTCGACACGGCTTTCTTCCAGGAGCTTTCCGACCGGTTCGGTGCGTCGGGCGATTTCGCCGAGGCTTATGTCGTCGCCCACGAGGTCGGCCACCACGTGCAGAACCTGCTCGGCATCCTGCCGAAGTTCAACCAGGCCCGCCAGCGCATGAGCGAGGAGGAGGCCAACAAGATGTCGGTGCGCGTCGAGCTGCAGGCCGATTGCTTCGCCGGCATCTGGGGCAAATTTACCCAGCAGAAGGGCCTGCTGGAGTCGGGCGACCTTGAGGAAGCTCTGAATGCCGCCCAGCAGATCGGCGACGATACGCTGCAGAAACGGTCGCAGGGTTACGTCGTGCCCGAAAGTTTCAACCACGGCACCTCGCAACAGCGCGTCAGATGGTTCAAGCGCGGCTTCGACAGCGGCCAGCTGTCGGCTTGCGATACGTTTTCGGGGCCGGTTTGAGGGCCAAACATTCTTCTTCGTGACGGCCCCGAAAACGCCTGATGCTGTTTTCTCCCCTCTTCTCCCCAGCGGGGGTCCGAAGGACGGGTTGAGACCCGTGGCTCAACCCCGGTCGGTGGCCCGAAGGGTCGGATGGGCCGCACGGCACAACATTCATTGTTGCCCTTCGCTTGCGCGCAGCGCATTCGCGGCTCTGTCGCTCACCCCCTCATCTGCCTGCCGGCACTGACCGGGGTCGAGCCGCGGGTCTCGACCCGTCCTTCGGACCCCCGCTGGGGAGAAGGGAATCGTGGCAATGCCCTTGCTCTCCTCATTCCCACAATCACACGCCGCGCTCTCCGGTTGATCCCTCTCATGAACTTCCCGTTCTGCATTATCAAAAACTTTGAAATGTTCACGGATTGTTTCGGTTTCTTTTCTGAGCTATGTCACTTTCTCGGCGACGAGATCGTCTTTTCAGAACCAACCGCTGTAGAGATGCCTCATGCTTGACCCCAAATTCGTCCGCCGCGGCCTTTTCCTGGTCTTCATCATCCTCTTCCTCGACATTATCGGCATTGCCATCATCATGCCGGTGCTGCCGGCCTATCTGGAGCAGCTGACCGGCGGCGGCGTCAGCGATGCGGCGATCGACGGCGGCTGGCTGATGCTGGTCTATGCCGGCATGCAATTCCTGTTCGCGCCGCTACTCGGAAACCTCTCCGACCGGTTCGGCCGCCGGCCGATCCTTCTGCTGTCGGTGCTGACATTCGCGATCGACAATTTCATCTGCGGCATCGCCACCAGCTTCTGGATGCTGTTTGTCGGCCGTGTGCTTGCCGGCATCAGTGGCGGCAGCTTCGCCACCTGCTCGGCCTATATCGCCGATATCAGCACCGAGGAGAACCGGGCGAAGAATTTCGGGCTGATCGGCATCGCCTTCGGCGTCGGCTTCACCATCGGTCCGGTCATCGGCGGCTTCCTCGGCGAATTCGGCCCGCGTGTGCCGTTTCTCGGCGCAGCAGCACTCTCGCTCGTCAATTTCATCGCCGCCTGCTTCCTGCTGCCGGAAACGCTGGAGGCTAGGAATCGCCGCCGCTTCGAGTGGAAGCGCGCCAATCCGCTCGGCGCGCTGCGGCAGATGCGCCATTATCCGGGCATCGGCTGGGTCAGCCTCGTCATGTTCCTGTTCTTCCTGGCGCATGCCGTCTATCCCTCCGTCTGGTCCTTCGTCTCGACCTATCGCTACGGGTGGAGCGAGGGGCAGATCGGCCTGTCGCTCGGCATTTACGGCATCGGCGCGGCGCTGGTGATGGGACTGGTCCTGCCGCGTATCGTGCCTCTGCTCGGCGAATGGAAGACAGCGCTTCTTGGCCTCTGTTTTTCGGCCGCAGGGCTTACCGGCTATGCCTTCGCCTGGGAGGGCTGGGTGGTCTATGTCGTCATCGTCGCGACCGTCATGGAAAACGTCGCCGATCCGCCGCTGCGCAGCATTGCCGCCGGCAAGGTGCCGCCCTCGGCGCAGGGCGAGTTGCAGGGGGCGCTGACCAGTCTGAGTAGCATCACCACCATCGTCGGGCCGCTCATCTTCACGCAGTTGTTCAGCTATTTCACCCGGCCCGAAGCGCCTGTCACTTTTGCCGGCGCGCCCTATCTGACCGCCGCCCTGTTCATCCTGGTAGCCGCCGGCGTGTTCCTCGTGCGGGTCCGGGTCCGTCAGCCGGCCGAGGCGCTTGAGGTGGCGGGCTGATCAATCAGAAATGGTGATGCGATGATGAATTTTTCATCATCTGCCTGTTTTGGGGTAGTTCTTTGCGGGGCTTTCCTCTAAATCCCGATGATATTTCTCCGCAAATTGTGCGGCGGCGCATATTTCAATCACAGGACCAGGTGTCATGGACACGCCGATCGACGCGCGCAGGCTTGCGCCGACAACCGATAATCGTTGGGGCGCACATTTCCGTGCAACGCTGGCGCTCGGCATTCCGTTGATCGGCGCGCAGCTCGCCCAGCTCGGCATCAACACCACCGACGTGATGATCGTCGGTCGCCTCGGCGCCGAGCATCTGGCGGCGATGGTGCTTTCGGCGCAGTTCCTGTTCACGATCCTGATCTTCGGCTCCGGTTTTGCCATCGCCGTCATTCCGATGGTGGCGCAGGCCTATGGCCGCGGTGACGTCGTCTCGGTGCGCCGGGCGCTGCGCATGGGTCTCTGGGTAGTGATCGCATATTGGGTCATCATGCAGCCCGCCTTCTTCAATTCGGAGCAGATCCTTCTCTTCGCGCAACAGAAGCCGGAGGTGGCCAAGCTCGCCCATGGCTACATCATGATCGGCCAGTTCGGCGTGCTGCCGGCGCTGCTTTTCAATGTCATGCGGGCCTTGGTCAGCGCCATCGGCAAGGCGGGCATCATACTCAACGTCACCATCGCCACGCTGGTGCTGAACGCGATCTTCGCCTATGCCTTGGTGCTCGGCCATTTCGGCTTTCCGGCGATGGGGCTCGAGGGTGCTGCGATCGTTTCAGTCGTCGTGCAGACGGCCGGCTTTCTCTTCATTCTTGCCTTCGTCCAGAAGCGGGAGGAGACACGCCGCTACGAGATCTTCGTGCGGTTCTGGAAGCCTGATTGGCATGCGCTGCTTGAGGTTCTCCGGCTCGGTTTTCCGATCAGCGTCACCGTGCTTGCCGAGGTCAGCCTGTTCACGGTGGCATCGCTCCTGATGGGCTATATCGGCACCATCGAGCTCGCCGCTCACGGCATCGCCCTGCAATGGGCCTCGATCGCCTTCATGATCCCGCTCGGCCTCAGCCAGGCAGCGACGGTGCGCGTCGGCGTCGCGCACGGGCAGGGCGATTACGATGGGCTGGTGCGGGCGTCGATCATGGTGCTGATCCTTGCCTGCGCCATTTCGGCGGTCGGCTCGGTGCTCTTTGCCACCATGCCGCAATTCCTCGGCAGCTGGTTCCTTGACGTCAACTCGCCTGAGGCGTCAGCGGTGCTTGCCTATGCCGGACCACTGATCGTCGTCGCCGGGCTTTTCCAGCTGGTCGATGGGCTGCAGGTGGTCGCCAACGGATTGCTGCGCGGTCTGAAAGACGCGCGGGTGCCGATGATCATGGCGTTGATTGCCTATTGGCCGATCGGCTTCTTCCTCGCCTGGGCCTTCGCCTTCCCGCTGGGCTTCGGCGGCATCGGCATCTGGTTCGGTTTCCTCGTCGGGCTGGCGGCGGCCGCCGTCATGCTCTGCTGGCGGTTTTATCTTCTGCTTCGCCGGGAAGGAGCGACTTCAGGCGCCTGAGCCGGCCGTCTTTGCCCTCAGGCCGCGACAGGCTTGTAACTGGCGATATCGGCTCGAATGCCGAGACGTGCGAACATTTCCTGCGGATCGAAATTTGCGGCCTTATGGGCGGCCGCCACGGCTATCCGCGCACGTTCGACGACCTCGGTATTTTCCCATTCGGCAATGGTGACGAAATTGAATTCGCCGGGACCGGCGACCTGCTCCAATACCCTGTGATCGATGAAACCTTCCTGCGCTTCCAGCAGCTTGTGGGTCATCATCACCTTGACGAGAAATTCCTCGCGTGCCGCAGCCGGCACGACGAATTTGTCGACACGAAAGAAAGCTCCGCTCATCCATTTTCCCCTGCATCAGATGTCTTCGGGCGTTTGTAATTCCTCAACTATGGTTGAGGTCAATATGGTAGCGAAGACGTCCGGTCACTAACTTGGAATTGCCGGGCGACCGCTTCCTGAAGCCGTCGTGTTCCAGAGTGACGGCATTGCTTCCTATGTCGTGGTTTTCGACAACTGGATCGTCAACCTCGACGCAGTCGGTCACAAAGAAGGATGACGGCTCAAGGGAGGTGGAGATCGCCTGGACATCACCTCTTAACCATTTGTTGACTCACCCGCGGTTGAGCAATAACTTATGAAGTCGGTCGTTGGGCTTGTCCTCACATGACGGATCAATCTCTTCAGCGTCGCCTTGCCGCCATCGTCGTTGCCGATGTGGTGGGATATTCACGCCTGATGGAGGCTGATGAAGTCGCGACGCTTGATAACCTCAGGGAACTCCGTTCTGGCGTTATCGAGCCGGCCGTGATGCGCCACAACGGTCGCATCTTCAAGGTCGTGGGCGACGGCTTCCTGATCGAATTCGCTAGCGCGGTGGACGCGGTCGAAGCAGCGTTGGAAATGCAACGGCCCACCACTGCTGTCGACGCTTCCGGAGATCAACGCCTGCTTTTGCGTATAGGCGTCAATCTGGGAGATGTCATTGACGACGGTTCAGACGTCCTCGGCGACGGCGTCAATGTCGCGGCGCGCCTCGAGACGCAGGCCGCGCCGGGAGGTATCTGCATTTCAGCCGGCGTTCACGGCGAGATCATCGGCAAGATCGGCGACCGGTTCTTCGACGCAGGCGAACGCTACCTGAAGAACCTCACTCGCCCAGTCCACGTGTGGCATTGGCCGGATGCGCTGCGGAGCATATTGCCGCTGCCCGACCGTCCCTCGATCGCCGTATTGCCGTTCACGAATATGAGTGGGAATGAAGCGGACGCGCCTTTCGTCGACGGCTTGACCGAAGACCTGATCACCGACCTTTCCCGTACGGTTGGCCTGTTCGTCATCGCGCGCAATTCCGTCTACGGCTACAAGGGCAAGCCGGTCGACGTACGGCGGGTCGCCCAGGAACTCGGCGTCCGCTACGTCCTGGAGGGGAGCGCCAGACGCGCAATGGGCCGTGTCCGCATCAATGCTCAATTGGTCGACGCGCTTGGCGGCCAGCACTTGTGGGCAGAGAGGTTCGACAGGACGCTGGAAGATGTTTTCGAATTACAGGATGAAGTCAACGCCAAGATTGTTGAAGCCCTCGTCGGCCGGCTGACCATCCCGACGCCGCGCAATCGGCCGAAGAACTTTGAGGCGTACGATCTGTGTGTGCGCGCCCGCCTCCTGACGGAAGAGTCGCCGCAAACCGAGCGTGAGGCCTATATGCTGCTCCAGCGCGCGCTCAAGCTCGAGCCATCATATGCCGAGGCGCTCGGGCTGCTCGCCTATAACCGGTGGCTGGCCTGGACTCATTTCGGCGAGCCCGAAGATCCCAACCGGGAGATGGCGACGACATCAGCGCAGAAGGCGGTCGAGCTCGATCCCAACGATGCCGGCTGCCGTTACGTCCTGGGGACCATTTTGGCCTATGAGCGGCGATGGGAGGAATCGGAGGCCGCCTTCGCCAAGGCCCTGGAGCTGGACCCCAACCACGCCGACACCTGGGCCGCCATGTCGGACATCTCAGTGCTGGACGGCAGGGTTGCCGACGGACTGGCGCAGATCGAAAAAGCTCTGCGGCTCAATCCCCGTCCAGCCTGCTGGTATCTTTGTCATCTTGGACAGGCGCAATACGCCGCGCGTGACTATGAGGCGGCAAGCGCTACGCTCCGCAGGGAAGACACCTATCGTACCAACTCACGCAAATTCCTGGCTGCTACGCTTGCGCAGTTGGGCCACAGTGAGGAGGCACGGCGAGAAGCAGAATTGTTCCTGATCGCCCACCCCCATTTCACGATCGGCCATTGGCTGAGCTCCCAGCCGCTGCGCGATGGCTCCGTACGAGACCACTTTGTCGACGGCTTTCGAAAGGCCGGCCTGCCGGAGATGTGACAGCGGGTGGGAACAATCCCGGCGCGTTCGAGGACTTGATCAACGGAATGCGCTGCGCGAAACGACGGTCTGGATCGCAGTGCCAAGCTTCTTCAGACGCTCGACAAAACGCGTCAACCCGCCCGAGTCTCGGCTGCCGGTTTGGCGGGCCTTTGCGAAATCGGCAGTTCTTGAAATCAGCGTTCGGCGAGCGCCGGTTCGCCCTTCTTTTCGCGCACCATGTTGATGAAGCGGCGGAAGAGATAGTGGCTGTCTTGCGGGCCGGGCGAGGCTTCCGGATGGTGCTGAACGGAGAAGATCTGCTTGCCGAGCACGCGCAGGCCGCAATTGGTACCGTCGAAAAGCGAAATATGAGTCTCTTCAACGCCGTCGGGCAGCGACTTCGAGTCGACCGCGAAGCCGTGGTTCATCGAGACGATCTCGACCTTGCCGGTCGTATGATCCTTGACCGGGTGGTTGGCGCCGTGATGGCCCTGATGCATCTTCTCGGTCTTGGCGCCGAGGGCGAGACCCAGCATCTGATGGCCGAGGCAGATGCCGAAGACCGGGATATCGGTCTTAACGAGCGTCTTGATCACAGGCACCGCATATTCGCCGGTTGCGGCCGGATCGCCGGGGCCGTTCGACAGGAAGATGCCGTCCGGCTGCATGGCGAGCACGTCTTCGGCGCTCGTTGCGGCCGGCACGACGGTGACCTTGCAGTCGAGACCGGCAAACAGCCGCAGAATGTTGCGCTTGACGCCGTAGTCGAGGCAGACGACGTGGTATTTGGCGTCCGCCGCGGCGAGTTCGCCGTACCCTTCGTTCCAGACCCACGGCGTCTCGGTCCATTGCGAGGACTGGCCGGAGGAGGCGATCTTGGCAAGGTCGAGGCCTTCGAGGCCGCTCCAGGCCTTGGCTTCGGCCTTCAGCGCTTCGATGTCGAAGACGCCGTTCGGATCGTGGGCGATCACCGCGTTCGGGGCGCCGTTCTCACGGATCCAGGCGGTCAGGGCTCGCGTGTCGATACCGCAGAGACCGATGACGCCGCGCGCCTTCAGCCATTGGTCGAGATGCTTGGCGGCGCGGTAGTTCGAAGGCTCGGTGATGTCGGCCTTGAAGATGACGCCGACGGCGCCGTGGCGGGCGGCAGGCGTCAGATCCTCGATGTCTTCATCGTTGGTGCCGATATTGCCGATATGGGGAAAAGTGAAGGTGACGATCTGGCCGAGATAGGAGGGGTCGGTCAGGATTTCCTCGTAGCCGGTTAGCGCCGTGTTGAAGACCACTTCGGCCTGGACCTTGCCGGTGGCGCCGATGCCCCTGCCTTCGATGACCGTGCCGTCGGCAAGAACGAGCAGGGCGGTCGGCTTTTCGATTGTCCAGGGTGCTGTCGCGGTCATCTTCATCCCGTTTCCGGCGGTCGGTGCGCGTTGCCGCGCTCGTCGCCATTTGATCTCGCAGGCGTGTGGGCACGGCTATGCCGCGCGCTTCAGGCCTGATCACGAATTTTGGTGCAGGTGGCGGTAAATAGCCACGCAATCGCTGAGCGTCAATCTTTGTAACCGGGATTGCCGCCGTTTTCCTGCGCTTTATCGCGGCGACCGCGCAATTTATTTGATCCGCCGCATCAGCGTGGTTTATGAAGCGGCATCAAAACAGGAGTGAAGACCATGCTGCGCGATCAACTCGCCACCCAGCTGAAAGAGGCGATGAAGGCCAAGAATGCGGAGCGGCTTTCCACCGTCCGGCTGATTCAGGCCGCGGTCAAAGATCGCGATATCGCCAATCGCGGCACCGGCAAGGAGCAGGCGAGCGACGACGAGATCCTGCAGATCCTCGCCAAGATGGTGAAGCAGCGCGACGAATCGGCAAAGATCTACGAGGAGAACTCGCGGCCGGAGCTCGCCGCCAAGGAGCGTGCCGAAATCACCGTCATTCAAGATTTCATGCCGAAGCAGCTTTCGGACAGCGAAGTGCGCGCCAATGTGTCGGCGATCATCGCCGAGACCGGTGCTGCCGGCGCCAAGGACATGGGCAAGGTGATGGCCGCGCTCAAGGAGCGTTATGCCGGCCAGATGGATTTCGCCAAGGCGTCGGCGACCGTCAAGGAACTGCTGAGCTAATGCATGTCGCCCGGAAGTGTGCAGCGGTTCCGGGACAACGACATGCATCAAAATAAAGGGTTAAAGCGCAAGGAGCGAATCTGGAAAATCGCGACGCGCTTTAAGCCGGCTCAGACGACGCGTCTTGCCTGCGGTTCGTCCAGGACCGCAGGCCCGAGCACCGCTTCGGCCGCGGCATCGATGATGGCGAATTTCGCCGCCTGATAATTCCAGTATTCGAGAATGAAACGGCGCGACAGCCAGAAATCGCCCTTGCGGGAGGGGCCTGTCCAGCCGACGCTCTCCATGGCCGCTGCCTGCGTCAGCAGCCGCTTCAGGTGCGTGTTGGAGATCATGAACTGTTCGCGGATTTCCCTGAGCGACAGGGGGCCGACCGCGACGCGTTCGGCCCCCCGGGGAAATTCCGGCAGGCGCGAGATCAGGTAGTCCATTACCAGACCGCCGGTATTTGCCCAGTTGAAGAGATTGAAGGTGGGGCCAGGGTTGCGCACCCGTTCGCTGCCGATGATCGCCTTGGCGATCCGCGGCTGGATCGCGGCCATCATCGCCGAGGCATCGGCGGTGACCTTGCCGGCGCGTTGACCGCCGTCGAGGCTGTCGAGGATCATCAGATGGGCGAGGAGCCATCGGGTGAAATGCTGCTCGGCGGTTTCCGTGGGCTCCAGATAGCGCGTGCGCTTGTCAGGCCCGGGAACCGGCCGCAGGAAACGATAGGCCAGCATTTCCTGCATGAAGGCCGCCGCCGTATTGCGGCTGGCGATGTCGTTCCTGACCGCGAAATCGATGAAGCGGCCGGAATAAAGGCCGCTCCTGCCGTCGTCGGGATCGCCGTAATGAAGCGCAAAGCCGGCATGGGCCATCAGCCAGCGCTGCTGCGCGGCGAAAATCGAGGCGATGCGCGGGCTCTCACGATAGATCGAAAGCATCTGATCGGCGCAATGCAGGATCGCAGCGAGAAATCGATCGTCTGCTGCAAGAGTTTCAGCGGTAAAGGCCATGTGGAGGGCGTCCAGGGAGTTCGGCGCATACTTCTTTCACGCAAGCGTCGCCTGTCAACGGTTTTGTCAATAATCAGTTAATTTCAAAAGGGAATTTGTATCAGGGGAAGCTAAAATTTAAGAAGGCAGGAGCTGGGGGCGCTCCTGCCTTCTTGCTCTTTGCTTCCGCCGGCAAACGCAGGGCCGAGGCCCAAGCCGGAGGGTATTTGCAAAGGCACCCTTGCGAAGCGGCGCCGGGGGTAGGGATGGTGCTTCGCTCGGGGATCGCTTTGTTGAGATCGAACCTATTGCGGGGCGGCGGCTTATTCAAATTACAAAAAAATAATGATTGCCGAAAACGTCGTTTTTGGAGGCTTCGAAGCGAAGGCTAGGATGGCAGCGCCGGGATAAAGCTGCGCCATCGATGCGTCAGATAAGCGCCTGTTTTAAAATGATTAAATCTGGCGAAATTAGAGATCGCCACTCTTGCCGAGACAATTGCCGCGGTTGAATTTCAGCGCTTGAACGGCAATAATGTCGCACCCTGTCGCAGGGGGCGATAACGCGTTTTTGATTGGATAACCGACGCGACCGGGGACGGGTGCACTTGCCTGTGAATAGCGGGTTTTCATGACAAGTTTCGTGGCGTGGAGCGGCAAAGCAGCTTATATGGAGGCTGGCCAAGAGGTATAAATGCGTTTTTCCAACACCTTTCTCGATGATATTCGCGACCGCGTTCCGATTTCGAACGTGATTGCGCGCCGTGTCAGTTGGGATAAGCGCAAGACCAACGTGTCACGTGGCGATTACTGGGCCTGCTGCCCGTTCCACGGCGAGAAATCGCCGAGCTTCCACTGCGAGGACCGGAAGGGCCGCTATCACTGCTTCGGCTGCGGCGTCACGGGCGACCATTTCCGCTTCCTTACCGAGCTGGAGGGCTTGAGCTTTCCCGAGGCGGTGCAGCAGATCGCCGATATGGCCGGCGTTCCGATGCCGCTTGCCGATCCTGTGATGGAGAAGCGCGAGAAGGAACGCGGCTCGCTGATCGACGTCATGGAGATGGCGACACAATTTTTCCAGGATCAATTGCAGACGGCGAATGGGGCGAGGGCGCGCGCCTATCTGCGCGACCGCGGGCTGACCGGGCGCACCATCGAAACCTTCCGTCTCGGCTATGCCCCTGACAGCCGCAATGCGCTGAAGGAATTTCTGGCCGGCAAGGGCGTGCTGAAAGAACAGATCGAGGCCTGCGGCCTGGTCGTTCATGAAAACGTGCCGGTTTCCTATGATCGTTTCCGCGACCGCATCATGTTCCCGATCCTCTCGTCGCGGGAGAAGGTGATCGCCTTCGGCGGCCGCGCCATGTCATCGGATGCGCCGGCGAAATATCTGAACTCCAACGAGACGGAACTCTTTCACAAGGGCAACGTCCTTTATAATTTCGCCCGCGCCCGCCGCGCCATCCAGGGGCCGGGCCGTAGCGATCAGCAGGACGACAATGCCAGCGGCACCATCATCGCCGTCGAAGGCTATATGGATGTGATCGCGCTCTATCAGGCGGGCATCGAGAATGCCGTCGCGCCGCTCGGCACGGCGCTCACCGAAAACCAGCTCGAGCTGCTTTGGAAGATGGTGCCGCAGCCGGTGCTCTGCTTCGACGGTGACGGCGCCGGCATCCGCGCCGCCAATCGCGCCGCCGAACTGGCGCTGCCGCATCTGAAGCCCGGCCGTTCCGTCCGCTTTGCGCTTCTGCCGGATGGCAAGGACCCGGATGATCTGGTGCGCGATGACGGCCGCGCGCCCTTCGACAAGGTGATGAGCCAGGCAAAGCCGCTGTCGGAGATGCTGTGGAGCCGTGAGATCAATACCGGCAAGTTCGACACGCCCGAGGCACGCGCCGAACTCGAGGCGCGGCTGAAG
Source organism: Rhizobium sp. N324 (assembly GCF_001664485.1). NCBI lineage: Bacteria > Pseudomonadati > Pseudomonadota > Alphaproteobacteria > Hyphomicrobiales > Rhizobiaceae > Rhizobium > Rhizobium sp. N324. The sequence goes on along the minus strand of NZ_CP013630.1, from coordinate 3,243,561 downwards.
CAGCTGGTCGCCGTCATCGCCGACGAGAATGTGCGCCGTCACTACCAGCAGGATATTCGCGACCGGCTGAACGCCTTCTTCCAGCCTCAGTTCCAGAACCGCAACAATGGCGAGCGCCGCGGCTTCAATGGCAATGGCAATTACCGGGCGGGCCGCGACAATGCGGGTAAGGCAGGGCCGAAAAGCCCCAGCCTTATTTCCGACCGGCTCGCCCGCTCAGGCCCGGTGCGCGGCCACCGGGACAATACGGCGCTGCGCGAAAGCGTGCTGGCGCTCACCATCGTCAATCATCCGTCGCTGATGATCGACGATTATGACGAGATCGCCGCGATCGATTATGACAGCCGAGAGTTGAAGCAGCTCTGGTCGGCTGTGCTTGGGGCAGCGGCTGCCGTCGCCGGCCCGCATCTGACGCGCGAATATCTGACCGAAAGGTTGGAATTCGAGGGCTTCGGTCCGCTGATCAAGAGCCTCGACCAGCAGGTGCGCAATGCCAGACTCTGGACGGCGACCGAGGAGGCGGCGATGGAGGATGCGCGTGAGGGGTATCGCCAGGCGCTCGCCTTCCACAAACGGGCAAAGGCACTGCGCCGGCAGAAAATGGAACTCGAACGCGAGATTGCGCTGGCGACCGAAGCCGGCGACGGCGAGGCGATCGTTCAGCTGATGCGGGCGCAACAGGAAGTGCATTTCGAAGGTGTGCGGCTTGAGAACCAGGAGGCAATCATCGACGGCTTCGGCGTGCTCTCCGGCCGCGTCAAAGGGGCGGCGAACCACTGATGCCGCAGACCGAACGGAACGAACCGGGCTTTTCCGCCTCCGATGCGTTGTTTTCCGCCGGCCGAGCGCCGCTCGATATTCTCAAGCAGGTCTACGGCTATTCCTCTTTCCGCGGCAAGCAGCAGCAGGTGGTCGAGCATGTGGTGTCAGGCGGCGATGCCGTGGTGCTCTTTCCGACAGGCGCGGGCAAATCGCTGTGCTTCCAGATCCCGGCACTCTGCCGTGACGGCGTCGGCATTGTCGTTTCGCCGCTGATTGCGCTGATGCGCGATCAGGTGGAGGCGATGAAGCAGCTCGGCATCCGGGCGGCCGCGCTCAATTCGTCGCTGTCGCGCGAGGAGTTCGTCGAGGTCCGCCGCGCGCTTTCGGCGGGCCGGCTCGACCTTCTCTACGTGACGCCCGAGCGCATCCTCACTGATGGTTTTCGCGAGCTGATCGCCAACGAGAAGATCGCGCTGTTTGCCATCGACGAGGCTCATTGCGTCTCACAATGGGGCCATGATTTCCGGCCGGAATATCGCGCGCTCGGCCAGCTGGGCGAGCAATATCCGGGCGTGCCGCGCGTGGCGCTGACGGCGACGGCCGATCCGCATACGCGCGACGACATCATCGAGCGGCTGGGGCTCGACGCTGCCCGGATCTTCACCACCAGCTTCGACCGTCCGAACATTGCTTACGAAATTGTCGAGCGCGACCAGCCGCGTCAGCAGCTGTTGCGCTTCCTGTCCGGCCACAAGGGAAACAGCGGCATCGTCTATTGCCTGTCGCGCGCCAAGGTCGAGGATACGGCAGAATGGCTGAACGGCCAGGGCGTGCGTGCGCTTGCCTACCATGCCGGCATGGACAGGGCGGTTCGCGACGCCAATCAGGATGCCTTTTTGAAAGAGGAGAACCTCTGCCTCGTCGCCACCGTCGCCTTCGGCATGGGCATCGACAAACCGAATGTGCGGTATGTCGCCCATCTCGACCTGCCGGGTTCCGTTGAGGCCTATTACCAGGAGACGGGGCGCGCCGGCCGCGACGGTCTGCCGTCCGAGGTCTGGATGGCCTACGGCATGGCCGATGTCATCCAGCGCGGCCGGATGATCGACGAGGGCGGTGCCGCCGCTGAGATCAAGCGGGTCGAGCGCGCCAAGCTCAACGCCTTGCTGGCGATCTGCGAGACCGCTTCCTGCCGCCGCCAGGCGATTCTTGCGCATTTCGGCGAGGCGCATGCCGGACAATGCGGCAATTGCGACACCTGCCTGAAGCCGGTCGAGACCTGGGAGGGCACGGAGGCGGCGATCAAGGCGCTCGCCGCGATCTATCGCACCGGCGAACGTTTCGGTGCGGGCCACGTCATCGATGTGCTCGTCGGCAATGTCAACGAAAAGACCGAGCGTTTCGGCCATGCCGATATGCCTGTTTTCGGCGCCGGCAAGGATATTCCATCGCGCACCTGGCAATCCGTCTACCGCCAGCTGCTTGCCATGGGGCTGGTCCGGGTCGATCACGAGGCTTACGGGGCACTGAAGCTGGAGCCGGAGGCGCGCGCTGTCTTCAAGCACGAGCGGCAGGTGTTCTTCCGCAAGGACCGGCCGGCCTCCGAACGGCGCACGAAGAAGGCGGAGCGCAGCGAGCGCAAATCGGGACTGTCGGGCTCCGACGGCGCTCTGTTCGAGGCGCTGCGGGCCGAGCGCATGGCGATTGCCAAATCGCTCGGCGTGCCGCCCTATGTCGTCTTCCCCGATACGACGCTGATCGCCTTTGCCACGGAGAAGCCAAGGAGCCGCAAGGAGCTGCTTGCCATATCGGGCGTCGGCCAGGCGAAGCTCGAGCGTTATGGCGATGCGTTCCTGGAGATCATCCTGGCCCAGGACGGCTGAGCGGGCCGACCGATGTCTTCGGCCCAGCGCTGAACAAGACAAGCCGATGGCGATATGCTAACCCGGAAGCTATAAAAAACATCAGGAAGGGCCGCGCATGACCTCGCCATTTCTCTCCCATCTCAGTGCCGAAATTTCGGCGCTGAAGGATGCCGGCCTCTATAAATCCGAGCGAGTGATCAGCTCCAAGCAGGCAGGCGAAATTGCCATTTCGACCGGCGAGCGGGTGCTGAATTTCTGCGCCAACAATTATCTCGGCCTTGCCGACAACGAGGAACTGGCCGAGGCCGGCAAGCAGGCGCTCGACCGCTATGGCTACGGCATGGCCTCGGTGCGTTTCATCTGCGGCACGCAGGAAGAGCATAAGCAGCTCGAAGCGCGCATCTCCTCCTTCCTCGGCATGGAAGACACGATCCTCTATTCCTCCTGTTTCGATGCCAATGGCGGTCTGTTCGAAACGCTGCTTTCCGAAGAGGATGCGATCATCTCGGATGCGCTGAATCACGCCTCGATCATCGACGGTGTCAGGCTTTCGAAGGCCAAACGCTTCCGCTACGCCAACAACGACATGGCGGCGCTGGAAGAGGAATTGAAGAAAGCCGAAGGCAGCCGTTTCAAGCTGATCGCCACCGACGGCGTCTTCTCGATGGACGGCATCATCGCCAATTTGGGCGGCGTCTGCGATCTCGCCGAGAAATATGGCGCCATGGTCATGGTTGATGACAGCCATGCGGTCGGCTTCGTCGGCAGGCACGGCCGCGGCTCGCCCGAACATTGCGGCGTCGAGGGGCGGATCGACATCATCACCGGCACGCTCGGCAAGGCGCTCGGCGGCGCCTCGGGCGGTTATACTTCGGCGAAAGCCGAGGTCATCGAATGGCTGCGTCAGCGCTCGCGGCCCTATCTGTTCTCGAACACGCTGGCGCCGGTCATTGCCGCCGCCTCGCTGAAAGTGTTCGACCTGATCGAAAATGGCGATGCCTTGCGCAAGCGCCTTTCCGACAATGCCGATCTCTTCCGAACCGAGATGACGAAGCTTGGCTTCACGCTCGCCGGCGAAGGCCATCCGATCATCCCGGTCATGCTCGGCGATGCCAAGCTTGCCCAGGACATGGCGGGGTTGATGCTGAAGAAGGGCATTTACGTGATCGGCTTTTCTTTCCCGGTGGTGCCGAAAGGCCAGGCCCGCATCCGCACGCAGATGTCGGCAGCGCATTCCAGGGCGGATGTCGAGCGGGCGATTGCGGCCTTTGCGGAAGCGGGGCGGGAACTGGGTGTGATTTGAGAATGAGGCTGCCCCTCACCCTAACCCTCTCCCCGTAAACGGGGCGAGGGGACGTGCCCTGCGAGAGGATGGTGGGGACGGAGAGGTCGCCGCTTGTCCCCTTCGCCCCGCCTGCGGGGAGAAGGTGCCGGCAGGCGGATGAGGGGCCGAAACAGGCACTGACCAAGGGATACAGATATGTCGAACATGATGAAGGCGCTGGTCAAATCGAAAGCCGAAGTTGGGCTCTGGATGGAGAATGTGCCGGTGCCGGAGGTCGGGCCGAACGATGTGCTGATCCGGGTGAAGAAATCGGCGATCTGCGGCACCGACGTCCATATCTGGAACTGGGACCAGTGGGCGCAGAAGACTATTCCGGTGCCGATGGTCGTCGGTCATGAATTCTCCGGCGAGATCGCCGAGATCGGTTCGGCGGTCACCCGCTATCATGTCGGCGAGCGGGTTTCCGGCGAGGGCCATATCGTCTGCGGCAAGTGCCGCAACTGCCGGGCGGGCAGGGGGCATCTCTGCCGCAACACGCTGGGCGTCGGCGTCAACCGGCCGGGTTCGTTCGCCGAGTTCGTCTGCATCCCCGAAAGCAATGTCGTGGCGATCCCGGAAGATATTTCCGATGAGATCGCCGCGATCTTCGATCCGTTCGGCAATGCCGTGCACACCGCACTCTCCTTCGATCTCGTCGGCGAGGACGTGCTGGTCACCGGCGCCGGGCCGATCGGCATCATGGGGGCACTCGTCGCCAAACGGTCGGGCGCCCGCAAGGTCGTCATCACCGATATCAACCCGCACCGGCTGGACCTGGCGCGCAAACTGGGGATCGATCATGTCGTCGACGCGTCGCGCGAAAATCTGGCCGACGTGATGAAGACGATCGGCATGACGGAGGGTTTCGACGTCGGGCTCGAGATGTCGGGGGCAGCACCCGCCTTCCGCGACATGATCGACAAGATGAACAATGGCGGCAAGATCGCCATTCTCGGCATCGCGCCGGCCGGTTTCGAGATCGACTGGAACAAGGTGATCTTCAAGATGCTCAATCTCAAGGGCATCTATGGCCGCGAGATGTTCGAGACCTGGTACAAGATGATCGCCTTCGTCCAGGGCGGCCTTGACCTTGCGCCGATTATCACTCACCGCATCGGGATCGACGAGTTTCGCGACGGCTTCGAGGCGATGCGCTCGGGCAATTCGGGCAAGGTCGTGATGGATTGGATGTGAGGAGGAAGACATGCTCTATGAAGGAAGCTGCCATTGCGGCAAGGTCGCCTACGAGGTCGAAGGCGAATTCACCGAAGCGCTGGACTGCAACTGTTCGCTCTGCCGCCGGCGGGGCGGGCTTCTGGCCTTCGTGCCGCGCGACAAGCTGGTGCTGAAGACGCCCGAAAAGGATCTCTCGACCTATACTTTCAACCGGCATGTGATCCGGCATCACTTCTGCGCCAATTGCGGCATTGCGCCGTTCGGCGAAGGGGTCGGCCCGAATGGCGCGGCCATGGCCTCGGTCAATCTGCGCTGCATTCCCGCGGTCGATCTCGGCGCGTTGAAGGTGACGGCCTATGATGGCGAGGCAAAGTAGCCAATATTCGTCCGGACAGAGGCGAACACCACAACGATAGGACTGCAAAAATGGCGCGAACAACCGGCGCTGAGGGCAAAATCCTTGCTGCCCTTGTCTTTTGTTCGCCGCATCTTAAATAAGGCTTCGCAATCGCTGCCGCGGTTCAAAGCCTGTGGATAAGGCTTTTTCCGATGATTCGTGAGCTTTTTTTCTGGAAAAGCTTGACGAGAACAAAAAATGTGGGAATCACCGTTCGACTTGTTGAAACGGTGAACTGGGTCAAGGCGGATCGCGCAACCATGGCCGGAAATCCAAAAGCAAAAAAAGCTTTGCTGTCCGGTGCCGGCGATCGTGGTTAATCAGGCTTTAAATGTCATCCCGTTAGGTGGGCAAAGGTGATTCGAGGGCGGCGCGAGCGACGCGTCAGGCCCTGAGACGGCCCATTCACCGTAGCGAGATTGGATAGCGTCAGGAAGGCGACGATATAAATGGCAACCAAGGTCAAAGAGAACGAAGACGCGGAAGTCGAACGCGACGGCGCAAGCGACGGCCCTCTTCTCGATCTTTCCGACGACGCGGTCAAGAAGATGATCAAGGCCGCCAAGAAGCGCGGCTATGTGACGATGGACGAGCTCAACGCGGTCCTGCCGTCCGAAGAAGTGACGTCCGAGCAGATCGAAGACACGATGTCGATGCTGTCGGACATGGGCATCAACGTCATCGAAGATGAAGAGGCCGAGGAAGCCGGTGCTTCCAGCGGCGGCGATGACGACGACGCCGGCGGCGACGAGGAGAGCGAAGGTGGCGAACTCGCGCCTTCGAGCGGCACCGCGCTCGCAACCGCCAAGAAGAAAGAACCGACTGACCGTACCGATGACCCGGTGCGCATGTATCTGCGCGAAATGGGCTCGGTGGAGCTGCTCTCCCGCGAGGGCGAAATCGCCATCGCCAAGCGCATCGAGGCCGGCCGCGAAACGATGATCGCTGGCCTCTGCGAGAGCCCGCTGACCTTCCAGGCGATCATCATCTGGCGCGACGAACTCAACGAAGGCACGACGCTGCTGCGTGAGATCATCGATCTCGAAACCACCTATTCCGGCCCTGAAGCCAAGGCCGCGCCGCAGTTCCAGAGCCCCGAGAAGATCGAGGCTGACCGCAAGGCTGCCGAGGAAAAGGAAAAGACCCGCCGCGCCCGTTCCGGCGACGACGACATCACCGATGTCGGCGGCGAGGGACTGCCTCCCGAGGAGGAGGAAGAGGACGAGGACGAATCCAACCTCTCGCTGGCGGCGATGGAAGCCGAGCTTCGCCCGCAGGTGATGGAGACGCTGGATACGATCGCCGAGACCTACAAGAAGCTGCGCAAGCTGCAGGACCAGCAGGTCGAGCAGCGCCTGTCGGCATCCGGCACGCTGTCTTCAGCCCAAGAGCGCCGCTACAAGGAGCTCAAGGACGAACTGATCAAGGCGGTCAAATCGCTGTCCTTGAACCAGAACCGCATCGACGCCCTGGTCGAGCAGCTTTACGACATCAACAAGCGCCTCGTTTCCAACGAGGGCCGTCTGCTGCGCCTGGCCGAATCCTACGGCGTCAAGCGCGATAGCTTCCTGGAACAGTATCAGGGCGCCGAGCTCGACCCGAACTGGATGAAGTCGATCGGCAATCTGGCTGCCCGCGGCTGGAAGGAATTTGCCCGCGGCGAAAACACGACGATCCGCGATATCCGCCAGGAGATCCAGAATCTGGCGACCGAGACCGGCATTTCGATTTCGGAATTCCGCCGCATCGTGCACATGGTGCAGAAGGGCGAGCGCGAAGCGCGTATCGCCAAGAAGGAGATGGTCGAAGCGAACCTTCGCCTCGTCATCTCGATTGCCAAGAAATACACGAACCGCGGCCTGCAATTCCTGGACCTCATTCAGGAAGGCAATATCGGCCTGATGAAGGCGGTCGACAAGTTCGAATACCGCCGCGGCTACAAGTTCTCGACCTATGCGACATGGTGGATCCGTCAGGCGATCACCCGTTCGATCGCCGACCAGGCCCGCACGATCCGCATTCCGGTGCACATGATCGAGACGATCAACAAGATCGTCCGTACCTCGCGCCAGATGCTGCATGAAATCGGCCGCGAGCCGACGCCGGAAGAACTGGCCGAAAAGCTCGCCATGCCGCTCGAAAAGGTCCGCAAGGTCCTGAAGATCGCCAAGGAGCCGATCTCGCTCGAAACCCCGGTGGGCGACGAAGAGGATTCGCATCTCGGCGATTTCATCGAGGACAAGAACGCCCTGCTGCCGATCGACGCGGCCATCCAGGCGAACCTGCGCGAGACGACGACCCGGGTTCTCGCCTCGCTGACGCCGCGCGAGGAACGTGTCCTGCGCATGCGCTTCGGCATCGGCATGAACACCGACCATACGCTCGAAGAGGTTGGCCAGCAGTTCTCGGTCACCCGCGAACGTATCCGCCAGATCGAGGCGAAGGCGCTGCGCAAGCTGAAGCATCCGAGCCGCTCCCGGAAGCTGCGCTCGTTCCTCGACAGCTGAGTTTCGACGCCGTTCTGATTGGAAAAGCCGGGCCCTGCGCCCGGCTTTTGCTTTGCTGTAATTAGTACCAATGATCGCGGCGGCTTTCTTGTCCCTCCCTGGTGACAGGACTATAATCCGGCCCACGGGGGAAGGGATCGATCGCGACGCGCGAGCGAGGTCGATGTGTACCTGTCGGCCGATCCTCCGTCAGGAGGTGCGACATGACCACTTACATCCTTTTGATCGATTGGACGGATCAGGGCATCCGCAATGTTCGCGACTCGACAAAGAGGCTGGACGCGGCGAAGAAACTGCTCGCCGGTGTCGGCGGCTCGTTCAACCAGTTCTTTCTGACGATGGGCGGGCATGACATGGTTGCCGTCTGCGAGGCGCCCGATGACGCGGTGATGGCGCATTTTACGCTGTCGCTCGCCATGGGCGGCAATGTCCGGACCGAGACGCTGAAGGCCTTTCCGGAAGCGGCCTATCGGGATCTCATCGGTTCGCTCGGCTGAATGCAATTATAGATTGCGTAATTTACCTGTTGCATGGCTTCGGCTGTGCTGGCAGTGTTCGCGCCGTGCTTCAATTTCCGCGGCAGGGCTCCCGGCCCGATTTTCGGCAAGCTCCATGATGAAAGCGCTTTTCATGATCTCCGCCGATCGCGCGACAGCCGCTTCCTGACCGATGGAACTGGCGGCAGGCAAATGGGATGGGGGAATCGGGCGCGGGGCTGCTGTGTCCTTTGGCCTGCATGCCGCGGCGATCCTCCTTCTCCTGCTGCTGTGGCCGAAGGCCGAGCCGCCGATGCTATTGCCCGATGACGGTCTCTCGGTGGAGATCGTTCCGCAGCCGGTGGGGCCGCTGACAAGGCCCGAGCCGGTCAGGGCGCCATCGCCGGCGCCGGCAAAAGCCGAAGCCGCAGCGCCGCAAGCCGAAAGGCCGGTTGCCAACAATGCGCCGGCTGCGGCAATGCCGTCCGTGACGCCGACCGCGCCGCCGGCGCCGAAGCCCACCGAATTCGTCGCGGCAAGCCGGCTGTTTTCCGACAAGGTGCTGGCCGATCCGCGCAGCCGGCGCGCTCGCGAAGCGCTGCGCGGCCTTGCCGGCAGCGAGCGCAATCTGCAGCTTTGCGACCTCGAGGCGCTGGAGCAGGTCCGCCGGGCGCGGCCGGATATGCGGCCCGATCTGCTCGCCCCCTATGCCATGGCGCCGGAGAAAATCAGCGGCAACAGCGTCGAGGTGAGGGGCGGCGCGTTGCGCAGCAACAGGGCATGGTACAACATCCAGTTCAAATGCGGGCTCGATGCCGGCTCCGGCAAGGTCACCTCCTTCGCCTTCCTCGTCGGCGATGCCATTCCGCAGGCTGAATGGCAGGCGCATGATCTAGTGGCCGATGACGGGGCCGCCGACCAATGACGCCCATCGCTGCGGCGATCACGTGGTTTTTTTCTTTTGTGGCTTGATGCTGCCGGTTTTAAAGGCCACATCGCTGCTGTGACAGAAGAAGACGTGGCACCGGCGGAAACGCAGCACGAAACGGGAAAACAGCGGCCTGAAATCCGCTGGGGCATCGGTGCGTCCGTGCTTCTGCATGTCCCCCTTGTCGCGCTTCTGATCTTCGGGCTGCCGAAGATCGAGCCGAAGCCTGCCGAAGACGAGAGCGTGAAGGTCGAACTCGTTCCGCCGCCGGAGGAGAAGAAGCCGGAGGAAAAGCCCAAGGAAAAGCCACCGGAGCCGAAGCCGCCGGAACAGACGAAGAAGCAACCGCCGCCACCGCCTCCGCCGCGCGCCGCCGAAAATAAGCCGTCAGAGCAAGTAAAGCCTGCGGCCCCCATGCCGAGTCTGAATCCTGTTTTCGAGTTCGGCGACAGGGACAGCGGACCGAAAAAATCCACCTCGGGGAATTCTTCGCAAGGCGAGGTAAAACCCGCGACGACGGCGCTCCAGCACGGCGCAAAGCCGGAACAGGCGCCTGCGGAGGCCTCTGCAGAAAAGCCGGAGACCGAAACGCCTCCGGCAAGGCCGGTTCCTGACGATGTACAACTTCCCGAGGTCGCGACGGCCGAAATTTCTGCCGAGCGCAATGCGCCTCTTGCTGAAGCGCCGGGTGAAGCTCAAACCGATATCGAGGCAGTCAAGCCGCCCGAACGGAAGCCTCCAGAGTCGACGAAAATGGACGCAGCAAAGGATGATCTCGTGAAGGCAAAAACCTTGTTTTCGCAGGCTGCTGATGACGATCCCGTGGCGAAAATCGCGATGAATGGAGTGCCGCGCAGTAAACGTGTTGCCCAGCTTTGCAGGAGCGAACTCCAGCAACAGTTGATCCACTCTTCGCCAAGCTTTCAGCCAATTATTGTCCCTAGTCAGGGTTTATCAAGCGGCACCGTTCTGGATCTCCGAGCCGCCTTCCGCACAGCTGAGGGCTGGTACGACGTACACTTTCGTTGTGAGGTGGATGAGGACGCTATGAAGGTTGTCTCTTTTGCTTTTGATGTCAGCGGAGCCATTCCGCGCAGCCAATGGAAAAGTCGGGGGCTTCCTGGGAATTGAATTTGGAGACTCGATACCAACCAGCCACACGCAAGGAACCGCATCTAGCCTCTCCTCATGGCCGTGATGTTACGGTGAAGAGGACAATGATATGTCGAACGAGATCGAGCATTTTCTTGAGCGTCAGGATGAAGCCGTGAGCGCGCTGTTCCTGGAACACAAGGGCGACGAGCTGACCGATATTCTGGTGGCGGCTCTGGAAGAGGCGTTCGAAATCCTTCTCGAAGCCGCGCCCGCCGAAACCGTTCATTGACGTGGAGGCGTGCGGTCTGCCGCATAACTTCCTGCAATCGGAATACGTTTCCCCGCCGTCGGAACGAGGCGCCCAGATGTCCCAGCAGGATCAATCGCTCCCGGCGCGTACACTTGATGCGCGTCTTGCCAATTACCGGTTCGAGCGTGACGCGCTCGGCCGTTCGGCCGCGAGCGTCTTCCGGCTGGAAGCGGGCGGATTGCCGACGCTTTATCTGAAGGTCGAGGAGGCGGGGCCGTTCGGCGAGCTTGCCGACGAAGCAGCGAGGCTTGACTGGCTCAAAGGCTCCGGTCTGCCCTGTCCCGAGGTCATTGCGCGGGAAAGCGGCGGCGGGCGCAACCGGCTGCTGATCAGCGCCCTGCCGGGCGCCGATCTCGCCAGCGCATCGACCTTGACGCCGCTGGTGCGGGTGGAATTGCTGGCGGCGGCGCTTCTCGATCTGCATCGCCTGCCGATCGCATCCTGCCCCTTCGACCACCGGCTGGAGAACCGCATTGCCGCGGCCAAAGCGCGGATGCAGGCCGGCATCGTCGACGAGACCGATTTCGACGAGACGCGGCTTGGCAAAAGTGCCGAGGCGCTGTTTGCCGAACTCGAAAACAGAAGGCCGGGCCGCGAGGATCTTGTCGTCACCCATGGCGATGCCTGCCTGCCGAATTTCGTCGCTGCGGCAGAGGGGTTCTCCGGCTATATCGATTGCAGCCGTCTCGGCGTCGCCGACCGCTATCAGGATATCGCGCTCGCCTGCCGCAGCATCGCCTATAATTTCGGTGAGCCGCTGGTGCGGCCCTTCCTCGATCGTTACGGGCTGACGAGGCCGGATCCGGCGAGGCTCCATTATTTCCAACTGCTCGACGAGTTTTTCTAGCCATTGCCCCATCTCCATCCGACTGGCAGAGTGGCCGGCGATCGGAGCTGCGGGCGGATGACGGCGAAAAACCAGTTCAGGATGCTGCGCTCTCTTCTGGCTGGCGTCGAAGCGGTGGAAGCGGAAACGCGTCACAGTTTTTCCCGGCACACGCATGAGCAGTTCGGCATCGGCCTCGTCTCATCCGGGGCGCAGAAATCGCTGAGCGGCCGCGGCATGGTGGAGGCTGCGGCCGGCGATATCATCACGGTCAATCCGAACGAGGTGCATGACGGCGCGCCGATCGGCGAAGCGCGGTCGTGGCGCATTCTCTATTTCGATCCGGAGATCGTCGCCGGCCTGGCGCGAGAGGTGAGCAACGGCGGGGCAGGGCGATCGGAAATCCCGCATCCGGTCATCCGCAACAGGGCGATCGCCGCCCGCTTCGAAACGTTGTTTGGCGCGGTGACCGAGGCCAAGACGGATAGGATGCTGCGCGAGCAACTGCTGCTGCAGCTTGTCGCCGATGTCATGCGTGAGCGCGGCGGCAGCGACGAGCGGCCGCCGGTGCCGGCGTCGATCCGCGCGGCCCGGGATCTGATCGACGACGATCCGCTTGCCGCCGTCTCGCTCGCCGATCTCTCGCGGGAAAGCAAGCTCAGCCGCTTCCAGGTGCTGCGCGGTTTTGCCCGGGCGACGGGACTGACGCCGCATGCCTATCTCGTCCAGGCCCGCATCCATATCGCCCGGCGGCTGATCGCTCAGGGCATGCCGCTTGCGGAGGCGGCCTTCGCCAGCGGCTTTGCCGACCAGAGCCACATGACACGCGTCTTCGTCCGCAAATACGGTCTTTCTCCGCGGCTCTATGCCGGCGCCTTTCTCTGAGCGGTGCCGGTCGCTTCGTCACGCGGGCGGAATCCGATCCATGACCCAGGCCAGCCACCCGCCCTCGTCCTTCGAGGCTCCGGCCTGCGGCCTGCACACCTCAGGATAAGGGCTGATCGTGGGTGCCGTGCTTCTGATAAGCGGGCGAAATGGCTGCTCCTCACCTTCATCGAAAACAGGAGAGGATTTGGGCTCGACGCCCAAGAGAGCCTCATCCTGAGGTGCCCCGCAGGGGCCTCGAAGGACGAGGCGGGTGCGCTGGCGGTTGATGGATGCAAGGCGCAGCGCCGAGCGTGTCCTTCGAGGCTCCGGCCTTTGGCCTGCGCGCCTCAGGATGAGGGAGATTGGAGGATGCCGCACCCTCTCTCCGGCATCATCCTTGTGCCCCGCAGCCGTGAGAGCCGACCCACCCGCCGCGCTTTGGTTCTTTGTTTATACCCTGCAATTTCGTTCAAGACCGCGAGAACTCCCTGCTGTTTTCTCGGCGCGTCCAACAGGAGGCGCCGAATGTCGAGGCAGGTTCAAGGTTATCTCTATCTGGCGCTGGCCATGCTGACGGTCGGAAGCACCGTCATCGCCAGCAAGCTCATCGCCTCCGGTCTGCCGCCGTTTACCGCCACGGCATTGCGCTTCGCGCTGGCTTTTACCGTCTTGCTGGTGCTGATGCGCGCGACCGGCGTGCGGCTGCCGAAGCTTTCCCGGCATGACCGGCTGATCCTCGTCATTCAGGCCGGCGCCGGCAGCGTTGGTTATACGACGCTGCTGATTTCCGGCCTCGGCCTGACCTCTGCGGCCGATGCCGGCGTGGTTATCGGCACGCTGCCGGTGGTGTCGGCTGCCATTTCCATTCTGCTGCTTCGCGAAAGGCCGAAGCCTGCTTTGCTTGTTGCCGTGGCGCTGGCGACGGCGGGCGTGCTTTCGATCGCCGTCACGCCCGGTGCGGCCGGCGGGTCGCTCGCCGGCAATGGGCTGATCTTCTGCGCCGTTATCTGCGAGGGGCTGTTCATCCTGCTGAACAAGAGGCTGAAGACGGACATTCCGCCGCTTGCCCAGTCGACGCTGATGGCCGGGATCGGCTTTGTCGTCGCCGTCATCCCGGCGGTGTTCGAGGTGCCTTTCGCACGGGATATATCCCCACGCGCCGCCGTTGCCGTCGCCTATTATGCGCTGGTGCCGACGGTCGCCGGCTTCCTGCTCTGGTATGCGGGGGCGGCGAGGGTGAGCGGCACGGAGGCCGCGCTCTTTACCGCGGTCGCCCCGGTTTCCGCCGTCATGCTGGCTTTCCTGATCCTCGGCGAACCGATCGGGCTCAACCAGGTCGCCGGCATCGCCTGCGTCTTGGCGGCCGCGCTCGGGCTTGCTGCTGCCGGCAGCCGGGCGGCGATGACTATATCCGGAGGGAGATAGGCCATGCAGTTCCGTCATGCCGATGCGATATGGCAAGCGTTTCCGGAGCTTCGCGCCGGGGCGCTTCATGTGGACGCGATCCATCCGGATGCCGCGGTCGAGACGGCGATTGCGCACTTCAGCGCTATTGCCGAGGCCCGGCTGGCCGCAGCGCAGGAGAGCGAGTTTCCCGAAATCCAGGCGTGGCGGCGCGGCTTTTCCCGCATGGGGCTGAAGCCGACGCAATATCGCTCCGCCTCCGAAGCGCTGCTGCGCCGCTTCCGCCAGGACCATGGCCTGCCGCGCCTGCATCCGCTCGTCGATCTCTGCAATGCGATTTCGCTCGCCTTCGCCATTTCGATCGCCATCTTCGACACCGAAAAAATCATAGGCGATCTCGAAGTCCGGCGGGCCGGTGGCCACGAGACCTATCTGACCTTCGGCGGCGAAATCGAGCATCCGGACCCGGACGAGGTGATCTTTGCAGACGGCGCAGAGCGGGCGCATGCGCGGCGCTGGACGAACCGGCAGAGCGGACTTTCGGCAGTACGGCAGACGACGCGCTCGGTGCTGATCGTTGCCGAGGCCCTGCATGCTTCCGCCGGCGAGGATATCGCCAGGCTGATCGCAACACTCGCGGATGCGCTTGGAGCTCACTGGCCGGCGACGCCGAAAACGGCGATGCTGAGCCCGGCGTCGCCTGGTTTCGAATTCTAACGCCTGTCAGCAGGTAAGGTCTTGGGCCGGCCGCATGCCCGCCCTATCTCCACGGCATCGATATTTCCTGGAGGCGAAGCGCATGTCAGACCGATCGATCAAGATCCCCGGGCCCGACCATCCGATCACCATCGAGCACAATCCCTGCCGCGTCGTCGTCACGCTCGGCGGCAAGGTGATTGCCGATAGCCACGATGCGCTGACGCTGCGCGAGGCCTCCTATCCGCCGGTGCAGTATATTCCGCGTCGGGATGTCGACATGGCGCAGCTTCAGCGCACCGACCATGCCAGCCATTGCCCCTATAAGGGGGACGCCGCCTATTACAGCATCATTGCCGGCGGCGAGCGCTCGAAGAATGCGGTCTGGACCTACGAAGCGCCGAATGCCGCCGTCAGCACCATCAAGGACCATCTCGCCTTCTATCCCGACCGCGTCGACGCCATCGAGGAAATGGCCTCGCCGGAGGCCGGCACCTTCTGACGACGCTGCGTCTTCCGGTGGAACATGTTGCCTGCGGGATCGTTGAATTGGTCTAGCGGGGGATGTGCCGTGCCGAAATTCTACTTTCAGCTCCTTGATCGTGATGGCGTCGGGGCGACCGAGACGGGATATGAATTCGCCTCCATCGAGGCCGCAAAAGCCGAGGCGCGGCGCGTGCTTGCGGAGATGGCCGCCGAAGGCCTGCCGGCGGAACCGCTGAACATGCTGTCGGTGGAACTCTTCGACGAAAGCCGGCGGCCGCTTGCGGAAATCCGGCTGATTCTCGAGGAAATCCCCAAGTAGCCGTGCCGGCATGCCGCCTCTCTGCCAGTCGGAGCAACGGCGCGACTATGTCAAATTTAATTGCCGGCTATGAAGGCGGGTCCTAATGCATGCTGCGACATGCATAAACAAAAAGCCAAAGCCGCATCGCGGCGGCCGCTATCGCAGGACGTCGAGCCATTCATTGTTGAAGACGAGGCTGGCAACCGTAACCGGGTCGCCGCTTTCGTTTCGAACGGTGACGGCGATGATGGCGCGATCGCCCGCCGGCAGTTCGTCACGGGCCACATCCAGCAGGATGCGGGTCACCTCTTTGGGAATATCCGCGCGCGACCGGAGCTCGGTGCCGTGCTCGTCACGTGTCGGGCCTTCGCCGTTATGCAGATCGAAAAAGTAGCGAGCCATGTTTTTTCCTGTCGTCACAGGGGGAAATTACAGATGAAGACAATTGTTCCCGAGGCTAGGCATTGATTCTTATAGAAAATACAGGTCGCATCGTCATGATCACCTCTTATGCTATCGGCGGACAAGCCCGTGATTGAAGCCCTGCTGCTCAACCTCGGAAGGCGCGATGTGCTATCGGCGGAAGAGGAAAATCTCCTCCGCTCGATCCTGGTCAAGGACAGGCACTTCCTTGCCGGAGAGGATATCGTCCCCGAAGGCAGCCGGCCGCCCTACAGCACGCTGCTCATCGATGGTTTTGCGGCACGCTACAAGGTGATGGCCGATGGCAGCCGCCAGATCACCGCGCTGCATGTCGCCGGCGATTTCGTCGACCTGCACGCCTTTCCCGTCAAGAAGATGGATCACGGTATCGTCGCGCTGTCGGACTGTCATGTCGTCTTTGCCGATCATGCCGATCTCAGGGCGATCACCGAGCGCATGCCGCATCTGACCCGGCTGCTTTGGCTCGATACGCTGGTGGACGGCGCCATTCACCGGGAGTGGATCGTCGCCATGGGCCGGCGCTCCAAACGCGCCCACATCGCCCATCTCGTCTGCGAGCTTTTCGTGCGGCTGCAGGTCGTCAAGCGGACGCGGGGCGAAAGCTTCCAGTTTCCCTTGACGCAGATCGAGATGGCCGACGTGCTCGGCGTTTCCGTCGTCCATCTCAACAAGACGCTGCAGGCGCTCAGGCGCGAGGGGGTCTTCACCTGGGAGAACCGGACGATCACCATCGTCGACTGGGAGCGCCTGCAGGAAATCGCCGAATTCGACCCAGCCTATCTGAACATCGTCAAGGAGCCGCGCTGATGCCCAATACGCGAGGCCTGACACGCGATGCCGGCCGGCGCGACATCATATCCGCGCGTTGCAATTGACAAAGCGCTCATCGAAGCAGAACACCGTTTTGACATTCACGAAAACCTCCTGAAGGCCGCCGCTCCCATCGCCGGCCGGTGACATCGCAATGGACATATCCCAAGGCCCGCGGAGCGTTCTTCGCCACCCCGGCTATCTGAACTTCGCTGCCTCCCGCGTCTTTTCCTCGCTTGCCTTCCAGTCGATCGGCATCGCCATGGGCTGGATGATCTACGACCAGACGCACAGCGCCTTTGCGCTCGGCCTCGTCGGCCTCTGCCAGTTCCTGCCGATGGCGGCGCTGACCTTCGTCGTCGGCCATGTCGCCGACCGCTTCGACCGGCGGCGCATCGGCCTCATCTGCCAGGTGATCGAGGCGGTGACGGCGCTGGTGTTGGCGGTTGCCACCTGGCAGCAATGGCTGACGCCTTCAGGCATCCTTGCCGCCGTCACCGTGCTTGGCGCCGTCGTCGCCTTCGAGCGGCCGACCATGGCGGCGCTGCTGCCGAATATCGTGCCGGCCTCGATGCTGCAGAAGGCGGTCGCCACCTCCACCTCGCTGATGCAGACAGCGCTGATCATCGGCCCCTCGCTTGGCGGCCTGCTCTACGGGCTGAACCCGGTGGCGCCTTTCGCCGTGTCGGCGCTGTTTTTTGCCGCCGCCAGCTTCAACGTCATCTCGATCCGCCTGCAATGGGCGCCCGGCAAGCGCGAGCCGGTGACACTCGCCTCGGTCTTTGCCGGCGTTTCCTTCATCCGCAGCCGGCCGGTGATGCTCGGCACCATCTCGCTCGATCTCTTCGCGGTGCTGCTCGGCGGCGCCACCGCGCTACTGCCGATGTTTGCCCGCGATATCCTGCATGCCGGTCCGTGGGGACTGGGCTTCCTGCGCGCCGCGCCGGCGATCGGCGCGCTCGCCATGTCGATCGTGCTTGCCCGCCGGCCGCTCGAGAGCAATGTCGGGCGCAAGATGCTCGCCGCCGTCGCCGTGTTCGGCCTCGCCACCATCGTTTTTGCGCTCTCCACCAATATCGTGCTTTCCGTCGCCGCCCTGTTCGTCGTCGGTGCGTCGGATACGGTCAGCGTCGTCGTGCGCAGCTCGCTGGTGCAGCTGCTGACGCCGGATGAAATGCGGGGCCGTGTCAGCGCCGTCAACTCGCTGTTCATCGGCACCTCGAACCAGCTCGGCGAATTCGAATCCGGCATGATGGCGGCAGCGCTGGGCCCCGTCGCCACCGGCATTGTCGGCGGACTCGGCACTGTAATCGTCGTGTTGCTGTGGATGCGGCTCTTTCCCGATCTCACCAAGGTCAAGACGCTGCAGGGCTGATGCCTGTCTGTGCGTTGAAACCAGCGGCGGCTCCCGTTAGGGTCCGCGCAAATCATTATTCGGCGGGGCGGCGCGTGACGAAAACTTTTTTATCCTATCTGCTGGCGGCGGTTTTCGCCTCGGCGCCGGCGGTGGCATCGGCCGATTGGCAGGCGGTGGAAGAGGTGCGGCCCTATTCGATATCCGGAACGACCGGTGCGGCGCTCTACGAATCGATCGGGGCGCGGGGCCCGAAGGCCGGGCCCACCGGCCGGGTGATCGCGCATACGACCTTCAAGCTGACCTGGACCCGCAAATACGAAACGCAGGGCAATGCCTGCGTCATCACCACCAACCGGCCGAAGCTCATCATCACCTATACGCTGCCGAAACCCTCGGCTGCGCTGCCGCCGGCCGCCGGCAGCAGCTGGGAGAGCTTTATCGCAGGCGTGCAGGCGCATGAGCGGGTGCATGGCGAGACCATCAAGGAGATGGTCAAGGAAATCGAGGTGATGAGCGTCGGCCTCACTGTTGCCGACGACCCGGATTGCAAGAAGATCCGCGTTGAACTGACGCGCCGCCTCGGCGAGATTTCCGACAGGCAACGCCAGCGCGGCCGCGACTTCGACAAGATCGAAATGGGCGACGGCGGCAATATCCAGCAGCTGATCCTCAAGCTGGTCAATGGGCCTTGATTGCCGCTGCCGGCGCCGCATCCCTGGACCTGCCCGGGCGCGCTCCTATCTCTCCCGTCAGCGCGAGAATGTGGAGAAGGTGTCATGTCCTATGTCGACGGTTTCATCGTGGCGGTGCCGAAGGAGAATATCGAGGCCTACAAGAAATTCTCGAACTTCGCCGGCTCGATCTGGAAGGAGTATGGGGCGCTCGAATATGTCGAATGCATCGGCGACGATGTGCCCTATGGCGAACTGACCTCCTTTCCCCGCGCCGTGCAGGCGAAGGAGGATGAGGTGGTGGTGTTTGCCTGGATCGTCTACCGGTCGCGGCAGGAGCGCGACGATATCAACGCCGAGGTGATGGCGGATCCGAGGCTCGAGGGCGACCAATGGCAGATGCCGTTCGACGGCAAGCGGATGATCTATGGCGGCTTCGAAACGCTGATCAAACTCTGACCTCAAGCATTGACTTGCCTCTTATGACGCGCCACCTCGCGGCAATCAGATTCCGAGACGGGAGAGCGCCTTGCCACAGACGATCCTGACCCTTTCCACACGCGGACAGGGCCTTTACGAATTCACCGATCAGGCAGACGCCTTCGTCAGCGCTTCGGGACGGGAGGAGGGGCTTCTCACCGTCTTCGTGCGCCACACCTCCTGCTCGCTGCTGATCCAGGAAAATGCCGATCCCGACGTGCAAACCGATCTTCTTTCCTTCTTCCGCCGCCTCGTGCCGCCGGCCTCCGATCCTGCGATGGGCTGGGTCGTGCATCGGGCCGAAGGGCCGGATGACATGCCGGCGCATATCAAGGCGGCGCTGACACAGGTCTCTGTCGGCATTCCCGTCGCGCGCAGCCGGCTGATGCTCGGCACCTGGCAGGGCCTCTATCTCTTCGAGCATCGCGACCGGCCGCACCGCCGGGAAATAGTGCTGCATCTCGGCCCGTGAAAGGATTAATCCTTGTGAATGAGAAGTGAATGGTCGGTTCGAACGCCATTCAGTTTGCAGCGTTTACTGTCGAGGCAATCCCTAAGGGAGAACCCAAGCATGTCGCGCAATAACGACATGCGTAGAAATAAGACCAATCGACGGAGACGCCTCATGACACATTTCCTCGCCAAGGCCTCGCTTGCCGCATTGCTCGCCCTCTGCACCGTCCCGGCCACGGTCACCACCGCGGCAGCCGCTGGGCCGCAGACGAATTTCGTCGTCGAGGCGCAATATCACCGGCCGATTCGCGGCTGCTCGCCGATGCATGCCGTGCGCAAGGCGCGCGATTTCGGTCTGCGCAGAGCCCAGATCACCCGCATGTCGCCGCGCGTCGTCGTCGTTTCCGGCCGCGACCATCGCGGCTGGGACAGGATGGTCTTCGCCAATGTCCGCGGCTGCCCGCTGATCCGGCGCTGAGGACTGCGCCGGCAGGCGCCGACACGGCGCCTGCCGGCCGCTTTTGCCTTGACGGCGACACTTTCAGCCGCTTCTTCTCTAATCCGTATGGGTGATTCCCAGGCGGCTCGGCCGCACCGACTTTGAAACGAAAGGTTTTTCGATGATGCAGTTTTTGGCAAAGGCGGGTCTTGCCGTCATGCTGACCGCCGGCACCCTTGCCGGCACGGTGGCGCCCGCCGCCGCGCAGTTGAATATTATTATCGGCGATCAGGACCGTGACGCGCCGCGGGATTATCGCCGTCCGGCTCCGGGCTACGACCGTCCGGGCTTCGAGGGCCGCCGTCCGCGCGGCTGCGATCCGCGTCTGGCCCAAGATATGGCCCGCGATTACGGCTTCCGCCGCGCCCGCGTCGTCGACATCACGCCCCGCCGCGTCATCGTCCAGGGCTGGACACGCCGCGGCCCCGACGAGATGAGCTTCGGCAACGTCCGCGGCTGCCCGGCCCTGCGTCGCTGATATAATTTAGAATACCGCCCGTCTCCCCGATGCGGCGGCTACTGCATAATTCCTTAGATCGGAAACGATCTAAGGATAAAATTATGCAGTAATTCAAAGTGCTGCAGCGTCCTTTGCACGTCTGAAAGACGTGCGGCGCTGCAGAACCGCCTTTGCCAGTCTCCCCGGATCGGCAAGGGCGGTTTTGTTTTTTGGTATTTTTGCGCGCAGCAGACCCCTCCCCAACCCCTCCCCACAAGGGGAGGGGCTAAACCGCGGCCCACGGCGGCGGTGAAAAGGAGAGGTCTTGTTATGTGAAGCGGTGCGGCAAGTTAGTCCCTCCCCCTTGTGGGGAGGGGTTGGGGAGGGGTTTTAGCTGCCACCGTCGTGATCTTACTGCTCGATCGCAAAAGTCACCGTAACGCTGACGGTATAATTGTTCTCCCCGCCCTGGACGGGAACGGCCGCATCCGAGGCCTCCTTCATCATCGTGGCGCGATAGACAGGCTGCGGCATCGGGCGGGGCACATTCTCGTTGATCTCGATGATGCGGCCGAGCTTGACGCCGGCGGCTTCGCTCAGCGTCTTCGCCTTCTTCACCGCCTCGGCGACGGCATTCTTGCGCGCCGCTTCGAGGGCCGCTTCCGGCTTGTCGTTGGTGAACTGGATGTCGCCGCCCTGGTTGATGCCGAGGGTGACGGACTGGTCGATCACCTGGCCGAGCTTGGCAAGATCGCGCAGCCTTATGGTGATGGAATTGATGGTCTGGTAGCCGATCAGCTGCGGCTGCTGCTGCTGGCCGTCGACCGGCTGCGGATAATTATATTGCGGCTGGATTGAGAAGCCGGAGGTCTGCAGATCGCGCTCGGCAATGCCGCCGTCCTTCAGCGCCTTCAGCACCTCGTTCATCGCCTTGTTGTTCTCGTCGAGCGCTTCGCGGGCGGTCTTCGCCTGCTTGACGACCGCAAGATTGACGACGGCCATATCGGGCGCTAGCGCCGATTCACCGTCCCCCGTCACCGAAATCACCGCCTCGCGCGGCTTTGCCTCCTGCGCCAAAACAGGCGCTGCGCTGCCGAGCGGCAGGGCCAGAAGGGCAGTCATCAGAAGAGTCTTGGAAAGCATCGGCGCCATGTTTCATTCCCTAGTTGTCGTTTCCCGGATGAACTTTCTGTCGGTTGATTGTGAAGCTATTGCGGCGGAAGGGAAGGGCGAGTGCGGATGGCAAGAAAAATATAAGAGCGCGGGAGATGCAACTCGAACTAGGTTCGACAGTGAGTAACGGAGAGGGCGTGCCGTAGCCGCCCCCCTCTGCCCTGCCGGGCATCTCCCCCACAGGTGGGGAGATCGACAAGTCGCAGACTCGCCGGACCTCTTCTGCGTTTTGCTGTGACGCACGCGATAGGGGAAACTGATGCGCCCAGCCAATCTCCCCACCTGTGGGGGAGATGGCCGGCAGGCCAGAGGGGGCTTACACGGCACGGCCTCTCGGTTCCTGTGTCTTCACCATCACAAAGGCCGGCGCCGGACCGGCACGATTTCACCGGCTTGATTTGCCGTTCGACCGTTCACGGGCGCCAAAGGCGGCGTTCCGACAATATCTCGTTCCGAAAGGACGGTATACTTGGTTAGAAGCCGCTGACGGCTTCGCGACGCGTTTACGCGCCGAAATCATCCATGAACGACGGATGGATCGCAGGCTTGCGCTCTTCGCGGGCGTCGCGAAAACGCTGGGGAACCGCACCGAGACCGGTGACGAAACGGGTCAGGAGATTGCGGTTGAAAAGTTTCTGTATGGCACTCATGGCAGTTCACTCATTCTTTTTTTTGTTAGGCGGCAGCATATATTTTGCCCAGGCTGCCGTCGCAATGGGCAATTTTGCATGACAGTTATGTGACGGTGCATGGCTTGAGTGCAGGCCGAAAGCCAATCACATTGGCGTTAGGAGGGCGCGCCAAGCGGGTCAACCGCTATAAATCCCCACAAACACGCGTGATCGCGTGGTAAATTACCTTCTTGGGGCAAACCCATGCCCTTCGAAGGAGAAGCTCAGATGAACCGATTTTTCGCATTTATCGCGACCGGAACGCTGATCAGCCTTGCCACGATCATTTCGGCCTGCACGTCAT
Source organism: Rhizobium sp. N324 (assembly GCF_001664485.1). Taxonomy (NCBI): domain Bacteria; kingdom Pseudomonadati; phylum Pseudomonadota; class Alphaproteobacteria; order Hyphomicrobiales; family Rhizobiaceae; genus Rhizobium; species Rhizobium sp. N324. Next base: position 3,220,840 of record NZ_CP013630.1, on the reverse strand, counting down.
CCGATCTGGACCAGACCGCATCGATCGGCGGCGGTTACCATCACGAGAGCCGCCCGCTCAACCCGGCCTGCGCGGATGGGTTCAGACCGAGTGATGGGCGGTCTTGCAGTTATTAAAGGCCTGCTCTGTATTGATCTGCTGCGTCTTCCGGATTGGCGATGGCAGATGAAATCGGGGCAGATGCCGTCATGGCGGTCGATTGACCGATTTACGGCCAACTGCCTGCACCAACGCTTTGGACTCCCACTTCCCGCATCGAAGCGGAAGAGCGACATCGCCCCGACGCTGTTGCCAGTGTGATCAACTATCTCAGGCCGTTCGGATATTCCGCATATTGCCTGAAAGACGGAAAACCTCGTCCACTGGCGAACGACGATATCCAGACAGGCTCTTCCGGAACGAGTTATAATTACATTTTTTCTATCCGTAAGGATCTGTGAGACGGCTTTCGTGCCCGCCCCGCGCCCACCGCCTCGCCGAACGGCTCCTTCACCGGCCATCTGTTGGCAAAACATATGAGGTCGTCGCGTCTATCGCGACCGGAACGCTGATCAGCGTTGCCACATTCACTTTGGCCTGCAGATCATCCGGAACTCTCGATCAGACGTCGTCGGCGGTTACTATCAGGAAGGTCGCCTGCTAAACCCGGCTTGCGCGGATGGGTTCAGGTCGAGGGGCGGTCTTGCAGTATTAAAACGTCTCTTCATCGAGAACTGCGACCTGTCGACTCTATGGTTGTACCGTTTCGTCCAGTCGCGCATTTCACTGTCGCCCACCTTGATGAGAGCGCTTCGGGGACGAGCAGGTCCAAAAAGCTCAGAAGGTGCTATTATGACATCGCCTCAAGGAGTTGCCCAAGCGTCGTGAAACAATCGCAGAGGATTGCAAAATTATCGGCATGACCAATAAAGTCAACATGCAGCGCGGCGACAACCGGGGATGGTTTCATTTCTGTGCGCGGCCAGATCAATGTGGCGATCGAACCGAAACCATGACGCAGGGTTTTAAATAGAAAGTTGCGTGGACTGAGTCTGGCGAAGTTTTCGCGTGAGGTTAAACTTCGGACTTGTGGATGAGGGAGTTGACGAAGGCGGCTGCAAAACCCATGGTTGGTCGCGAGTGCATGATTCACGCAGGGGCTATAATGAAATAACAAGCATCACATACCGCATACATTTTTACGCAATTTCTGTTTTTTCTTCTTGCGGACGCCGTAACTTCTGCTGGAGTCGAGCTGCCGCTAACACAAGGTCGGATTACGTCCTATCCTCCAACTGCTGCAGATTGGGCAAACCCGTCAAAACAGATAGATGGTTGGTCGGTGACCAATACCCCTCGGCCAGAAGATATTGCCGCAATTGAGCATCATTCCGCTACGGCGACTGGACATGTGTCAGTGGTGACTGGCTTGGGCGTTACTACAGGCACGGTCGGATTTCCTGCGGTGATCGGAACAACTAACTGGGGCTTTAGGGCCTTTAGGGTTGGCCAGCAACCGTCATTCCGGACCTTTGATGGTAACTGAAAATGCGGAAAATATTGATTTCTTTCGGTTTATTATTTGCAGCCATTGTATGGCTGACTAAGCCTTGGCAAAGATATGAAAGTATTGACGAAGCTGTTTGTGCTGGTAATGTTTTCTGGTCTTTGGGGCATATCTTTGATGGAGATGATATAAACCGTGTCCATTTCGATGGAGTCAGAAGCGCGACTCCATTGCTGTCAGCAGCGGATGCCGTAGATTGCCCAAAGCTGCTTCAAAGCTTGTGGGTTAAAGCAATTGTATACATGGGAGCTGACGTAAACATCGGAAACTCATATGGATACACACCATTGATGATGGCCACTGGCGTTGGAGACTACGATAGCGTAGAGTTTTTAATCGACAGAGGAGCTAGGCTGCATGACGTGGATAGCAGCAATTCTTCTGCGCTCGATATAGCGCGAAAAATAAATGACCCTAAGATATTAGACATACTTAAGGGGAAATAGCGCAAAGCGGCAAGTGTTGATCTCTGTTCGAGCTAATTTACGTTGACTGCCTGCGCGTCATCCGATCTCGACCAGACCTCCTCGATCGGCGGCGGTTACTATCACGAGAGCCGCCCGCTCAACCCGGCCTGTGCGGATGGGTTCAGACCGAGTGATGGGCGGTCTTGCAGTTACTAAGGGCCTGAATCACTCAGTGAAGCCCTTGCAGTCTGTTCCGCCGCTCAGCCAGCAGTTCATTTTGAACCAAATTCCTGGCGTTGTCCGAAAGACCATTTGGCCCCAATAGACCAAGTGCGGTAAACCGCGCTTCGATTTCTTTAGGAATGCTATCCGCTTCGTGTTGGCAAAGGCGCACAAGCCACTTCCATTCGTCGCTAGTCATATCCGTGTGCACGACCATGAATTGCTACCCCCTCCCGAGAACAACGACATCCATTAATAAGTACCACAACTTCTATCGAAAGGCAGGTGGCTCGGCGATCGGTCTGCTCATGCGACCGACGTGAATGTTCAGGCCGGGAAGCTCACTTATCCGACCTGGATGTATGGAAGTTGAATGATCCGATCGCTCAAAGGTGGCGGGGACCCTGCATGGTTATGGCATTAAGCCTGACCGCAAGAGTTGGTTGAAAAGCACCCGGGCAAAGGCTTAATCTCCGGTCAACTGGGGATATACTGATGGCAGCCGTGTTTCGCGTAATCTTGAGCGCTGTGTTTTCCGCGGTCCTTGCTTCCACATGTCTTGCCGACGGCCCGACGTCATCAGGGACCGGCTTCGCAGTGACCACCGATGGATGGCTGCTGACAAATGCGCACGTCGTCCAGGCTTGCAAGCGCATCGAGGTGAAAGGCAAGGGAGACGCCTCCGATCCCCGCATCGACGCCACGAATGATTTGGCGTTGGTGAAGGTCAACGCCGCGGAGCCGTTGAAGCCTCTTGTCTTCCGTCACGCTCCAACGCGGGTCGGCGAAGACATCGTTGCCATAGGCTTCCCGCTGGGGACATTGCTGTCGGATTCGGTCAAGGTCACCACAGGCAACGTGAATGCCCTCGCCGGGCTTCGAAATGACACCCGGTACATCCAGATTTCAACACCGATCCAGCCCGGTAATTCCGGTGGCCCGGTCGTTGACCGCGACGGCTTTCTTATGGGCATCACCAGCGCGACGCTGTCGAAAGGAATCGCGGATGAGATCGGTATCACGGCGCAGAACGTGAACTTCGCTATCCGTGCCTCGGTTGCCGACCTCTTCCTGCAGTCTCAGAGCATCACAGGGCAATCCGGCGACAAGGCGGCAGACCAGCAGCCGATCTCGACAGCCGACTTGGCTGACATAATCACGCCCTCGGTGTTCCAGATTCTCTGCTACGGCGAGCAGCAGGAACAGGCGTCGACCAACACACCAAGCGCCACGACCAATCTCCCAGCGCAACCAACTGCTTCATTCATCGATGCTCGCGGCTACGACGCGATCGGCTTCGATTACCGAGCCGTCAAGGATGTCACTTATTCGGGGTGCCACGAGATTTGGGAAGGCGACAGCCAGTGCAAGGCGATTACCTACAATACGAAGCACAGCGTTTGCTTCCTGAAAGATAATATTGTTGCCCTGATACGGAATTCGGACGCGGTCGCCGCCTATGCATCGTCAAAGGCAGCCGATGTGATCGTGTCTGATTTCACGAGCTATTCTGGCATCGATCTTCCCGGCGGTGACTACAAACGCCTAAGAGGCAGCAACTATCTGCAATGTTTCACCGCCTGTATCGGCGACAATGCTTGCAAGGCGTTTTCCTACGTTCCCAAAAAAAACGAATGCTGGCTCAAGGATACGATTGGCCGGCCGAAGGCGACTAAAGGTGTGGAGTTAGGGATTAAGTAAAACAGAAAGTCTTCAACGAGCAAACTCGCTCGCAACATGATGACGAAGTGAAGGCCGCGACCTCCGTTGCAGTCGAATCTATCGAGCCTTCGCACCAATATCCTCGCGAAGTGCGGTCTCTAAGTCCTCAGGGAGCGTCATTGGGAAGGTCAGTCGAGTGTCTTCCCCGATCACTTCGAAATCGTATTCTTCCGGCACTCGATTGAACACCGTGGACCGCCTGCCGCTATGGTGCGACATCACCTCAAATACATGATCTACCCCAAACCGCGGGGTGCCAGCTAACGCTTGTCCCTCTGAAAACGGGGGAGCTGCCCAAAACATCTTGTGTGAACCGGGAAACCACCGACCCACTATCAGTGCATAGTCAACATGGGTCATATAGTAGACAGCATCAATTTTGCTGAAAGTGTTGCCGACACGGGAAACGTTTTTCACATCCTTGCGGACTTCGTTTTGCTCCTCGACGTCCCAATAATCACGATAGACAATCATCACTCGATCAAAACTGACAAAAGAGCCATTTTCACTTAAAATGAATTCGAATGCGCCTCCAAATCCTTTGTCGAGATGACGGCCTTGGCGATGTTGTTCGATCAGATAACGAGCTTGAGTGTTCAGTGCGTGGTTAAATAGAGATATCGCGTCTATGTTGGCGGCACTGCCTATTTCTAGTCTCTCGCGGAACGACTCAGCTCCCGAACCAGAAACAGATATTATTCCGTCTTTCTCCTGGGCAATTTTCCGCATGTTGTGGCTAAATCCCACTATCGCTCCATCGCGCGTGAACGCGTAGATGAACCAAGCTGACGCCCGATCTTTCGGAAGTCCCGAATCGTTCAAGATAGCTTGCAAAACCTGCAGCGATGAAGGTTCATCAAGTGGGGCTGCGTATAGATATCGAAGCCCATCTTCAAAGTTTGCCATCGGCCCGCTCCATCCGAACACAAGATGAGGGCCGATCGTGAAAATTTTCCTTGTCAGGCCTGCAACCCGGATTTCGCTTCCTTCAATTTGTTCTGTCTCATTCGGGAGGTTCTGAGTTGGTATCGGGATATCTTCGTGGATTCTTGTCCCGGTCGTGATCAAGGTGTCGCCGAACGCAAAGTAAAAGCCTCTCCACATAAAACTTGCGATCAATGTCATCGTGAACTCTCTGTGATAGTTTTGATTGCCGAATGGGCGTACTTTTACAGCGGTCACGTGTTTATCGGAAATCGCATTTCGTGACGATCGCCACACCGTCGAAACACAACCACGACATTTTAGGAGTGCCCGCGCAAGCGGTCTCTTGTTGGCGTACTTTTACCGGGTTCAATCTCAAAGCTCCTGCTTGAAGAGTGATCAAGCATGCTCCGAACCGGCTTCGAGGAGGCTTGGAAAGATTTCCAAAAATTCCGGAACCTGGTGTCAAAATTCCGGTTTTTCGCGTCCGGCTACAATGGCGCTGAACCAAAGGCTAACCACCTCGTCAAATCCCTTAAAACAAGAAAATTGGTGGGCCCGGAGGGACTCGAACCCCCAACCAAGCGGTTATGAGCCGCCGGCTCTAACCATTGAGCTACAGGCCCTTGACGCCAATGGGAGGCGCCTTGGCGCCGGAGGCCGGCGCCTGGATGCCGGGGCAATGGTTCCCGCAGCATCGGTTCGCTCTAACGCAAATTGCAGGGAGCCACAAGCGCAGAGCGCAAGCATCTGTGGACGATGCATATTTCATCGGCGCCGGTACTGGAACCTTCTCGCGCGGACGACAATTACAGAGATTGGATTCGATGAAGAGGGCGATCGCAGATGGTGGCGTTGAACAGTGCCGTGGTGCTTATCGTCGAGGACGAGCCGCTGATCCGGTTCAATGTTCTCGATGTGCTTGAAGATGTCGGCCATGTGGCGCTGGAGGCGGCGAATGCCGACGAGGCGATGGTGGTGCTGAAGGGGCGGCCGGATGTCGATATCTTGTTCACCGACGTCAACATGGCCGGTTCGATGGACGGGATCCAGCTTGCCAAGCGGGTGAGGGCGATGCGGCCGAATATCGGCATTATCATCACCTCGGGCATGGTGCGGCTCGACCCCATGGCGCTGCCGGCCAATACCGCCTTCCTGCCGAAGCCTTATATGCACGACGCGCTGATCTCGACGATCGATTCGCTGATGACGTGACTGGATCGCCGATGACATGAAGGGGCGCGCAGCCGCAAAACGGGGACAGGTTTTGCGGCTGCGCGCGAGGCGCCGGGAGACATGCTCGTCTTCAGGCGTGCGGAGGGGGTCGCGCCCTCAGCTGAAGCTGCTCTTCAGCGCCTCGTTCTCGTGGTGGGCCTTCTTCTCGTAGATCGTGAACAGCGCCATCGAGAGGAGATAGGAGAGGAAGGGATCTCCGATCTGCGTGGCGATGTCGCGGGAGGCGAGCACGTGGCGCTCCAGGGCGCCGATATCTTTCTGTATTGCGGTTTCAGCGAGGCGGTTCATGCTGCCATCTCCAGGAATTGCGTCACGACCGAGCGGGCCGGAACATGTCTGACATAAAGGGGTAGGGTCAGGCCGAGGGCGGTGCGCATCTTGCGCAGCACGCGGTCCGACACTTCGAAGGCGCCGCAGCAGACGGGGTACTTGCCGTAGCCGTCTGCGCGGCCGAGTTCTTCCACTTCGGCGCCGGCGCGCTTGTAGACGCGCTTGAGATAGGGCTCGTAGTTGGAAATCATCGTGTGGATGCCGTGGTCGAGCGCGCATTCGCAGAGCGCCAGCAGCATCATCGAAAAGGCGCGGCCGGCGTCGATCTGGGGAAAATCCCTGGCGATCGCCTCTTCGTCGATGCACATGCGCGTTCCCTCCCAGATGCCCGGCGCGATAAGATCGGCGGCATCCGGAAACGTCTCGTGGAAGACATCGTAGAGAAGGGTCGGGCCGGTCGTCGGCATCAGGCGCATGCCGCCATAAAGACGGGTGCGGCTGTCGTTGCACCAGACGAGGTAGGCCGGGGCCAGCGCATCGTAGCTGTCGCGCTCGTAGGGGCCGACGACAGGGACGTCCCAGCCGAGCGTATCGGCGAACACCTTCTTGCGCAGGCGAAACATCTGATCGAGTACGGCAGCGTATTTCTGATACTCATGTGCCTGAATGATAACGAACATTTTGCCCTCCAGCGTTTGCAAGTCCGTGGAGAGCAGAATGGTTCAGGCGGGCCGGATCGGAAATTCCCTCAGATGGGCCCCCTCAGATGGGGGGATTAGCCCAAAAGTATGAGGGCTGGCGTCACGAGATGCGCCAACCAGAGACTATGGATTGATGATGCGCAATTGCACGGCCCGCGAGGCAGCGGCCGAGATCGTGGCGCAGCCGAGCTTGAAGCGGGCGGTCTTCAGATAATCGCGGGTGGTGTGCTCGGATATGCCCAGAATGACCGAGATATCCTTGTAATCCTTGCCGAGTGCCGTCCAGTGCAGGCACTCGATCTCGCGCGGCGACAAGGCCGGCACCGGGTCGTTCTCGCCGTGCAGCTCATAGACGGCCTTGCGATGGATCAGATGGGCGATCTCGATCCATTCGTTGCGGCAGCGGCGGACGAGTTCGTTCCAGTCGTCGACCGGGATGCGGGCATTCACCGACAGCAGCGCCCGGCGCTGCGCCTTGTCGGCGACGGGAATGGAGTAGCCGTTGCCGCCGATGCCGTGCTTCTGGGCGTCGACCAGCATGGCATAGGCCTCCGGCGTCGGCTCGACCTCGCTCCAGTCGAAGGGCAACTGGCGTTCGAAGCCCTGCTTGACGATCGGGTCGACCTTGACATAGCTGTTCAGCAGGTAGCGGGAGACCCAGGCATCCGGATAGGTGGTGCGCACGAAGGGCGAATCGATCTTGCTGGCGATTGTCTGGGCGAGGTGGTAGGTGACGAAATCGAGGCCGTATTCCGCCTGCAGAATGCGGATGGCCGCATCCACATTGGCCGCCGCCTTGATCTGTTCGAAGGCGGGTTCGAACTTTTCGCTATAGGTATTCTCGATCATTTCCACTGCCCCAATTCCCTCAATCCTACCGTGAGGACCGTCATAAATACAAGGCATCCCCACATATGCGGGGAATGACAATCCCGGCTCCGTCTGCTAGCGCCTTTCCACGAGGAGACCTCATATGGACAGCAAGAGACCCTTCGAGATTGCCGAATGCCAACAGGCCGCCAAGGGCCTGAAGTCCAGCTGGCAGGACATGGCGGGCTCCGAAGCGCTGATCCGCGCGCTCGTTGCCGAACGCAACGGCGACACCCCGCTAGCCCTGTTCTGGACCGAGGTCCACCGGGCGCTTTGCGTTGATAACAACGTTTTCTGACATGGCCCGCCCCGGCGGGTGTTTCAGGCTTTTCCCGATATTGACTGGATCGGCTAGGCACCAGGATCGGCCACGGCAAGATGAAATTCGTGTCCCGTCGGCGACCACGTTTTCATGCTCATCCGTTTCCGATTTTGCGAAGAAAGTGTCGAGCGGCTTTGTCACGGGCGGGCAGAGGGAAAGCTCATACTCCCTCGATTTGTGCCATTATGCTTGACGAAACGTTACCAGCGGGCGCTGTGGCGTGTCGTTGACACGGCTAGACTGTGCCATTGCCGACACTTTCCCGCGACAGCGGCGCCAACGCTCGCTCCGCTCATGCAAGCTGCGGCATCTCTCTCCGCCTGCATCCTGATGTGCCCCGCAGGGGAGCGCGGTCATCACCCGCCCTCGTGGTTCGAGACGGCCCTGCGGGCCTCCTCACCATGAGGGCTAATTGTTGTGCCCTGCGGCTGGGCTATCGGGGGGAGGGCGCCGCGTTATCCGGTTAGGGCAAGCCGCAACCTCTCTCCGCTCATCCTGAGGTGCCCCGTAGGCCACCGGCGCTGAAGCGTATCGGCATGCCACCGGCCCTCGTGGTTCGAGACGGCCCTGCGGGCCTCCTCACCATGAGGGCTAATTGTTGTGCCGCGTGGCTGGTGGGCTGATCGGTATGTCGCGTTTTGCAGACTGGGCTGTAGCGTGCTGCTGGGCTCTAGCGTGCTGCTCCGCTCTCCGAGGGGCAAGCCGCGCCCTCTCTCCGCCCACGTTGTTGTGCCCTGCTGCTAGACTATCGGGGGCAGGGTGCTGCGTTCTCCGATGAGAGCTGCCGCAACCTCTCTCCGCCCTCATCCTGAGGTGCCCCGTAGGGGCCTCGAAGGACGAGGCCGGCCACCGCACCAGCCGATATCATCCAACCTTGGTCGACGGATTGATCCAGTCCTGGAGCGGTATTTCCGGCTTCGGCTGCTTCGGGCGAAATTTCACCAGCACCTCGCGGCCGTCGATAGAGGCTTGCGTGCGTTCCAGTGCATTGCGTTCGGCCACCGCCTGGCGCCAGTGATCGTCATCACGGCCGTCGGGGCGGCCCTGTTCTTCCCAGATCGCGTAGGCTCTTTTGCTGATCCATTCGTGACGTCTGTCGCTCATTTACCCATTCCATTCGTGAAGGCGTTATTCGGCAATTCCGTCCTGCGGAACCGGCCTGTCCTGCGGAACCGGCCCGTCTTCCCGAACCGGCAAGCGGCGCTTGGCGGCCATCAGCAGGTCCAGTTCGATCGAGGACGGCCCGAAACGGGTAAAGAGGCTTTCAGCCTGCTCGCCGCCCAGGCCGTATTTGGAGGCGAATTCGTCAAGGCTGTAGGGACGGCCGCGCAGGATCCTGCTTCGGCGCTCCGGTTCACGGATTTGCGTCATTGGTGATTACCCCAGACTGTTTTCGAAATGTGAGAACAAAACAGATTACAGCGGCAAAAGTTCCGTGAATTTGCAGCGTTTTTTCGCCATTGTGGGGCGATCCAGGGGCTGGGGCATGGATTTTCAGCAAAGGTGGCGGTGACGAAAATTTCGCCTAAAACACGCAAGAAAATCAGCGCCTTATGGAATTGGCTTCCGCGAAGGCCGATAAATGGGCTTTACCCCGGCGCGTTAGTCTATAGAATCAATCGTGTTAATCGGTTCGCAGGGGCAGCAAAAAACGTCCGTTCCCCGCGTTGGCGCGACCGATACCGGAGGACTTTGGCCTCAACCCATCAAGAGGAGACAGACATGATGAATGCCCTGCCGCCACTTCATGACGGCCACGCGCCGTTTACCCTCCAGCAGCTGTTTCGCGAAGCGCTCTATGCCTTCGAGGAATGGGACAGCGAAGTGACCGAGCCGATCGTGACCCACGAAGGACGCGTCATCCCGATCAGCTTCGTTTTCGAAGCCATGCGCGAATGCACCGACATCGTGCCGATGAATATCGTCGGCGCCGTCACCGAGCGGCTGACCAAGCCGTGGGAGGGCGAAGGCCCGCTCGACCAGATGACCTTTTCGACGGCGGCGCGCGTCATGCGCGTGCTGGTGCGCAAGCGCCTTCTTGCCAACGGCACGGTCGATCTCGTGGCCGTTTCGGCTCATGCAGCCGAAGATCAGAGCCGCGACTGACGGAAAAAGGATCGCGGCCCCGGCTGCGATCCTTTTCCGCTTCCTGGCGGAACCTCGCCGATTGCCAGCCGTTTACTGGCATGCCCGCCGCCCGTGCGGGTGAGGAATGAGCACCATGCTGAAATCCATCGTTCAAGAAATCATCGGCACGCCGCGGCGTGAGCCGGAACTTCCGCAATCGCTCGAGCAGTTTCGCGACAGGAAGCGGGTGCTGATCATCTTTGCCGATGCGCAGGACGACCGCGCCGTCATCCAGGACGAATGGCTGCGGAACGCGCATATGCGTCTCATCGAGGAAGACATCGAGGTTTTCATCATCGCCGGCGGCGGCGCTTTCTCGCTGCTCGACGACGGCTCCGAACTTGATGCCGACGAGGTCAGAGAGCGGCTGCAGGGGCCGCCGTCCGGCGAGTTCGGGCTAATCCTGATCGGTCGCGACGGAACCGTGAAACTGCGCTCGAGCGAGCCGAGGCCCGCGGAGGATATTTTCGCGGCCCTCGAGATGCTGCCGAAGCAGACGCCTTGGTAGGGTTCGGAACTCCGCGTGACGTGCGTCCGATGTCTCCTGCTTCTTAAAGCTCGAAGGCTTCCTTGAGCCCGAGGCTCTTGCGTTCGCGCAGGTCGAGATCGGTCTCGATATGGGCGATGTGATGCAGCATCAGCCGGCAGGCGCGGTCGAGGTCGTTGCTTTCGATCGCCGAGATGATCTCGCCATGTTCGGAATGGCCGCAGCTCGATGCGGTGGACTGGCCGTAAAGGGCAATCACCAGGGATGAGCGGGCCACGAGCTCTTCCATGAAGCGCTGCATGATTGCATTGCCTGAGATCTCCGCCAGCATCAGATGGAAATCGCCCGACGCCTTGATCTCGGCGCGTCGCGCCGTCTGGCCGCGTTCGCTCATCAGCCGGCCTTCCTCCAGCAACAGCTGTTTCAGCTGGCTGATATCATCCGCGGTGATCCGCGCCGCCGCCTCACGCAATATGCCGGGTTCGACCAGGCGGCGGGCGGAAAAGATCTGGCGGGCCTCCTCCGGCGAGGGATAGGCGACGAAGGCGCCGCGGTTCTTCTCGACGCTGACGAGGCCCTCATACGAGAGCGCCTGCAGGGCGGCGCGGGCGAGCGTGCGGCTGACGTTGAACAGATTGCCGACATCGCTTTCCGAAAGTTTGGTGCCGGGTGAAAGCCGGCGCTCGACGATCGCCTCGCGAATGGCGTCGCGGATCTGTTGCGCGCCGGTTTCGGCGGATTCTTCGGCCTGCATAGCCTTGGCGGCGGATTTCATGAAATCATTCCCTGATGGCGGGCAAACCATATCCGGCTTCGCGGCAAAAGTTAAACGGAATTTGTGCCCGAAAAGCCGAGGGAATTGTATACGATTTTCTGCACAAATTGAGCACGATAGCCTAAATCATGTGCAGACACTGCCTTGCCCATAATTTTACCTCATCGATGGATCATCGATAAAACTGTTGTTTCACAATGGTTTGGTTGGTGCAACGGAATCTGGCACGGCAGATGCATCGTCTTTTCCAAACAGGGGAAGGCATGATGTCGAAAGCGGCAGAGATCGATATAGTATCCGTTTCGAAGGTCTATGGGGCGACAACGGCCGTCCATGCCATCAGCCTGAAAATTCCGGCCGGCGCCTATTGCTGCTTCCTCGGCCCGTCGGGCTGCGGCAAGACCTCGACGCTGCGCATGATTGCTGGCCATGAGAGCATTTCGTCGGGCGATATCCGGCTCGGCAATACAGTCGTCACCGATTTTCCGCCGGCCAGGCGCGGCACGGCGATGATGTTCCAGTCCTATGCGCTGTTTCCGCATCTCGATCTCATCGACAATGTCGCCTTCAGCCTGAAGATGAAGGGCGTCGATAAGGCCGAGCGGCGGGCCAAGGCGCTTGACTTGCTGAAGCTGATGCAGATGGAGCCCTATGCCTCCAGGCGCCCGGCCCAGCTTTCCGGCGGCCAGCAGCAGCGTGTGGCGCTGGCGCGCGCGCTGATCACCGATCCGGAGGCGCTGCTGCTCGACGAGCCGCTGTCGGCGCTCGATCCATTCCTGAAGATCCGCATGCGCGCCGAACTCAAGAAGCTGCAGAAGTCGCTCGGCATCACCTTCGTCCATGTCACCCACAGCCAGGAAGAGGCGATGGCGCTCGCCGATATCATGGTCATCATGAATGACGGCCGGATCGAGCAGGCGGCCGCGCCCCGCGAAGTGTTCGAGAAGCCGGCAACCGCCTTTGTCGCCCGCTTCATGGGCGATCACAACGTGCTGTCGGGCCGGGTGACCTCCAGCGAGAACGGCGTGCTCGTCATGACCGTGCCGGAGGGGCAGAGCTTTTCCGTGCGCGGGGCGGGCAGGGAGGTCGGCGAACTGGTCGATATCGGCATCCGCACCGACCGCGTGCGCCTGCAGGTGGCGACCGAATGGACGCTCGGCTTCAACGGCACCGTCTCCAACGTCGAATATCGCGGCTCCTCGGTGAAGATCACCGTTACCGGCGCCGGCAGCGACGACTTCACCGTCATATCAGACGACAGCGACTATTTCGCCCGGCCGGTTTCGGTCGGCGATGCCGTCGCGCTCAGCTGGGCGCTCGAGGATGCCGTTCTTCTCGGCCGCTCTTCCGCATGAACCATCACCATCCATCCTTCCGCATCAACAAAAAGGGGAACTGACATGACGACTGAGATGACATCGACCAAGGCTGGGAAGGGTCTTTCCCGCCGCACGCTGCTGAAGACGGGTGCCGCCGCCGTCGGCGCCATCGCCGGCTCCGGCGCGATCACCGGCTTCCCGACAATCTGGGCGAAGACGAACATCACGCTTCGCCAGTTCGGCACCGGCGTTTCGAACATCAATGCCATCGCCGAGAAGTGCAAGGCCGATCTCGGCATCACGCTGGAGATGACGGCGACCGATTCCGACGCCGCCGCCCAGCGCGCCGTCACCCAGCCCGACAGCTACGACATTGCCGATATCGAATACTGGATCGCCAAGAAGGTGTTCCCGACAGGCGTGCTGCAGCCGATGGACGTCAAGAAGCTGAAATATTACGACAAGATCGTGCCGCTGTTCATCAACGGCAAGCTGAAGCCGGACAGCGTCATCGCCCAGGGCACAGCGCCGCACACGGTCGGCTTCGTCGAGGCGCAGGGTTCCAAGAAATTCGCCAAGGAACCGACCCAGTGGATGACGATGGTTCCCACCATCTATAACGCCGATACGCTCGGCATCCGCCCCGACCTTACCGGCCGTCCGATCACCAGCTGGGCCGATATTCTCGATCCGGCCTTCAAGGGCAAGACCGCGATCCTCAACATTCCGTCGATCGGCATCATGGATGCGGCGATGATCATGGAAGCCGCCGGCAAGATCAAATATGCCGACAAGGGCAACATGACGAAGGAAGAGATCGACAAGACGATCGAATTCCTGATCAAGACCAAGGGCGACGGCCAGTTCCGCGCCTTCTGGAAGTCGTTCGACGAGTCGGTCAACCTGATGGCCTCGGGCGAAGTCGTCATCCAGTCGATGTGGTCGCCGGCCGTCGCCGCCGTCCGCTCCAAGGGCATCGCCTGCACCTTCCAGCCGCTCAAGGAAGGCTACCGCGCCTGGGGCGGCGGTCTCGGCCTTGCCTCGCACCTGAAGGGCGCCGAGCTCGACGCGGCTTACGAGTACATCAACTGGTACACATCAGGCTGGGTCGGCGGCTATCTCAACCGCCAGGGCTACTATTCCGCCTGCATGGACACTGCCAAGGGTTTCATGTCGGCAGACGAATGGGGCTACTGGATCGAGGGCAAGCCGGCGCAGGGCGACATCCTGTCGCCCGAGGGCAAGGTCATGGAGAAGGCCGGAGCCGTGCGCGACGGCGGCGCCTTCGAAGCCCGCATGGGCGCCGTCGCCTGCTGGAACTCGGTCATGGACGAAGACCGCTACATGGTCCGCCGCTGGAACGAGTTCATCGCGGCGTAAGGCAAAGTCGGCGATTGCCGCTTTCCCCTCCCCAACCCTCCCCACAAGGGGGAGGGAGTCCGGAGGCTGTGCGGCAAAGAAACTCCCTCCCCCTTGTGGGGAGGGTTGGGGAGGGGTCTTTTCTTGAGCATTGTCTTTCGCTGATACTCAAGATGTCGCTTCGCTCCGCCCCCTCATCTGCCCTTCGGGCATCTTCTCCCCGCTGGGGAGAAGCGCGAGTTCGCGGCTGGGGTCGCGTACTGCAAGTTCATCGCCGCGTCAGCGGTTGCCGCTTTCCCCTCCCCAACCCTCCCCACAAGGGGGAGGGAGCCGGAAGGCGATGCGGCAAAGAAACTCCCTCCCCCTTGTGGGGAGGGTTGGGGAGGGGTCTTTTTGAACCTCTCCATTCGAAAGCAAGCTTCGCGGTGGCCCAGGCGCTGCCGCGATTCCTCTTCTCCCCAGCGGGGAGAAGGTGCCGGCAGGCGGATGAGGGGGCTGCACGCGCCTCCGTCCACCTGTCGTAATCAGATCGGAGAACCTGACTTGGCAACCATCGCAGCAGAAACGGAAGAGGATAGCCGCGGCAGCCGCGCCTTCCGCCTCTCCCCCTCGGCCATCTCCTATCTCCAGGCGACACCGCTGATCGCCATTCTCGGCTTCTTCTTCCTGCTGCCGATTGCCATGATCGCGGTCGTCAGCTTTTGGGATTATGATTTCGCTGGCCTCTATCCCGACTTCCTCACCATGAACTATACCGATACGCTCGGTTCATGGGTAACCTGGAAGACCTATCTCAACACGCTGAAATTCACCGCCATCGTCTGGGGGCTGACGCTTCTCATCGGTTTCTGGGTCGCTTATTTTCTGGCCTTCCATATCCGCAAGACCTCGACGCAGATGATCCTCTTCCTCGTCTGCACCGTGCCGTTCATGACCTCGAACATCATCCGCATGATCTCGTGGATCCCGGTGCTCGGGCGTAATGGCCTCGTCAATTCGTCGCTGATCAAAATGGGTATCGTCCCGCAGCCGATCGAATGGCTGCTCTATTCCGATTTCGCCGTCGTGCTCGCCATGGTGCATCTCTACACGCTGTTCATGGTGACGCCGATCTTCAACACGCTGATGCGCATCGACCGGTCGCTGTTCGAGGCGGCGCGTGATGCCGGCGCATCCGGCTGGCAGGTGCTGTGGAACGTCGTCATTCCGCTCGCCAAACCCGGCATGGCGATCGGCACGATCTTCGTCGTCACCCTCGTCATGGCCGATTTCTCGACGGTGCAGGTGATGTCCGGCGGCCAGAGCGCCTCGGTGGCGCTGATGATGAAGAACCAGATGTCGCTGCTACAATATCCGGCGGCGGCCGCCAATGCCGTGGTGCTGCTTGCCGTCGTGCTCTTGATGGTCGCCGCCATCCTGCGTGTCGTCGATATCCGCAAGGAGCTTTGAGATGAACCACGAAAAACGCGGCCTGGAATTCTATCTTCTGGCGATCTTCTTCGCCGTCTTCGTGCTGTTCCTCTACGGCCCGCTCTCGGCGATCCTGATCCTCTCCTTCCAGGGGCCGGACGGCGGCCTGACCTTCCCGATGAACGGCGTTTCCACCCACTGGTTCTTCAACCTGTTCGAAAAGCAGGCAGTCGGCGATTTCGGCGCCTCTTTCCGCCGTTCCTTCACCCTCGGGCTGATGGTGATGGTCGTGACCGTCACCGTGTCGCTGCTCGCCGGCCTTGCCTTCCGCCGCCGTTTCCGCGGCTCGACCGCGCTGTTCTATGCCACGGTTGCCAGCCTCGTCGTGCCGTCGATCATCGTCTCGCTCGGCATCGGCGTCGTCTTCCAGGAGGGCGGGCTGAAGCCCGCCTGGTATTCCTCGGCCTTCGGCGCGCATCTCACCTGGACGCTGCCCTTCGGTGTGCTGATCATGTTTGCCGTTTTCAACCGCTTCTCGCCGGCCTATGAGGAGGCGGCGCGCGACCTCGGCGCCAGCTCCTGGCAGACCTTCCGCCATGTCGTGTTGCCGATGATCGCGCCGAGCCTGATCGGCGTCGGTCTGTTCGGCTTCACGCTCTCCTATGACGAATTCGCCCGCACGCTGATGACCTCGGGCAGCTACAACACGCTGCCGCTCGAAATCTACGGCATGACCACCAATGTCACGACGCCGGTGCTCTATGCGCTCGGCACGGTGACGACACTGTTTTCCTTCACCATCATTCTCGTCGCGCTCGGCATCATGATCATGCTCGGCCGGCGGCAGGCAAAGATCAACTGACATGCGCATTCTCATCGTCAATCCGAACACCACCGCCTCCATGACCGAGAAGGCGGCGCGCGCGGCGCGCGCGGTGGCCGCATCCGGCACCGAGATCATCGCCGCCACCTCGCCGATGGGGCCTGTCTCCATCGAAGGCCATTACGACGGAGCGCTGGCGATCCCGGGCCTGCTTTCCGAACTGAAGGAACGACAGGCGGCCGGCTACGACGCGGCCGTCATTGCCTGCTTCGACGATACCGGGCTCGAAGCGGCGCGCAGCTTCGCCGACGTGCCGATCCTCGGGCTCTGCGAATCCGCCGTCGCAACGGCCGGCTTCCTGGCGCAGCGTTTCACCGTGGTGACGACGCTCGAACGGTCGCGGGTGCTGATCGACAATCTGGTGCGCCGCTACGGCATGGGTGAGCGCGCCAAGGTGCGCGCCTCCGACATTCCGGTGCTGGAGCTCGAAGATGCGGCATCGGGCGCGATCGGCAAGCTCAGGGCAGAGATCGAGCGGGCGCTTGAAGAAGACGGCGCCGAGGCGATCGTGCTCGGCTGCGCCGGCATGACGGATCTGGCTAGGGAATTGCAGGATATCTACGGCGTGCCCGTCGTCGACGGTGTCTCGGCCGCCGTCAAGCAGGCCGAGGCGCTGGTGTCGCTCGGGCTTTCCACCAGCAAGCGCGGCTCCTACGCCTCGCCGCTGCCGAAAGCCTTCACCGGCGCGATGAGCGCCTTCTCGCCGGCCGGAAGGCCGGGCTGAGCCATGGCTATCTCCTTCGACTTCACAGAGCTTTCCGAGCGCGAGCGTTACAAGCTGATGATCGGCACGATCATTCCGCGGCCGATCGCGCTGGTGACGACGGTCGACGAACACGGCCGGATCAACGCCGCCCCCTTCAGCTTCTTCAACTGCCTGTCGGCTGACCCGCCTATCCTCGCGATCGGCGTTGAGAACAATGCCGACATGTCGTTCAAGGACACCGGCCACAATATCCGCATGACCGAGGTTTTTACCGTCAATATCGTCTCTTTCGCCATCGCTGAGGCTATGCATGTCTGCGGCGCCCGCTATCCGCGCGGCGTCGACGAACTGAAAGAGGCGGGATTGTCGGCAATGCCGGGCGAGAAGGTGGCGTCACCCTGGATTGCCGAGGCGCCGGCCGCCTTCGAATGCCGGCGGCATGTGACGCTGGAGCTCGGCCGCTCGCGGCAGATCGTCATGGGCGAGATCGTCTATGCGCATTACCGCGACGGCGTCGTCGATCCGGAACGGCTGCATGTCGATCCGGCCGCGATCGACGCCATCGCGCGGCTCGGCGGCGATACCTGCGCCACAACACGCGACCGTTTCGAGATGCTGACGCCGAAGCTCTGAGGCTTCGGTAGCTCCAAGTTTTTGCTTTACTTTTCTGCCTCCGGCGAGAATGGTCGCAGCGGATCATCACGGCAGAGGAGCGCTTATCCATGACAATCGAACAGGATCTCAGCCGGATCGCAGAGCAGGAGAAGGCGCTGAGCTTCGATGCTTTCGACCTGACGACGGCATGGCAGCTCGGCAAGCTCCTGCAGGAACTCGCCACCGAGCGAGGCCTCGGTGTCGCTATCGACGTGACACTGCACTCGATGCCGGTCTTCTATGCGGCACTGCCCGGTGTGACGCCCGATAACGTCAACTGGGTCAGGCGCAAGCGCAACATGGTGCTGCGCTATTTCCGCAGCAGCTATGCCTCCGGCCTGAAGCTCGGCAAGGACGGCAAGACGGTCGAGGATAACGGCCTTTCCGGCGCCGATTATGCGCCGCATGGCGGCAGTTTCCCGATCAACGTCAGGGGCACCGGCTGCATCGGCGCGGTCACTGTTTCCGGCCTGCCGCAGCGCGACGACCACAATCTCGTGGTCGAGGCGCTGGCGCTGATACTGGCGAAGGATCTGGATACGCTGCGGCTCGCCCCGCTCTGAGCGAGTCTCCGCCGTAATTTCGACAGAAAAAAGCCATGAAAAGTGCAAAATCGCGCCGCCGCTCCGGTGACGCGGCCTTGTCCTGTGGGTAAGGTGCGGCATCGCCCTCCCTAACCTTCCCGGGACGCCATGATCCGCTTGTTCCTCGCGCTTGCCGCCGCCATCGGTTTCGGTCTTTTTCTTGCCTCCTGCAACACGCTTTCCAAGGAGGAATGTGTCGCCGCCGACTGGCGGTGATCGGCGAGAGCGACGGTGCGGCGGGTTACGAGCCGCAGCAGCGCTTCGCCGCCCATGCGAAATCCTGCGAGCGGGTGAAGATCGTGCCGGATCAGACGATCTGGTTCCAGGGATATCAGTCCGGCCTCGTGCGCTACTGCACGCCGCTGAGCGGCCTGGCGCGCGGCCAGGCTGGCAGCGGCTACGCCAATGTCTGCCCGCCGGAAACCGCTTCGGGCTTCCTGCGCGGCTTCAACCTCGGCGGTAAGCAGCACGGGCTGCAGGAACGCTTCAATTCGATGCAGAACGACTACAGCTCCAAGGAGGCTGAGATCGACGAGCTCTCCGACAGGCTGAAGGACGCGAAGGACGGCGACAGGTCGGAACTGCGCCGGCGGATCGAGGATCTGGAAGACGACATGCACGACATCCGCCGCGACCAGCGCGACGTGCAGGACGAACTCGACCGCGTCAACGAGGATGTCGAATGGTTCCAGCGCAACCCGAGCGCCGAACTGCGGGCGCCGGGTTACTGACGCTTAGAGCATGTCTCGCAAAAGTGTGCAGCGGTTTTGCGATAAAGACATGCGCACACAAAGACCTAAAGCGTGACACGCGAATCTGAAAGATCGCGACACGCTTTAGAGCTTGCCGCCGGCCTCAGTGATCCCCTTTGTCAGGCTGCCGGTTGCCGGGAAGAGCGGGATGAGGCAGGCCTGCAGTGCGTGGTAGATATCGCCCTTGCCGGGGAAGAGCGAATGGGCGGGAACGAGATCCTCGGTCAGTTCCTCGTGCCAGCCGCCATTCTTGTGGTCGATGAAGGCGCGTTCGATGACGTTCCAGATCTTGCGGTAGCATTCCTCGTGGTCGTCGCTCGGCAGATGCTCGTTGAGGAAATGCGCGGCGGCAGCACCCTCGCAGGCCGGCCACCAGAGCTTGTTGCGCTTGGCGGGCTTGTCGCTCCAGTCGAGCGTATAGAAGAAGCCGCCCTTGTCATTGTCCCAGCCGAGCGCCATCGATTGCTCGAAGAGCGCCTTGGCCGCATCCGGCATCCATTCGATGCGTTTGCCGCCGAGCGCCCAGAGCTGCAGGATGAGGCGGGCCCATTCCAGCCAGTGGCCGGGCGTCGTGCCGGCCGGGCGGAACATTTCGTTCGGATGATAATATTGCTTGTCGAGGTTCCAGTCGGCGTCGAAATGCTCGGCGACGCGCCAGTCGACGGAACCCGCCTGCCGGCGGATGACGAGATCGGCGATGCTTTCGGCCTTGGTCAGGTAGTCCCGGTCGCCTGATGCTTCGAAGGCGGCCATCAGCGCTTCTGTGAGATGCATGTTGGAGTTCTGGCCGCGATAGGCGCCGCCGTCGAGCGGCTGCCAGTCGGCGGTGAATTCCTCGGCGATGGCGCCATGGCGCGGTTCCCAGAACTTGGTGTTGAGGATTTCGGTGATGTCGGCAAGCATGCCGTCGGCCAGCGGATGGCCGATCGTCTTGGCGGAGGAGGCGGCCAGCAGCACGAAAGCGTGGCCATAACCCTGCTTGTTGGTATCGACCGGGCCGTCATTGTTCAGTGACCAGAAATAGCCGCCGTTTTTGCGGTCGCGATGATGGTTCCAGAGATAGTCCATGCCGTGGTCGACGAGGTCGGCAGCACCCGGGCGGCCGAGCAGCGTGCCGATCGAGAAGCAATGCACCGCGCGCGCGGCGATATGGATGCTGCGGACCTGGCCCTCGGCGTCCAGCGGCTTGCCGGTGTCGTCGAGATCGTAGAAGCCGCCCTTCGGGTTGACCGAATTATGCTGGAAGAAATCGAAGAGGCCGTTTGCCTGGGCGAGCAGCCAGCCGCGATGATAGGCGCGGCTCGTCCAGTTTCCAAGCACGGGTGCCATGACACTTCCTCCGATTTCGTGGGCGATGCTTTTGAAATGCCTATATAGAGGCCGTTCACGCCTGTCATCCGCCCAGACTTGCAAAGCACGAAATCGACAGGCATATATTGACATAAAGATATCTTTATGTGATTTGAACTGTCTGGTCTTACGACGTCAAGGAGCCCTCCCGTGTTCGATACTCTCTTTGGTCCGGAAACGGGCAAACGTGACGGCAATGAAGTTTTTGCAGCGCTGCGCAAAGCCGCCAGCGAGCGCATCCTCGTCCTCGACGGCGCCATGGGCACGCAGATCCAGGGGCTCGGCTATGACGAGGACCAGTTCCGCGGCACCCGCTTCATCGGCTGCGCCTGCCATCAGAAGGGCAATAACGACCTTCTGATCCTAACCCAGCCGGATGCGATCGAAGAGATCCATTACAAATACGCCATGGCCGGCGCCGATATTCTCGAGACCAACACCTTCTCCTCGACCCGCATCGCGCAGGCCGATTACGCAATGGAAGGGGTTGTCTACGACCTCAACAAGGAGGGTGCGGAGATCGTCCGCCGGGCAGCACAGCGCGCCGAGCGCGAGGATGGCCGCCGCCGCTTCGTCGCCGGCGCCATCGGCCCGACCAACCGCACCGCCTCGATCTCGCCCGACGTCAACAATCCCGGTTTCCGCGCCGTCACCTTCGACGATCTGCGCTCGGCCTACGGCGAACAGATCGACGGCCTGATCGACGGCGGCGCCGACATCATTCTGATCGAGACGATCTTCGACACGCTGAACGCCAAGGCGGCGATCTTCGCCTGCGAGGAGCGCTTCGAGGCCAAGGGCGTGCGCCTGCCGGTGATGATCTCCGGGACGATCACCGACCTTTCCGGCCGCACGCTCTCCGGCCAGACACCGTCGGCCTTCTGGAACTCGGTGCGCCACGCCAATCCCTTCACGATCGGCCTCAACTGTGCGCTCGGCGCCAATGCGATGCGCCCGCACCTACAGGAGCTTTCCGGCGTCGCCGATACTTTCATCTGCGCCTATCCGAATGCCGGCCTGCCGAACGAATTCGGCCAGTATGACGAAACGCCGGAGCTGATGGCGGCCCAGATCGACAGCTTCGCCCGCGAAGGCCTGGTCAACATCGTCGGCGGCTGCTGCGGCTCGACGCCCGAACATATCCGCGCGATCGCCGAGACCGTCGCCAAGTACAAGCCGCGGCCGCTTCCCGAGCATCGCCCCTTCATGTCGCTGTCGGGTCTCGAACCTTTCGAGCTGACCAAGGACATTCCCTTCGTCAATGTCGGCGAGCGCACCAACGTCACCGGCTCGGCGAAGTTCCGCAAGCTGATCACCAATGCCGACTACACCGCAGCGCTCGATGTCGCGCGCGACCAGGTCGAGAACGGCGCGCAGGTGATCGACATCAACATGGACGAAGGCCTGATCGATTCCGAAAAGGCGATGGTCGAGTTCCTCAACCTGATCGCCGCCGAGCCCGACATCGCCCGCGTGCCCGTGATGATCGACAGTTCGAAATTCTCGATCATCGAATCCGGCCTGAAGCGCGTGCAGGGCAAGCCGATCGTCAACTCGATCTCGCTGAAGGAAGGCGAAGAGAATTTCCTCGCCCAGGCACGGCTGCTGCACAATTACGGCGCCGCCGTCGTCGTCATGGCCTTCGACGAGACGGGGCAGGCCGACAGCTATGAGCGCAAGGTGGAAATCTGCACACGCGCCTACAAGCTTTTGACCGAAAAGATCGGTTTTCCGCCCGAAGACATCATTTTCGACCCGAACATCTTCGCGGTCGCCACCGGCATCGAAGAGCACAATAATTACGGCGTCGACTTCATCGAGGCGACGCGGACGATCCGTGAGCGCATGCCGCTCGTGCATATCTCCGGCGGCGTCTCCAACCTATCCTTCTCGTTCCGCGGCAACGAGCCGGTGCGCGAGGCGATGCATGCCGTGTTCCTCTACCACGCCATCCAGGCGGGCATGGACATGGGCATCGTCAATGCCGGCCAACTGGCGGTCTACGACAACATCGATCCGGAACTGCGCGAGGCCTGCGAGGACGTGGTGCTGAACCGCCGGCCCGACGGCACCGAGCGGCTGCTTGAAGTCGCCGAGCGTTTCCGTGGCGCCGGAGCAAAAGAAGGCCGGGTCCAGGACCTTTCCTGGCGCGAATGGAGCGTCGAGAAGCGGCTCGAACATGCGCTGGTCAACGGCATCACCGAATATATCGAAGCCGATACCGAGGAGGCGCGCCAACAGGCCGCCCGGCCGCTGCATGTCATCGAAGGGCCGCTGATGGCAGGCATGAACGTCGTCGGCGATCTGTTCGGCTCGGGCAAGATGTTCCTGCCGCAGGTGGTCAAGTCGGCGCGCGTCATGAAGCAAGCGGTCGCCGTGCTGCTGCCCTACATGGAAGAGGAAAAGCGCCTGAACGGCGGCGAGGAACGTCGCTCGGCCGGCAAGATCCTGATGGCGACGGTCAAGGGCGACGTGCACGATATCGGCAAGAACATCGTCGGCGTCGTGCTGGCCTGCAACAATTACGAGATCGTCGACCTCGGCGTCATGGTGCCGGCGACGAAGATCCTGGAAACGGCGATCGCCGAAAAGGTCGACGTCATCGGTCTTTCCGGCCTGATCACCCCGTCGCTCGACGAGATGGTGCATGTCGCGGCCGAGATGGAGCGGCAGGGCTTCGAGATCCCGCTGCTGATCGGCGGGGCGACAACCAGCCGCGTCCATACGGCCGTAAAGATCCATCCCGGCTACAACAAGGGTCAGGCGATCTACGTCACCGATGCGAGCCGCGCCGTCGGCGTCGTCTCGGCGCTACTGTCGCCGGACGCGCGCCAGGGCTATGTCGACGATACAAGGGCCGAATATGCCAAGGTGGCGGCCGCTCATGCGCGCAGTGAAGCCGAGAAGGTGCGCCTGCCATTGCCGCGGGCTCGCGAGAATGCGCATAAGGTCGATTGGTCCGGCTACCAGCCGACGAAGCCGCAATTCTTCGGCACGCGGGTGTTCGAAGACTACGATCTGGCCGAGCTTGCGCGATATATCGACTGGACGCCGTTCTTCCAGACCTGGGAACTGCGCGGCCGTTACCCCGCCATTCTCGAGGACGAGAAGCAGGGTGAGGCGGCGCGTACGCTCTGGGCCGATGCGCAGGCGATGCTCAAGAAGATCGTCGACGAGAAGTGGTTCCGTCCGCGCGCCGTCATCGGCTTCTGGCCGGCCGGTGCTGTCGGCGATGACATCCGCCTGTTCACAGACGAGAGCCGCAGCCGGGAGCTCGCCACCTTCTACATGCTGCGCCAGCAGCTTTCGAAGCGGGACGGGCGGCCGAACGTGGCGCTCTCCGATTTCGTCGCGCCGGTTTCGAGCGGTGTGCCTGATTATATGGGCGGCTTCGTGGTGACATCAGGCATCGAGGAAATCGCCATCGCCGAGCGTTTCGAACGGGCGAATGACGATTACTCCTCGATCCTCGTCAAGGCGCTGGCCGACCGCTTCGCCGAAGCCTTCGCCGAGCGCATGCATGAGCAGGTGCGCCGCGAATATTGGGGCTATGCGAAGGATGAGACGCTCAGCAAAGAGGATCTCATTACCGAAGCCTATGCCGGTATTCGGCCGGCGCCCGGTTATCCCGCCCAGCCCGATCACACCGAGAAGGCAACGCTTTTCAAGCTGCTCGATGCGGAAAAGGCGGCCGGCGTCAAGCTGACGGAGAGCTATGCGATGTGGCCGGGTTCATCGGTCTCCGGCCTCTATATCGGCCACCCCGACTCCTATTATTTCGGCGTCGCCAAGGTGGAACGCGATCAGGTGGAAGACTATGCCAAGCGCAAGGGTATGGAAGTTTCCGAAGTCGAACGCTGGCTCGGGCCGGTGCTCAACTACGTGCCGCGCAAGACGGGCGAGGAGATCGAGGACGCCGCCTGATTTGCCGAGTCTTTGCAATCGCTTGGGGCGGCGTGCTCAAAGAATAATTCAACGATCGAAAGCCGGGGAGTGGTTCACTTTCCGGCTTTATGATTTTGATGCCGCTCAATAATTGACGAAATTAAACCGGTTTGGATCGTCCGCTTCTGGTAAGACTTACGTCACCCCGATCGTCAACTCGGCGACGAAATCATAGGCGTCGCCGCGATAGAGCGAGCGGGTGAATTCGACGGCGCGGCCGGAGCCGAGATACGAGATGCGCTCGATCGACAGGCCGGCGGCGCCGACGGAGACGCCGAGAAGCTGGGCGTCGGCTTCCTTCATATTGGTCGCCGAGATGCGCTGCACGGCGCGCACGGGGCGGACCTGGAGGCGTTCGAGTTCGGCATAGAGCGAATTGGTGACGACTGAGGGATCGGGCAGGAATTCGCCGGAAACGCTGGCGTTCTCGATTGCCAGCGGCTGGTCGTCGGCAATGCGCAGGCGCGAGAGGCGCGAAACCTTCACGTCGGTGCCAAGGCCGAGAATCATCATCTCGTCGGGTGAGGGGGTGTGGACGCCCTTGTGCAGCCATTCGGAGCGGGAGGACATGCCGCGGCGCGCCATATCCTCGGTGAAGGAGGTGAGCTGCGACAGGCGCTGCTCGACCCTCGAGACCGGTTTGGCGACGAAGGTGCCGGAACCATGGCGGCGCACCAGCAGGCCGTCGGCAACGAGTTCGTCGATCGCTTTGCGCACGGTAACCCGGCTGACGGCGGCAAATTCGGCGATGTCGCGTTCCGGCGGCAGCGCATCGCCATGGCCGAGCGTGCCGGTGCGCACGGCTTCCTCGAGTGTGCGGCGCAGCTTGACGTAGAGCGGGCCGGTGCCGGCCGCCTGCAGGCGCTGCAAGGAAAGGAGAGTGGCGAGGTCGTCGGTCATGCCGCACCTCTCTGCCCGTCGTTGAGGAGTTTTACCGCAAGTTCGACCGCACCCTGTAGCGCATCGCCCTTCGGCCTGACAAGTCGTGACTTATAGCGTTCGGAAAGCCACGGCGCATAGGCTTCCGCAAGCCCGCCGAGCAGGCAGATCGATGGGCATTCCGGCCAGAGCAGCGCGTCAAGGCTGTCGCCGATCGCCGTTGCCGCATCCCTGACGATGCCGGCCGCGACAGCATCGCCCTTGGCCGCATGTTCGAAGACGACGGGCGCGTAGCGGGCAAAATCCGTCGGTCTTGCCGAATGGGCAAATTCGACGATGCGTTCAGGATCGTTGCCGTATTCGGCCAGGATCGCTTGTGTGATGGGTGAAGCCGGGCGTACGCCGTCATGGGTAAGCAACGATCGCTCCATCAGGTCGCGGCCGAGGCGGGCGCCGCTTGCCTGGTCGCCGACGATAAAGCCCCAGCCGCCGATGCCGTTCAGCCGACCGTTCCTGCGGGCATTATAGACCGAGCCGGTGCCGAAGGCGCCGACGATGCCGTCGGCATCGCCGAGTGCGCCCTGCAGGGCAATCAGCGCATCGGTGACGACGCGGCCTTCGGCAAAGGGCAGGGCCTTTTCGATTCGCTGGCCGTAATCCGTGACATTGGCGCCGGCGACGCCGACGACCGATGCAACGGACGAGATGGTTTCCGCGGCAAGCCCGGCATCGTGTAACGCCTGGCGGGCAGATTCGACGATGTTGAGAAGAGAATTTTCCAGATTGGACAGGATATTGGCGGGGCCTGATTTGCCGCGGCCGATAATGTTGCCGTTTCTATCTGCGACCGCTGCTCGGCAGCTCGTTCCGCCGCCGTCTATGCCGATTGCAAGCTCTGTCATCGGGCCTCCGAATACGCCGTTCCCCATGGTTTTTATTACAATACCAAAAAAATACCATTTACCAAGGGGAAACCGTGGAGAAAATATAGCTTTTTATCGTGTTGATTTTGTTGGATAAAATTTTTAATTGAATTTTTGACCGCCGAAAAGTTAAAATCGGCTGGACAATTGGTATTTTTTTGGACTTAATTCGGCAAAAGGGAACAGCGCATCGAAGCCCACGAAAACCGGCAGGTCAAACCAAGCCGGAACCGCTTCGAGGATGATCGAGAAACGGCCCGCCGGCCCGTCAGGCTGGGGGCGAAGTTCAGCATCCATCGGCTTTTCCCGATGAACTTTGCTCGCCCGATGCAGGTCATCGGTAGGGCGCAGTCCGGCCGCAGGCGATCCGCCTTCACGGTCATCGAGCTTTCGGGGCCGGCAGGTGCTGGCGGTCCTCCAAGGGGCATTGGGTGTTTCCTCAGGCACGCCAACGCTTGTTTCAGATCGAAAACAGCGCCTTCCGGCGCTTAAAACACAGGAGAGGGAAATGAAAAACACTGCTCTGAAAAGCTTTCTGCTTGCCTCCAGCCTGCTGACTTCGGCCGGTCTCGTCCATGCCGCCGACGTCACGCTGACTGTGGAAAGCTGGCGTAACGACGACCTGCAGATCTGGCAGGAAAAGATCATCCCGGCTTTCGAAGCGAAGAACCCGGGCATCAAGATCGTCTTCTCGCCGACCGCGCCGACCGAATACAACGCCTCGCTGAACGCCAAGCTCGATGCCGGTTCCGCAGGTGATATCATCACCTGCCGTCCGTTCGACGCTTCGCTCGAACTCTTCAACAAGAAACAGCTGGTCGACATCACCAGCCTGCCTGGTATGGAGAACTTCTCACCGGTCGCCAAGGCCGCCTGGACGACCGACGACGGCAAGTCGACCTTCTGCGTCCCGATGGCTTCGGTCATCCACGGCTTCATCTACAACAAGGATGCCTTCGACAAGCTCGGCATCTCGGTGCCGAAGACGCAGGACGAGTTCTACGCAGCGCTCGACAAGATCAAGGCCGACGGCACCTACATTCCGCTCGCCATGGGCACGAAGGACCTCTGGGAAGCCGCGACCATGGGCTACCAGAACATCGGCCCGAACTACTGGAAGGGTGAAGAGGGCCGCGAAGCGCTTATCGCCGGCAAGCAGAAGCTGACGGACGCCGACTGGGTCAAGCCCTACGAGGAGCTTGCCAAGTGGAAGCCCTATCTCGGGGACGGCTTCGAAGCCCAGACCTACTCGGACAGCCAGAACCTCTTCACGCTCGGCCGCGCCGCGATCTATCCGGCCGGTTCCTGGGAAATCGCGCTGTTCAACACGCAGGCCCAGTTCAAGATGGGCGCATTCCCGCCGCCGGTTCCGAAGGCCGGTGACACCGGCTACATCTCCGACCATCCCGATATCGGCGTTGCCCTGAACGCGAAGAGCACGCATGCCGAGGAAGCCAAGAAATTCCTCAGCTGGGTCGCTTCGCCCGAGTTCGCCGATATCTACGCCAACGCGTTGCCGGGCTTCTTCAGCCTGAACTCCAACCCGGTCAAGATGTCCGATCCGCTCGCTCAGGAATTCGTTTCCTGGCGCGGCCCGTACAAGTCGACGGTGCGCTCGACCTATCAGATCCTGTCGCGCGGCACGCCGAACCTTGAAAACGAGACCTGGGTCGAGTCGGCCAACGTGATCAACGGCACCGATACGCCGAAGGTCGCTGCCGAAAAGCTCCAGAAGGGCCTCGACAGCTGGTACAAGCCGGCCAAGTGATGTGATGAGGGGCGGCGTGTGCTGCCCCTCATCCGGCCTGCCGGCCACCTTCTCCCCGCTCGCGGGGAGAAGGAGACTCGCAGCGACCTCTCAGCCCGATTTAGCATCCCAGCAGGGCATTGCCTCTCTCTCCCGTCGGCAGAGAGTTCGGGTGAGGCGCACCATCTTCCATCTGCGCCCGCAGGATTGCGGCCAGTCGACGAGAACAGGCAAACGCCATGAGCCACACCGACAACGCGGCCGATATCGTCCCGATCAAGCGCCCGGTGCGCTGGCACATCTTCGTCTTCATGCTGCCCGCCGTGATCGTCTATTCCGCCGTCATGGTGCTGCCGCTCATCGAAACGCTCAGGCTTTCGCTCTACAATATCGTCGACGGTCAGCCGGCCTTCGTCGGCTTTGCGAATTTCAAGGTGCTGTTCGGCGATGCGCGCTGGGCGCATGATTTCTGGAATGCGCTGGTCAACAACCTGATCTTCTTCGTCATCCACATGTGCGTGCAGAACCCGATCGGCGTGGCGCTTGCCGCCCTGCTTTCGGTGCCGAAGCTGCGCGGCGTCGCCTTCTATCGCACGGCGATCTTCCTGCCGACGCTGCTCTCTTTCGTCATCGTCGGTTTCATCTGGAAACTGATCCTGTCGCCGATCTGGGGTGTGGCGCCCTGGATGCTCGATCTCATCGGGCTGAAATTCCTGTTCGCGCCATGGCTCGGCAAGCCTGGTTCGGCGCTGATCGCTGTGTCCCTGATCTCGAACTGGCAATATATCGGCATTCCGATGATGCTGATCTATGCCGCGCTGCTCAGCATCCCCGAAGAGGTGATCGAGGCGGCCGAATGCGACGGCATCACCGGTTGGGCCCAGTTCTGGAAGATCAAGCTGCCGCTCATCCTGCCGGCGATCGGCATCATCTCGATCCTGACCTTCGTCGGCAATTTCAATGCCTTCGACCTGATCTACACGGTGCAGGGGGCGTTGGCCGGACCTGATATGTCCACAGATATTCTCGGCACGCTGCTTTACCGCACCTTCTTCGGTTTCCAGCTTCAGCTCGGCGACCGCTCGATGGGCGCGACGATCGCCACGGTGATGTTCCTCATCATTCTCGCCGGCGTCTCGCTCTATCTCTTCGTCATCCAGCGGCGCATGCGTCGCTACCAGTTCTGAGGAGCGCGCATGTCCAAGGCACGCACATCTCCCATCCGCACCGGCCTCGTGCATCTGGCGCTCGGCGCCTATACGCTGGTCGCGCTGTTTCCTGTTTTCCTGACCGTGGTCAACTCGTTCAAGGATCGCGCCTCGATCTTCCGCGAGCCGCTGATGGTGCCGACGCCGTCGACCTTCAGCCTCGTCGGCTACCAGACGGTGCTGGGGCAGGGCGATTTCGCCACCTATTTCCAGAACAGCTTCATCGTCACGATCGTCTCGATCCTGTTAGTGCTGCTTTTCGGAGCGATGGCGGCCTTCGCGCTTTCAGAATACCGCTTCCGCGGCAATACGCTGCTCGGGCTCTATATGGCAATCGGCATCATGATCCCGATCCGTCTCGGCACGGTGGCGATCCTGCAGGGCATGGTGGCGGCCGGTCTCGTCAACACGCTGACGGCGCTGGTCCTCGTCTATACCGCGCAGGGCATACCGCTGGCGATTTTCATCCTGTCGGAATTCATGCGCACGGTTTCGGATGATCTCAAGAATGCCGGGCGCATCGACGGCCTTTCCGAATATGCGATCTTCTTCCGCCTGGTGCTGCCGCTGGTGCGCCCTGCCATGGCGACGGTCGCCGTCTTCACCATGATCCCGATCTGGAACGATCTCTGGTTCCCGCTGATCCTGGCGCCCTCCGAGGCCACCAAGACGGTAACGCTCGGCTCGCAGATCTTCATCGGCCAATTCGTCACCAACTGGAATGCGGTGCTGGCGGCGCTGTCGCTGGCGATCCTGCCGATCCTCATCCTCTACGTCATCTTCTCGCGGCAGCTGATCCGCGGCATTACGTCAGGAGCCGTCAAATGAGCCAGGACAAACCGATCCGCGTCCTCGTTGCCGGCCTCGGCAATATGGGTCGCAGCCATGCGCTCGCCTATCACAACAATCCCGGCTTCGAGATCGTCGGTCTCGTCAACCGCTCGAGGCCGAAGCTGGAGCCCGAGCTGCAGGCCTATTCGATCCATCCCGACTTCACAACGGCGCTTGCCGAGCTGAAGCCGGACCTCTGCTCGATCAATACCTATTCCGACAGCCATGCCGATTATGCCGTCGCTGCCTTCGAGGCCGGCTGCCATGTCTTCGTGGAGAAGCCGCTGGCGACGACCGTTGCCGACGCCGAGCGTGTGGTCGCCGCGGCGAAGACGGCGGGGCGCAAGCTGGTGATCGGTTATATCCTGCGCCATCACCCGTCCTGGACGAGACTGATCGAGGAGGCGCGCAAACTCGGCCCGCCTTACGTCTTCCGCATGAACCTCAACCAGCAGTCCAGCGGTCCGACCTGGGCGACACACAAGTCGCTGATGCGAACCACCTCACCGATCGTCGATTGCGGCGTGCATTATGTCGACGTCATGTGCCAGATCACCGATGCGAGGGCCGTCGAGGTGCGCGGCATGGGGCTGCGGCTGTCCGACGAGATCGCCGCCGACATGTATAATTACGGCCAGCTGCAAGTGCTCTTCGAGGACGGTTCGGTCGGCTGGTACGAGGCCGGCTGGGGACCGATGATTTCGGAGACCGCCTTCTTCGTCAAGGATGTCATGTCGCCGAAGGGCGCGGTGTCGATCGTCATGGATCCGAACGCCAAGTCCGATGATATCGATACGCACACCAAGACGTCGGTGATCCGTCTGCATACGGCCGAAACCGGCCCGGACGGCAAGTTCATCCGGCCCGACCAGGATATGAGGATGACGGGCGAGCCCGGTCATCAGGCGCTCTGCGACCTGGAACAGGCCTTCGTGCTGAGGGCGATCCGTGAGGGTCTGAACCTCGATCGCCATATGGCGGATGCGGTGGCGTCGCTGCGCATCTGCCTTGCCGCCGACGAGAGCGTGCGCACCGGCCAGCCGGTCAGATTGTAAGGAAAAATCAGTGGGATCGCTTCAACTCAAATCCATCCGCAAGACCTATGGCACGCATGAGGTGCTGAAAGGTATCGACCTCGAGGTCGAGGACGGCGAATTCGTCATCTTCGTCGGCCCCTCGGGCTGCGGAAAATCGACGCTGTTGCGCAGTATTGCGGGCCTCGAGGACGTCACCTCGGGCGCCGTCGTCATCAACGGCCGCGACGAGACGCTGACGCCGCCGGCCAAGCGCGGCATCGCCATGGTGTTCCAGTCCTATGCGCTCTATCCGCACTTAACGGTCAAGGACAATATGGGCCTCGGCCTCAAGCAGGCGGGTACGCCGAAGGGCGAGATCGACAGCCGAGTCGGCAAGGCATCGGGCATGCTGTCGCTCGCCCCCTATCTGGCGCGGCGGCCGGCCGAATTATCCGGCGGTCAGCGCCAACGCGTTGCGATCGGCCGCGCCATCGTGCGCGAACCGGAACTCTTCCTGTTCGACGAGCCGCTGTCGAACCTCGACGCTGCGCTGCGTGTTCAGACCCGCCTTGAAATCGCCCGGCTGCACCGCAGCCTGAAGGCGACGATGATCTACGTCACCCACGACCAGGTCGAGGCGATGACGCTTGCCGACAAGATCGTGGTGCTGAATGCCGGCGCGATCGAGCAGATCGGCTCGCCGATGGAACTCTACAATCGTCCGGCGAACGTCTTCGTTGCTGGCTTCATCGGCTCGCCGCAGATGAATTTCATCGCAGCCGAAAAGGTCGGCGATCACAGCGCCAAGACGATCGGCGTGCGTCCCGAACATGTGACGCTA
Source organism: Rhizobium sp. N324 (assembly GCF_001664485.1). NCBI lineage: Bacteria > Pseudomonadati > Pseudomonadota > Alphaproteobacteria > Hyphomicrobiales > Rhizobiaceae > Rhizobium > Rhizobium sp. N324. The sequence goes on along the minus strand of NZ_CP013630.1, from coordinate 3,188,824 downwards.
TCGCGTGATCAGGGGAGCTGGGCAGCGAAGGTCGTGCATGTCGAGCATCTCGGCGCCGACACGATCATCTATCTGGAATCCGACCAGTGTGGCTTGCTGACGGCCCGCCTGTTCGGTGAACACCAGTACGAGCCGGACGAGATCGTTTATGCAACGCCGGATCAGGCGCGCGTGCACCGCTTCGATGCGGACGACCGGGCGATCCGCTGAGCGCATGAAAGAACAAAAAAGCGCCGCGTGCGGGGCTTTTCAAGCGCGTCGCGTCAAATCTAATTCATGCGACGCGCTTTAACTCTTTGTTTTGATGTATGTCGTTGTCCCGGAACCGCTGCACACTTCCGGGCGACATGCATTATCGGAGTGCACGAATTCGATCAGCCGAGCACGGGCCGCATGAAGCTACGTTCATAGCTGACGATACTGCGGTTGCGTTTGTCGAGCTCGAAAGCCGCCTGACATTCCGGATCGCTGGCCATGCGGGTGCGGTAGTCCTCGTAGGCAGCAAGGCTCGGGAAGGAAAACAAGGCGACGGCAATGTTGTTGGCGCCTTCGGATGGCAAGAAATAACCGTGATGGGTGCCGCCCATCCTGTTGACGATCGGAATCCAGAGCCGGGCATATTCCTCGAATTCGGCAAGCTTGTACGGATCGATCACATAACGCAGGTGGCAGGTAATCATTGACATATCCCATCGCGTAAAACGCCGGGCGGACGGCTGCCCGGCCCATCGGCTTGCTCACCTTCTGGCACTGAGTTGAAAGAGTTCAAGTGCTTTGTCGTGATGGCTGCATCACGATTGCTGATAAGTCGGCGGGCCTGAAATGAAAAAGGCGCCGTTTCGCGGCGCCTTTTGCATGCGCGGTGTCGCAAGCCTCAGTCGCGGATGACCAGCAGATCGGCCGCCATGAAACGCAGCGTCACGGTTTCGCCGGCCTGCGACGGGGTGACGCCGGGGCTATTGAACATGTCGAAAGAAATGACGTTGTCGCCGACATTCATGCGGGTGCGGATGACCGACCCCAGGAAGTGGGCCGAGACGACCTTGCCAGTAAGCGCGGTATCGCTTCTGACGCTGTCGGAGAGCGAGCCTGCTTCAGGGCGCAGCGCCAGCGAGATTGTCTCGCCGGCCTTGTGGGCTGCGACCGACTGCTTCAGCGTGATGGCCTGATCGCCGATCTGGATGCGGTTGGCGTCGGGCTGGCGCCGCCGGAATATCGTCGTCGCTGCTTACCGCAGCACGATCTCCTTTCTGCTCGCGTTCTGCCGTCGCCCTGAGGCGGCTCTAACTTGACTCTGTTATCGTAGATCGTATACGTTATTCCAAGCTGAAGAGTGTGACCTCCACAGCTTTGCTTTCCTGCAATTTCGGCCGCAAGATTGCTGTACGGTTTTGTCGGACTGCTCCAGCTTCGAAGAACAGGTGCGGGGAACATCAAATGCGTACATCCAAGATCGTGCATATCGTCAGCTGCCATGCGGAAGGTGAGGTGGGTGACGTCATCGTTGGCGGCGTTGCGCCGCCTCCCGGCGCAACGGTGTGGGAGCAGTCGCGGTGGATTGCCGAGGATGAGACGCTGAGAAACTTCGTATTGAACGAACCTCGCGGTGGCGTGTTCCGCCACGTCAACCTGCTCGTCCCGCCGAAGAACCCCAAGGCGCAGATGGGCTGGATCATCATGGAGCCGGCCGACACGCCTCCGATGTCGGGTTCAAACTCCATGTGCGTGTCAACAGTGCTGCTCGATACGGGCATCATTCCGATGCAGGAACCCATCACCCGCATGATCCTCGAGCCTCCGGGTGGCCTGATCGAGGTAGAGGCCGAGTGCCGCAACGGCAAGGCCGAACGCATCCGCGTCCGCAACGTCCCGTCCTTTGCCGATATGCTCGATGCCAGAATTGAGGTCGAAGGTATCGGCACGGTCACGGTCGACACGGCCTATGGCGGGGACAGCTTCGTCATCGTCGATGCGGCATCCATAGGGCTCAGCCTTCGATCGGACCACGCCCGCGATATCGCCCGCATGGGCGTCAAGATCACCGAAGCCGCCAATGAGCAGCTCGGCTTCAAGCACCCGGGCAATGACTGGGGCCACATCTCCTTCTGCCAGATCACCGATCCGGTCGAAAAGAGGGGTGGCGTGTTCTGGGGCAAGAATGCGGTCGCCATCCGTCCGGGCAAAATAGACCGTTCTCCCTGCGGCACGGGATGTTCGGCTCGCATGGCCGTGCTTCACGCCAAGGGTCAGATCAAGGCAGGCGAAAAATTCGTAGGCACCTCGCTGTTGGACACGGAGTTCCACTGCAGCATCGATAGCGAAGTCGACATCAACGGCAAGTCTGGCATCATCCCGATCATCTCGGGTCGTGCATGGGTCATCGGCACGAAGCAGCTCATGGTCGATCCGGCCGATCCGTTCCAGGCCGGCTATCGCCTCTCTGACACCTGGCCGATGGACCTCTGACCTTTCGGCCTTCGGAGCGCGCGGTGCAGAAAAGCGCGGCAATTGATTCTGAACGATCGCGATACGGTTTCGTCCGAACAATAAAAAAGGCGCCGCTTTTTGCGGCGCCTTTTTCATGAGTGGTTTGTCAAACTCAGTCCCGGATGACCAGCAGATCGGCCGCCATGAAACGCAGGGTCACCGTTTCGCCGGCCTGCGGCGGCGTGGTGCCGGGGCTGTTGAACATGTCGAAAGAAATGACATTGCCGCCGACATTCATGCGGGTGCGGATGACCGACCCCAGGAAGTGGGCCGAGACGACCTGACCGGTGAGCGCGGTATCGCTTCTGACGCTGTCGGAGAGCGAGCCTGCTTCAGGGCGTAGCGCCAGCGAGATTGTCTCGCCGGCCTTGTGGGCTGCGACCGACTGCTTCAGCGTGATGGCCTGATCGCCGATCTGGATGCGGTTGGCGTCGGGATCGACGACCTTGGCTTCGATGAGGTTCAGCGTGCCGACGAAGGAGGCGACAAAGCGCGTTGCCGGCGTGTTGTAGATCTCGAAGGGCGAACCGATCTGGTCGGCCTTGCCGGCATTCATGACGACGATGCGGTCGGAGATCGACAGCGCCTCTTCCTGGTCGTGGGTGACGAAAACCGTGGTAATGCCGAGCTGCTGCTGGATCGCGCGGATTTCCTCGCGCAGCGACACGCGGATCTTGGCGTCGAGTGCGGAGAGCGGCTCGTCGAGCAGCAGCACCTGCGGCTTGACGGCTAGCGCACGGGCAAGAGCGACACGCTGCTGCTGGCCACCCGACAATTGGTAAGGGAAGCGGTCGGCCAGGTGACCGAGCTTGATCAGGCCAAGCATTTCCTTGACGCGGGCGTCGATCTCCGGCTTTGGAGCGCCAGCGACCTTGAGGCCGAAGGCGACGTTGTCGTGCACCGTCATATTTGGAAACAGTGCATAGGCTTGGAAGACCATGCCGATGTTGCGCTGGTTCGGTTTCAGCGCGCTCTGGTCCTTGCCATTGATGGTCAACGTGCCGCCGGTCGGGGTTTCGAAGCCGGCGATCATGCGCAGAACGGTCGTCTTGCCGCAGCCCGACGGTCCGAGGAAGGAGACGAACTCTCCCTTTTCGATGTTCATATTGAAGTTTTTGACGACCTGAACCGGGCCGAAGGATTTCTGAATGTTGTTCAGTGTGAGAAAGGACATGAGCCAGTTACCTTAAGCCTTTGCCGGGCGGGCTTTGCCGAAGCGAGAAACGAGGTTGAGCAGGCCCATGCTGAGCCAGGTGATCGAGAAGGCGATGACAGCGAGTGCCGAAGGCTCATAAGCCTTGTTGGCGCCGACAAGCTGCAGGTAAGGGCCGAAGGCCGGGCGGTTGAGCAGGGCGGCGAAGGTGAATTCGCCCATGACGATCGCCAGCGTGATGAAGGCGCCCGACAGCACGCCGCTCATGACGTTCGGGAAAATGCATCTGAACATGATCGTCGTCCAGCGAGCGCCGAGGCTCTCTGCCGCTTCCGTCAGGGTGCGGACGTCGATGGCGCGCATGGCGGTATCGACGGCGCGGTACATATAGGGCAGCGACAGTGTGATGTAGGAGAAAACCAGCAGGATATTGGTGCCGGTCGTCGAACCCGTCAGCGGCAGGTAGGACGACGAATTGTACATCCTGAGATAGCCGAAGACGATGACGATTGCCGGAATGACCAGCGGCAGCAGCGTGATGAATTCGACGACCGGGCGCATCTGCGGCAGCCGCAGCCGCACCCAGTAGGCCGTCGGCACGACGAGCAGCATGCCGAAGACAATGGTCAGGAGGGCCATCATCATGGAATAGCCGAAGGTCTCGCGGAACTGGGCGTCCGAGAAGACCGACTGATAGGCATCGAGGCTGTATTCACCGCGGCGCATGCGCAGCGAAAATTCAATGGTGCCGATTAGCGGAATGATGAAATAGGACGCGCCCAGAATAATGGCGATCCAGGCTCCGAGACGTTGCGCCTTCATTTCTGCCACCGTTCGGCGCGCATGCGCAGCATGAGGTACAGGACATTGGAGACGCCGGTGATCACGATCATTCCGAGCGCGATGGCGTAACCGAGATTGGCATTGTGCAGGACGTCGCCGCGGATCTGCGCATAGAGCAGGATCGGCACGATATTCAGCGAGCTGCCGGTCAGCGCGAAGGCGGTGGCGATGGCGCCGAAGGCGTTGGCGAAGAGCAGCAGCGTCGTGCCGAGCAGGCTCGGCCAGAGGATCGGCAGCGCGACCATCGTCCAGTACTGGCGGTTGGTGGCGCCGAGGATTTGCGAGGCTTCGCGCCATTCCTTCTTCATGCCGTCGAGCGCAGGAGTCAGGATCAGCACCATCAGCGGGATCTGGAAATACATGTAGGTGATGGTGAGGCCGAGGAAGGACAGTAGGTTGAAACCGGTGCTGTAAAGGTTGAAATCGAACCATTCGCGCAGGAAAACCGTCACGAGGCCGGTGCGGCCGAGCGTTGCCAGAAAGGCGAAGGCGAGCGGGACGCCGGCGAAATTCGAGGCGACGCCGGAGAAGGTCAGAAGCGTCGAGCGGACGGAGGCGGGCAGGCCGCCGAGCACGACGGCCCAGGCGAGGAAGAAGCCGATCAGCGCACCGCCGAGAGCCGACGCCACCGAGACACGGATACTGATCCAGTAGGCGCTGATGATCGAGGGGGTAAAGAGATCGCCGATATTCTTCAGCGTTAGGTGGCCCTCGGGGGTCAGGAATGCGCCCGCCACAAGATAAAGCGTGGGGATGATCAGGAACAGCAGGGAGAAGATAATGAAGGGTGCAATGCCCAGCCAGTCGATCACGCGATCTCTGTTGATCAAGGGGGCGCTGCTCACCATAGGCGTTGAAACCGTGCTCATGGAAAAGCTTATCCTGGGGCGTCGGAGTGAGAGAACCTCCCCGCCTATGCGGCGGGGAGGCAGGATTAGAGATTACTTGACGCTGGCGCCGACGACCGAATCCCAATTCTTGGTGATGGCTTCCTTGCCGGCGGCCTGCTCTTCGAGCGTCGGGAAGACAGCCTTTTCATAGGCTGCTGCCGGCGGCAGCTTGTCGAGCAGGTCCTTCGGGATCTTGTTGTTCTTGGCAAGATCGTTGAAGCGGATCGGGTGGCAATAGCCCTTCAGCCAGCCGAGCTGACCTTCGTCGGAATAAAGGTATTCCATCCAGAGCTTGGCAGCGTTCGGATGCGGAGCGAAGGCGGAAATCGCCTGAACGTAGACACCGGCAACGACGCCCGTTTTCGGAACGACAACCTCGAACGGAGGGTTGCCCTTGAGGCTCTGGCCCCAGGACAGGGCGTTGTAGTCCCAAGCGACGATGATCGGCGTCGAGCCCTGTGCGAACGGAGCCGCCTTGCCGACGACAGGTACGAAATTGCCGGCCTTGTTCAGTTCGGCAAAGAACTTCAGGCCTTCTTCGCCTGCCTTGGCCGCGTCACCGCCGGATGCGGAAAGACCAGCGGCATACACGCCCTGAACAGCCTGGTTGGCGGTGCGCGGATCGCCTGCCAGAGCAACGGTGTTTGCGTAGTCGCTCTTCTTCAGGTCGGCCCAGTCGACCGGCGATTCCTTGACGAGATCCTTGTTCACGAGGAACGAGAGAACGCCGTAATAGTCGCCATACCAGTAGCCTTCGGGATCCTTGGCCGTATCCGGGATCGAGTCCCAGGTGGAAACCTTATAAGGCTGAATCAGGCCGTCCTTCTTGGCAGACGGACCGAAGGAGAGGCCGACGTCGATGACGTCAGGCGCCTGCGGGCCGGTATTGCCCTTGTTGGCCTTGATGGCTTCGACTTCGTCGCCCGAACCTGCATCCGGGTTCAGTTCGTTGACCTCGAGGCCATACTTGGCCTTGAAGCCGGCAATGACGTCGCCATAGCCGCACCAGTCGTGCGGAAGAGCGATCGTCGTCAGCGTGCCTTCCTTCTTGGCGGCGGCGATAAGTTCAGCGCTCGGCTCGGCGGCGGCAATCGCGGTCGAAGCCACGATCATCGCAGTAGAGAGCGACAGAAGTCGAGAAATGTTAGAGATCACTGTTGTTCTCCTTCGGGTTTTCAGTGTCTGGCGATGCTGTTACTCAGCTTACATGAAGCTTGTGTGACGGCTGGATGACGTTAACTTTGCTATGAATAGCAGGCGTTTGCGACACGTGTTTTATTTGCGACGGCACTACCTGTTTCCGCGAAAATCTGTCCGTGTTCCCCCTGTTTGTCTTGTCCCTCCTAACCCGGTTTGCGGAAAAGCTTGGTCTGCTCGAACAAGCCCTCAAGCGTCTTCATGCGCTCCTTCGTCTCGTCCCAGGTGGAATTCTGAACGGCCTCGATGAGCGCTTCGACGATGAAGAGGGTGACGACGGAGGAATCCCAAGCTGATGGCGCCTCGATCCGTACGCGGAAGGCATGCCGGGCGAGCTTGGCGGCGGGCGAACTCCACTGGTCGGTGAAGACGACGATTTCTGCGCCGCGTTTGCGGGCGGCAGTGGCAAGGCTCACCATCTCCTGCTCGTAGCGGCGGATGTCGAAGATGATCAGGATGTCGCCGGCATTCATGTTGAGGGCATATTGCGGCCAGCTGCTGGAGTTCGACGACAGCAGTGTCGTCGCCGGTCGAATCACCTGCATGTGGGTGAAGAAATACTCGGCAAGCGCGCCGGTGATGCGGCCGCCGACGAAATAGAGGCCGCGCTTGCGGTCCGACAGCAGCGAGGCGACGCTGTCGAAAGTCGCGGTGTCGAGATCGGTCAGCGTCTGGCGCAGATTGCCCATGATGGCATCGGCGAAACGGTTGAGGATATGGGTGCCGGGCGCGTTCTGAGCCCAGCGGTCGTGCTTGGCGATCGGGTTGGAGATCGTCGCCTCCACCTCCAGATGCAGATGCGCCTGAAAGTCCGGATAGCCTTTGAAGCCGAGCTTCTGCACCATGCGCACGACGGTCGGCGTCGAAACGCCGGCATTCTCGGCGATCGTGGTGATGCTGCCGAGACCGGACACCGGGTAGTTGTCGAGAAGGCTTTCGGCCAGTTGCTTCTCGGCACGCGTCAACACCCCGAAATGCGAGTGTATGACGTCTGAAACCGTCTTCGACGCAACTGTCACGTATCTATGCTCCCCGGGATGGTCTGGCGCCACTTTCCCACTCAAATTAAGAACGCTGTCATAATCCATGTCAACCGCTGTCATGAAAAGAAATTTTCAGTCGACGCTTGACAGTGATCGAAACCTGAAGAATTCTTTTCTTCATAAGGAATTTGTTAAGGGATAGGAGTGGCGCCATTGGTGCTGGCCGGGCCGAAAATCCTCAGCGAAGCGGACGGCGACTGCGTCGGGATCGAGCGTGTCGGCGGCCGGAGCCCGGTGTTGCTTGTCTGCGAGCACGCTTCGAATGTGCTGCCCGCTCACTTCGGCGATCTTGGCCTGCCCAGCGAAGCGCTCTCGAGCCACATTGCCTGGGACCCGGGAGCTCTTTCCGTCGCCCGCGGCATATCGGAAGGGCTCGATGCGACGCTCGTCTACCAGCGCTTCTCCCGGTTGATCTACGATTGCAACCGGCCGCCGAGTTCACCGGGCGCCATGCCTGAGAAAAGCGAGATCTACGCCGTTCCCGGCAATACGGATTTGACCGCCGAAGAACGCCTGGCGCGCACCGACGCGCTCTACGTGCCCTTTCACGACGCCATTCGCGGGCTGATCCGCGATCGCCGGGCGAGGGGGCAGGACAGCATCATCGTGACGATACACAGCTTCACGCCGGTCTATCACGGCCGCGAACGCGCCGTCGAACTCGGCATATTGCACGATGAGGACAGCCGGCTCGCCGACCGCATGCTGGAGGCTGCGGCCGAGGCGCCGCTTTACAGGACGGAACGCAATCAGCCTTACGGGCCCGAGGACGGCGTGACCCACACGCTGATCCTGCACGGGCTTTCGAACGGCTTGCGCAATGTAATGATCGAGGTCCGCAACGACCTCATCGCAGACGATGTCGGCCAAGGGGTCATGGCCGACTATCTAAAAGGGCTGCTCCAGCAAAGCCTGGACGCCTGATAAAAAAAGACCCGAGGGAGCAGTCTAACTGCGAACGCCCGCACGGCGCAAATGCCGCGGGCAATTTGGCACTGAACCGGCCCGCAATCCCGCGGCCGGTCGTGAACAGGGGGAAGTCATGTCGGACTATACCGATCTGGACAAAAAGCAGGATGTGCACATCCTGCATTCCATGGGCTATGCCCAGGAACTCGAACGACGCATGAGCTCGTTCTCGAATTTCGCCGTCTCATTTTCCATCATCTGCATTCTCTCCGGCGGCATCAACTCGTTGGCGCAGGCGACCTCCGGTGCCGGCGGAGCCGCCATCGGCATCGGCTGGCCTGTGGGATGCTTCATCTCGCTGGTCTTCGCCATCGCCATGGCGCAGATCAGCTCGGCCTATCCGACGGCCGGCGGCCTTTATCACTGGGGCTCGATCCTCGGCAACCGCTTCACCGGCTGGCTGACCGCCTGGTTCAACCTGCTCGGCCTCGTCACCGTGCTCGGCGCCATCAACGTCGGCACCTATTATTTCTTCATGGGCTCCTTCGGCACGACCTATCTCGGGCTGACGGACACGACGACGGTGCGCATCATCTTCCTCGTCGTCATCACCGGCGCGCAGGCGCTCGTGAACCACATGGGCATCGGTTTGACGGCGAAGCTGACCGACTTTTCGGGTTATCTGATCTTCGCGAGCTCGATTGCGCTGGCGGTGGTCTGCCTGGCGGCGGCACCCTCCTACGAGTTCGGCCGTCTCTTCACCTTCGCCAACTATTCCGGCGAAGTCGGCGGCAACGTCTGGCCTTCCACCTCCGGTGCCTGGGTCTTCCTTCTCGGCCTGCTGCTGCCGATTTATACCATCACCGGCTATGACGCCTCGGCGCATACGTCGGAAGAGACGGTCAAGGCTGCCGAGTCGGTGCCGCGCGGAATGGTCGCCTCGGTGCTGTGGTCGGCGCTGTTCGGCTATATCATGCTGTGCGCCTTCGTGCTCATGCTGCCGAACATGGACGATGCCGCAAAACAGGGCTGGAACGTGTTCTTCTGGGCGATGGACAGCCAGGTCAACCCGATCGTCAAGGACATCCTCTATCTGGCCATCCTGGTCAGCCAGTGGCTGTGCGGCCTTGCCACCGTCACCTCGGTCTCGCGCATGATCTTCGCCTTCTCGCGTGACGGTGGCCTGCCGGCATCGAAGGCGCTGTCGAAGGTCAGCCCGCAGTACCGCACGCCGGTGGCTGCGATCTGGACCGGCTCGATCCTGTCGGTGCTGTTCGTCTGGTTCACCTCACTCGACTTCATGAAAGTCGGCGACACGCCGGTCTATACGATCGTCGTCTCGTGCACCGTCATCTTCCTGTTCTTCTCCTTCGCGATCCCGATCACGCTCGGCCTCTTCGCCTGGGGCACGTCGAAGTGGGACAAGATGGGGCCGTGGAATCTCGGCGAAGGCGTCTTCAAGCTCTTTGCCGTGCTGACCGTCATCGCCATGGTTCTGATCTTCATTCTCGGCATCCAGCCGCCGAACGGTGCCGCGCTTTACGTTACCGTTGGCTTCCTCTTGCTGACGGCGATCGTCTGGTTCGGCTTCGAAAGCCGGCGCTTCAAGGGCCCGCCGATCGGCGCCGAAGTGGCAAAGCGCCAGGCCGAAATCGCGGCAGCCGAAGCAGCTGTCGGCGAAAGCGGCGAACACTAAGCATCGAGGCTTCCCTCTCAAATGGCGGGGCCGCTCCTGCGGCCCCATCACCGGTTCAACGAAACGGCATCGGGCCACCATCGGCCGAGCGCATGCGATTTCGTTGCCCCGATCTCTCAATTCCAATTTCAGGCGGATCAATCATGAGCAGCTACACAATCGACGACCTCAGGAAGGATGTTGCCGAAGGGCGCATCGATACGGTTCTGGCCTGCCAGGTGGACATGCAGGGCCGGCTGATGGGCAAGCGTTTCCAGGCGGAATATTTCATCGAGAGCGCCTGGAAGGAAACGCATAGCTGCAACTATCTGATCGCCACCGACATGGAGATGGAGACCGTCTCTGGCTACAAGGCGACGAGCTGGGAAAAGGGCTACGGCGACTATACGATGAAGCCGGATCTCGCGACCCTGCGCCGCATTCCCTGGCTCGACGGCACGGCGCTGGTGCTCTGCGACCTGCTCGACCATCACACCCATGAAGAAGTCGCCCATTCGCCGCGGGCGATCCTGAAGAAGCAGGTCAAGCGCCTCGAAGACATGGGAATGAAGGCCTATATGGCCTCCGAGCTGGAATTCTTCCTGTTCGACCAGAGCTACGAGACGGCGCATGCCGCCGGCTACCGAAACCTCAAGCTCGCCAGCGCCTATAACGAGGATTACCACATCTTCCAGACCACCAAGGAGGAAGAGGTGATGCGGGCGATCCGCACCGGCCTGCAAGGCGCCGGCATCCCGGTCGAGAACTCCAAGGGCGAGGCCTCCGCCGGCCAGGAAGAAATCAACGTGCGTTATGCCGATGCGCTCGCCATGGCCGACCGGCACGCGATCATCAAGAACGGCTGCAAGGAGATTGCCTGGTCGAAGGGCAAGGCCATCACCTTCCTGGCCAAGTGGAACTACAACGCCGCCGGCAGTTCCTCGCATATCCATCAGTCGCTCTGGAGCCTGGAGGAAAAGCCGCTGTTCTTCGATCATACCGGCAAATACGGCATGTCGCCGCTGATGCACAATTACATCGCCGGGCTTCTCGCCCATGCGAGCGAGATCACCTATTTCCTGGCGCCCTACATCAACTCCTATAAGCGCTTCATGGCCGGCACCTTTGCGCCGACCAAGGCGATCTGGAGCAAGGACAACCGAACCGCCGGCTACCGCCTCTGCGGCGAAGAGACCAAGGGCATCCGCATCGAATGCCGCGTCGGCGGCTCCGATCTCAATCCCTATCTCGCGTTTGCCGCGCTGCTTGCCGCCGGCATCGATGGGATCGAGAACAAACTCGAACTCGAAGCCCCCTTCGTCGGCGACGCCTATGGCGGCAAGGATATCCGCGAAATTCCGCGCACGCTGCGTGCGGCCACGACCGCGATGACGGAATCGGCAATGCTGCGCAAGGCCTTCGGTGACGACGTGATCGACCATTACACCCGCGCTGCCGAATGGGAGCAGGAAGAATACGACCGCCGCATCACCGATTGGGAAGTGGCGCGCGGTTTCGAAAGAGCATAGTACGGATTGCGGGTTGCTGCCCCTCACCCTAACCCTCTCCCCGTAGAACGGGGAGAGGGGACGTGCCCTGAGAGAGGCTGTGGGGGACAGAGAGGCCGCGGCCATCCCCTTCTCCCCGCGAGCGGGGAGAAGGGGATGGCAGGTGGATGAGGGGCTATGGCCCTCGACGAAATTTTTGATCAATACGAGGACGGAATCGATCATGGCAATGATCCAATGCATTTCACCGATTGACGGATCGGTTTACGCGGAGCGTCCGGCGCTTTCGCTCGACGCCGCCAAGGACGTTGTCTTGCGTGCCCGCAAGGCGCAGAAGGCCTGGGCGAAACGGCCGCTCGAAGAGCGTGTGCAACTGGTGCTGAAGGGCGCGGCACGGCTGAACGAGATGTCCGAAGTCGTCGTGCCGGAGCTTGCCTGGCAGATGGGCCGGCCGGTCAAGTATGGCGGCGAATATAAGGGTTTCAACGAGCGCTCCAACTATGTCGCCTCGATCGCGGCCGATGCGCTGGCGCCGCTGGTGGTCGAGGAAAGCGACCGTTTCGAGCGCCGCATCGAGCGTGAAGCGCATGGTGTCGTCTTCGTCGTCGCGCCGTGGAATTATCCCTATATGACGGCGATCAATACGATCGCGCCGGCGCTGATGGCGGGCAACACCGTTGTGCTGAAACATGCCTCGCAGACGCTGCTGGTCGGCGAGCGGCTGGTGCAGGCCTTCAGCGAGGCGGGCGTTCCCGAGGACGTGTTCCAGAACGTCTTCCTCTATCATCAGACGACCTCGGCGCTGATTGCCGCCGGCAGCTTCAATTTCGTCAATTTCACCGGATCCGTCGAAGGTGGGCGCTCGATGGAGCGGGCCGCCGCCGGCACGTTTACCGGCCTCGGCCTCGAACTCGGCGGCAAGGATCCGGGTTACGTCATGGAGGACGCCGATCTCGAGGCGGCCGTCGATACGCTGATGGATGGCGCGACCTACAATTCCGGCCAGTGCTGCTGCGGCATCGAACGCATCTATGTGCACGAATCCCTCTACGACGCCTTCGTCGAGAAATCGGTTGCCTGGGTGTCGAACTACAAGCTCGGCAATCCGCTCGATGCCGAGACTTCGCTCGGGCCGATGGCGAACAAGCGCTTCGCCAAGGTGGTGCGCGAGCAGATTGCCGAGGCGGTTTCCAAGGGCGCCAAGGCGCTTGTCGATCCGAAACTTTTCCCGGAGGATGATGGCGGCGCTTATCTCGCACCGCAGGTTCTCGTCGATGTCGACCATTCCATGGCCTTCATGCGCGAAGAGACTTTCGGTCCGGCAGTCGGCATCATGAAGGTGAAGAGCGACGAGGAGGCGCTCGCCTTGATGAACGACAGCCAGTACGGGCTGACGGCCTCGCTCTGGACCAAAGATGTCGAGCGGGCCGCGCGGCTCGGCCGCGAGATCGAAACCGGCACCGTTTTCATGAACCGCGCGGATTATCTCGATCCTGCGCTCTGCTGGACCGGCGTCAAGGAGACCGGCCGCGGCGGCTCGCTGTCGATCATCGGCTTCCAGAATCTGACCCGTCCGAAATCCTTCCACCTGAAGAAAGTCACAGCATGAGCAGCAACATCACCGCAAACTGGAGCTACCCGACATCGGTCAAGCTCGGCCGGGGCCGGATCAAGGAACTGGCCGATGCCTGCAAGAGCCTCGGCATCAAGAAGCCGCTGCTCGTCACCGACCGCGGCCTTGCCTCGATGGCGATCACCAAGAATGCGCTCGATATCCTCGAAGATGCCGGCCTCGGCCGGGCGATCTTTGCCGATGTCGATCCGAACCCGAACGAGAAGAATCTCGAGGCCGGCGTCGAGGCTTTCAAGGATGGCGGCCATGACGGCGTCGTCGCCTTCGGTGGCGGCTCCGGCCTCGATCTCGGCAAGTGCGTCGCCTTCATGGCCGGCCAGACCCGGCCGGTCTGGGACTTCGAGGATATCGGCGATTGGTGGACGCGTGCGAGCCTTGAGGGCATTGCCCCGATCGTCGCCGTGCCGACAACGGCGGGTACCGGCTCGGAAGTCGGCCGGGCCAGCGTCATCACCAATTCCGTCACGCATGTGAAGAAGATCATCTTCCATCCGAAGTTTCTGCCTGGCGTCGTCATCTCCGACCCGGAACTGACCGTCGGCATGCCGAAGATCATCACGGCCGGCACCGGCATGGACGCGTTTGCCCATTGCCTGGAGGCCTATTCCTCGCCCTTCTATCATCCGATGTCGGCCGGCATCGCGCTCGAAGGCATGCGTCTCGTCAAGGAATTCCTGCCGCGCGCCTATCGGGAGGGCACCGATCTTGAAGCCCGCGCCAACATGATGGCCGCCGCCGCCATGGGCGCGGTCGCCTTCCAGAAGGGGCTCGGCGCCATCCATGCGCTCTCGCACCCGATCGGCGCCGTCTACAACACGCATCACGGCATGACCAATGCGGTTGTGATGCCGGCGGTGCTGCGCTTCAACCGCAAGGTGATTGAGGAGAAGATCGACCGGGCGGCCGCCTATCTCGGCATTTCGGGCGGTTTCGACGGCTTCTACGACTATGTGCTGAAGCTCCGCTCCGACCTCGGCGTGCCGGAGACGCTGTCGGCGATGGGAATCGCCCCCGATCGCATCGATGAATTGTCGGCCATGGCGATCGAAGATCCGAGTGCAGGCGGCAACCCGGTTGCCATGACGCTCGAAAATACCAAGGCCTTGTTCAGGGACTGCTTCTGAGACCATAAAGCCCGGACCTGCAGACCGGCCTGGAAAGCCTTGCTTTCCGGGCTTCTTTCGTTTTAGCGACATCCTGAATTTTAGGGATGTGAAAAATACCGGCTGCAATTTCGGCGCGCGTGTTTGGAATTTGTTAACCATGATTCGAAAGGATGGATTAACCGCACGATGCTCGATGGTGCGTAAAAGAGCGATTCCGGCTCGCACCATTTCCTTCCGAGGACTGAACATGCCTGTCATCACATTCGCAAACACCAAGGGCGGCGCCGGCAAGACCACCGCTGTTCTCCTGCTCGCCACCGAGCTTGCCCGCAAGGGTTACCGCGTCACCATTCTCGACGCCGATCCGCAGCACTGGATTTCGCGCTGGCACGAGATTTCGGGTCATGTGCCCAATATTTCGGTGATCGATTTCGTGACCACCGCCTCGCTGCCGCTGCATATCAGCGAAAACAAGCACAATACCGACTATTTCATCGTCGATCTGCCGGGTGCGCGCAATCCGCTGCTTGCCACCGCCGTCGGCCTTTCCGACCATGTGTTGATCCCGATCCAGGGCTGCGCAATGGACGCGCGCGGCGGCGCACAGGTGCTCGAACTGCTGCAATATCTAGACGAGAAGGCAGGCATCAAGATCGGCCATTCGGTGGTGTTGACCCGCGTCAACTCGATGGTGACGACAAGGGCGCTGCAACTCGTCAAGTCGCTGCTCAGCGAGCGGCACGTGCCGGTGCTGGATACCGCGATCATCGAACGCTCGGCCTTCCGAGACATTTTCGACTGTGGCGGCACACTGCACACGATCGATCCCACACGCGTCAGCAATCTCGACAAGGCGCGTGAGAACGCGACCTGTTTCGCCGAGGAAATTATGAGCAAACTGCCGGTCAGGCTGACGGCATCGCCCCGCATGGCGACGGCGGCCTGACAGATTCCGCCTCCTCAGACGAAATGCGTCCGGTTCGCCCGCGACGCATTTCGTTTTTAGCCACGTGCCGTGCGGACGCCATTGTTCAGAGAATGCGCCAGGAGATCGGAAAGACGTCTTTTGACTGCGGCCAATTCGTCCGACATGCGATTGCGTTGCCGGGGCAAGCCCACATCGACCACTTCGAGAATGCGGCCCGGCCAAGGAGACATCACGACGACGCGATCGGCGAGAAACGCGGCCTCTTCGATATCGTGGGTGACCAGCAGCATCGTCGTGGCATTCAAACGCCATAGATCGATCAGATGATCCTGGAGTTCGGCGCGCGTCATCGCATCGAGGGCCGAGAAGGGTTCATCCAAGAGAAGCACGGACGGTTTCGTCACGAGCGCGCGCGCCAAGGCCACACGCTGAGCCTGCCCGCCGGACAATTCTTTGATCCAGCGTCCCTCGTAGCCGGCAAGGCCGATTTTCTCGAGGGCCGCCGATACCTGTTCCTCGCGTTCGCCGTTTGCCAGATGACGCAGGCCGAAACCGATATTACCCGCGACCGTCAGCCAGGGAAAAAGCCGAGGCTCCTGGAAAACGATATTCACGAGCGCGTCCGGCTCTGCCAGCCGCCGTCCCTCCAGGCTGATCTCGCCTTGGGTGGGCGCTTCCAAGCCCGACAATAACCGCAGGAGAGTGCTCTTGCCGCAGCCCGATCCGCCGACGACTGCGATCAGTTCCCCCTTTTCGACGCTCAGGGAAAAGTCTTGCAGCGCATGCGTTCCATTGGGGTAAATCTTGGATAGAGAACGAATATCGAGCATGTCAAATCCCGCTCGCATGGCTGTCACGCCAGCGCAGAAACGGCGCGGTTGCGATCAGAAGCAGGCTGTCGGTCGCCTTGCCGACAATGGCAAAGATCAAGATAGCGGCGAGGATCTGATCCGGTTTGCCGAGTTGCTGACCATCCACAAGCAGATAGCCCAGCCCCTCCGACGCGCCCATGAATTCCGCTGCGACGACGAACATCCAACCGAGACCCAGGCCCGCGCGCAGGGCAAGGATATAATCGGGTAGAACTGCCGGCAGCAAGATCAGGCGAACGAGGTCGAAGCCGGACAGCCGGAAGACGCGTCCGACCTCGACGATGCGCCTGTCAACGCCGACGACGGCGCCATAGACGCCGAGATAGACCGGGAAGAAGACGCCGACGCCGATCAGGGCGATTTTGGAGGCTTCGAAAATCCCGAACCACAGGATGAACAGCGGCACCCAGGCAATCGACGGAATGGCTCTCAGCGCCTGCAGGGTCGGATCGAGCAGGCGTGCAAGCAATTTGGAGTAGCCGGTCAGCGTCCCGAGCACCGTCCCCGCCAGAGACCCGAAGGCAAAACCGATCGCCACTCTGCGCAGCGTCGCACCCACATGTGTTGTCAGGTCTCCTGATGCGGCCAGCGTATAGACCGTAGAGAGAATTTTCGAGGGCGGAGGCATCAGACGACCCCCGACCACTCCCGCACGGACCAGGATCTCCCAGGCGGCAAACAGCGCAATTGGAAACGCGATCCCAACGATCGGATGATCGAAAGGCGAGACCCGGCGCTGCCGGGTCTGCTTTGTGGTTTCGCTCTTGTGCCATGACAGCGCGATGTCTACCAACGACATGGGAATGCCTTTAGTTTTTCGTGTTGATGCATGTCGTTCTCCCGGAACCGCTGTACACTTCCGGGCGACATGCATTGTGGCTTTATTGGCCCAGCGCGGCGGAGGCATAGCTGGGGTCGATCAGCGCCGACACGGTCTGTTTGACATCGACGTCGGCTTTGATGACATCTGCCTTCTGAAGAGCAAGACCCGCAGCCTCGATCGTTTCGCGCTGGGAATCGCCGATCACGGAATAGCCGAGGTTGGTGCGCTCCAACTGGCGCTCGATGACGCTATCGGGCAGCTTGGTGGCGGCAACGAGGGCGGCCTTCAGCTTGGCCGGGTCTTTCAAAGCCTCGCTGCGGGCCTTCTCATAGGAGGCTAGAACGCGCTTGACGATCTCGGGATGCGCGGCGGCGAACTCCTCACGCACGTTGAGAACGCCCCAGCTGTTGTTCTCCGGCTTGCGATAGAAGAGCACATCGCCATCTTCGATCTCGGCGGAGGCCATGATCGGATCGAGGCCCGCCCAAGCATCGACGTCACCGCGCTTCAGCGCAAGGCGGCCGTCGGCATGCTGCAGCAAGACGAGCGACACGTCCTTTTCGGTGAGACCTGCATCGGCAAGCGCGCGCACCAGGAAAATGTGCGGATCGGTGCCGCGCGTCACGGCGATGGACTTGCCCTTGAGGTCCTCGACCTTAGCGATGCCGGTATCCTTGCGGGTTACCAGTGCGGTCCATTCCGGCCGCGAATAGACATAGATGGATTTGATCGGATTGCCGTTGACGCGACCGATCAATGCGGCGGCACCCGCGGTCGAGCCGAAGTCGAGGGAACCGGCATTCAGAAATTCGAGGGCCTTGTTGGAGCCTGCGGACTGGACCCAGGTGATCTTGATCCCATCCTTTTCGAATTCCTTTTCCAGGATGCCTTCATCCTTCAGGATAAGGCTGACCGGGTTGTAGGTCGCCCAGTCCACGCGAATTTCCGAGATATCGGCAGCCCGCGCCGTGCCGACTGCGACCAAACCCGCGAACAGGCTCAAAGCCAAGCGAACAACGATTTCATACGACCTCCAAAATTGTTATGGGGTCAAATCTACAGATTTAATGGCTTTTTTCGCGCTTTCAGGTTCCAAACTTTGAAACGGGGGAGCAAATTTGAACTGCCGCAGCGGCTCCCGCTAGATTGTTGTGTCAAAAAGGAAGGGCCGGGATCGACCGCGCTGCGGTCGATCCCGGCCCTCCGATATGGTTCCTCACCAGGCTTCATTCCGCCTGGCGTCACATTCCGATCAATCGACGAATTCGACCGTCACTCCCGGCTTGACCATCTTGGCAAGCTCGGTGGCATCCCAATTGGTCAGGCGGATGCAGCCGTGGCTCTGTGTGCGGCCGATCTTGGAGGGCTCGGGCGTGCCGTGGATGCCGTAGGTCGGCTTGGAGAGCGCCATCCAGACCGTGCCGACGGGGCCGTTCGGGCCGGGCGGAATGTTGAGGATCTTGTCGTTGGCGCCCTGCTGGAAATTGATCTTCGGATTGTAGGTATAGCCGGGATTGAACGCGACGCGCTCGACCGTCACGGTGCCCGACGGCGAGGGTGTGTCGGTGGAGCCGATCGATGCCGGATAGGCGGCAATGAGATTGCCGGCATTATCATAGGCGAAGACCTGCTTGCGGCCCTTGTCGGCGATGATGCGGGCAACCTCGCCGCTCTTCGGCTCGCCCGGATTGACGACCTTGATGACGGTGCCTGGGACGCTGAAATCGGCGCCGGGGTTCATCTCCTTGAGGAAGGCCTCGTCCATGTGGAAGCGCTCGGCCAGCATTTCGGTAATCGATGTATAGGCTAGCGACGGCAGCAGCGCCTTATGCGAATAGTCTTCCGGGATCTCGGCGACGTAGGGGCCGGCGGCATCGGCGGGCGTGATCGTGTAGCTGACGACCGGCAGGCCGCCGTTCATGCGAAGCTCTTCCAGAATGGCGTCGGTGTCGTTCGGGTCGAGTTTGGAGCCGGTCATCTGGTCATAGGCATAGACCGACTTGGTGACGTTCGAGCCCATATGACCATCGATGACGCCGGGGGAGATGCCGGCGCGATCGAGGAAGACCTGCAGCGCGACGATCTCGGGTTTCGACTTGTTCTTCAGCGTGATGACGGGTTCATCCGGCGCGGCCTTGGGCGCGTCGGCGGGTGGGATCTGCTGGTCGGGATCGATCGAGGCATAATCGTCGCCGGACTGCGGATTGCCGATGCTGTTATCCTCGGGATAGGGCTGCTCGCCGAGTGGCTGGCGTTCGATCGCCGCATCTTGCGGAATGCCGCCGGTGACTGCACCGCGCTCGGAATAACGTGCGTCGCCATCGTCGGCGTAATAGGGATCGTTGCCACCTTGGTCGGCATAGACCTCGCGCGGGCCGGGCCGCGGCGGATAGTAGCCGCGGGCGCGCATTTCGGTTGCGACGACATTGCCGTAGTCATCGATCAGCACGCGGTTGCCGCTACGGTCGCGGGCGTAGATATATCCGCGCGGGACATAGTCAAGGATTTCGCCGCTCGGGGTGACGAGCACGACATCGCTCTGGCGGCGGTCGCGGAACTGCTGCGCGCCGGCCTGCGGTGCTGCAGCCGCAATGGCTGCCAGCACGGCCGCAAGCGAAAATGCCGACTTTAAAAAACGATTCACGTCTCACACCTCGAACAGTGACTAGGCCGACACACACCTGCGAATTTTGACGCTAGTGTGGAATTTATGAAACCGTGCTGAACAAAATATGAAAATCACTAAGATTTCCTTTTACTCATAAACGTTTGCGTCCCGGTGTCAGTTCCGCAAAATCCACGGTTGCGGCAAAAGCGCAAGAGGCGGAAAGCGTCCGATTGACGAAATACGGCGCAAAACCTAACGCTAGCGCATCGTGCTTCCGAAAATCGGAATCGATTTTCGGAAGCACGATGCGCCGATTCAAAGTGTTAGAGCGTCCTTTGTGCGTCCGAAAGGACGCACGGCGCTCTAAGAGGCCGACGACCTCCTGAGGAGACTGAGATGATCGAATTTGCCGCTGCAAGCGGGCCGCGCCTGATGCTCGATGAAACATCGGTGCTGGATATCGGCGGCTGCATCGTCGAAGGCGTCGATATCGCGCCGAAGCGCGCCATTCCCGACGATGGCGACCCGCGAATCGATCACTCGCTCGAAGGCTTCCTGTTCACCTGCGGGCCGGACCATATCCGCCACCGCCAGCCGATCGCCGGGCGGACCGACGGCAAGGTCTATCCGCTGCACGGATCGGCCTCCGGCCATGCGGCCAAGGTGCTGTGGACGAAGTTTGAGAACGGCAATGCCGAATGCCGCGCCGATATCGACATCATCACCGTCGAGGGACTGCCGCAGCGCATCGAGCGGCTGTGGCGGATCGATGGGGCGACCGGCGAGGTGCGGCTCGACGACCGGGTCGTCAATACCAGCGATCAGGCGGTGCCGACCTTCCTGATGTATCACATGAACACCGGCGGCAAATGGCTGGACGAGGGCACGCGGCTGGAAGGACCGATGTTGGAGAATGGCGGTTTCCCCTGGACGTTCGGCGAGGAGCCGGGCAGCATCTTTTGCGTTGAGGCGCCGGCAACGGAGCAGGGCCTGGCGGAAGTTCGCCTCGGGCCGATCGCCGCGATCGGCGGCAGGACGCTCCGCGTGCGTTTCCGCGCCGACACGCTGCCTTATCTGCAGGTTTGGCGAAACCAGAAGGCGCCGGCCCATATTATCGGCATCGAGCCGGTCTCGCATCGCTGGGTCACGCGTGACGAGCTTCAGGGGGCCGGCGAATTCAACATGCTGGCATCAGGCGAGAGCCGCAGCTATGGGCTGAGCTTTGCCTTCCTGTGAGCGAAGTCTTGTTGACGCTTGCCAAGCTGCGTCGTAGACCTTCAGCCCACGATTTTTGAGGAGACAGGACGATGGATATTCGCCAGATCGACGATGAATATTCGGTTTCGGGTCAGATCACGCCCGATGACCTCGACGAGATCAAGGCGCTGGGGTTCAAATCGATCGTCTGCCACCGCCCCGATCATGAAAGCCCCGATCAGACGTCGTTCTCCGTCATCGAGGCGCGCGCGCGGGAAATCGGTCTCGAGATCAGCCATGTGCCTGTCGGGCCGATGGGCGTGACCGAGGAAGCGGTGCAGGGCATGGTCGATGCGCTCGACGAATTCCCGCGGCCGATGCTCGGCTATTGCCGCTCCGGCGCCCGCTCGACGGCGATCTACCAGAAGACCCACCATATCCGCAGCTAGGCCCCGTCCGGCTGCCGATTTTCCGGCGCTGCATCGCAGCGCCGTCACCTTGCCATTCACTCAGGAGACTATGATGAGCATTAAGCGTATCGACGTCGGCGCGCGCATGAGCGGCGCCGTCATTCACGGCAACACGGTTTATCTCGCAGGCCAGGTCGGCGAGGGCGAAAGCGTCACCGATCAGTGCAAGTCCTCGCTTGCCGAAGTCGACCGCCTGCTGGCTGCATCAGGCAGCAACAAGTCGAAGATCCTGCAGACCCTCGTCTATCTCTCCGACATCGCTTATTTCGCCGAGATGAACGCCGCCTGGGAAGCCTGGATCGATCCGGCCAATCCGCCCGCCCGCGCCACGAGCGAAGCCAAGCTCGCTGCGCCGAAATACAAGGTCGAGTTCATCGTCACGGCCGCGATCGACTGATCGTCGCGGTAATTCTGCCTTTGAAAGCCGGTAGGGAAACCTACCGGCTTTTTGTTTGCGCGATTTCCGAGAGCGTGCGTGTCGGCGTGATCGCCTCGGGATCGAGTTTGACTTCGATAATTGCGGGCTTGCCGCTTGCGCGCGCCCGCTCGAAGGCCGCGGCGAATTGCGCGGTGCTTTCCACCGTCTCGCCATGGCCGCCATAGGCGCGGGCAAGGGCGGCGAAATCAGGGTTGGTCAGGTCGGTGCTGCTGACGCGGCCGGGATATTCGCGCTCCTGATGCATGCGGATCGTGCCGTACATGCCGTTGTTGACGACGATTGCGATGATCGGCAGGCCGTAGCGGATGGCAGTGGCGAATTCCTGGCCGTGCATCAGGAAACAGCCGTCGCCGGCAAAGCAGATGACCTCGCGCTCGGGAAAAAGCTGCTTGGCGGCGACTGCGGCCGGCAGGCCGTAACCCATCGAGCCGGAGGTGGGTGCGGCCTGAGTATTGAAGCGGCGGAAACGATGGAAGCGGTGCAGCCAGGTGGCATAGTTGCCGGCGCCGTTGGTGAAGATCGTTTCCGGTCCGGTATTGGCTTCCAGCCACTCCATGATCGGTCCCATATGAACGGCGCCAGGACCTGTCGCCGGCGGCTTCGACCAGGAAAGATAGGCCTGGTGCATGCGCTCAGTGCGCTCCGCCCAATGCGGCTCGGCCGGCGCTTCGAGATCGGCAAGGGCCGCGACGAAATCGGCAGGAGCGGCGCAGATCGCAAGATCCGGGCGGTAGACGCGTCCGAGTTCAGAAGGATCGGGATAGACGTGCACCAGCGATTGCTGGGGGTAGGGGATATCGATCAGCGTATAGGACGAGGACGGCATTTCCGACATGCGGCCGCCGAGCAGGATCAGCAGGTCGCTCTCCTTGATCTCCTTGGCCAGAACAGGATTGATGCCTATGCCGACATCGCCGGCATAGGCGGGATGGAGATGATCGAACAGCATCTGCCGGCGGAAGGAGCAGCCGACCGGCAGTTGGAAACGCTCGGCGAAGATTGCGAAATCGGCGACCGCATCGGCATCCCAGCGCGTGCCGCCAAGGATCACCATCGGCCGCTCGGCCTTCAGCAGTCTGATATAGAGATCGTCGATCTGACGGCGACCGGGATGGGCCTCGACGCTGACATAGCGCTTGGCGCGGGGTGCCTCGACCTCGTCGCGCAGCATGTCCTCCGGCAGCGTCAGCACGACAGGGCCGGGGCGGCCGGAGGTGGCGATCGCGAAGGCGCGAGTGACGAATTCGGGAATGCGGGCGGCATCGTCGATCTCGCCCACCCATTTGGTGAATTCGGTGAAGGCGCGGCGGAATTCGACCTCCTGGAAGGCCTCGCGCTCGCGGGCTTCGCGCTGCACCTGGCCGATGAAGAGGATCATCGGGATCGAATCCTGCTTGGCGATGTGCAGGCCGGCGGAGGCGTTGGTGGCGCCGGGGCCGCGGGTGACCATGCAGATGCCGGGTTCGCCGGTCAGCCGGCCCCAGCAATCCGCCATCATTGCCGCCCCGCCCTCCTGGCGGCAGACGACGACGTCGATCTCGCTGTCGCGCAGCGCGTCGAGGACGGCGAGGAAACTCTCGCCCGGCACGCAGGACAGACGCTTGACGCCGTTCGCCTTCAGCGCCTCGACGATGAGTTGCCCGCCTGTTCTTTTCATGACGATGCCTTCCTCTCGCGCTCGGCGAGTTCCGCCAGAATTTCTTCGGTGTGTTCGCCGAGACGCGGGCTCGGCCTGGTGTAACGCAACGGTGTCTCCGACAGCACCACCGGCGTCCTGACCCCCGGGATGACGGTGCCGGCGGCATCCGCAAGGTCGATGCGCAGGCCGCGGGCTCGTACCTGAGGGTCGGCGAACATCTCTTCGATCGTGTTGATCGGGCCGGCGGGAACCCCATTCTCCTCGCAGGCCTTCAACAGATCCGCCTTCTGCCATTTCAGCGTCTCGGTGGAGATGAGACGGCGAACCTCGCCGCGATTGGCGACCCGGGCCTTGTTGGTGGCGAAACGTTCGTCGCCGGCAATCGCATCCAGGCTGAGAATGCTGCAGAGGCGGCGAAACTGGCCGTCGTTTCCAACTGCGAGAATAAGATAACCGTCCGCCGCCGGCACGACCTCATAGGGCGAGATATTCGGATGGGCATTGCCGAGGCGGGTGGGTGCTGTGCCGGAGACCAGGTAATTCATGTTCTGATTGGCCAGCACGGCCGATTGCACATCGAGCAGGGCCATGTCGACGAGTTGGCCTTCGCCCGACTTGAGCGCGTGGATCAGGGCGGCCTCTATCGCCGAGACGGCATAGATGCCGGTGAAGATATCGGCGATCGCCACGCCCGCCTTCATCGGCTGGCCGTCAGGCTCGCCGGTGATCGACATGAAGCCGGACATGCCCTGGACGATGTAATCATAGCCGGCGAGGCTGGCGTAAGGGCCGGTCTGGCCGAAGCCGGTGATCGAGCAATAGACGAGTTTCGGGTTCACCTTGCGCAGGCTGTCGTAATCGAGCCCGTATTTGACGAGGCCGCCGAGCTTGAAATTCTCGATCACCACATCGGCTGACGCAACCAGGCGGCGGACGAGCTCCTGGCCTTCGGGGCTTCTCAGGTCGGCGGTGACGGAGCGTTTGCCGCGATTGGCGGCGTGGTAATAGGCGGCCGAAAGATTGTCGCCGTCGGCGCCTTCGACGAAGGGCGGACCCCATTGGCGCGTATCGTCGCCGCCGTCGGGGTTTTCGACCTTGATGACGTCGGCGCCGAGATCGGCGAGTATCTGCCCCGCCCACGGGCCGGCCAGCACGCGGGCAAGCTCAATCACCCGGATGTCTGCAAGCGGCGGCCTTTTCGTGGTCTGCGTCATATTCCCTCGTCGATTTTTACGGCACCAGCGTCGCCTCAGATGTATCGGATACAGGCTTTGAAGCAAAGCGGCGCTCGCGCCAGATGATGTACAAGCCCGATGCCATGATGATGGCGATGCCGAGCCATTTGATCGCATCCGGAAAGTCGCCGAAAACCAGCCAGGCAAAGATCGTCGCCGAGACGATTTCGAAATATTGCAGTGGCGCCAGCGTCGAGGCGGGTGCGGCGCGATAGGCATAGACGCCGAAGATGCCCGCAATTGCGGCCATGGCGCCGACGCCGGCGACGTAGAACCAGGCGCTGCCTTCGGGCATGACGGGATCAAAGAGATCGGAGCCGCTTCCTTCGCCGGCAAAAAGCAGGATGGTGCAGAAGAGGAGGCCCCAGATGCCCATCTGGAACTGCATCGCCCAGGGGTCTTCCCGGTGCGACAGGACGCGGGTCATCAGCACGAAGGTCGCGATGCAGAGCGCGCTGACGACGGGCAGGAGGGCGATATAGCCGACCTCCTGGAAACTCGGCTGGATGATCAGCATCGCCCCGAAAAAGCCGACGCCGCAGGCGGTATAACGCCGCCAGCCGATCGTCTCCTTGAGAAAGATGCCGCCGAGGATCGTCACCATGATCGGCTCGACGAAAAAGATCGCAATCGCGTCGGCGACCGCCATGTATTTCAGCGTGGTGACGAACGAGATCATCGAGACGGTGATGATCAAGCCGCGGATGGCATGGAACAGGTTCTGGCGCCAGGAGAAATCGGCAAAGCTGCGCCGCCATATGACGATCGGCAGCATGCACAGCGCCTGCACGACGAAACGGCCGGCGGTGACTTCAGCGGAGGGGATGGTGACGACGGCGAGCTTGGCGAAGATATCGATCAGCGGCGAGAACATCACCGAAAGGAACATCAGCGCAAGCCCCGTCGTCACCTCGGAGGCTGAGGAAACGGGGCGGGCGGAGGTGCTGCTCATGATGAAATCTCTCTGGCTCAGGATCTTGCCGTTTGCAATCTGGAGACGGCCTCGTCGCACCAGTCCGCGAAGGCGGCGGTTGCAGCATCATTCAGCGTTTCGTGCCGCATGTCCTGATATATCTCAGTGCTGATACGAGAGAAACCGCTGGCTTTCAAATGGTTTGACAGCCAGAGCACGGCTTTTCCGCGCTCCGTCGCCGGGTCTTCTCCGCCGCCGACGAGGTGGATCGGCAGGTCGCGGGGCAGCCGATCCAGATGGAGCTTCTGCGGGGCGCGAAACGTCAGTTCGAAGAGGTCGAGCCAGAGCGAGACCGAGGCGTCGAAGCCGCAGAGCGGATCGGCGATATATTTGTCGACTTCATCGGGACGGCGCGACAGCCAGTCGAACTCGGTGCGGTGGGCGGGGATTGATTTCCCCCAGGCTGCGAAGGTGAGTTTCGGCAACAGGCCGCTCGGCACGTCGGAGCCCTTCAGCATGCGTTCGGCAAGCAGGATCGCCTGGGCGGCGCGGCCGGCAAGGCCGACGGCGAAATTAGAATTCCAGACGGCGACGGCGTCGAAATCGGAAGGCGCCGTGACCGCGGCATTGAGGGCGATCAGGCCCCCCATCGAATGGCCGAAGAGGATCACCGGCAGGCCGGGATGGCGCGAGAGCGCATGGGCGCGCATGGCAAGGACGTCGCCGATCACTTTTTCGACGCCGTCCCGCCGGGCGAAGCAGCCGATCGGCGCGTCGGGCGCCGTCGTCTCGCCGTGGCCGCGATGATCATGGGCGTAGACGTGATAACCGCGCGCCGCCATCGCCTCGGCAAAAGCGCGATAGCGTTTCGAATGTTCGGCGAGGCCGTGCGATATCAACAAGATGCCGCGTGCCGGGCCGGCGGCCTCGGCATGGTGATAGGCGAGCGACACCCCCGGCGCAGCGAGCCTCTGCGTTTCAGAAAACATCTGGATCCTCCCTGCCGCAACAGACCAGATCGTCGCCCAAAAGCAACATCGGTTCCTGACTTATCCGATAACAAATTGCGTTCCTGCTGCGATTCAGGGTTGCGGGCTTTTAATCTTCGTGCTTATTTGTTCCTGTATTGTTCTTTTTTGGGGGTTGAAATGAGCAGCATGCAGTTGCGTACCGCGGCGTTCGCCGTATCGATGGTTCTTGCCGGCGGCGCTTTCGCGCAGGAGGGCAGTGGGGCGACCCGCTTTATTCTTTCGGCAAGCTGGCAGCCGGCCTTTTGCCAGACAAACCAGAAGAAGGCCGAATGTGCGAGCCAGACCGGCGAGCGCCCCGACGCGACGAATTTTTCGTTGCATGGGCTCTGGCCGATGCGACAGAATTATTGCGGCGTGAGCGCCGAGCAAAAGGCCGCCGACAAGGATGGCAAGTGGAGCACATTGCCGGCGGTCACGCTGTCGGCCGAGACGCAGGCGGCGCTGGCAAAAGCGATGCCCGGCACGCAATCCGGCCTGGAACGGCATGAATGGGTCAAGCACGGCACCTGCACGAAAATGAGCGCCGAGGATTATTTCGGCGTTGGCGTACATCTTCTCGGCGCGCTCAACACCTCGGCCGTGCGCGATCTCTTCGCCGCCAATATCGGCAAGCCGGTCAAGGCCGAGGCGATCAAGGCGGCTTTCGACAAGAGCTTCGGGCCGGGGGCCGGCGACCGCGTCAAGATGAGCTGCCGACGGGTCGGCAATGTCAAGATGGTCAGCGGGTTGACGATCGGGCTTTCGGAGGCCGCCGGGGCGGCGTCGGCGAAAGGCACCGGGCTTGGCGATCTGATCCAGGGCGCGGGAAAAACGACGTTCGGCTGCGACGAGGGCGTCGTCGACGCTGCGGGCTTCTGACCGGAAATCCTGCGTAAACCGGGTTTCGGCGTTGCCCGCAGGCGCTGTTTCGCCTACATAGCGGCACGATCGAAGTTTCCCGCCCGGAGCAGCGCAGTCATGGCACGTCAGTTCATCTATCATATGTCCGGCCTCAACAAGGCCTATGGCAACAAGAAGATCCTGGAGAACATCCACCTTTCCTTCTACCCGGATGCCAAGATCGGTATTCTCGGGCCGAACGGCGCCGGTAAATCCACTGTGCTGCGCATCATCGCCGGCCAGGACAAGGAGTATACCGGCGAAGCCTGGCTCGCCGAGGGTGCCACGGTCGGTTATCTCGAACAGGAGCCGCACATCGATCCCAACAAGACGGTGTTCGAAAACGTCATGGAAGGCGTTGCCAAGAAGACGGCGGTGCTCGAGCGCTACAATGAACTGATGATGAACTATTCCGACGAGACGGCGGAAGAGGGAGCGAAGCTTCAAGACATCATCGACAGCCAGAACCTCTGGGATCTGGAAAGCCAGGTCGAGATGGCGATGGAAGCGCTGCGCTGCCCGCCGCGCGATGCCGATGTCACCAGCCTGTCCGGTGGCGAGCGCCGCCGTATTGCGCTCTGCCGCCTGCTGCTTTCGCAGCCGGACCTGCTGCTGCTCGACGAACCGACCAACCATCTCGACGCCGAGACGATTGCCTGGCTCGAAAAGCATCTGCGCGATTATCCGGGCGCCGTGATGATGATCACCCACGATCGCTACTTCCTGGACAACGTCACCGGCTGGATCCTTGAACTCGACCGCGGCCGCGGCATTCCCTACGAAGGCAATTATTCGGCCTACCTGCTCGCCAAGGCCAAGCGCATGCAGCAGGAAAACCGGGAAGAGGCAGGCCGCCAGAAGGCGATCAGCCGCGAACAGGAATGGATCGCCTCCAGCCCGAAGGCGCGTCAGGCCAAATCCAAGGCGCGTATCAAGTCCTACGAACAGCTGGTGGAGGCGGCCGAAAAGCAGCGCCCTGGCGACGCCCAGATCATCATCCCGGTCAGCGAGCGGCTCGGCCAGGTGGTCATCGAGATGGAAGGCATCACCAAGGGCTTCGAAGGCCGCACGCTGATCAACGACCTGTCGATCAAGCTGCCGCCGGGTGGCATCGTCGGCATCATCGGCCCGAACGGCGCCGGCAAGACGACGCTGTTCCGCATGATCACCGGCCAGGAAAAGCCTGATGCAGGATCGGTCCGCATCGGCGAGACGGTCCATCTCGGTTATGTCGACCAGAGCCGCGATGCGCTTGACGGCAGCAAGACCGTCTGGGAGGAAATCTCGGGCGGCGCCGAAGTCATCAAGCTCGGCAAGTTCGATATGAACTCCCGCGCCTATTGCGGCGCCTTCAACTTCAAGGGCGGCGATCAGCAGCAGAAGGTCGGCAACCTCTCCGGCGGCCAGCGCAACCGCGTTCACCTTGCCAAGATGCTGAAGGCAGGCGGCAACGTTCTGCTGCTCGACGAACCGACCAACGACCTCGATACGGAAACCTTGGGTGCGCTCGAAAGCGCGCTTGAGGCATTTGCCGGATGCGCCATCATCATCAGCCACGATCGCATGTTCCTCGACCGCCTAGCGACGCATATCCTGGCTTTCGAAGGCGAAGGCCATGTCGAATGGTTCGAAGGCAACTTCGAGGATTATGAGCAGGACAAGGTTCGCCGCCTAGGTCCCGATGCCCTCAACCCGGGCAGCCAGGCCCATAAGCGCCTGACACGCTGATCGCAGCCGTTTTTTGCGGTCGAGAAGCCCCGGTTCTACCGGGGTTTTTTCACATCTGCCTTGTCGCAATTTGAGCAGGCAATTTCGCTCGCGTGCGAATTGCCGCTTGTCACCGTCATCCAAATCACATAAAGATATCTTTATATCTTGATTGGATCGAAGATGAGCGAACCCTTGAAGCTTGGACTGGATGCGCTGGTGGACGTCATGAAGGCGGCCGGCGAGCCCACGCGCCTGCGTCTTCTGGCGCTTCTTGACGGCGGCGACCTGACGGTGACCGATCTTACCGAAATTCTCGGCCAATCCCAGCCCCGCATCTCCCGCCACCTGAAGCTGCTCGGTGAGGCCGAACTGATCGAACGCTATCAGGAAGGCGCCTGGGCCTATTTCCGCCTCAAGCAGGACGGAAAGGCGGCCATGCTCGTGCGGGCATTGCTGAAGCATGTCTCCGAGAACGATCCGACCGTGCTTCGCGACGGCGAGCGGTTGTCGCAGGTCAAGCGCCAGAGGGCTGAGCGGGCACAGGCCTATTTCAGCCGCAACGCGGCTGAGTGGGACGAGCTTCGCCGCCTGCACGCGGCCGACGAAGAGGTCGATGCCGCCGTCATCCGGCTGCTCGGCAACCAGCCGATCGATTCGCTGCTCGATCTCGGCACCGGCACCGGCCGCATTCTCGAGCTTCTTTCCGGGCTTTACCGCCGGGCGATCGGTGTCGATGCCAGCCGCGACATGCTGAGCGTGGCGCGCGCCAATCTCGACAAATCCCGCATCACCAAGGCGACCGTCCGCCATGCCGATATCCTGAACCTGCCGTTCGAAGGCCAGGATTTCGACCTGGTGACGATCCACCAGGTGCTGCATTTCTTCGATCAGCCGGAGATTGCGATCACCGAGGCGGCGCGCATGCTCCGGCCGGGCGGTCGGCTCGTGGTCATCGACCTTGCGCCGCATGCGCTCGAATATCTCCGCGACGAGCATGCGCATGTCCGTCTCGGCTTCTCGCACCAGGCGATATCCGACTGGCTGCACAGGGCCGGGCTCGACGTCGAGCAGGTCGTCGATCTTCATCCGGGGCAGCAAAGCGGGCAGGGATTGACGGTCACCGTCTGGCTCGCGCGCGACCCGAGGCGCCTGATGGCTTCGCAACTAAGCGAAGGCGCCGAACCTACATTTGCCGGGAGAGTATGACATGGCTTTGAATAACGAGGCACGCGGCCGCAACATCGGGATTTCCTTCGAATTCTTCCCGCCGAAATCGGAGGAGATGGAAGGTCAGCTGTGGGATGCTGTCAGCAAGCTGCAGGACTGGGACCCGGATTTCGTCTCGGTGACCTATGGTGCCGGCGGCACCACCAAGGCGCCGACGCTGACCGCCGTCACGCGTTTCCTGTCTCAGACGCCGCTCGCCACCGCTTCGCACCTGACCTGCGTCGGCGCGACGAAGGAAGAGACGCACCAGATGATCGAGACGTTCCGCAAGGTCGGCGTCACGCATTTCGTGGCGCTGCGCGGCGATGCGCCCGGCGGCGCCGGCGCCCCCTATCAGCCGCATCCCGGCGGCTATGCCAATGCGGCCGAGCTGGTGGCCGGCCTCAAGTCGGTCGGCAATTTTGAGATTTCGGTTTCCGCCTATCCGGAAAAACACCCGGAAAGCCGCGATACGGCCGCCGATATCGACATGTTGAAGCGCAAGGCGGATAACGGCGCCGACCGGGCGCTGACACAGTTCTTCTTCGACAACGACAATTTCGAACGCTACCTGGAGAAGGTGCGCGCTGCCGGGATCTCGATCCCGGTTGTGCCCGGCATCATGCCGATCCAGAACCTGACGCAGCTGAAGCGTTTCGCCGGCGCCTGCGGCACGATCATCCCGGCCTTCCTCGATGAACGCTTCGCCGGCTTCGACGACAAGCCCGAGGAGCGGGCGAAGGTCGCCGCCGATGTCGCCGCCGAACAGATCGAGGATCTCGTCCGGCGCGGCATCAATGAGTTCCATCTCTACACGATGAACCGCGCGCCGCTGGTTTCCGCCGTGCTCGACAATCTCGGCTTTTCCCGCCGGGCGGCAAAAAGTGCGGGCGCGGCCGCCTGATCCATACGGTTTGAAAAGGTGAAAAAGCGCATGTCGGGCGGGACATGCGCTTTTTCATTGGCGGATTGATCAGGGGAGTTCAGGTGCTACCAGTCATTCCGCTTTCATCGGCCGGCTCAGATGAAGAGCATGGACAAGACGAAAGCAAACGCTGCACTGACCAACAGAACATTCAAGGATTGCGTGAGTCCCATGTCTGTCTCCTCGCGTTAACCGGTCGATAATATGTCCGAAATATGTCGGTTGGAAAGCGAATTCTATGCTGCGCTGCAGAAGAGCGCCGTCAACAAGTCGAGGAGCCTGTCGGCAAGCCGTTGAAACTAATCGATTATATTCAATAATTTTTTGTTCACAGATTTTAACATGCCGTTAAATCCGGCGATTGCGGGTTTACCTATGCGCCGAAAACATGGCGAACTGGCAAGCGGTTGAAAACACGCGGAATTCGCAACTGAGATCAGGTGGTCTTCACCAGCCGGCGATAGGCGCGGCCGTCGAGAATGACGAGGCCGAAACCGATCACCGCCATGCCGGCGAATTCGCCGGATGTGAGCCTCTCGCCGAGGAAAAGCACACCGAGAAGGATGGCGCTCGGCGGCACCAGCAAGGTGACGAGCGAGGCGTTGGTCGCACCTGCCGCCGCCATAATCCGAAAATAGAGGATATAGGCGAAGGCGGTCGATACCAGCGCCAGCGCGAACACGGCGGCGAGAATATCGACCGGCGGCATCGGAAGCGTCCAGGGACGATCGGCCAGCAGCGACAGCGGCAGAGTTATCAGCGCGGATGCCGTCAACTGGCCGGCCGCGGTGACCGGTGCCGGAACATCCTTGAACCGCTTGCCGTAGGTGGCGGCAAAGCCATAGGAGACGGCGGCAAGCACGGGAAGCAGCAGAGCCCAGAGCGGCGCTTCGCCGCCAGCTGCCAGGCCGGGGCCGATCAGCACGATCGTTCCGGCGAGGCCGACCACGCAGCCGGCGATCTTTGCCGAGGACAGCTTCTCATCAGATGTGAAGTAGTTGGCAATCAGCACCGTCCAGATCGGCGTCGTCGCGTTCAGGATCGCGGCAAGGCCGGCGCCGATGCGGGTCTGGCCGAAAAAAATCAACGCATGCGGCAGAGCATTGTTGATCAGCCCGAGGATCAGGAATTCGCGCCAGCGGGCTTTGAGGATCGAATAGACGTCGAAGCGGCCGGCGATATAGACGTGCAGGGCCAGCGCGGCGAGCAGCAGCCGGAGGAAGACAAGGGTCAACGGCGGCACGTGCTGGACGGCAATGCGGGCAAAGAAGAAGGAGCCTCCCCAGATCAGCCCGAGCAGGAGCAGCAGGGCCCAGGTCCAGGCATTCATTCTGCTGTCCATACCGGTTTCTCCACCGTAAGCCGCTCGGTTGCCAAAAGCCGGCACCAGCTTTCAGGCTCATGCTTAGCGCAGACGGCGGACCGCGCCACCCGTTTCTTGCGAAGCGGGTGGCGGTAAGGTGCAGGCGGCGATCAGAGAGCGTTGAGAAGGGCAGGCGTCGCCCAGCCGTCGGCCGGCATGCCGAGGCGCTGCTGCTCCTTCTGGATCGCGACACGCGTGCCGGAGCCGAGGATGCCGTCGATCTCGCCGACATCGTGGCCGAGCGACTGCAATTTGGTCTGCAGCGTCTTCATCTGGTCGTTAGCGAGGCCCTGTTCCGGCACGCCCTTGAGATAGGTCGGGGCGCCGGAAAGCCGGGTTCCGAAATAGGCGGCTGAAGTCGTGTAGATGAACGACTTGTTCCATTCGAGATAGATCTTGAAATTCGGGTAGGCGATGAAGGCCGGTCCCATGCGGCCCTGCGGCAGCACCAGATCGCCTTCCAGGTTGCCGAAGGCAGTGTTGCCGTCGCGCGGCTTGACGCCGAGCGCGAACCATTCGCCTGCCGTCATCGTGCCGCCGAGGCCGGATTTCTCCCAGGGCAGGTTATCGGGCAGGGTGACTTCCTGCAGCCAAGGCTGGCCGCGCTCGAAGCCGAGATGCTGGATGAATTTCGCCGCCGTCAGGATGGCGTCCGGGCCGCTCTGCTTCAGGCGGACATGGCCGTCGCCGTCGCCGTCCATGCCGTAGGCGATGATGTCGCGCGGCAGCATCTGTACCTGGCCGATCTCGCCGGCCCAGGCGCCGGTATTGGTGGCGGGGTCGAGATCGCCGTGCTGGACCATCTCGATGAGCGCGATCAGCTGCGGGCGGAAGAGTTCCGGCCGGCGGCAGTCATGCGACAGCGTCACCAGGGCGTTGCGGGTGTTGAAATCGCCCTGGACGGCGCCGAAATCGGTTTCCATCGCCCAGAAGGCTGTGATGACGCCGGCGGGAACGCCGAATTCCTGTTCGGCGCGGGCAAAGACGTCGGCATATTGCTTCATCTTCTGGCGGCCGATATCGAGGCGGGCCTGGCTGACGGTGCGCTGCGAGAATTCAAGGAAGGTCTGCTTGAAGACGCCCTGGGCCCGATCCCGGCTCAGAACCTTGGGGTCGATCTCGGCGCCTGCAAGGGCGGAGTCGGCGGCTGCCGCGCTTGCGCCGGCGGCAACTGCATCCTTCTTGACGCCTTCAAGAAAGGCGGACAGATCGCCGCCGCAGGGTGCTGCCGGGGCAGCAGGGTCGGCTGCAGGCGCCTGCTGGGCGGCTGCGCCGCCGGCAAGGGCGAGGGCAAACAGAAGGGCGAGTGCAGAGCGGCTTGCGAGCGAGCGGTGCATGGATGCGGTCCTTATATCAAATGGATGTCCGTCGCTTTCCCAGAGGAATGTGACGGAAGCAAGAAACATTGAAAGACGTTACTAAGAATTTCTATCCTTGGAAACGGCCGCGACCCAATTGTTCCAGTTCTTTGCACTGCCGGCAAAGACGTTGATATCGGTCGGTCCCTTGATGCCGGGGATAACACCGGTCGAGGTATATTGCCAGAAGGCCCAACGGCGGTCGGAATAGGTCACTTCTGGGTGTTTCGCCACCGAGCGGACCCAGAAATGATAATCTTGGAAGTAGCCGGCGAGATTGTCGCGGTGGAAATCGACCGAAGTGTAGATGATCGGGCGTTTGCCGTAATAAGCCTCCAGCCGGTCCATGAAACGCTGCATTTCGGAACGTACCGTTTCCGGGCCGGGCCGATAGCGACAGGTCTTCGATTCGGCGTTCCATTCGACGTCGAGCACCGGCGGCAGGCGCATGGCCTCCTTCGGCACGTTGCGGATGAACCAGTCGGCCTGTTCGTCGGCCGAAGAGCAGAAATAATAGAAATGATAGGGCGCGTGCGGGATGCCGGCGTTGCGGGCTTCCCGCCAGTATTCGTCGAAACGGGGATCGACCCTATCCTTGCCTTCCGTCGCCTTGATGAAGGCGAAGGCGACGCCGGAGCTTCTCACCGTGCTCCAATCGATATCGCCCTGCCACTTGGAAATGTCGATGCCGTGAATCGCGTTCTGCTGCGGATGTTTCGGGCCGAAATCCTGCGGATCGGTGTCCTGGAAGCGCGTCTTCGGCTTTATCGACGCGGTTTCGAGATAGTCATGACCGGAGGAGGAGCAGCCGGCCAGCAGGATGGCCAAAGGCAGAACGCAAAACAAAAGCCGGCGCATGGGTATCCCGTCGTGAACCGAATGATCTCTTTGCCCCACAGCCTGACCTTCGAGAAAAACGAGTCCAGCAGAGGAATAACCCTCTTTTCACCATATCAACGTAAAAAATCGGTTAGTTTCAAGCGAATTATGAGCGCTTGCTGATAATGGCAGCCCGCCAGGCATAGCCGCCGCCGATGGTGTCGAACAGCAATCTCGCGTTATTTTCATGGGCTTGCGCTTCCAGCACTTCGCGCAGATCGGGCCGCGGGGCGACGTGGAATTTTGCAAGCCATGACTGCAGCATGCGGCGGAACCAGCGGGGCAGGTCTTCTTGTTGACCGAAATCGACGATGTGCAGCTGGCCGCCGGGGTTGAGTGCGGCGATCGATGCATCGACGGCGCGCTCCCAATCCGGGATCATCGACAGGGCATAGGAGATCAGGATGCGGTCGAAGCCGCTGATGCCGAATTCGCGCGGGGTGAAGGCGGTGGCATCGGCGACGCGGAATTCCGGGATCGTTGCCTTGGTCGCGAAGGCCTTGCGCGCCGAGATCAGCATTTCCTGGGAAATGTCGAGCCCAAACAGCTTCACAGTCGGGAAATGCCTGTGGGCGAAAGCCATGTTGCGCCCGGTGCCGCAGCCGACTTCGAGCAGGGTGCCGCGCTCGGGCACGTCGAGTTTGCGGATCGTGCTGTCGCGGCCGAGGAGATAATATTTGCGGGTGAGGTCGTAGATATGGCGCTGGTAGCGGTACATGCCATCCATCAGGCTGGCATGTTCGCCGCTCATTCCTGCCGTGTCGGTGCCGGCCTTGCTCACGCCTTCTTCCCGTAAATGTGGAAGCCGCCATAGATCGCCGAGCGATCGAGCGCGGTCAGTTCACGCGACTTCTCTTCGAAGTAATCCCACTGGTCGCGGATCGAGGGCGACAGGCGGCCTTCGATGATGCTCTTTTCGGCGGCGGTGCGGAAGATCGCGCGGGCGCCGTCGCGTGCCGTGCGGGTGATTTCCCGCCAGACGTCGTTCAGCTGCTCATCCGTCATCCAGTCCTGCGCGTCGAGCAGGATGAAGCGGTCGCGCGAGGCGGCCGGCTCGCGGGCCAGAAGCTCGGTGAAGCTTGCATGATGGACGTTGACGCGGTCGACATTGGCGCGGATCACCTCGTAGTGTTCCGACTTCAGATAAGTCGGCAGCGGGCCTTCCTCTTCCGTGCCGTAGCGGCGGCCGAAGGCCTGCCAGGCGAAATAATTGTCGCGCATCGGGAAATGACAGGCGAGTTTTTCCAGGCGGTGCTTCAGCACCGGTGCGATCGAATGATCGGCGGCAAGGCTTGCAAGTTCGTCATATTGCTGCGGCGGAATGCCGAGGCCGAAGAGCGAACTCTTGCGGCCGGTGATCCAGCGAACGACCGGCTTTTCGAATAGCGGCGCGATCTGCTCTTCGAAGAACTGGCGCTGCTCGCGAATCGAGCGGGTCTTGGTCATCTCGCGCAGCTTGACGCCATGCAGGCGGGCAAGAAGATGGGCCGCGCCGATGAAGCGGCCGAGCAGGCCGGTTTCATAGATGTTGCGGTCGAAGACGGTGACGCGGCGGCGGCCGAATTTGCGGCCGTTCCAATAGCTGCGCGTCGCGTCGTCGAGCTTGGCGGCAAGATGCCGGTCGTAGGCGCGGCTGTTCGACTTCTCATTCGGCATCGCCAGGAACCGGACGAGATCGGCATGATCCGGCAGATGCTTGAAGGCGGCAAGCTTCAGGCGGTTCAGCGCGATATGGTGCGGGTTGAGATCGACGACGTCGATCGAGGCCGGCGCCTTGGAGAGATAGGCGAGCATGTTGCAGCCGCCGGAGCCGATGGTGACGATGCGGTGGTTCGGCTTCAGCTCCATCGCCTGCATGTCGAGATCTGGATCCTCCCAGATCTGCGGGTAGACGAGGCCGGAGAAGAGGAGGCCGAAGAGACGCTCGGAGAAACCTTCCTTCGAAAAAGCCTTGTGGCGGAGAAGGGCGTCCTTGAGTTTCCGGTTCTTGCGGAAGCCGGCATCCGGTGCAAATTCTGACATGAGTCTGTCACCTTTTTAGCGTTCAGGGCGTGTAGCGCGCCACTGCTACAGTTTGATGACGCGGGCTGTGGGCGCCGTTCTCGGAAGGCTTCGGCATCAATGAAGAGTGATCGAAATGGTGCGCCTACTTCGCGCCGGCCCCTTTCCGACAGGTGCGATTCCTGCTTCTCTCCCGGCATGGAGGAATGCCATGCGATTTGTGCTGCGTGTCCTGAAGGCGCTTGCTCTCCTTGTGGTTCTCATCATCGCTGCCGGGACCGGCTGGCTCTTCGCCTGGCCGCCGGAGCTCTTGCGCGTCGGGGACGGCTACGCTGCCAAGATCGTCTGCTCCAATGTCTTCGTCGCCGGCCGGGATGCCGACGATGTGTTGCATGACGACGTCCAGGCGCCGGGAAATCCGCTGCTGAGGCTGGTGCGCGTCCGTGTCGAGCGTGACAGCGGCCGGGTGACGGCGCGCTTCATGGGGCTGTTCGCATCGAGTTATGCGCTCTATCGCGGCGCTCTCGGATGCACCAGCGTGCCGGACGGCAATTTCGAGGCGGCGATCGCGGTGCCGTTCGATCCGCCGGCCAAGATGCAGGCGAATGACGCGGTGTGGCCGCAAGGCGAGGGCACCGACAATCAGCCGGACGCGAAGATCGCCGCGGTGCTGGCCGATGCCCGATTTGCCGGTCCGGCCATGCGGGCGATCGTGGTGGTGCGCGACGGCCGTATCGTCGCCGAAGCCTATGGTCCCGGATTTTCGTCGAAGACGCCACTGATCGGCTGGTCGATGACGAAGACGGTGAACGCGGCCATCCTCGGCCGGCTGATGCTCGACGGCAAGATCTCGTTCGACGACGATCACTTGATGGCACAGTGGAAGGATGATCAGCGTGCGAGGATCAAGGTTTCCGACCTGCTCGGCATGGAGAGCGGCCTTGCCTTCAATGAGGATTACGGCAGCGTCGCCGATGTGACGCGTATGCTCTATCTCGATCCAGACATGGTCTCGCTGCCGGCCAATGCGCCGATGGAGGCGGCACCCGGGCAGCGGTTCCGCTATTCGAGCGGCACGGCGGCGCTCTTGTCACGCATTTGGATGGACAGG
Source organism: Rhizobium sp. N324 (assembly GCF_001664485.1). NCBI lineage: Bacteria > Pseudomonadati > Pseudomonadota > Alphaproteobacteria > Hyphomicrobiales > Rhizobiaceae > Rhizobium > Rhizobium sp. N324. The sequence continues at coordinate 3,150,793 of NZ_CP013630.1, read as the reverse complement.
GTCGGTAATGCGCAGGCAGCCTTTTCCTATCCGCATGACGCGCTCTTCTCCCCGCTCGGCATGACCAGCGCCGTCCTCGAACTCGACGCGCGCGGCACCTTTGCCGGAAGCTCCTATCTCTATGCGACCGCGCATGACTGGGTGCGTTTCGGACAGTTCCTGCTGCAGGATGGCGTCTGGAATGGCCGGCGGCTGTTGCCGGAGGGGTTCGTCGGCGCGATGCGCACGCCGACTGCGGCATCGAACGGCCGGTATACGCAAGGCCAGGCGTGGCTCGCGCCCGGCGGCTCGAGTGCTGCATTCGGGCTGCCGGAGGACACATTCTGGCTGACGGGGCATGACGGGCAAAGCATGGCGATCGTGCCGTCTGCCAATCTCGTCGTCGTCCGGCTTGGCCTGACGCCGGGCTGGCTCGGTTATCAGCCGCAGACGCTTCTCAAGGCAGTTCTGGCGGCGTCGCCGCAATCGGGCATGCCGCAACAGCAGGCCGGATCAGAACGGCAGGTCCAGCCGCGGCCATAGGCCGAAGCATTGAAGCCGTTTTTCTGGGGGGAGTTGTCAGTAATTGCCCTGGGCGACGTCATTCATGCCCTTGCGCTTGGCATCATAATAATAGCCGCGCGCATAGAGGCGGACGGCATCGTCTTCCTTGCTGTCGGAGACGAGCCAGGCGCCGCGCAGATATTTCGCGGCATATTTGATGTTGGTCTCGGCATCGAAGAGACCGCCCGGGGCGCCGTCATAGCCCATTGATTTGGCGGTGTTGTACTTGATCTGCATGAGGCCGAAATAGCCGCGCTTGTTGTAGGCCTTCGGATTGTAGCGGCTCTCGCGGTGGACGATGCGGTGGAGCAGCGTCTCCGGAATTTCGTAGAGTTTCGAATATTTCTGAATGAGCTTGGTGACGAAGCTCTTTTCGACGGTCGGCGCATCGTCCTTGTCGTCGTCGCTGAACATCGGCGGCGCCGTCGGCGGATCAATCGGCCCGGATTCATCGAAGCCGTAATCCATGCTGGCACGCGGCGTCGTGTCGACTGCGGCAAGTGCCGCAAGCGCGCCGTTCTGCGGTGTCGCGGCAAAGGCAAGCTGCGTTGCCGGTTGTGCCGGCGCTCCAGGACGCGGCGTCGGCACCACGGACTGGATCGCCGTCATCTCGGGTGTCAGCGGGATCTGCGCGTAGGCTGCCGGCTGCATGGTGAGATCGGCAGGCTGGGAGGCGGTCACGGTCGGCATCGCCGTCGCGGTCAGGGCAGGGGATGCCGGGGCAAGGGTAGCGCCGGCGACTGCCTGAGCGGCCGTGCCTTCGGCTGTCGGGACCGCGGCAAGCGTGGCGTCTTCACCGGGTTTCGGCATCGGCACCACGGTCTGAGCAGCTGTCAGTTCGGCCTGGGAGGTGTATTCGACGCTTGCGCAGCCGGTCATCACGCCACAGCAGAGCACCGTAGAAACGACAAGACTGCGTTTCAGCCCGGACAATCCGATCGCTACCATTCCGTCACTTTCGTGAAATCGCGCCGCCCCGGCAGCGTTATAAAAGTTACTAAAAAGCTTAAACCTGACGACCCCATTAACCTATTCGTGACATTCCGGCAACCACGGAATATTTTTAGAGCCTTTCCCGGTCAGATTGCAGCATTCTGTTGGCTCAAACGGAGCCGGATGGTCGACCGGCCGGCGCGCGTCGTAGCCCAGATCTACGGCCAAGCCGGCCGGTCGATCAGCCGGCCCGTTTCAGCCAACCCTCGCGCAGATTTGCCAGGCAAATCTGCAAGACTTGGGAATCGCCGGACGCACTGATCGCTTCGCCGTGGCGAAGCGGTGCGGCCGGTGGGCCGGGCATCTCTAGCCAGGATCAGAGGCGATCGGCTCGGACGTACCAGGGGTATGCCCATCGCCGATCGCCTCTGCCCCGACGAAAACCTGCTCCGGCAGAATGCTGCAATCTGACCGGGAAAGGCTCTAAGCCGCAATACGGCGATACCCTGCGGTTACGGCGCCTGCCGCGATCAGCAGGGTTCCGCCGGTGCGGTTTACGGCGCGCTGGACGCTCGCCTTGCGAATCAGTCCGCGCGCGGTATGGGCGAGAAATGCGTAAGTGGAGGCGTTGAGGATCGCCAGCACGAGGAAGGTCGCTTCCATGATCGCCATCTGGCCGAGGAAGGGCAGGGCCGGGTTGAGGAACTGCGGCACGAAGGCGACGAAGAAGATAATGCTCTTCGGATTGAGGGCGGTGACGACATAGGCGTGGAGGAAGATCTTGAGCGATTTCTCCTCCGGAAGATTGTCGTTGTCGGCAACCGGTTCGCCGATGACGGGCGCCCGCCAAAGCTTGATTCCCAGCCAGATCAGGTAGGCGCCGCCGATCCACTTCAGCACGGTGAAGAGGGTGGCGGAGGCGGCGAGGACGGCGCCGAGACCGAAGAGAGACGCCGTCATCGCGGTGAAGTCACCAAGCGCCACGCCGCTCACCGTCGCAAACGCAGTCCTGCGTCCATGACCGAGCGCATAGGAAACGACGAGCAGTATCGTCGGTCCCGGTATGGCCAGCATGATGGCGGATGCGGCCGCAAAAGCGAGCCAAGCTTCAAGTGACATGGTGTCTCCTCCTATTCCTCAGGAACAAGCAAAGACATCATATTAACCATCCGTCAATCACGCTTCTTTGTATTTCTGGCCTATATTGTCCATGACTTCGGCAAACCATGCCGTCGACAGGTCAAAAGCCTTGCCGCCCTTGATGCGTGGGAATTCTATAGTGCGCAATTTACCGTTTTGCGCTTCATCGTGGCCGGTGACGCCGGAGACTTTATTGAGGGCGCTTTCGACGGCGAGATCGACCATGCTCTGGATCAGCCGGAGATCGTCGCCGTTGGCGGGCGCCGAGCGGGCGAAGTAGCCCGATTTCTGCACGAGCGAACGTTCGGCGTTCAACAGGCTGGCGAACTGCTTCTGGAACCAGGCGCCGACATTGATCGTGTCGATCTTCACATGGCCGAAGGCGTCGCGCTTGACCGTCTCGCCGGCGGCTTCGCGCTCCGCGACGATGGCGTCGAGGCAGGCGCCTTCGGAGACGAAGACCGTGGCGTGGCCGTTGCGGTCCATGCTCTCCTTCAGGCGGGCGGCCTCGGCGTCGAGGTCGAAGGCCATCTCGGGCAGGTAGACGGCGTCGATGCTCTTCAGATGCGCGTCCATCATCAGGCCGTCGACATACTGGTTGCGGCTGGTGCGCTGGAGATAGGCGCGGGCGGTGGCGGCCGTCAGCCAGCCGCAATGGCGGCCCATGACCTCGTGGATGACGAGGGTGCGGGGGGCGGCCGTCTGTTCGTTGCCGACATTGTCGAAGAAATGCGCGCCGACTTCGGCGGCCGTCCAGGCGCCGAGCGACTGGCGGATCGGCACGACGTCGTTGTCGACGGTCTTCGGCAGGCCGACGACGGTCAGGTTGTAACCGTTGGCGGCAAGATAGGCGGCAAGGTCGGCAGCGGTGGTGTTGGTGTCGTCGCCGCCGATCGTATGGAGAATGGTGATGCCGTCATTGGCAAGACGTTCGGCGGCCACTCGCAGCGGGTTGTCGCCTTCCTTGACCAGGCCGCGCTTGACGCAGTCGGCGGCATTGGTGAGCTTGACGCGGCTGTTGCCGATCGGCGAGCCGCCATAACGATGCAGCAGCGGCGCCTTTTCGCGCATCTCGCGGGTGATCGCGATGCAGTCGCCGAGCAATACGCCCTGGTAGCCGGACTTGTAGGCGACGATATCGAGGTCGGGGGCGATATCGCTGTAGCGTTCGATGAGGCCGCCGACGGCGGAGGAAAGACAGGGCGCCAGGCCTCCGGCGGTCAGCATTGCGACTTTCTGCTTGGCCATGATCCCTCCTATGGCGTTTCGGTGCGGCGGTGTCAGCTATCGGCGCCGCATCGAATTCGATTCAAGCGACGCGCTTAGCTCATTGTTTTCATGCATGTCGTCATCCCGGACCCGCTGCACACTTCCGAGCGACATGTATGAGCGCATGGATGCGGCAGGGAAAGGAGCCTGTAAAGTAAAGAATTTACGAAAACGCGCCTTTCTGCCGCGTGGCGACCGGAACAGCAGATATAATCGTTTCAAGCCCGTTCTGACTGTCGACAACTCTTGTGGAAATTGCCGGCGAGCGCGGTGCGGGGCGCAGGTGCCGGGCGCCAGAGGGCCATATGCTGCGGTGCGACAATTACCAAATCGTGAAAACTGTGTTCGGCCCTACGACCAATAGTCGCCTTGCAAAGGCTACGATTCTTTGGTCAAGCTGTTTGTATATAAGTTGACAAGCGTGCGAGAGATTTCGATGTCCTTCTGGGAAAAACTGTTGAATGCCATTGGCAATACCGCGGGCAATGCGCTGTCTGCGGTGGTCGAGGCTATCCGAACGGTTTTCGAAGGGGATCCCGAGACCCGGCGCAAGGTGGCTTTCTCCGTGGCGATCATCGCGCTGTCGGCCAAGATCGCCAAGGCCGACGGCATCGTCAGCGAGAAGGAGGTCGAAGCCTTCCGCGAAATCTTCGAATTCCCGCAGGACCAGGCAAAGAACGTCGCCAGACTTTACAACCTCGCACGCCAGGACGTGGCCGGCTACGAAGCCTATGCCGAACGGCTCTCGACGCTCTGCATCACCTGCGCGGCCAATTGCACGGTGCTGGAAGATGTGCTCGACGGTCTCTTCCATATTGCCAAGGCCGATGGGCTGATCCACGAGAAGGAACTGAATTTCCTCAGCCATATAGCCGAGATCTTCCAGATGAGCGAGACTCGCTTCGAGCAGATCGCCGCCCGTCACGTCTCCACAGGCGGCGATCCCTACAAGGTGCTCGGCGTGTTGCCCTCGGACGATTTCCCGACCATCCGCCGCCGCTATCATGGCCTCGTCAGCGAACACCATCCCGACCGGCTGATCTCGCGCGGCGTGCCGAAGGAGTTCCACGTCATCGCCAATGAGCGCATGGCGGCGCTGAACGCGGCCTATGCGGCGATCGAGAAGGAACGCCGCGCCGCATGACCTCTTTCGAGGCCGACTGCGGGAGCGCCCGCGTGCAGCCTTCGCCGAACCATGGCGAGCGCGCGGACGGGCGCCGTCCAGACATGATCCTGCTGCACTATACCGGCATGCCGACGGCCGATGGCGCGCTCGACTGGCTCTGTCGCGCCGAGAGCCAGGTCTCCAGCCATTATTTCGTGCATGAGAACGGCGAGGTGGTGCAGCTGGTGCCGGAGGTGCGGCGGGCCTGGCACGCGGGAAAGAGCAGCTGGCACGGCGTGACGGATATCAATTCGCTGTCGATCGGCATCGAGATCGCCAATGCCGGCCATCCCGGCGGACTTCCCGATTACCCTAAAGAGCAGATCGCCGCGGTGATCGAATTGTGTCGCGACTGTGTCAAACGTTGGTCGATCGCGCCGGAACGGATCCTCGGGCACTCCGATGTCGCCCCGATTCGCAAGGTCGATCCGGGTGAGAAATTCCCCTGGGGCGAACTCCACAGGGCGGGCATCGGGCACTGGGTCGAGCCGGCAACGATCACCGGCGGGCGCTTCTTCCAGCGAGGCGACGCCGGCCAACCTGTGGAAGCGCTGCAGTCGATGCTGTCGCTTTATGGTTATGGAACTGAAATCACAGGAAAATTCTCGGAAAAAATGGCTGGTGACGTCGAAGCTTTCCAGCGGCATTTTCGGCCCGAACGAATAGATGGCATCGCCGATTTCTCGACGATCGACACGTTGCACCGGCTACTGTCGGCTTTGCCGCGTTATTCCTGATTCCTCGACAATTGCTGAAACGCCGAATTTCGCACTGCAGAGCGAAATTCGACCTGCCACATCATTTCCCTATTATCTCCTCATTACGATGGTTTAAGAACGTCGCCAAGCGGTTCTCGGGCTTGTTTTTGAGTTAAACCGCGGGCGCTATGTGAAATGATAAGAATTACCGCGAATGAAGATCGCTCATTGATCTGATATTCATTGTGACAGCGAGGCGCGCCGTCCGGAAATTCTTTGGGTCGGAGTGTTCAAGACTACATGAGAAAACTGATTGTTGTTGCTGCAACATGCGTTGGCATGCTGCTGGCCGGAAATAGCTTTGCCTTTGCGAATGACTGGGGTGTGCGAGCCGATGCGCCGGTGAAGAAAGCCGAGCGTCCGTCGAAGAAGACAGAGCGTCCGTTGAACAAAGCGGAGCGTTCGGTCAAGCCGGCGAAGCATCCGCTCAAAACGGCGGAACGCCCGCTGAAGACGGTCGAGCGCCAGAGCGGCTATTCCGTCGCCAATGTTTCCGGCAATTCCTATTCCGCACTGATCAGCAAATATGCGAACCAATATAATGTACCGGTTGCGCTTGCGACCGCGGTCATCCGCATCGAAAGCAATTTCAATCCGAATGCGCGCGGCAGCCACGGTGAAATCGGCCTGATGCAGATAAAGCCTGCAACTGCCCGCATGATGGGCTATTCCGGCAGCGCCAAGGGCCTGTTCGATCCGGAAACCAACATCAAGTACGGCATGAAATATCTGGCTGCCGCCCATGATCTCGGTGGTGGCGAGACCTGCAACACCATCCTCAAATACAATGCCGGCCATGGCGCCACGCGCATGAACCCGGTGTCCAAGTCCTATTGCGGCAAGGTTCTGGCAATGCTCTGAGCGCTGAAGCGCTTATCCCTGATAAGATCTAAATGATTCAAGATGACTGCCATGGTATCGCTGGAATTCAGCGAGGTGGGATATGGCAGTCGATTTCAGGTTCATCATCATCGGACGCGGCATGATGGGTGCCGCCGCCGCCCGGCATCTCTCCGCGATGGCCGACGGCATCGCGCTGATCGGCCCATGCGAGCCGGCTGAACGCAAAGCTCATGATGGCGTCTTCGCCAGCCATTACGACGAAGCGCGTATCACCCGCACCTTCGACGGCAATCTGGCCTGGGGAACCTTCGCCGCCCGCGCGCTCGACCGCTACCGTGAGATCGAGGCAAGGAGCGGCATTTCCTTCTTTTCGGAAGTCGGCTGCCTCTTTGCAGCGCCTGACAAGAGCGAGCAGGACTATATCGATCGGGCGCTGACCGTCAGCCGGACGCTCGGCAGCGACATCGAGACCATCGCATCGTCGGACCTTTCGCGGCGCTTTCCCTATCTTGCCGTCGATGCAGACTTCAGCGGCTATTTTGAACGCAAACGCGCCGGCCATATCAACCCGCGGTCGCTCGTGCGCGCCCAGGCCAAGCTTGCCGAACAGGGCGGCGTTACGCTGATCGAGGCAACCGCAACGTCCGTGCGCGACGCCGGCTCCCATGTCGAGGTGACGGCCGGTGGCCGAAGCTACAGTGCCGAGCGCGTGCTGGTCGCTGCCGGCGGTTTCAGCAATTTCAATGCCCTGCTGCCGCGTCCCGTCGATACCAGGGTGATGGCGCGCACGGTCGCTTTCTACGAGATCGGAGAGCGCGAGATGGCGATCTTCGGCGATACGCCGTCGACGATCGTGCTCGGCGAGCGGGAGGAAGACCACATCTATATCCTGCCCCCGGTGCGTTATCCCGACGGCAAGACTTATCTGAAACTCGGCGGCGATACCGAGATGCTGTCTTTCGGAGCGCTGGAGGATGTCGGCGCGTGGTTCCGTTCCGATGGCAGCGTGGCTGAACGCGAGCATCTCTCGCGCGTTGCCCTCACGTTGATGCCGGCGCTTGCCGGCTGCCCGGTCACCTCGGGGCCTTGCGTGGCGAATTTCACGCCGACCGGTTATCCCTATGCCGGATTTACGCAGTCGCCGCGCATCGCGGTGCTCACCGGCGGCAATTTCGTCGCAGCCAAATCCTCCGACGAACTCGGACGGCTGGGCGCCGTGCTTCTGACCGAAGGTGAACTCGGCGACCAGGATTTCGGCGGCGAGCTGACGCCGGTCTTTGCCTGAAAGGGAGCATCATGGCAGTCGATTTCAAATATATCGTCGTCGGCCGCGGGCTGATGGGGGCGGCGGCGGCGCGGCATCTGGCCCGCCAGGCGGACGGCGTGGCGGTGATCGGCCCCGACGAGCCTGATGATCGCAAGGCGCATCAGGGCGTCTTCGCCAGCCATTACGACGAGGGGCGGATCACCCGCACCATCGATCCCGACCGCAACTGGGCGCTGCTCGCCAACCGCGCGATCGGCCGGTACCGCGAGATTGCCCGCGACAGCGGCATCGACTTCTATCGCGAGGTCGGCTGCGTGGTCGTCGCGCCGGATGGAAGCGATTATCTGGAGAGGACCCGGCAGGCGGCCGTCTCGCTCGGCGTCGAGACCCGCCGTCTCGATGAGGCCGGGCTGAAAGCCGCCTTTCCATACTTCGCTTTTCCCGATGACGCCGCCGGCATCTTCGAGGCGAAGGGGGCCGGCCACATCAGTCCGCGCAGCCTGGTCAAGGCACAGTCGCTGCTGGCGGAAAAGGCGGGTGCTGCCGTCATTCGCGACCATGCCGTCTCGATCCGCAGCGAGGGCGGATCGGCTGTCGTCGAGACAGCCGGCGGCCGGCGCTATCGCGGTGAGAAGGTGATGCTGGCTGCGGGCGGATTTTCCATTGCGAAGAATCTGTTGCCGCGTCCGGTTGCCATGACAGTTTATGGCCGGACGGTAACGCTTTTCGAGGTGAGCGAGACCGATGCGCTGCGTCTTGCGGCCATGCCGTCGCTCATTCTCGATGTGCCTGGCATCCATATCTATCTGCTGCCGCCGATCCGTTATCCCGACGGCAAATTCTACCTGAAGATCGGCGGCGATCCCGACGATCTGGTGCTCGGCGACGAGGTCGCGATGCGCGCCTGGTTCAAAACCGAGGGACGCGAGATCGTGCGCACATATCTCAACCGTATCGTCGAAGGGCTCGTGCCCGATATGGCGCCGCTGTCGATTTCCACGGCCGCCTGCGTCGTGTCGCAGACGGAAAGCGGCCATCCGATGATCGGCTACACTTCATCGCCGGAAATTGCGGTGCTGACGGGCTGCGCCGGCACCTCTGCCAAGAGCTCGGACGAAATCGGCCGGCTCGGAGCCGAGCTGCTTTTGTCGGGCAGAATCAGCGAACAGGGCTATTCCACGGAATTCACACCGCAATTTCGCTAGGCCCATCGTTTTTGATGGCAATTGCCATCTCTCTCGTTTATGGGAGCCCTGCCAGTTGGCTGGGCAGCCGCGCTTTACCAATGCCGAAAGGCGGTAGGGTGAGGAAAGTCCGGGCTCCACGGAAACACGGTGCCGGATAACGTCCGGCGAGGGCGACCTCAGGGAAAGTGCCACAGAAAGCAAACCGCCTGTCATGACAGGTAAGGGTGAAAGGGTGGGGTAAGAGCCCACCGCATCTCCGGCAACGGAAATGGCACGGTAAACCCCACCGGGAGCAAGACCGAATAGGGATGACGTGGCGGGCCGAAAGGCCTTCCGGCCGGTTTCCAGGCCAGTCATCCGGGTGGGTTGCGCGAGGCAGCGTGCGAACGCTGTCCCAGACGAATGGCTGCCACGTTCCGGCTCACGCCGGTGCCATACAGAACCCGGCTTACAGGCCAACTGGCGATTAACTCTTGTGGCGCGACCAAGCCCCGATGTCAGCGATCACTTCCAGCTAAGTCACTGAAATCGAAAGTTTTCAAGTGAATGCTCATGCATTCCGCCTGTTGAAAATTCTTTTTCCAAAAGCAGCGCGGCCGCCATCGCGAGATGGGCGATCCTAACCCTTTGTTAAACTTAACGGCTTATAAATTTTTGATCATGCGTCTATTGCAAAATGGGCGTATCCCATTGACGCCCATATGGTCCCATGCTATCCCAAATGCGCACTGCACCAGGGCAATCACCTGCCCATTCATCGCAAAGCAAAGGCGTCTTCCTCTCCGGAAGCGTCGGAGGGGTCTTTACTCATCCGGCTTGCGAAGCTGTGCCTGATATCGGGAGTTTCGGGCGTCTTTTGGTCCGGATCCCTGCGGGAACGGATGTTTCGTGTGATGAGCCGCTTCCTTTCGAATGCGACCAACAGGATCGATGCCAAGGGCAGGGTTTCCGTGCCTTCGGCGTTTCGTTCCGTGCTGGCGCAGCGCAATGTTTTGGAACTCTATTGCTTCCAGGACTTTGTGTTTCCGGCGATCAGCGTCGGCGGTCCGGATCTTCTCGAAAGATTCGAACGGCAGATCGCTGCGGAGGATCCGTTTTCGCCGGATGCGAACGAGATGTCGCTTCTCATTCACGGGGGCGGGGTCTTCATGAAGCTCGACGCCGAGGGGCGGTTGATGGTCACGGATTTCATTCGCGGCTTTACCGGCATCTCGGACGAAGTGACTTTCGTCGGTCGGGCGGATCATTTTCAGCTTTGGCAGCCGCAGGCTTTTGTGGCTGCGCAGGCGCAGGCACGAGGGGAGCGCAAGCTGGCGGGCAAGCGTTCCTGAAAGAACGAGGGAACGGAATGGTGGCGAATCCTGGCGGAGGTTCAACTGATGCCGGTGGCGGACCGGTTCGTCACATTCCTGTTCTTCTTGATGAAGTGCTTTCGGCGCTGGCGCCCGCGCCTGGTAAGCTCATCCTCGACGGTACATTCGGTGCGGGCGGTTACAGCTCGGCCATCCTTGCAGCCGGCGCCGAGGTGATCGCGCTCGACCGCGATCCGACGGCGATTGCGGCGGGCCAGGCAATGGTTGCTGCCCATGCTGGCCGTCTCAAGCTTGTTCATTCACAATTCTCGCATCTTGCCGATCATGCGCCGCAAGGCGGGCTTGACGGCGTCGTGCTCGATATCGGCGTGTCCTCCATGCAGATCGATGAGGCCGAGCGCGGTTTCTCGTTCCAGAAGAAGGGGCCGCTCGACATGCGTATGTCGGCCGCAGGTGTCTCGGCCGCCGATGTCGTCAACCGCGCCAAGGTCGCCGATCTCATCCGCATCTTCCATTTTCTCGGCGAGGAAAGCCAGGCGCCGCGCATCGCGCATGCGATCGAGAAACGCCGCGAGGAAAAGCCGTTCGAGACGACACGCGATCTTGCCGGTCTCATCGAGCTGGTCACTCCGCGCAAGATGAAGGACAAGATCCATCCGGCAACACGGGTGTTTCAGGCCTTGCGCATCTTCGTCAACGACGAACTCGGCGAACTCGCCCAGGCGCTGTTTGCCGCTGAGGCAGCGCTGAAGCCGGGCGGCCGGCTGGTCGTCGTCACTTTTCATTCGCTCGAAGACCGCATCGTCAAGAAATTCTTCTCCGACCGCGCCGGCAAGGCGTCGGGGTCGCGGCATCTGCCGGTTGCGCATGAACGGGCGGCAACATTCGCGCCGATCGGCAAGCCGATGGTTTCGGCAAGCGAAGCGGAAGCGGAGGCAAACCCGCGCGCCCGCTCCGCCAAACTGCGCGCCGGCCTGAGGACGGAGGCCGCCGCCGAAGCTGCGGATATGTCGCTCTTCGGATTTCCCAATCTCGCCAGTCTCGGAAAGCTTGGAGGTTGATATGCTGAAAACGTTCGATCTCGTGCTCATCGGCGTCATGACGGCCACCGCCGCCGTCACCTACACGATCAAGCATCGCGCCGAATTGAAGCTCGAGGAGGTTCATCGCCTCGAGGCCGAGATCAAGCTCGAGGAGGATACGATCGACCTTCTCAAGGCCGACTGGGCGCTGCAATCGCAGCCGAACCGGCTGGAACGGCTGGTGAAAGCCTATGATGACGAGTTGCAGCTGCAGCCGACGCAATCGACGGCGCTGGTGCATGCCAAGGAATTGCCGATGTTGAAATCCGAGGTTCCCGTGCCTGACGTGACCGAGGCTAAGGCCAGCGCCAAAGGCGCGACCGAGGCCAGCGCCAAAGGCGCGACCGAGGCCAGCGCCAAAGGCGCGACCGCAGGCGGCGCTAAAGGCGCGACCGCAGGCGGCGCTAAAGGCGCGGCCCTGGCCGGTGCGACCGTCACGACGAAGGCGCAGCCCGTTCCAAAACCCGCGCCGCGCGCCGCGGAGGAGGATGAAGCAGACGAGATCGAAACGGGGTCGGTAGAATAATGTCGTTTCTTTCCCGCATCATGGTCTTGAAGAGCCAGGCGCATTTCTCCGCCGGCGTCTATAACCGGTTCGGCGGTCCGTCCCCCGCCGGCCTGGCGATCGAGGGCTCCCGCAAGAAGAAATCAGGGCAGGCAAAAAGCCGCGTCGGCCTGCTGATCCTCGGCTTCATGGGCGTCTACGTCATTATCGGCGGCCGTCTCGTCGAATATGCGATGAAGGATCAGGAGGTCGTCTCCAGCATCCTGCCGCCCGATCGGCTGATGGCCTCGCGCCCCGACATTCTCGACCGCAACGGCGAAGTGCTGGCGACCGACATCCGCACCGTCTCGCTGTTTGCCGAACCCAACAAGATCGTCGATGCCGACGAGGCGGTCGAAAAGCTTGCCACTGTTCTGCCTGAGCTCGACGTCCGGGATACCTATAAGAAGCTTTCGGTCAAAACCTCGCATTTCGCCTGGCTGCGCCGGCAGTTGACACCGAAGCAGCAGAGCCAGATCCTGGCGCTCGGCATTCCCGGCATCGGCTTCCGGCCGGAGAAGCGCCGCTTCTATCCGGGCGGTTCGACCGCCGCGCATATCCTCGGTTATGTCAACATCGACAACCGCGGCGTCGCCGGCATGGAGAAATATATCGACGACCAGGGGCTAGCCGACCTCGCCTCGGTCGGCATGACCAGCGATCAGCCGCTTGAGCCGGTGCGGCTTTCGATCGACCTGCGTGTGCAGAACATCGTCCGGGACGCGGTCGTCAACGCCGTCAACAATTTCCAGTCTAAGGGGGCGGGTGCTGCCGTCATCGACGTGCATACCGGGGAAGTGCTGGCCATGGCCTCGGCGCCGGATTTCGATCCGAACGATCCGCAGGAAGGGGCCAAGGAGGGTTGGCTCAACCGGATGACCAACGGCACTTTCGAAATGGGATCGACCTTCAAGACTTTTTCGCTGGCGATGGCGCTTGACACCGGCAAGGTGAAGATGACCGACACATTCGATGCCAGCAAATCGATCTATATCGGTGGCTTCACCATCCACGATTTCCACGGGCAGCGCCGCTGGCTGACCGTGCCTGAGATTTTCCAGTATTCTTCGAATATCGGCACGGCGCGCGTCATCGACATCGTCGGCATCGACGCGCAGAAGGACTATCTGACCAAGTTCGGCCTGCTGACCAAGATGCAGACCGAACTGCCCGAGGTGAAGATGCCGAGCCAGCCGCGGGTCTGGAAGAAGATCAATTCGATCACGATTTCCTTCGGCCACGGGGTCTCGACGACGGCACTGCAGACAGGGGTGGCGGCTGCCGCTCTCGTCAACGGCGGCAAGCTGATCGAACCGACATTCCTGCCGCGCAGCCGCGAACAGGCCGACGAGATCGCCACGCAGGTCATTAAAAAGACGACCAGCGATGAAATCCGCTACCTGCTCGATTTCAACGGGTACAAGGGATCGGGCCGCGTCGCCCGCGTGCCGGGCTTTGCCGTCGGCAGCAAGACCGGTACGGCCGACAAGGTGGTGAACGGCCGCTATTCGGCGACCCTGAACTTCAATTCCTTTATTGCCGCATTCCCGATCAACGATCCAAGATATGCGGTGATCACCTTCTGCGACGAGCCGAAAACCGGCGAGAAGCAATATGGTGGAACGATCTCGGCCGGTACCGCAGGCCCGATCGCCCGCGAGATCATCAGCCGTGCGGCTCCCATTCTCGGTATCGAGCCGAAATTCGGGGAGGGCGGATCGGCCTTGCTGGTGTCTTATTGAGTGTGAATGAATATCGGCGCCGATTCGCGAGGGGTGGACCGGCTTCAAGAGAGAAAAGTGCATTCGATGAAATTGCGAGACCTTGCCGGAGATCAGTTTCCGGAAATTGAAGCACAGCTCGAAGGCCCGGCAGGCCTGCTTGATATTTCAGGCCTGTCTTCGGACAGCCGACACGTGGCGCCGGGTTATGCCTTCGTCGCGGTCGCCGGCACCAAGGCGGACGGCGCGGGCTTCATCGCCGATGCGGCCGGCCGGGGGGCTGCCGTCGCGATCGCTTCCCAGGCCGTCGAGGCTTCCATCCCGGTGCTTGCGGTCAAGGAGCCGCGCCGTTTCCTTTCCATCGCCGCTTCGCGTTTCTTCGGCAGACAGCCCGAGACCATGGTCGCCGTCACCGGCACCGCGGGCAAGACCTCGGTGGCTTCGTTCACCCGGCAGATCTGGGCGCATGCGGGGCATGCGGCGGCGATGATCGGCACAACAGGTGTCGTCTCGCCGACACGCAACGACTACGGTTCGCTGACGACGCCCGATCCGGTATCGCTGCACAAGCTGCTCGCCGACCTTGCCGGCGAAGGTGTCACGCATGCGGCGATGGAGGCTTCCAGCCACGGCCTCGACCAAAGCCGGCTCGACGGCGTCAAGCTAGCCGCGGCCGCCTTTACCAATCTCGGCCGCGACCATATGGATTATCATCCGACGGTCGAGGCCTACATGGCCGCCAAGATGCGGCTTTTCGAACTGCTGCTGCGGAAGGGCTCGCCGGCGGTGATCTTCGCAGACGATCCGTGGTCGGCGCAGGCGATCAAGGCCGCCGCCGATGCCGGTCATGATGTGCGCACCGTCGGGCGCAAGGGCGATTACCTCGCCTTGAAACGTGTCGAGCACTTCCGCCACAAGCAGACCGCCGAGATCCATATCGGCGGCGAGATTTTCGAGGTGGACATTCCGCTGGCCGGCGATTTCCAGGTCGCCAACGCGCTTGTTGCAGCAGGGCTTGCCATGTCGACCGGCGTCGAGCCGAAGGTGGCGATGGCCGCACTCGAGAAGCTCGTCGGCGCGTCCGGCCGTCTCGAACTGGTCGGCCATACGAAAGACGGCGCGCTCGCTTATGTCGACTACGCCCATAAGCCGGATGCGCTGGAAAATGTGCTGGGCTCGGTCAGACCCTTCACCACCGGCCGCGTCGTCGTCGTCTTCGGCTGCGGCGGCGACCGCGATCGCGGCAAACGGCCGATCATGGGCGAAATCGCCTGCCGGCTTGCCGACGTCGTCATCGTCACCGACGATAATCCGCGCTCGGAGGAGCCGGCCTCGATCCGGGCGGAGATCATGGCGGCAGCATCCGGCGCCTCGGAAATCGCCGATCGCGCCACCGCGATCCGCGAGGCGGTTGGTATGTTGCGATCCGGCGATACGCTGATCGTCGCCGGCAAGGGGCATGAGGAAGGGCAGACGATCGGCAGCGTGACCCTGCCGTTCTCCGATCATGCGGAGGTGCGCAAGGCCTTGGAGGAACTGCAATCTTGAGCTGGCTCTGGACGACCGAAGACATGATCGCAGCAATGGCGGGGCGCCCCTTCGGCACTCTGCCTGAAGGCATCACCGGCATTTCCATCGACAGCCGCTCGATTGCTCAAGGCGAAGCCTTCTTCGCGATTAAGGGCGACCGTGTCGACGGTCACGACTACGCATCGATGGCGGTGGCGAACGGCGCCTCCCTTCTCGTCGTCAGTGAGGCGAGGCTTCCGGCCATGGGCCGCCTGACGGTGCCGATGATCGTCGTGGAGGATGTGCTCGCGGCACTCGGCCGGCTCGGCCTTGCCTCGCGCGAGCGCTCCAAGGCCCGGATCATCGCGGTGACGGGATCCGTGGGAAAGACGACCACCAAGGAAATGCTGCGGCATGTGCTGTCGCCCTCCGGCAAGGTGCATGCCTCCGTCGCCTCCTTCAACAATCATTGGGGCGTACCGCTGACGCTGGCGCGCATGCCTGACGATACGGATTACGGTGTCTTCGAAGTCGGCATGAATCATCCCGGCGAGATCCGCCCGCTGGTCGAGATGATCCGTCCCGACGTCGCCATCATCACGACGATCGCACCGGCGCATCTCGGCAATTTCAAGAACATCAAGGAGATCGCTGCCGCCAAAGCGGAGATCTTCGAGGGGCTCGAGCCGGGCGGCCATGTGGTGCTTAACCGCGACAACGACCAGTTCAATTTCCTCGACCGCACGGCTCAGTCGCTCGGTATCGAGCATATCCATTCCTTCGGCCAGCATGCCAAGGCCGAATTCCGGCTGGCGGAATTCAATGGCGCGGACGAGAATTCGACGCTTTGGCTGACGATCGGCGGCGAGACGCTGGAGGTCGCGATCGGCGCGCCCGGCCGCCATATCGCCGAAAATGCGCTCGCTGCGCTCGGGGTCGTCAGGATTGTCGGCGCCGACATGGAGAAGGCGATCGCTGCGCTGGCGACGCTGAAGCCGGAAAAGGGCAGGGGCAAGCGCCACCGGCTTTCGATCGGGAGCGGCAGCGGCAGCTTTACGCTGATCGACGAAAGCTACAATGCCAATCCGGCCTCGATGCGGGCGGCGATCGCGCTGCTGGCGGCCTCGGAGCCGGCCGGGCGCGGACGCCGTATCGCCGTGCTCGGCGACATGCTTGAGATGGGCGAGTATGCGCAGAAGGTTCATACCGATCTCGCCGTGCCGCTGCTTGCCGCCGGCATCGAACATGTCTGGCTCGCAGGCGCAGAGATGGCTGCGCTGAAGGAATCATTGCCGGAAAGCGTCCATGTCGAATATCGCGAGAACACCGGCGAATTGACGGATTATGTATTGAACTCGGTCGCTCCGGGCGACGTGTTGATGGTGAAATCGTCTCTGGGCATCGGTTTCGGCAAGATCGTCGCCGCGCTCCTTGACAAGTTCCCGCCATTTTCCGACACGCAACGCGAACTTTGATCGGGTAAACAAGGGGCCCTGAATGCTGATCTGGCTTGTCGAACTGTCGGAATATTTCAAATTTCTGAACCTGTTCAGATATATTACCTTCCGTACAGGCGCTGCTCTGTTCACCTCGGCCCTGATCGTCTTCCTGTTCGGGCCGACCATCATCAATTCGCTGCGCATCCGGCAGGGCAAAGGCCAGCCGATCCGCGCCGACGGGCCGCAGACGCATTTCAAGAAGGCCGGCACGCCGACCATGGGCGGGCTGATGATCCTGGCCGGCATCGTCGGCGCGTCGCTGCTCTGGGCCGATCTTTCCAACGTCTATGTGGTCGCCACGCTGCTGGTGACGCTCGGCTTCGGCGCGATCGGCTTCTACGACGACTATCTCAAGGTGACGAAGCAGAGCCATATGGGCTTTTCCGGCAAGGCGCGTCTCGGGATCGAGTTCGTCATCGCCGGCATCGCCGTCTATTTCATGATGCGCACTGCCCTCGCCTCGGGCGTTGCCGGTTCGACCTTCGGCTCGTCGATCGCCTTTCCCTTCTTCAAGGACTTCATGATCAATATCGGCATCATGTTCGTCGTCTTCGGCGGCTTCGTCATCGTCGGCGCCGGCAATGCCGTCAACCTGACCGACGGCCTCGACGGGCTTGCCATCGTGCCTGTCATGATTGCGGCGGCCTCCTTCGGCGTCATCGCCTATCTCGCCGGCAATGTGGTGTTTGCGAACTACCTGCAGATCAATTTCGTGCCCGGCACCGGCGAGCTCGCCGTCGTCCTCGGCGCCGTCATCGGCGCCGGTCTCGGCTTTCTCTGGTTCAACGCGCCGCCGGCCGCCATCTTCATGGGCGATACCGGGTCGCTTGCGCTTGGCGGCACGATCGGCACCGTTGCCGTCGCCACCAAGCATGAGATCGTCATGGCGATCATCGGCGGCCTCTTCGTCATGGAGACGCTCTCGGTCATCATCCAGGTCGGCTTCTTCAAGATGACCGGCCGCCGCGTCTTCCTGATGGCGCCGATCCATCATCACTTCGAGAAGAAGGGCTGGACCGAGAGCCAGGTGGTGATCCGTTTCTGGATCATCGCCGTCGGCCTTGCCATGCTCGGCCTTTCGACGCTGAAGCTGCGGTGAGGCGGCGATGATCCCGGTCACGACGCTCAAGGACAGGAAGGTCGCGCTCTTCGGGCTCGGCGGCTCGGGCCTTGCCACCGCCCGGGCGCTGGTTTCAGGCGGCGCCGAGGTGACCGCCTGGGACGACAATCCCGACAGCGTCGCCAAGGCTTCAGCCGAAGGCATCCGGACGGAGGACCTGCACACCATCGACTGGAGCCAGCAGGCGCTGTTCGTGCTATCACCAGGCGTGCCGTTGACCCATCCGAAGCCGCACTGGACCGTCGATCTTGCGCGGGCCGCCGGCGTCGACATTGTCGGCGACGTCGAACTCTTCGTGCGCGAGCGCCGCGCCCATGCGCCGGATTGCCCGTTCATCGCCATCACCGGCACCAACGGCAAGTCGACGACGACGGCGCTGATTGCCCATATCCTGAAATCCGCGGGCTACGATACGCAGCTCGGCGGCAATATCGGCACTGCGGTTCTGACGCTCGATCCGCCGAAGGCCGGGCGCTATTACGTCGTCGAATGCTCCTCCTACCAGATCGACCTGGCGCCGACGCTGAACCCGTCCGCCGGTATTCTGCTCAACCTGACGCCCGATCATCTCGACCGTCACGGCACCATGCAGCATTATGCCGATGTCAAGGAACGACTGGTCGCCGGCAGCGATGTCGCGATCATCGGCGTCGACGACAGCCATTCGGCGCTGATTGCCGACCGCGTCGAGCGGGCGGATGTCAAGGTGGTGCGCATTTCGCGCCGCAGCGTTGTGGCATCGGGCATTTATGCCGAGGGCACCAGGCTCATTCAGGCCGGAGGCGGCGCCATGCTGCCCTTCGCCGATCTCGACGGCATCCAGACGCTGCGCGGCGGCCATAATGCGCAGAACGCCGCCGCAGCCGTTGCCGCCTGCCTTGCCGTCGGCGTTTCCGCCGACGACATTCGCGCCGGTCTTGCCTCGTTCCCCGGCCTCAAGCACCGCATGCAGCCGGTGGGGCAGCGTGGCCGCGTCGTCTTCGTCAATGATTCCAAGGCGACCAATGCCGATGCTGCGGCTCCGGCTCTTTCGAGCTATGATCGCATCTACTGGATTGCCGGCGGGCTGCCGAAATCAGGCGGCATCACGACGCTCGCTCCCTATTTTCCGCGCATCGCCAAGGCCTATCTGATCGGTGAGGCGGCGGCGGAATTCGCAGCGACGCTCGGCGAGGCTGTACCTTACGAGATCTCGGGCACGCTGGAGCGCGCGGTCGTGCATGCGGCGGCCGATGCCGAGCGCGACGAGGCCGCCGCTTCGGCCGTGATGTTATCCCCGGCTTGCGCAAGCTTCGATCAGTATAAGAATTTCGAAGTCAGGGGTGAGGCCTTCGTCGGACACGTGGCGGCGCTTGACGGGATCGCGATGCTGATCGGTTCGGCAACAGGAGAGAAATGACATGGTAAGCCGCGCGGAACGTGGGCCTCTGGCCGATTGGTTCTGGACCATCGACCGCTTCTTCCTGGCAATGTTCATCTTCCTGATGGGCATCGGTTTCATGCTATCCTTTGCGGCATCTCCGGCCGTTGCCGAGCGCATCGGGCTCGAGCCTTTCCACTTCGTCAAGCGCCATGCGGCCTTCATGATCCCTTCGATCTCCGTCATGCTCGGGCTGTCGTTCCTGACGCCACGGCAGGTGCGGCGAACGGCGATCCTGCTGCTGATCGTCTCGCTCGCCATGATGGTGCTGGTGCTGTTCGTCGGCCAGGAGGTCAAGGGCGGCAGGCGCTGGATCTGGATCGCCGGCCTTTCGATCCAGCCCTCGGAATTCATGAAGCCCGCCTTCGTCGTGGTTTGCGCCTGGCTGTTTGCCGAACATGCCCGCCAGCCTGAAATTCCCGGCAATCTCTTCGCCATTATCCTGTTTGCCATCGTCGCCGCTCTGCTCGTCGCGCAGCCCGACCTCGGCCAGACCATCCTGACGACTGCCGTCTGGGGCGGGATGTTCTTCATGGCCGGCATGCCATGGATATGGATCATGCTGCTCGGCATCGGCGGCGCCGGCGGCCTGCTCAGCGCCTATTACGTCTTCCCGCACGTGGCCTTGCGCATAGACAAGTTCATGACCGGCGAGGGCGACACCTTCCAGATCGACACCGCGCGTGAGGCGATCATCCGCGGCAGCTGGTTCGGCCAGGGACCGGGCGAGGGCATCGTCAAGCGCATCATCCCGGATGCGCATACCGACTTCATATTCTCGGTCGCGGCCGAGGAGTTCGGCATCGTCTTCTGCATGGCGCTGGTGGCGCTGTTTACCGTGCTGGTGCTGCGCGGCCTCTCGCATGCCTACCGCGAGCGCAACGACTTCAATCGCTTCGCCGTTGCCGGCCTGGTGCTGCAGATGGGCATCCAGTCGATCATCAATATCGGCGTCAATCTCGAGCTGCTGCCGGCAAAGGGCATGACGCTGCCGCTGATTTCCTACGGCGGCTCATCGATGGTGGCGATCTGCGTCACCGCCGGCTTCATTCTGGCGCTGACGCGCCATCGACCGGAAAAACGCGCGCAGGACCGGAGTCTTTTCCGCGTCCCGCACGGCATGCCGGCGGAGTAAAAGGCAATGGGCAAAGGCATCGTGCTGCTTGCCGCCGGGGGTACCGGCGGCCATGTGTTCCCGGCGGAGGCGCTGGCCTTCAAGCTGAAGGAGCGCGGCTACTCGGTGCATCTCGTCACCGACAGCCGGGCCGAGCGCTATGCCGGCAAATTTCCGGCCGAGGCGATCCATGTCGTGCCGTCGGCGACGATCGGCTCGAAGAACCCGGCCGCCGTCGCCCGTTCGCTGTGGACGCTCTGGAGCGGCATGCGGGCGGCGAAGAAACTGATCCAGCGGCTGAAGCCCGTCATCGTCGTCGGTTTCGGCGGTTATCCGACGGTGCCGCCGCTGCTTGCCGCCACGAGGCTCGGCGTGCCCGCGATGATCCACGAGCAGAATGCCGTCATGGGCCGCGCCAACAAGGCCCTGGCGACCCGCGTGCAGGGTATCGCCGGCGGTTTCCTGCCGGAGGGGGGCGGCGCCTTCCCGGACAAGACGGTGACGACGGGCAATCCGGTCCGCCCGGCGATCATCGCCGCCGCCGAGGTGCCTTACACGCCCTCGCATCCCGGCGAAGCCTTCAACCTTGTCGTCTTCGGCGGCAGCCAGGGCGCGCAATATTTCTCCAAGGCGCTGCCGACGGCGATCAGCCTGCTCGACGATGCGCTGCGCCTGCGGCTGCGCATCACCCAGCAGGTGCGCCCCGAGGATATGGAGATGGTCGGCGGTTGCATCGCCAAGCTGGAGATGGGGGCGGATATCGCGCCCTTCTTCACCGACATGGCCGAGAGGTTGGCGAAAGCCCACCTTGTCATCTGCCGCTCGGGCGCCTCGACGGTTTCGGAGATCTCGGTCATCGGCCGGCCGGCGGTTCTGGTGCCTTACCCGCACGCGCTCGATCATGACCAGGCGGCGAATGCGGCAGCGCTCGCCGCGACCGGCGGGGCTAAGGTGATCGCCCAGTCGGAGCTGTCGCCGGAGAAGATCGCGGCGATCCTGGCGGCTGTCATGAACGATCCGGAAAAGCTTTCGCACATGGCAGCGGCGGCAAAGCTCGCCGGAAAACCCGATGCCGCGAACTTGCTTGCCGACATGGTTGAGGCTATTGCCGCCGGACGGACAATTGCGGAATTGAAGAGGACACGCGCATGAAACTGCCGAAGGCGATCGGTCTCGTTCATTTCATCGGCATCGGCGGCATCGGCATGAGCGGCATTGCCGAAGTGCTGCACAATCTCGGCCACAAAGTGCAGGGATCCGACCAGGCCGACAGCGCCAATGTCCAGCGCCTGCGCGACAAGGGCATCGAAGTGTTCGTCGGCCACCGGGCCGAGAACCTGGGTGATGCCGAAGTCGTCGTCGTCTCGACGGCGATCAAGAAGAGCAACCCGGAACTGATCGCCGCCCGCGAAAAGCTGCTGCCGGTGGTGCGCCGCGCCGAAATGCTTGCCGAGCTGATGCGCTTCCGCAATGCGATCGCTATCGGCGGCACGCATGGCAAGACGACGACCACTTCGCTGGTCGCCACCCTGCTCGAAGCCGGCGGGCTCGATCCGACCGTCATCAACGGCGGCATCATCAACGCCTACGGCACCAATGCCCGCATGGGCGAGGGCGAGTGGATGGTGGTCGAGGCCGACGAATCGGACGGCACCTTCCTGAAGCTTCCCGCCGATGTCGCCGTCATCACCAATATCGATCCGGAGCATCTCGACCATTACGGCAATTTCGATGCCGTGCGCGCCGCCTTCCGGCAGTTCGTCGAGAACGTGCCGTTCTACGGCTTCGGCGTCATGTGCCTCGACCATCCCGAGGTGCAGTCGTTGGTTGGCCGCATCGAGGACCGCAAGATCATCACCTATGGCGAGAACCCGCAGGCCGACGTGCGGTTCACCAATGTGCGCATCGACGGCACGCGCTCGATCTTCGACGTCGAAATCCGCCGCCGCCGCACCGGCCAGGTGATCGAGCTCAAGGGGCTGGTCATGCCGATGCCCGGACGGCATAATATTTCCAACGCGACGGCGGCGATCGCCGTTGCCAACCGGCTCGGCATATCGAGCGCTGACATCGCCAAGGGGCTTGCCTCCTTCGGCGGCGTCAAGCGCCGTTTCACGCTGACCGGCGAATGGAACGGGGTGCAGATCTTCGACGATTACGGCCACCATCCGGTGGAGATCAAGGCGGTGCTGCGCGCGGCCCGCGAATCCTGCAAGGGGCGGGTGATCGCAGTCCACCAGCCGCATCGCTATAGCCGCCTGGCAAGCCTGTTCGAGGAATTCGCCGCCTGCTTCAACGATGCCGACAGCATTTTCCTGGCGCCGGTCTATGCGGCGGGCGAAGATCCGATCGCGGGTATCGATTCCGTGTCGCTGGTCTCGCGGATAAAATCCGGCGGCCATCGCGACGCTCGCTTCCTCTCCTCCGCCGAGCTTCTGCCGCAGATGGTTGCGGAGGTTGCAAAGCCGGGCGATTTCGTGGTTCTGTTGGGGGCTGGGAGCATCACATCCTGGGCAGCCGCGCTGCCCAAGCAATTGGAAGGCCTATCGGGAAAGTCCGTATGAAACAGGTGAATGGGGAAAAGCTGCTCGCGTCTCTCGGAGACGGTGTAAAGGATATCCGCGGTCGCATCACGCCGGATGCCCCCATGGACCGCGTCACCTGGTTCAGGGCAGGCGGTCTCGCCGAGCTGATGTTCCAGCCGCATGACATCGACGATCTTGTCGCCTTCCTGAAAATATTGCCGGAAGAGGTGCCGCTGACGGTGATCGGCGTCGGCTCCAACATCCTGGTGCGCGACGGCGGCATTCCCGGCGTCGTGCTGCGCCTGTCGGCCAAGGGCTTCGGTTTTGTCGAGCTTGCGGGCGAAAATCGTATTTTGGCCGGCACCATCTGCCCCGACAAACATGTGGCGGCGATGGCGATGGATAACGGCATCGGCGGCTTCCATTTCTTCTACGGTATTCCAGGCAGCATCGGCGGCGCGGCGCGCATGAATGCCGGGGCCAACGGCGTCGAAACGCGCGAGCGGCTGATCGAGGTCAACGCGGTCGACCGCAAGGGCAACAAGCACGTGCTGTCCAATGCCGAAATGGGTTATTCCTATCGCCATTCGACGGCCTCCAGCGAGCTGATCTTCACCTCCGTCCTGTTCGAGGGCTATCCGGAAGAGCGTGCCCAGATCCGAGCCGAGATGGACGCCGTGCGCAATCACCGCGAGACGGTGCAGCCGGTGCGCGAAAAGACCGGCGGATCGACCTTCAAGAATCCTCAGGGCCATTCGGCCTGGAAACTGATCGACGAGGCAGGCTGCCGCGGTCTCGTCATCGGCGGAGCGCAGATGTCGTCGCTTCACTGCAACTTCATGATCAACATGGGGCAGGCGACCGGCTACGATCTCGAATATCTCGGCGAACAGGTGCGCCGCGAGGTTTTCGAGAAAGAGGGCATCAAGCTCGAATGGGAAATCAAGCGCCTCGGCGTCTTCATGCCCGGCCGCGAAGTGCGCCCATTCCACGGCGTCACCAGCGAATAGCTTTTACGTCGCGGCGAGCTTCAGACCTTCGCGTGGCGTGACGATCGGCGACCAGCCGAGCACGTTGCGGGCGTGGGATATATCGACCTGCAGCGAACCGCAAAGACGCTGGTAGACGGCGTCTTTCCCCGTCAATCTCGCCCCCAGCTGCAGCAAGGCGGGGGGGAAGGGGAGCAGCATCGGCTTGACGCCCAACCCTGCCGCAATGCCTTCGATGAGCCCAGGAGTGGAGAGGTCTTCTCCGTCGCCTGCGAGAAAGGTCTGGCCGGCCGCATCCGGATGCGTCATGGCCGTGACGATCAGATCGACGAGATTTGGAAGCGCAACCAGTGTCCGGTGGTTCTTCAGGGACGCGAAGGGGAGCGGTACCTTCTTCCTGACAAGCCCGACGAGCAGGGCGAAGTTGCCCCTGGCGCCAGGCCCATAGACGAGCGGTGGCCGAATGACAACGACTTCTATGCCGGTTCGGGCGGCGATTTCATGCAGGCCGATTTCGCTTTCCAGCTTCGAAACGCCGTAGGGATCCAGCGGCATCGGCGTATCGTCGTGGCGGAAGGGCCGGTCGTTCTCTTCCCCGTTGACTTTGATGCTGCTGATGAACACGAGCCTTTTTACCCCGGCGCGTGCGGCATGCTCGGCGAGGTTCAGCGTGGCGGCGGTGTTGATCCGGCGGAATTCCGTCAGGGGATCGGCTGCGCGGTCGTTCATGATATGGACGCGGGCGGCGAGATGGACGACGACATCAACACCGTCGAGAGCGGCCGCCCAATCCGTTTCGCCGGTTATGTCAATGGGGAAATGCCGCATAGCTGCCGGAAAGCCGGCGGCTGCGGATCGCGTCGTCACCTGAAGCTCCCACAGCCGCTCGCCCTGCAGTCTTTCGACAAGAGGCCCACCGACAAAGCCGGCCGCGCCGGTAATGAAGCATCGCATGATCTGCTCCCGCTTTCTCTTGAGTGCTCCGGTTAGCCGGAAGTGCCGACCGCATCAATAAAAAAGCCACGCTGGTGGCCGTCACGGCTGTCCCAGGACAGCAGTCTCCCTCGCATGGAAGTTCATCGACGACGCCGACTGACTGCAAGACTTGAGATTATCTCGTTGAGCCCGCATGGTTTTTCAACGCTGGATCTTTCCGTTGTGATCGATCGGCCGAGAAGCGAAGCTCGGAAAATTGAAGTCGGCAGCAGGGACAAATGCCGCGCTGGGCAAGATGAAGTTAACGAAAGTAAACACTTCATTAACCATAATGATGCTCTAATGCATGCGGGTCGGACAAAGGCCTGAAACGGCGCCGAAAGCTTCGCGCAAGCGTCGATTTCGAGAATGAAAGTTATTTTTGGGGGTGTTGATGAGTCGCAAGCATGTCGCTGTCCTGATGGGCGGATTTTCCTCGGAAAGGCCTGTCAGCCTTTCCTCGGGAAAGGCTTGCGCAGAAGCTCTCGAAGCGGAAGGCTTCGACGTGACGCGTATCGACGTGGCGCGCGATGTTTCCGAAAAGCTTGCGGCGCTGAAGCCCGATGTGGTCTTCAATGCGCTGCATGGCCCGTTCGGCGAGGACGGCACCATTCAGGGCATTCTCGAATATCTCGAGATCCCCTATACCCATTCGGGCGTGCTTGCCTCGGCGCTGGCGATGGATAAGGACAAGGCCAAGCTTGTCGCTGCCGCGGCCGGCATTCCGGTCGCCGAATCGCAGGTGGTCAACCGTTTCGCTTTTCCCTCGACGCATCCGATGAAGCCGCCCTATGTGGTGAAGCCTGTCCGGGAGGGGTCGAGCTTCGGTGTCGTGATCGTCACGGAAGATCAGGCGCATCCGCCCCAGGTGGTCAGTTCGTCCGAGTGGCGCTACGGCGAAGAAGTGCTGGTCGAGCGCTATGTCCATGGTCGCGAACTCACCTGCGGCGTCATGGGCGAGACGGCGCTCGGCGTCACCGAGGTGGTGCCGCAGGGACACAATTTTTATGATTACGATTCCAAGTATGCGGCGGGCGGTTCAAAACACGTCATCCCGGCGAAAATTTCACCGAATATTTACCAAAAAATACAAATATTGGCTCTAAGGGCGCATCAGGCAATCGGTTGTCGCGGCGTCAGTCGGTCCGACTTTCGTTACGACGATCGTTTCTCCGAAGACGGCGAAATCATCTGGCTGGAAGTCAATACCCAGCCAGGCATGACTCCAACCTCGCTTGTGCCCGAAATGGCCGGCCATGCCGGCTATTCCTTTGGTGAGTTTCTCCGGTGGATGGTGGAGGACGCGTCTTGTTTGCGTTGACGGTCAAGAGGATAGGGCGCCCCAGCCATCATGCCGTGCTTCCGGTCATGGAAGCCGAGGAGCGATTCGTGCTGCCGCGTCCGCTGCGCCGTGTCACCCGTTTCCTGATCAGCCTCGGCAGTGGCCGCATCTACATTCCGGCCCATACGGGCACCATTTCGGCGGTCGCATTCCTGGCTGCGACCGGGCTTTACGGCATGTCGCTCGGCGGCCACACCGAAGCCGTCGCGCAGGCGACGACGACGGCGGCGGGTTTTGCGATCGAAGATGTGAAGGTCTCCGGCAATTCGGAGACGTCCGAAATCGAAATCCTGCAACTGATCGGCCTCGACGGCACGACCTCGCTGGTCGCCCTCGACGTCGATGCGGCGCGCCGGAAGATCGCGCATCTGCCCTGGGTCGAAAATGTCGAAGTCCGCAAGATCTATCCGAAGACGATCGAGGTGAAGCTCAAAGAGCGTCAGGCCTATGCGATCTGGCAGCACGGGCAGGAGCTTTCGCTGATCGAGAAGAACGGCAGCGTCATTGCGCCGCTGCGCGACAACAAGTTTTCGGCGCTGCCGCTGGTCGTCGGCCGCGATGCCGAAACGGCGGCGGCGTCGCTCGACGAGGCCTTCTCGAAGTGGCCCGACGTGAAGGCCCGCGTAAAGGCCTATGTCTGGATATCGGGCCGTCGCTGGGACCTGCACATGGATAACGGCGTCGTCGTCAAGCTGCCGGAAGAGGGTATCGACCAGGCGCTGGCGACGCTTTCGAAGTTCGACAAGGAGCATCAGCTCCTGGAGCGCGACATTGCCGCGGTCGATCTCAGGCTGTCCGACAGAACCGCGATCCAGCTGACGCCGGAGGCCGCAGTGCGCCGGCAGACGGCTGTGACGGAGCGCACGAAAGAATTGAAGAAGACGGGGCAGAATATATGAGCTTGTTCGGTTCGTCCCATTTCGGATTGCCGCGCCTGAAGCCGCTTTCGTCGAAGCGGTCGCATGTCGTTTCGGTGCTCGACATCGGCTCGACCAAGGTCGTCTGCATGATCGGCCGGCTGACGCCGCGCGAGGAAAGCCAGATCCTGCCGGGCCGCACGCACAATATCGAGATCATCGGCATCGGCCACCAGAGGTCCCGCGGCATCAAGACCGGCGTGATCGCCGATCTCGACGCGCTGGAAGGCGTCATCCGACTCGCCGTCGACGCGGCGGAGCGCATGGCGGGGCTGACTGTCGAGAGCTTGATCGTCAATCTGACGGCCGGCCGTCTCGGCAGCGATATCTACACGGCGACGATCGATCTCGGCGGCCAGGAAGTCGAACTCAACGATTTGAAGAAGGTGCTGTCGGCCGCCTGCCAGCAGTCGCTGCGCCAGGACCGTTCGGTGCTGCATTCGCTGGCGACCGGCTTTTCGCTCGACGGCGAGCGCGGCATCCGCGATCCGCTGGCAATGTACGGCGATGCGCTCGGCGTCGACATGCATGTCGTGACGGCGGAGCGCTCGGCACTGAAGAACCTTGAGCTCAGCGTCAACCGTGCGCACCTGTCGGTCGAAGGCATCGTTGCGACGCCCTATGCATCGGGCCTTGCGGCTCTCGTCGACGACGAGGTCGAGCTTGGCTGCGCGGCGATCGACATGGGCGGCGGCACGACGACGATCTCGGTCTTTGCCGAAGGCAAGCTCGTTCATACCGACGCCGTCGGCCTCGGCGGCCATCACGTGACCACCGATCTGGCGCGCGGCCTTTCGACCCGCATCGAGGATGCGGAGCGTTTGAAGGTCGTTCATGCCACGGCCCTTTCGAATTCTTCCGACGAGCGCGAGCTGATCTCGATCCCGCCGATCGGCGAGGACGATCGCGACCAGCCGTCACAGGTGCCGCGGGCGCTGGTTTCGCGCATCGTTTCGGCCCGAATCGAAGAGACGATGGAACTGATCCGCGACCGCATCCAGCGCTCCGGCTTCAGCCCGATCGTCGGCAAGCGCGTCGTCCTGACCGGCGGCGCAAGCCAGCTGACAGGCCTTGCCGATGTGGCGCGGCGCATCCTTGCCCGCAACGTCCGCATCGGCCGTCCGATGGGCGTCTCGGGACTGCCGACGGCGGCCAAAGGCCCGGCTTTTTCGACGGCTGTCGGGCTGATGATCTATCCGCAGGTCGCGGACATGGAGACACATGCGTCACAGAGCGGTCTGCTCATGTCGCTTGGAGGAAATAACAGCCGCATAGCCCGGATGGGCCAGTGGCTGAAGGAAAGCTTCTGAAATTGAGTGATTGGCCGGCGTGGCGATGCGGCCAGAGAGAGAAGGAACAGGTACCATGACCATCAAGCTGCAAAAGCCTGACATCACAGAGCTGAAGCCGCGCATCACCGTATTCGGCGTCGGCGGCGGTGGCGGCAACGCCGTCAATAACATGATCACCGCCGGTCTCCAGGGCGTCGACTTCGTCGTCGCCAACACGGATGCCCAGGCGCTGACCATGACGAAGGCCGAACGGGTCATCCAGCTCGGCGCCAACGTCACCGAAGGCCTCGGCGCAGGTTCGCAGCCGGAAGTCGGCCGCGCGGCCGCCGAAGAGTGCATCGACGAGATCATCGATCACCTGAACGGCACGCATATGTGCTTCGTCACCGCCGGCATGGGCGGCGGCACCGGCACGGGTGCAGCGCCCGTCGTCGCACAGGCCGCCCGCAACAAAGGCATCCTGACGGTCGGCGTCGTCACCAAGCCGTTCCATTTCGAAGGCGGGCGCCGCATGCGCCTGGCCGAGATGGGCATCCAGGAGCTGCAGAAGTCTGTCGATACGCTGATCGTCATTCCGAACCAGAACCTCTTCCGCATTGCCAACGACAAGACGACCTTCGCCGATGCCTTCGCGATGGCCGACCAGGTCCTCTATTCGGGCGTTGCCTGCATCACCGACCTGATGGTGAAGGAAGGTCTCATCAACCTCGACTTCGCCGACGTACGCTCGGTGATGCGCGAAATGGGCCGCGCGATGATGGGCACCGGCGAGGCTTCCGGCTCCGGCCGCGCGCTGCAGGCCGCCGAGGCTGCAATCGCCAACCCGCTGCTCGACGAGACCTCGATGAAGGGCGCCCAGGGCCTGCTGATCTCCATCACCGGCGGCCGCGACCTTACCCTCTTCGAAGTCGACGAAGCCGCGACCCGCATCCGCGAGGAAGTCGATCCCGACGCCAACATCATCCTCGGCGCCACCTTCGACGAATCGCTTGAAGGCATCATCCGCGTCTCGGTCGTCGCAACCGGCATCGATCGGGCGATCAGCGAAGCCGCCGAGCGCAACCTGCAGCCGGTCGCACGGCCTGCTATCCGTCCCTCCGCGGCTGTTGCTCCGGCAGCGGCCGCAGTTCAGCCTGCCCCCGTGATGCAGGCACCGAAGGCCGTGGATCCGATCGCGCAGACCATCCGTGAAGCCGAGATGGAACGCGAACTCGAATTCCCGGCCCCGCGTGCCAGCGCCCCGGTGCAGCAGCCGGTGGTACAGCAGGAAACCTTCCGTCCGCAGAGCAAGATCTTCGCGCCTGCACCGGAAGCTCCGGCAATGCGTCCGCAGGTTCAGCAGCAGGCTCCGGCGTCCGTCATGAGCCAGCCGGTCATGAGCCAGCCCGTCCAGCAGCAGCCGGTCCGGCAGGAGCCGATCATCCGCCAGGCGGCCGAACCGATGCGCATGCCGAAGGTCGAGGATTTCCCGCCGGTCGTCCAGGCCGAACTCGACCACCGCACGCAGCCGGCTTCGGCGCATGCAGTAGAAGAGCGCGGTCCGATGGGCCTGCTGAAGCGAATCACCAATTCGCTTGGCCGCCGCGACGACGAAGCCGTTGCCGCCGACATGACTGCGGCACCGCCGGCCGCTTCGCAGCAGCGCCGTCCGCTGTCGCCCGAGGCAAGCCTCTACGCACCGCGCCGCGGCAATCTCGACGACCAGGGCCGGGCGGTTCCGCAGGCCCGGATGATGCAGGAAGACGACCAGCTGGAAATCCCGGCATTCCTGCGTCGCCAGTCGAACTAAGCCGCTCACTCAGTACCGTTCATGCCCGGGATCAAGGTCCCGGGCATTGCTGTTTTTCGGCTGGTGATTCGCAAGCGATTTCAATCGCGTGACTTCGTAACAAAGCGAAAGAAACAGTGATTTGGATTGGAG
The DNA here is from genome assembly GCF_001664485.1 of Rhizobium sp. N324. Taxonomy (NCBI): domain Bacteria; kingdom Pseudomonadati; phylum Pseudomonadota; class Alphaproteobacteria; order Hyphomicrobiales; family Rhizobiaceae; genus Rhizobium; species Rhizobium sp. N324. The sequence goes on along the minus strand of NZ_CP013630.1, from coordinate 3,120,405 downwards.
CGCCGGCGCACGTAAGTATGATGTAAGGAAACTGCCCCAGGTGTCCTTTCGACGGGCTCCTTGTACAGAATGAAACGATGACCGCGCCGACTGGGCAGACTGCAGGCGCGGAAGAATAAAGGCAGAATTTATGGCAATTGGCTTGCTGGGTTTTCAAACGACGGTATCGCGTCCCGTGACGCTTTCGGGCATCGGCGTCCATTCGGGCGCGAATGTTTCGATCACGCTGAACCCGGCCGAATCGGATACCGGCGTCGTTTTCCAGCGCCTGCATGCCAATGGCGACATCACCGAACTGAAGGCCGTCTCCTCGCAGGTCGGCAATACCGACCTCTGCACCGTGCTTGGTTTCTCGCCGGCCCATTCGGTCGCGACGATCGAGCATGTCATGGCGGCGATCTATGCGCTCGGCCTCGATAATGTCGTGATCGAGGTGCAGGGCGCGGAAATGCCGATTATGGACGGCAGCTCGCTGCCCTTCGTCGAGGCGATCGAGCAGGTGGGCCTCGTCTCGCTCGGCGTCAAACGCCGCTATATCCGTATCACCAAGCCGGTGCGTATCGAGCATGGCGGCTCCTGGAGCGAATTCCGTCCTTATGACGGCACGCGCTTCGAAGTCGAGATCGATTTCGACTGCCCGCTGATCGGCCGGCAGAAATGGGCCGGTGACATGACCGCCGCCGTCTTCAAGGCCGAGCTTTCCCGTGCCCGCACCTTCGGCTTCATGCGCGATGTCGAGCGGCTCTGGGCCTCGGGCCATGCGCTTGGCTCCTCGCTCGAAAATTCCGTCGTCATCTCTGACGACAACACCGTCATCAACGTCGAAGGGCTGCGTTACGCCAAGGACGAATTCGTTCGCCACAAGACGCTCGATGCCGTCGGCGATCTGTCGCTTGCCGGCGCCCCGTTCATCGGCTGCTACCGTTCCTATCGCGGCGGTCACAAGATGAATGCCAATGCGCTGAAGGCGCTGCTCGCCGATCCCTCCGCCTATGAGGTTGTGGAGACGTCGACGCCACGCCAGCGCGTTGCCGCCCGCGAAATGATCGCGGTCAGCGCTTCGGAATTCGCTCCCTGGTCGGCATGACCTCCAGCACATTCTTAAGACCAGGCCGCCTCTTTCCCGGAGGCGGTTTTTTTATGTGCGCGGGGGCAGATGCTTTCCTGCCACAGGTCCGGGAAGAAGAGGAAAAGCCAGTCATTCCCCGGCTGCTGCCACAAAAATGCGTTAATGCCTTATCATTGCGTTGCTCTTGATGCACATTTATGGCTAGAAACGCCAGCGAGGCGTGGCTGCCGTGGAGCGAGCGGCGGCAGTGGGGTTCTTTCGAATGGGTTATGCAGGATCTGAAGGTATGATGAAGACAGCGCGTGCTTTGTTCGCATCGCTTCTGGTGCTCAGCGCAGGCGCCTCGATATCCGGTTGCCAGTCGGATCCCGATATCGACATCACCAAACTCGGCCTCGAAACCGATCCGCCTGACGTACTCTACACCCAGGGCCTTGCCAATATGAAGGCCGGCAACATGGCGGAAGCGGCGCGCAAGTTCGACGCGATCGACCGCGAGAACCCGTTCTCCGAATGGGCGCGCAAGGCGCTTGTGATGAGCACCTTCGTCAAATACCGCCAGGGCCGCCTCGACGATGCGCTTGCCTCAGGCAACCGCTATATGTCGCAATATCCGAAATCGCAGGATGCTGCCTATGTGCAGTATCTCATCGGTCTCACCTATTCCAAACAGATCGTCGACGTGACGCAGGACCAGCGCGCCTCGGCCAAGACGATCGAAGCGATGCAGGCGGTCATCGACAACTATCCGAACTCCGAATATGTCGACGACGCGCAGGCGAAGATCCGCTTTGCGCGCGACCAGCTCGCCGGCAAGGAAATGCAGATCGGCCGCTACTATATGGAGCGGAAGGAATATCTCGCCGCGATCTCGCGCTTCCGCATCGTCGTCGAGAAATATCCGAACACGAACCAGATCGAAGAGGCCCTGGCGCGTCTCGTCGAAGCTTATTATTCCATGGGTATCGTCGAAGAGGCGCAGACGGCGGCTGCCGTTCTCGGCCACAATTATCCCGACAGCCAGTGGTACGCCGATTCCTACAAGCTGCTGCAGAGCGGCGGTGCCGAGCCGCGTGAGAACAAGGGCTCGTGGATCGCTGCGGCAGGCAAGAAACTTCTTCTCGGTTCCTGAGGCCAATGCTGATCCAGCTTTCGATCCGCGATATCGTCCTGATCGAGCGGCTGGATCTTGCCTTCGAGACCGGCCTCTCCGTGCTGACGGGCGAAACCGGGGCGGGCAAATCCATACTGCTCGACAGCCTGTCGCTGGCGCTCGGTGGGCGTGGCGACGGCGGCCTGGTGCGCCACGGCGAGGACAAGGGCCAGGTGACGGCGGTGTTCGACGTCGGCATGGATCACGGCGCTCGCAAGCTGCTGCGTGAAAACGGCATCGATGATGAGGGCGACCTGATATTCCGCCGCCAGCAATCGGCGGACGGGCGCACCAAGGCCTATGTCAACGACCAGCCGGTCAGCGTGCAGCTGATGCGCCAGGCCGGCCAGCTGCTGGTCGAAATCCATGGCCAGCATGACGACCGCGCCCTTGTCGACACCAATGCCCACCGCACGCTACTGGATGCCTTCGCCGGTCTTACCGATGAGGTTTCGGAGGTTTCCCGGCTGTATCGCCTGTGGCGCGACAGCGAGCGGGCGCTGAAGAAGCACCGCGAGAAGGTGGAAGGCGCGGCGCGCGAAGCCGATTATCTTCGCTCCTCCGTCGAGGAGCTGGAGAAGCTCTCGCCGCAGGATGGTGAGGAGGACGAACTCGCGGACCGCCGGCAGAAGATGATGAAGGCCGAGCGGATCGCCGGCGATATTGCCGAGGCATCCGAGTTCCTGAACGGCAATGCCTCGCCGGTGCCGCATATCGCCTCGCTGGTGCGCCGGCTGGAGCGTAAGAGCCATGAGGCGCCCGGCCTGCTCGAAGACACCGTGACGCTGCTCGATGCCGCGCTCGACCAGCTTTCCAACGCCCAGATGGAAGTCGAGGCGGCGTTGCGCAAGACCGAATACGATCCGAGGGAATTGGAGCGGGTGGAGGAGCGGCTTTTCGCGCTCAGGGCCGCCTCGCGCAAATATTCCGTGCCCGTCACCGAGCTGCCGGCGCTTGCCGTCCGGATGATCGCCGATCTGGCCGACCTCGACGCGGGCGAGGAGAGGCTTGCCAGGCTCGAAGCCGAGGTCGGCCTAGCGCACGAGAATTACGATACCGCGGCGCGCTCGCTCTCCGACAAGCGCCATCACGCCGGCACCGCGCTGGCTGCCGCCGTCATGACGGAGCTGCCGGCGTTGAAGCTTGAACGCGCCCGGTTCATGGTCGAGATCACCACGGATGCGCGGGAGGCGCTTGCCGAAGGCATCGACGTCGTCGAGTTCCATGTCCAGACCAATCCGGGCACGCGGCCGGGATCGATCATGAAGGTCGCCTCCGGCGGCGAGCTGTCGCGTTTCCTGCTGGCGCTGAAGGTGGCGCTCGCCGATCGCGGATCGGCGCCTACACTCGTCTTCGACGAAATCGACACTGGCGTCGGCGGGGCGGTGGCCGATGCGATCGGCCAGCGGCTGAAGCGGCTGTCGGAGCGGGTGCAGGTGCTGTCGGTCACGCATGCCCCGCAGGTCGCCGCAAGGGCGGCGACGCACCTCCTGATCTCCAAGGGGCCGGCGGCCGAGGGATCTGAAAAGATCGCCACGCGCGTGGCGACGATGGCGCAGACGGACCGCACCGAAGAAATCGCCCGGATGCTGGCCGGGGCTTCGGTGACCGAAGAGGCGAGGGCGGCCGCGAAGCGGCTGCTGGCCGGCAACGGCTGATCGCCAGACCGGCCGCCGTGACAGGCATTCCGATCCACATTATGCGTATCACTCGATCAGCGGTGATCTCTTACGATGCGTCTTTTCCATTTCAGCGATGATCCCGATATTGCCGTGTTCGAACCGCGCCCGGTCCGCATCCCCTCCATTCGCCCCGCCGGCCAGGAATGGCTGAACGGCCCGCTCGTCTGGGCGATCGATGGCGATCATGACTTCATGTATCTCTTCCCGCGCGACTGCCCGCGCATCCTGATCTGGGCAACGCCGGATACGTCGGAGGCCGAACGGCGGCGCTGGCTCGGTGATTGGCGCGCTGTCGCCTTCGTCGAACGCCATTGGTTGGAAAGGCTCGAGGCAGAGACGATCCATCGTTATGAGATGCCGGCTGAGGATTTCGAAGACCTCGGCGATGCGGGCATGTGGGTGTGCCGCCGGCGCGTCATTCCGACGGAGCGGATTGCCATATCACGGCTCGATCGGGAGTTTGCGCCGCGTGGGGTGGAACTTCGGGTGGTCGATAGTCTCCGGCCGCTGAAGGATCTGTGGAACACGGGCCTGCATGTCAGCGGTATTCGGCTGCGCAACGCGCGGGAGTGGGAATAGGGCGGGGAGTGCGGCGAGCTGTACCACTTCCTCCTGACGCTGAAGGCAGTGTTCGCCGTTGCCTCGGTCGACGGCGGTGATGAGCGTTCCCCTGGCTTGAAATTTTGCGCGAACGCTCACCTCAATCTCCCTCATCCCTGTGCTCGTCACAGGGATCCAGCACGCCCAAGCCTTTGGGCGCGGAAGCTCCTTGCCTGTCGTGAGTCATTCACGGCGCAGACGCGCCGTGGCTGGATCCCTGTGACAGGCACAGGGATGAGGGTAGAGAGGTCGGCGGCCCTGTCCGATGGATGGGACCATCCGGCATGCCAAGCGCTGCATCCTGCGAGCTCTGGCTGCGTCATGCCTGGGACTGAGAATAGAGAAACTTCCCGACGCGGCATCTTCCCCCTCTCTTTTCATCCGGCAATTTTGCTCTAAAAACAATGCCAGATTCTCTGGAGTGATGTTCCATGTCCACCGAAGGTTCCGCCGTCGACACGTTGACGATCGAAGAAGCTGCCGCCGAGCTTGAGCGGCTGGCAAGGGAGATCGCGCATCACGACGCGCTCTACCATGGCAAGGACCGGCCGGAGATTTCGGATGCCGATTACGACGCGCTGAAGCGCCGAAACGATGCGCTGGAAGTGCGGTTTCCCGAGCTGGTCCGCGGGGATAGCCCGTCGCGGCGGGTGGGTGCTGCGCCTTCCGTCACCTTCTCGCCCGTCGTCCATGCGCGGCCGATGCTGTCGCTCGACAACACGTTTTCGCAGGAGGACGTGCAGGATTTCGTCGCCGGCGTCTATCGCTTCCTCGGCCGTCTGCCGGACCAGTCGATCGCCTTTACCGCCGAGCCGAAGATCGACGGCCTGTCGATGTCGATCCGTTACGAAAACGGCAGGCTGGTGACGGCTGCCACACGCGGCGACGGCACGACGGGGGA